>CAVAPR010000007.1:0-78100 GCA_963590665.1 Candidatus Methanomethylophilaceae archaeon
CTTCTTAACATCAAATAAAATAATTTTAGTGGTATTATTGCTTATTGCATTTGTTTTAATTAATGTTTTGATTTTCTCCTCCTTCACCTTTGGAGCTTTATCTTCAGGTTTTTTCTCTTTAGGAGTTTTCTCTTCTTCATTTTTAAATTTTATTGTTCCTTGTGCAATTCCGATTATTTTATTGATAATTGCAATTGTATTTTCTAAGAAGAATAAAATGCAAAAGGTAAAATTAGAAGATTGGGAATTTGATAAACGCTTTGATGTTCTTTCAACAAATCAAGTTGAAGCAAGATATTTAATTACACCATCATTTATGGAACGGTTGAAGAATTTGGAAACTGAATTCGGGACAAAAAATTTAAAGTGTTCATTCTTTAAAGATAAAATAATGTTTGCGATTTCTACTGACGTTGATTTGTTTGAGTTTGGAAGTATGTATCATTCAATGAATAATTCAAAAGAAGCCGAAACGACATATAACCAAATAAAATCAATTCAAAATATGATAAAGCACTTTAAGTTAAATGAAAAGGCTGGGTTATAACTATGAAAAAGGCTTGCAATACTGAAAATACTATATTAGATAAAAGCTTGTTATCAATATATGATGATATTGATGATGGTGTTAATGCAATAGAATATTATGAGGCGGAACGAAAAAAATATCTGTTAATCTTTTGGATTACTGAAATTATATTTATTATTACTGTGTCAATTATTGGTTTTGCATTTATGGTGGATTGCAACTCTTTGGTTGTAATATTAATTATTGCGATGATTACATTGTATTTGATAACAATGGGTTATGAATATATAAAAAACGTGATTGATAAGATTTATAAAAAAATAATGAAAGCATATTATTTCAATTTTATTATGAATACTTTCAATCTAAAAGAAGGTATCACAAAGGGAGAATTAAAAGATAATATAAAACAGAGTGGATTGTTTCCATACTACGACAGTATTTCTATTGATGATAACTTCATGGGGGAAATTTCTGGTGTAAAATATAATATTTCTGAATGTGCTTTAAAACGTGAGTCTGCAGATGATAGAATGCCAGATATTGTAATTTTTCATGGTGTTATAATTTCATTTGAATTAAAGAAAAAGTTTGCAGCCAATACTATTCTTACATTTCAACCTAAACAAGTTCATAAATCTGGAATAGAATTAGTTAAACTAGAAGATGTTGATTTTGACAGGATGTTTACGGTGTTTAGCGATAATCAGATTGAAGCGAGATATTTGTTAAATCCAATATTTATGGAAAAATTGAAAAATTTTAAAGTAGAGTTTAGCGCAACTGATATGGATTGCTCATTTTTTGCTAACAAAGCTATTTTTGCAATTTCTACCAATGAAGATTTGTTTGAAATTGTAAGTTTGTTCAATTCTTTAACTTCTTCTGTTAATGATGATATTGAACAATGTTGCAGACAAATAAAATCAATTCAAACTATGATAGATTATTTTAAATTTGACGAAAAGACAGGGTTATAAATATGGATTTGATAGAAGTAAAACATGCAATAAAAACTTATCAAACAGGAGAAGATTCATTCAACGCATTGAATGATGTATCTTTGAGTGTCAAAAAAGGAGAATTTGTTGCGATTATGGGGACATCTGGTTCTGGAAAGTCAACGTTTATGAATATGTTGGGAACTCTAGATAAACCTAATTCTGGTTCATATTATCTTGATGGTGAAGATATGCTTCATCTGGATTCTGATAGATTAGCAATGGTTCGCTGTGAAAAAATGGGGTTTGTTTTCCAAGGATTTAACCTTATTTCTAGAACTTCTGCAATAGATAATGTTATGCTTCCGATGATTTATAAAGGGATTCCAGAAGAAGAAAGAATTAAGCGTGCCGAGTGGGCATTGGAAATTGTTGGACTTAAAAATAGAGAAGACCACATGCCAAATCAAATGTCTGGTGGGCAACAGCAACGTGTGGCGATTGCCCGTGCAATTGTGAATGATGCGCCTTTGATTTTAGCGGATGAACCAACAGGAAACTTGGATACTAAAACGAGTATTGAAGTTATGGAGTTTTTTGTTCGTTTGAATGAGGAAATGGGAAAAACAATTGTTCTTGTTACCCACGAACCTGATATTGCGGAATACACAAAACGAGTTGTAAAATTTAAAGATGGAAATATTGTTCTTGATGAACCAAAAGATGTTTGGTTATCCCATAGAACAAGAGAAACTTAATTTAAGGGACAAATGTAATTATGCTAGATTTTAAATCAATATTAAAAATGGCAACAGTGTCATTAAAAATAAATAAAATGCGCTCTATCCTTACCAGTTTAGGGATAATTATTGGTGTTAGTGCCGTAATTATTATGCTTGCTGTTGGGGCTGGGGCAAGTAAAAAGATTGCAAAAGATATGGAATCTATGGGTAGTAATCTTTTGATGGTGCGTTCTGCCTCTGCGAAATCTGGCGGGGTTAGAATGGGGATGGGTACTCGCCCGACTTTGACAATGAAAGATGCAGAGGTTATTGAATCAAAAGCTCGTGGAGTTTTGGCTCTTGCCCCTTATTCTGCGGAATCAAAACAACTTACTTATGGAAACCAAAACTGGTCAACAACTGTTGGAGGTACAACTCAACCATATTTTTTAATTAGAAATTACGAGATTGAAGATGGTAGAGGATTTTTGCCAGAAGATAATAAAAACAGTACAAAAGTTGCTATTATTGGTCAAACTGTTTCAACTGAACTGTTTGGAGATGTTGACCCTATAGGTAAAACTATAAGAATTGGCAATGTTCCATTCAAAGTTATTGGACTATTGAAAACAAAGGGTTCTAGTGGTATGGGACAAGACCAAGATGATTTAGTTTTTATTCCTATTACAACGGCTCAAAGAAAAGTTTTTGGTACTGATTTCCCAGGGACAGTAAGTATGATTGCTGTGAAAGCTCAAAATGATGAAGTTTTGAGTCTAACCCAAGAAGATATTACTGAAATTCTTCAGCATCGTCACCATATTGGGAAAAACCAAGATAACGATTTTGAAATAAGAAATTTAGCTGAAATGCAAGAAACAATCAAATCAACGACAAAAACGATGTCACTATTGTTAGGTGCAATTGCTGGAGTATCGTTGATTGTTGGTGGTATTGGGATTATGAATATCATGCTTGTTTCTGTAACTGAAAGAACAAAAGAAATAGGTATCCGTATGGCGATTGGGGCAAAAGCTTCTGATATAAGAATACAATTTTTGATTGAGTCATTTATTTTGTCTATGGCTGGAGGTTTGACAGGTGTTGTTATAGGAATTTTAGGGGCATTTTTGATGCACAAATTTGCTGGCATGAATATAGCAATAACTCTGCAATCCATCTTGTTGTCACTTGGATTTTCTGCTGCGATTGGTGTTGGTTTTGGCTATTATCCCGCCTACAAGGCTTCTTTGCTCAATCCAATCGATGCTTTGAGATATGAGTAGAGGAAAGTCTATAAGGCAATAAGTGGATAAGTCTATAAGCTCGTTACGGAAGGCTTTAAGGCACTAAGGCACTGAGTTCTTTATGTAATTAATTCGTTATATTGAGTGAAGCGAAGAATCTATAACAAGTGCGTTAAGTTTGAGATTCTTCGGGTGAATTTGTCAATGATTTTGCGACCAAAATTGGAATTTCCTCAGAATGACGGATTTTGAGAGATAGAAATTGTAGGTCGGCTTTACTAAGCCGACAGAAAAACTAAGCAACTTTGGGAAATGTCGAACATCATTCCCTCCCCAAGGGTGGAGGGTTAGGGAGAGGGGTTGATTGAATAAAATGAAGAACCCTCTCTCGAAATTGTAACTTTTCGCTGTAAGCTCAAAGACAATTTCTCTCTCTACCCTTGGAGAGAGAAGAATTCAATAGTCATTCCATCGTTTAGGGTGACAACTTTATATAGATTGAGATACTGAGCGTAAAATTATCTCCTCTAAGGGATACTAGCTGAACATCCAACTTTTATCCCTCTCCCATTGGGCGAGGGAATAAAAGCTTTTACTTGTACGTTTATTTTGTTAAATCAAACAAATAGCCCCAGATAATTGAAGCAATGATTATGATAGCAGGAAAACAATATGCAAAACCTGCTAATATAAATTTGCTTTTTGAGAGTTCTTTTTTATAAAATAAACTCGAAACGAGAAAAAGAAATAATGTTGCACATATAAGAACAATAAATGTTGAAGTATGCGTGAATAGATACAGAATTGCTATAATTGTCAAAATACTTCCACCTATAGAAAATATAAGTTCTCTTAAGGTTGGATTATGTTTTGAATGGATAAATTTTTTAGTAAGTTTAACTATAAAAATAACCCAAGCAACAAATGATGCTATAAAACCTAAAAATGCTGGGAGTGAAACAAAAAGCAAAAAAGGAATAACCAAGAATAGCCCAGCCATTCCAATCCCGTGAGAATGGAATGATAGATAGTATATAAAATCAATTATCCAGAAACACAAAAGGGTAACAATTGCAGTACCAGCCAGCAATGCATTTATTTTTCCAATTGTTTGTGTTTTATTGCTAAAAAAGATGTTTTCTTCCATTGTTTCTTCCTCTAAATCCCCTTATGCGGAATATAGTTCGCTACTTAAGTATCTTTCTCCACAATCTGGAAGGATTGCAACGATTAATTTCCCTTTATTTTCTGGTCTTTTAGATAGTTCAATTGCAGCCCAAATATTTGCGCCCCCTGAAAATCCTGCTAATATTCCTTCTTTTTTAGAAAGATTTCTTGCTGTTTCTATCGCATCTTCGTTTTTGACAGGAATTATTTCATCTACAACGCTTCTATCAAAGTTTTCTGGGACAAAATTTGCGCCAATACCTTGAATTTTGTGTGGTCCAGCTTGTCCTCCAGCCAAAACTTGTGATACATACGGTTCAACCGCAATGGCTTTAATTTGTGGATTGTGCTCTTTTAATTTTTTAGCAGTTCCAGAAATCGTTCCTCCTGTTCCAACACCCGCAACAACAATATCAACTTTTCCATCTGTATCGTTCCAAATTTCTTCTGCTGTTGTTTCATAGTGGGCTTGAGGGTTAGATTTGTTATCAAATTGTGATGGAATAAATGAGTTTTGATATTTATTTTTTAATTCAAGAGCTTTTTCTACGGCTCCTTTCATTCCAAGTTTTGCTTCTGTTAGAACAAGTTCTGCTCCATATGCTTTCAATAACATTCTGCGTTCCATACTCATAGATTCTGGCATTGTTAAAATGATTTTATAACCACGAATGGCGCAAATCATCGCCAGTCCAATACCTGTATTCCCGCTTGTTGGTTCAATTATAATTGTGTCTTTATTGATTTTTCCAGCTTTTTCAGCATCTACAATCATTTTTAATGCAGCTCTATCTTTTACAGAATTTGCAGGGTTAAAATATTCTAATTTCACAGCAATTTCTGCCTCGCCAGAGTTTAGTTTATTTAATCTTACAAGCGGAGTTCCGCCAATCAAGTCAGTCAAATCGTTCGCAATTTTCATAACACAATTCTCCTTTGCAAAACTATATTAATTTTTAAAATTAGTATTTGAATCCGTCAGCTTTTATTCTGTCAACAACTTCTTGCAATTTTTCATCGCTGCATACGAAAGAAATTCTGAAAAATCCAGCACCGTACTTTCCAAAAGCATCTCCTGGAACAATTACAACTCCTGATTTTTCTAGCATATCTTCGCAGAATTTGTATGCTGAATCGTATTTTCTTGGGATTGGTAACCATAGATAGAATGTTGTATGTGGAAGTTTTTCATCATTGATTTCCCAACCTAGTTCTCTCAATCCCTTTACCATAATAGCTTGTTTGCGTTTGTAGGCATTATTAGCACAAGCAATGTAATCATCCCCTTCTGGAGAGTTCATAACGTAAGCACAAGCTTTTTGAAGAGCTTTGAAAATTCCGTTATCAATAGTTGATTTAGCTTTAGCAAGTCTAGTTACAACTTCACTATTTCCGCATAACCAACCCAATCTCCAACCTGTGATTGCATAAGGTTTTGACAAGCTGAAAAATTCAACTGCAATATCTTTTGCTCCTTCAAATTCTAAAATGCTGAAAGGTTTTTCTTTTTCATCAAAATAAACATCACAATATGCAGCATCAGAAATTAACAAAATATCGTGTTTTTTACAAAAATCAACTAAAGATTTTACGTAATCTCTTGTTGCACTCACTCCTAATGGGTTGTTAGGGTAGTTGATGACAATTGCTTTTACTTTGTTTTCGTCATAACCTTCATTTTTCAAGTTTTCAAAAACTTCTTTGATATTTGGTTGATAATTATTTTCGGCAGTAAGTGGCATAGAATAAGCGAAACCGCCAGAAATCTTAATCATCTGAGAATAAGAAGCGTATCCAGGGTCTGGAACAAGAATAATATCTTTGTCTTTTTCTTCTGTTTGTGGAGTTATAATAAATCGGATAAGATTTGCTAGTCCATCTTTTGAACCTAAAAGTGACATTATTTCAGTATTCACATCTAGTTCAACACCAAATCTAGTCCTCATTCTTTCTGCAATAGCTTGTCTATAATAAGGTTCACCTCTTGTTACAGAATAAGTGTGAATATTGTTTTCAGTTAAAAATTCTTTCAATTTATCTATCAGAATTGCAGGTGGGTTTGCTGTTGGAGCACCCATAGAAAGCGAAATTGGAGCTCTGTTTTTCTTTTCAAGTTTTTCTCTCAATTGAGCTGTTTTTTCTTTCAACTTAACCATAATATAAGTGTCTATTGACATTGCATCACTGTTAAATAAATCTTTTCTCATATTTTTATCCTTATATTCTATTTAAAATCTTAACTTATGCTTTCATTTTCATTGGTCCGTCTAATGACGCTGTAACAAATTGTTTTGTATATGGATTATCTTGTTTCAATAATTCCGATGGAGTACCTTCAAAAACAATTTTTCCATCATATAGCATAATAACTCTATCCGCAGTTCTTGTAATTGTTGACATTTGGTGAGTAACAACGATAGATGCGGCATTTGTTTCTCTTTTTAATCTAACAATATAGTCTTCAATCAAAGTTGACGACATTGGGTCAAGGCCTGCTGTTGGTTCATCATATAGAATTGTGTTTGGTTTAGTTACGATTGCACGGGCAAAACTTACACGTTTCTGCATCCCTCCAGATAATTCAGATGGAAATTTGTTTTCAATTCCTTTAAGTCCAACAAGTTCTAATTTTTGAGAAACAATTTCTTTTATTTCTTCTTCTGTATATTTTGAGCGCAAATCTTTTCTTTCGTGTAGTGCAAAAGAGATATTGTCATACACATTTAGGGAGTCAAAAAGTGCTGAATATTGGAATACCATTGCAATATCGCCTTCTGAGGTTAAGACTTGACCATTGTCATACGGAATTAGCCCACAGATTAACTTCAAAACAGTACTCTTTCCAGAACCAGAGAACCCTACAATTGCAAGAATTTCCCCATCTGCAACTTTGAAAGAAATATCATCTATGACAACTTTATCATCAAATTTTTTTACTAAATTACGAACTTCAATACTCATAATAATAATATCCTTACACAAACAAATTAAAAGAAAAATAAAATCGCAAAAACCATATCCCATACAACGATGGCGATAAATGACCATACAACGGCTTTTGTTGTTGCAATACCAACACCTTTAGCGCCTCCACTTGCAAAGTATCCGCATGTACAACTGATTAGGGAAATCGTTCCGCCAAATACTGCTGATTTTAGTAAGCTTACCCATAAATCTTTCATATAAAGTCCGAGCCAAGCAGAATCAAAATACGCTCTATAGGTCAAACCTGCAAACATATCAGAGGTTACTGCTCCAAGCAAAACTCCGACAACAGATGCCAAAATTACAACAAATGGCATCATAATAATTCCCGACAAAACTCTCGGAACGAATAAGTAATTTATGGAATCGACACCCAAAACATCAATTGCATCAACTTGTTCAGTTACTCTCATTGTTGCAAGTTCTGATGCTAAAGAAGAACCTATCATTGAAGTAATTGCAAAACCAGACATAATTGCACCGACTTCTCTTACAATTAATATAGTCATCAAAAGTCCGACAAATCCACTTCCGCCTTGCTTAACCATTTCATGTGCAACTTGGGAAGCTACAATGATTGAGGTCATACCAACAATAGATAGAGTAATTGGCAATGAACTTACTCCAAATCTATCGCATTGGGTTAATAATTCTTTTTTTTCAATGTTTCCTTTTAAGATGGCAATTAGTACATGGTAGCCAATTTGAGCAATTTTACCCAATGTGTCCAAAAAATCCGCAAAAGTAATCATAAAGTGTTTGAACACTCTATAAGTAGCAGACTGACGTAAGTATTTATGTAACATTGCCATAACTGAATTATAACATGAAAACTTATAAATTAATCCCTAAAAAGAAGTTTTGCGGTGAAAATTAAAACTGTAGCTCCAATACAAACTTCAATCGGTAATACTGTTAAATATTGAGTCTTTAGAATCATTGGTATTAATAGTATTGCACCTGCTGGAGGGAATAAGGTTTTTACCTTGTCAAAGGTTACAAATAAAACACAGCAAGCAAGAGTTGCACAAACGCTCAATGGCAAATGTAAGTATAAATTCAATCCTTCTCTCAACATACATCCCGTAGCAGATGCCAAAGTCATTAATCCAATAATATGAAATGGTTTATTACGTAAGGGGCTTTTAGGGTTTGAAAATTCTGCAAAAGTAACAATTAGTGGCGGAGCTAAAAAGTATATTTGGTGGCTTTTAAAAGGGATTAATGCTAATAAACAAAAAACTACAAGTAATTTTGTCCATTTGATTACTTGGTATTTTAAATCGAAATTACAAGGAATATATTCGTTTTTTGGTTTGAGATGTTTTTTCTCCATAATCCATTGGGCAGTAATTATCATCAATGCCATAATTGTTACAGATATTGGATAAACCCAGCTTTTTGTTCCTAAATAAACAGGCAAAATACATGCTGAAATTATTGGAATTAAAGTTGTTCTAGTTAAGGTAAGGATAAACCCAGTGAAGGCAAAACATAATGCGGTTTGAAAAATCAATGGAGCTTGAACATATCTAGTTACAAGCATTCCAAAAAGAGATGCAATAGAAACTAAGAAAAACATTTTTCTTTTGTTGCACATCCATGGTTGTTGTTCAGAAATCCAAGCGCCAATTGTAAGGGCGCATATTTCAGGGAAAATTATTTCTCTTTCTCCGCTCAATTCTGCAATCACAATCATTACAACCGCCATCAACCCAGCAAAAATGTAGCGTTCTATTCTTATTCTTTTCAATATTTCGACATTCATACTTAAAAGTATTATACAATAGATAAACACTGTGGTATAATCAACTTAAAGATTAAAGGAGAAGAGGGAAATGAAAGATTTAAACAAATTTATTGAACACACATTATTGAAACAAGATGCAAAAAAAGAAGATTTAGTAAAACTTTTCACAGAAGCTAAAGAACATAAATTTTTAGGAGTTTGCATAAATCCATGTTATGTGAAAATGGCAAAAGATTTTCTAAAAGGTACAGATGTGAAAGTTGTTACAGTTATTGGTTTTCCTCTAGGTGCTAACACAACAGAAACCAAGATTTTTGAAACAATTCAAGCTGTCAAAGATGGCGCTGATGAAATCGATATGGTTATTAATGATACAAAGGTTAAAGATAGAGAAACCGATTATATTGTAGAAGAAATTAGGTTGATTAAATCCGCTTGTGGTGGACACAATTTGAAAGTTATCTTAGAAACAGACTTGCTTACAAAAGAAGAAATTAAATATGCTTGCGAATGTGCAATAAAAGGCGGAGCAGATTTTGTAAAAACTTCAACAGGATTTGTAAAAGGTGGAGTTGGCGCAAAAGTTGAAGATGTAGAATTGATGTTCAATACAGTGAAAGATGCAGGCTTAAAAGTTAAGGCTTCTGGCGGCATAAGAGATAAAGAAACAGCTATCAAAATGATTGAAGCTGGTGCAACTCGTTTGGGCACAAGTTCTGGTGTTAAAATTGTAGAAGCATAAGCGAAAATTTGAATTGCTTTAATTTGTCCTTAAATATTCCATGTTATAATGTAATCAATCAGAAAGGAAATGCTGCATGGGTGATGAGGACAAGCAATTTGATGCCACCCCCAGAAAGCTGGAACAGGCAAGAAAAGAAGGGCAAGTTGTTAAATCAAAAGATTTTTCAACGGCTGTTTCTTTGCTTATTTTGTTTTCTGTAATATTTGGTCTTGCTCCTTTTATTTGGAATCAAATTGTCCAAGTATTTACCCTTTTGTATGAACAAATTCCTAATGCGCATACAGAGCAAATTGGTTATATGTACATTTTGCTTGTTGCAGTAAAAGGTGCAGCACTAATTATTGGTCCAATCTTAGCTATTGCATGGCTCGTTGCTGTTTTAGCTGATTTTGTTCAAGTTGGTCCACTTGTTGCAATTGCGCCATTGATGCCAAAGTTGGATAAATTAAACCCGACTAAATATTTCAAAAACATAATGTCTATAAAAACCCTTTTTGAATTATTTAAAAATATTGTAAAGGTTGTGATCCTTGGATATATTGGTTGGATGGTTTATAAAGATCACATTGAATCAATTCTAATGCTTGCTTCTGTTGATAATAATTTTGCTGTTATGATTGAGTTTGGAAAATTGATTACAGAGTTTATTTTCAAAGCTTGTATTGCCTTTTTGATTATTGCTGCAGCTGATTATGGGGTTACAAAATGGAAGTTCTTGAAAGACCAAAAAATGTCTTTTAAAGAAATTAAAGATGAATATAAAAACTCAGAAGGTGATCCGAATGTAAAGGCTCAACTTCGTCAACGTCGTATGCAAATGCTACAACAGGGTGCAATGGATGCTGTTCCAACCGCAGATTTTGTCGTAACAAATCCAACCCACGTAGCTTGTGCCTTAAAATATGTTGCAGAAGAAATGGATTCTCCAATGCTGATTGCAAAAGGTACAGAGCTTATTGCTAAGAAAATTATTGGAATTGCAAAAGAACACAATGTGCCAGTAATTGAAAATCCTCCAGTTGCTAGAGCATTGTTCAAAATGGTTGATATTAATCAGCCAATTCCTCCAGAATTGTATAAAGCCGTTGCTGAGATTTTGATGTTTGTTTATAAAATGAAAAATAAAAATACATCAAATAAACGAACGCAAAAATAATTTATTGTAGTACTATTGATTTGTAAAATTATGGCAAATAACGAAGATAAGAAAAATTTACAGCATTATATAGACATTGTGCAAAAGGTTGCACGTGTAGAGCATAGACGTATTCCATCGCACATGGTTGAATACGAAGAATTGTTGTCTATTGGTATTATTGCAATTCAGGTAATGATTAAGAATAAAACTCCTGAACAACTTCAAAAATATAATGCTGCATATATTGCTACTGCTGTAAGATGGGCTATCCGTAATGAATTGAGAATAAGATACAAATGGTATTCATTAAAGCATAAAGCAGAAGATGATTACGATGAAGAAGAAGCAGTTGAAGGTATGGATATGAAGCAGGCAAAAGTTCGTGAAGCTATTTACGAAACTGTTTTGTCTATTGATAGTCTTGCGGCTGCGGCTAGTGATAATGATTCACCATTTGATTTTGTAAAAGATACACATGCAATGCCAGATGAAAACGCTGAAATTTCTGAAATGGGTAAAATGATTAGAACTGCAATTTCTAAACTCCCTCCAAAAGAAAGAACAGTTGTTGAATATAGATTTTATCGTAATATGCAAGTTAAAGATATTGCACAGCAAATTGGTTTATCTCCATCAAGAGTTACCCGTATTGTACAATCATCCTTGAACTCTGTTCGTGAATACTTGAATGCCCACGAACAATATGGATATTAGGTGCTTGTTAAATTTCTTCTGCCATTGACAAAAATTCAAGCAAGCTAACAACTTGAGTCTTGTTTTTTTCTAAAAACAACCCTTGCTTTAAACCTAAAATACATGCTGGGCAAGTTGTTATAACATAATCAGTATTTGCTTTTGCGATATTTTTCGCTTTAATTTGCGATAATTGTTTTGATAACTTTCTATTTTTTATTCCAAAACTTCCTGCAAATCCGCAACATCCATCATAATCTTCCATTTCAACGTATTCAACATTTTCGCAATGTTCTATTATTCTTTTGAAAAAATTGTCATTTTTAAGGTGGCAAGGTTTGTGGAAGGTTACTCTAATTGTTTTTTTAAATTTGAATTTCAAATTTTTGAGTGCAATTAAATCTCCCCAGTTGTAGATTTTGCCATCAAAATTCGTATCCTCAATGTATTTTGAATATTCTGCAATCGTACTCTGACAGCTTGCACAATCGGCTAGTAAATAGTCATAGTCAAAATTTAACTTTGAAATGTTGTATTTAGCGCTTTGGATAAATCTTTCCATTGCTCCTTCAGATAAAAAAGGAAGTCCGCAACAATCAAAATCAGGTGTGATAATTTCAATATCTGAGTTTTTGAAAATTTTTGCTAAATATTTGTCAGTGTTTGGTAAAATTTGATTTACGCAGCCTTTAAAATATGCAATTGTTGTAGTTTTTTCATTCTTTTTATTTTTAAATTTTGGTCTGAAAGGTTTTGACAAAATTTCGCAAAGTTTTATAAATGTTCGAAATATTGGTCTTGAAAGAAGTAAATGCGTTACTTTACCGATAAAAGTTTTTTTTGAGTACTCATATTTTGCTGTATTTAGAATTGAGCAAACATCAATTCCGCTAGGGCAAAAAGCGTTACATTTTTCACATTTTAGGCACATATCAATATAAGAATTTATTTTGGGTGATAATTCTAAATCCCCCTTTGTAACCCCGTGGAGCATGATGAATTTACCCTTGCTTGCTATGCAATCATTGGGATTGAGTTTGAAAAGTGGACATGCAACTTCGCACAGCCCACATTTTGAGCACTTGTTCAAAGCTTTTTCATAATCTTTTAATGCCTTCATATAAAAAATATTAGCACAAATGCTCTCATCTTTTGTTAACAATCTGTAATATTCAGGGCTGTTTTCTAAACTTTTTAAAGAAATTGCCGATAAGAATAGTATCAAAGATAAAAAGGGCAAGAAGTTATGGCTGATTCAAATTTCATGTTTAATAGACCGTTTAAACCTTTCGGGATGAATGTAAAAGTTCCTGAAAGAACATTGCAACAAGCTGGCGAAACCTTGGAAGGTATTGTTAAAGCTCCAGCTGATCCTTTGTTTAACTTTTTAGAAGAAAATGAAGGAGTATTTAACGGTGATGTTGCCTATGAAATTAACAAAACTACTGCCCAAAATTTCACAATTGGTTCTGCTATGAGGCTTGAAGATGAAAAGATAAATGGCAGACACCCAAGTTTTGATATGCACTTTTAATTCTAAATAATTTTTCCTCCTTTTTACTACTGTACAAAAACCGAGCATTTTATTATTCAAATGCTCGGTTTTTATTTTTATTGAATAGTTTTTATGATTATTCCATTTTGATTTTATTTTCCTAAAGCGTTAGCTTTTTGGGTTGTTTTATCGATTACGTCATAAAATAATTTGTCTGAATGTCCTTCTTTCATTTCGCAAATTCCGACGAATGTACAACCGCCTTTAGTTGCAACGTTATCAATTAGAGTTTGAACAGGTGTTTCTCCTCTATTGAAAATCATTTGAGCTGAACCTAAAGCTGTTTGAGTTGCTAGGGTTAATGATTTTTCGTAATCAAGACCTAATTTTTCACCAGCTCTTGCCATGTCTTCAATAACTTGGTAGAAAAATGCTGGACCTGAACCAGAAATTGCTGTAACTATATCCATTTGAGATTCTTCTACTGTTATGCATTTACCAAGAGAAGTTAAAAGTCCTTCAATTAATGTTAAATCTGCATCTGTTGCTTTTGAACCCTTGCAAACTCCAAACATTCCTAGTTTTACAAGCGCTGGAGTGTTTGGCATAATTCTGATTACTCTTGTATTATCTAAAATATTTTCAATTTTTTTTGTTGAAACTCCTGCTGCAATTGAAACTAAAAGAGTTTCTGGTTTCAAGCTTGTTTTGATTTCATTTAAAACATCTACTACGCAGTTTGGTTTTGTTGCGATGAATACGATGTCAGAAGTTTCAACAAGTTTTTTATTGTCGTGTAAAACTTCAATTCCAAGTCTTTCAGAAGCTTGTTTTGCAATTTCTTCGGTTACTTCTGAACCTTTAACGTTGTAGTTTACGCCTTCTTTAGAAGTTAAAATTCCGCTTATAATAGCGCTTGCCATTTTCCCACAGCCAATAAATCCGATATTTTTCTTCATAATATTTAACCATTCCCTTCTTATTTGTTGACTATTTGCTTTGTTTCCTGTAACATTTGAATTATACGACAAATAAATAGTAAAAGGAAATAAAAAAATGAGACGTACACTAGAAGGAACAAAAAGAAAAAGACAAAACGTAAGTGGCTTCAGAGCTAGAATGTCAACACCTGGTGGTAGAGAAGTTATCAACAGACGTAGAGCTAGAGGACGCCACAAATTGTCTATCACAGCTAAAAAACGTGCTTAATTGTGCATTTGCTAATCTCTAGTATTTTATAAAGATTGAGAAAAGCTATAAATGTTACCTAAGCAATATCGTTTGAAAAAAAGATCCGCTTTCAAAGCGACATATAAAGTTAAAAACTCCTCCCGTATGGGTGGAGTAACTTTGTTTGCGGGGATTTTGAAAAAAGGTGATGCACCAACAAAAGTTGGTTTTGTTGTTAGTAAAAAAGTTCACAAACGGGCTGTTAAGCGTAACCGTTTGAAACGTCTGATGAGAGAGAGTTATCGTCTTTTGTTAAAAGAAGGCAAGTTAGGTGATTCTCAAAAATATATGTCTTTAGTGTTTATGGGTTCTGATAAAGCTCTAGGTAAGAGTTTTGCAGAAATTAAAAATAGTATTTCAAAAATGTTAGAAAGGATTTAATCTTGGTTCTAGAGGGCATGTATGTTGAAAATATTATGATGCACTCTGAAACGAGGGTTTATCCAACTGAACCACAAATTACTGCTGGTTTGATTTTGGGTTCTCAAGCTTTTTATAGATATTCTCTTCGTGAATCCACTTATCCGACATTATCACTTGTGGATACTTTGACTGATGGTGAGGGGAATATGATTCCTCCTGGGCATTATGAATTGGCATTATCTGATGAACGGGATTTTTTGATTTTAATGCAGTCTAAAAAGCCGATTGCGTTAATTCCAGTTTTTAAGGTTGAAGTCGATATGTCACAGTATTCTCAAGTTCGAGATAACAAGGCTTTAAGACAACAGAAAAAACAAGAAAAAGAAGTTGCAAAAACAAACAAAAAACGTGAAAAACAAGGCATGCCTCCAATATCAAAAGAGGATGATATTTATCAAGAAGCCGAAATTGAATACGTAAGAGATTTGGGCGGATACTATTTGATTAAATACGAACGTGGGGATGTTCGAGCTTGGGGTGCTGTAAAAGGTTAAAACTTGCAGTTTAAAATATCTTCGATTTTGACTTCTAGAGCTTCTGCAATAGCATATAGAGTTTTAATTTTGACATTATTAAGACCTCTTTCAAGGGTGCTTATAGAATTCATGTTCAAATTTGCTCGAAAAGCTAGTTCTTCTTGTGAAATTCCCTTTTTCATTCGGATATATCTTACACTTTGCCCAATTTTAAATAAAAGTTCGTCTTTCATGCCTTAATTGTATAATCTTGACATTTTCTAATCTAACTAATAAAATATTATTATTCATAGTAAACTATTAAAAATAAATCTAAAATAGTAGTTGGAGGGTTGATGATATTTTTAAATAAAAGATTAAAAGGTTTTACATTAGCAGAAGTATTGATTACTCTCGGAATTATTGGAGTTGTTGCAGCAATTACTATTCCCTCTTTGATTTCAAAAGTCCAAAGATCTCAGATTGAAGCTCAAGTAAAGGAAAATTATTCAAGTGTTGCTCAAGCTATGCGAATGGCTAAAGCAGATGACGCAGAAGATATGCCAGTAAGCACTAATAATACACAATCTATGAAGGAATGGTTTGAAAATTTTCTAGCTCCATACATGAAGGTTGAACAGGTTTGTTTTCAAACTGCTGGCTGTTGGCATAAAAAGGGTGTTGTTAAAACATTGTATCATGGTACTCCTGCATTTGAAACTGAGGTTGGAGAAGGCGATAGTACTCTTGGCTGGGGAACTATGACTTTTAGAACTGCTAAGGGTGCTTATTTTGACTTAGATGCTTCTGCTCCAACTACATCGAAGAGTATGTTTGGTATAAATACTACTCAAAATACTCTGCAATTCTATTTTGATGTTAATGGTGATAAGAAGCCGAATGTAATCGGTAAAGATATTTATATTCTTGTTTATGAACCAGATAGAGGTTTGATTCCTGCGGGTTCAGATAAAACGAAGGAAGAAATTGAAAACAATTGTACAAATGGAAATGGTTATTGGTGTTTGGCGTATTTGAAAAGTAATGGCTGGAAAATCTCTGACAAAACTTGGAAAAGATAATTGTTAACTTATGTAACAGTAAATTCTCTAAAAAAGTCAATTATTTACGAATTATATACTTTATATATAAGAGAAGAGATTTATAAAGGATTTTAAATAATGGCTCAAGATAGAAATACTGTTCAATATAATAGAGTTACCGCAACAACTGATAATTATGTTAGAACGAACTTAAACATAAAATCAACTGACGATGAAACTCGTAATATTATTAGTTCTACTTTTGGTGTTATTAAGAACAATATTTTACAAGCTTTTTGGTATGCAACAGGCTTGGATGACAATGTAAATGGCGCATTTCAACAATCAATGACTGACCCTAATCAATCATTCGAAGCTAATGGTAAAAAATATTATGTTTACCCAGGAGGAGTTGGAAAGCTACAAGCATATAATGAATCTGGAAATCCTGCTGATGGTTGTTTTTCAATGCAGGTAATTGGATAAGAGGAGCAAAGGTCGATGTCTTCATCAATTAACGGAGTACAATTAGGCAACAAGTTCGGCGCAGATGTGCGAACTCAATTTATGGATCAAGGGATTAACAATCTTCCTAGTCCAGAATCTGGTGTTGCAAATACTCTTCCTCAAAATCCTTTGTATAATCTTCTTCAAGTTGTATTCCAAGGAAAACAAACAGATAATATTTCCGCTTTTAACCAAAATGATACATTTATAAAAAACGGCTTAGTTCAAAATTTTACAGAAGAAAATCATAATTTGAATTTAATAGGATAATGTTCTCGAAAAAAATCACCGCTCATAGTTTGAACGGTGACTTTTTATAATATTGTGTTTCAAAATTAACAGCAAGCTGCAGATTTTGATTTTTCAATACATTCCATCAAAGTTTTAGCAACTTTGTCTTGTTCTTCGTGAGTTAATTCTGGGAACATTGGAAGTGAAATTACAACTTCTGTATTCTTTTCTGTGATTGGAAGAGAACCAGCTCCCATTCCTAACCAAGCATTAACTTTTTGGAAGTGAAGAGGAATTGGGTAATATAACATAGCGCCGATTCCATTTTCTTGAAGCATTTTGTGAACTTCATCTCTGTTAGGAATTTTAACTGTATATTGGTGGTAAACACAGTATGTATTATCCAATTCTTTTGGAGTTTGAACATCTGCGCAATCAGCAAATAATTTGTTGTAGTATGCAGCGTGTTCTCTTCTTTTTGTGTTCCATTCGTCGATGTGTTTAGCTTTTACTCTCAAGATAGCTGCTTGAATTTCATCAAGTCTGCTGTTAACACCAAGTTCGTCATTGTGATAGCGTACCATTGAACCGTGGTTTCTCAAAGCGATTAATCTGTCTTTAAGTTTTTCATCATTAACTGTGCAAAGACCGCCATCACCCATTGTTCCTAAGTTTTTAGTTGGGTAGAAGCTGTAGCAGCCGATGTCACCAAATGTACCAACTTTTTGACCTTTGAAAGATGAACCAATAGCTTGGCAGCAATCTTCAACAACTCTTAAGTTATGTTTTTTAGCGATAGCCATAATTGATTCCATATCGCAAGGTTGTCCGTATAAGTGAACTGGAATAATAGCTTTTGTTTTTGGAGTGATAGCTGCTTCAATTTTTTTAGGGTCAATATTGAATGTATCAGGGTCAATATCAACAAAAACTGGTTTAGCGCCAACCATGCCGATAGCTTCTGCTGTAGCTACAAATGTGAAAGCTGTTGTGATAACTTCATCTCCAGCTCCGATGTCTAAAGCTCTTAGTGCAATGTGAAGAGCATCTGTACCAGAGTTCAATGCAACTGTGAAATTGCATCCGATGTATTCTGCTAATTCTTTTTCTAATGCTTTAACGTTTGGACCAAGGATGTAGCATCCAGATCTCATAACTTCGCATACTGCTTTTTCTGCTTCTTCGCCAATTTGTGCATATTGACGTTTTGAATCAAAAATAGGAATCATGTTTATTCTCCTTTTCTATCTACCAAATAAATAATCCATGTCTTTATTATACCATAGCTTGGGGTATCTTTATATAAACTTTACATTGAATTAAAAAATCTAACTCTTCTCTTTGTGTGATTTTTATTTACTTTTCCCCCTTTTTAAGTTATAATCAAGGCACGAGAGTTTATTAATTTATTATTTTTTGAAAGGTTATTATATATGAACAAAAGTCAATCAATGGGTATGTATGTGATTTTAGCTATTGTTGTGATGGTTTTCATTTCTACTATTTTTATGAGTGGACCAACAACAAGTACATCTGAAATCTCATATACTAATTTTCTTCAAAAATTAGATAATAAAGAGTTTACCAAAATTGAAAAATATGACGATATGATTATTGCAGTTCCAAAGGAACAACCTGCAGCAAAAGAAGAAAAGAAATCAGATGGCAAAAATTTGACATCTCCATTCTTAACTCAAGAAACTAAAAATTCTCAAGATCCGTTGTTCCAGTATAAAGTTCAAATTCCTGCAAATGACCAAGAGTTGATGGATAAATTGAATACGTCTAATGCAGATGTTACTGTTAAAAAAGCTCCAGAAACAAACCAACTTGCTGGAAATATTGGAACATTTATAATTGTATTGTTTGCAGTTATTTCTCTTGGCTTGATGATTAAGGCTATTCAAGCTGGTGGCTCTCAAGCAATGTCTTTTGGTAAAAGTAAAGCTAAGATGCTTTTGGATTCAAAAGTTAAAACAACATTCAAAGATGTTGCTGGTATTGATGAAGAGAAAAAAGAATTAGAAGAAATAGTTGACTTTTTGAAAAATGGTGAAAAATATATGAAGTTGGGAGCTAAAATTCCAAAAGGAGTTCTTCTTGTTGGACCTCCAGGAACAGGTAAAACTTTGATGGCAAAAGCTGTTGCTGGTGAAGCTAGTGTTCCATTCTTCTCAATTTCTGGTTCAGACTTTGTTGAAATGTTTGTCGGTGTTGGTGCTAGCCGTGTAAGAGATTTGTTTGAACAAGCTAAAAAACATCAACCTTGTATTATATTTATAGATGAAATTGATGCTGTTGGTCGTCAAAGAGGTGCAGGTCTTGGCGGTGGTCATGATGAAAGAGAACAAACTCTTAACCAATTGCTTGTTGAAATGGATGGTTTTGATGTAAATACAAATATTATTGTTATTGCGGCAACAAATAGACCAGACATTTTGGATAATGCTCTTTTAAGACCTGGAAGATTTGATAGACAAATTTATATCAATGCTCCAGATGTTAAAGGTAGAGAACAAATTTTAGAAGTTCATGCTAAGAATAAAAAGTTAGATAAAGATGTTGATTTGAAAGTTTTGGCAAAAAGAACTCCTGGGTTTACTGGTGCAGATTTGCAAAACTTGTTAAATGAATCAGCACTTCTTGCAGCTCGTAAGGGCGAAGATAAAATTTCTATGGATGACATTGATTGCTCAATTGACCGTGTAATTGCTGGTGTTGAAAAACGTAGCAAGGTTCTTACTGATAAAGATAAAGAATTGACTTCTTATCACGAAGTTGGTCACGCATTGATAGATAAGTTGTTGCCAGAGGCTAATGAACTTCACAAAGTTTCAATTATTCCTCGTGGTATGGCTCTTGGTGTTACTTGGACAAGACCGAAAGATGAAAGTGTTCACGTAAGTAAGGCTAAATTGTTGGCAAAAATTGCTGTTTCTCTTGGTGGTCGTGCGGCAGAAGAAATAGTTTATGGCAAAGATAATGTAAGTACTGGTGCATCTCAAGATTTAATCAATGTTACTGATATGGCAAGAAAGATGGTTACAGCTTGGGGGATGTCAGAAAAACTTGGACCTATGGCTTATGGTAAAAATCAAGAAAACGTATTTATGGGCAGAGATTTCGGACACCAGAGAGATTATTCTGAACAAGTAGCATTTGAAATTGATGAAGAAATTAAACGTATTGTTGATGAGCGTTATGAACTTGCAAAACGCTTGTTATCTGAAAATAGAGATATGCTAGAAGCAATTTCAAGAGAATTGTTAGACAAAGAAACTATTGATGATAAAGAATTTGAACAAATTATGGATAGAGTTCGTTCTGAAAGAGCATAGTTTTTTATCAAAAGATATAAGAAGGTCGGAATAAATTTTATTCCGACCTTTTATTTCGGTAGATTTTTGAAATAGTTCTCTTCATTAATGGCTTTTTTTGTACAAGCTATTCCTTGTTCACTGGCTTCATTCCCTTTTGAGGTACAGCTTTCATAGTAGTCATAGTTTTCAATGCTAGTAAAGTTTCCACTTTTTTCTCCAATTGGTTCAATCATTTGCGTGTTGGGATTATAAAACCAGAAAAATACATCATGCCCATATCGATTGGGTTTTTCTTTCCATCCATTAATATCGATTGCAAAAAAATAATTTATTTGTGGACGATTTTGTTCTCCAAACCATAAGGTCATTCCATTGAATAGACAGTAAGAATGGAGTAATTTGTTTGCGACAGCTCCAGATGCAAATTTTTTCCCAGAATAGTTTTTGTATTTTGCCGCTTGGGCATTTGAGGGGAGTTCACAATTCCCATTTTTAAAATATTTTTCAAATTCTTCATATTTTCTTTGCGTAATTATTTCATCTAAATCTACTTCATCTGCTTTAGCTCGCATTATGGCTTGTTGAATTATAGAATTTGCTCTTAGGAATTGAGTCCTCATTCTTTTAGCCTTGTAATTGCTAAGAAGTGTAGGTATTGTCATTGCTGCAACTACTCCAATAATTCCAATTGTAATTAAAACTTCTGCAAGCGTAAAAGCATTGTGTCCTATTTGTATTGCTTTTTTCAAATAACCTCCAATAATAATAAATATTAAGCCAGTTTATCTCTATAGATAAAATATTATCTTAAAAGGTAATAATAATCAACTATGTAATGATATTTTATATAATTTTATTATGATTACTATAAAGTTAAGAGAACTTCTTTGGCAGAAGAATGTTTCTGGGGTTGAACTCCACAAGGCTACAGGGATTAGCCAAGCAAAAATATCTGAAATAATCAGAGGAAAGCGAACAAATATTACCCTAGATACGGTAGAAAAGATTTGTTTATTTTTAGATTGCAAAATTAGTGATTTGATAGAAATTTCAAAATAATTTTATTATAACAATTCATGTACAACGAGAACTACAACTTCTCCAGGTTTTAGGGTTAATGATACTTTCCCTTTTTTGATGTCTGGCATGTTGGAAATTTTTATTGGTAAAACATTAAATCTTGGATTATATTTTGGAATTTTCACTGTCGCTTTTTGAGGGTTTTCATAGTCTAAATTCCCAATTGTTATAACTCTTTTTACAGAATTTCCAAATGTGTATGCAAAAACTTTTGCATTTTTAGTTTTTAGTGGAGTAAAGTTCCCCTCATTTAGAACGGGAACAAGAGTTGATTTTACGTTGTTACCAAGGAGAAAATCGTTGCGGAGAACTTGGTTATTTCCTCCAGGTTTCCTTGAGTAATTGAAAATATCAATTTTGCCACGGTGTGTAAAATAGGTGTCATCATCCGTACTTGTTGATGGAGCTAATTTATTTCCCATTTTGTAATTGTAATCATCTCCAGTTTGGAATCCATCTACAAAGTATGAATCGATAGGCAAAGTCGCATTGAGCCATATTATCATATCGCTCATTTGCGGTCCTTTTAATAAAATTGGGCTAACTTCATCATGTGTTGTAAATGCTCCAATTGCAGATTTCCCCTCTTTGAATTTTTTTGTTTCTGTAAGAGTTAATGAAACATCTTTGTATAAATCTTTTGCGTTTTTCCAATCTTTAATATTAAAAAATGAGCCGTAATATCCGTCAAAACCTGCTTCTAAAAGTTTGTTATATGGTGTGAATACGGCTTGAGGCGAAATTGCATCGTGCCAGCTTTCAGAAGATTCTGCCAACCATAAAAATTCAGGGTCTTTTTGTCTTGAGTAATCAATTAACTCCTTCCAGAATGCTGCTGTTTTGCAATGAGCTACATCTGCTCTAATACCATCCACTCCTAAATTCATCATGTATTTAACAAAATCTTTGTATAAGTTATATACATTGGTGTCGATTTTGTCCTCTGTTCCAGTTGCTAGTAATCTAACGTCAGTCCAATCAGCTGGAACAATTGGTTCTCCAGATGCTCCACTGACAAATAAGTCTGGTTTTTGCAAATACAAATCATAAGATGCGCATGCTGGAACATCAATAATTACTCGGATATTTCTTTTGTGGGCTTCTTCAATGAATTTTTTAGCCTGTTCTTCTATTGTTAATTTCGATGTTTTATCTTTAAGGTCTGGATTTAAGGAATCAAATCCAGCAGCAGAATACAAACTTCCAGCCGTTCCGAGAGCTTTAAGTTTTCCTGTTGGAGTGATTGGGAGAATATGTAACGTGTTTATTCCTAGATTTTTGAGTTCATCTAGTCTGTTTATTGCATTGAGAAAATTCCCTCGGACTTCTCCAATATCTTCTTGAATAAATCCATCTCCATCTACGTCATCTGCATTAAAAGAACGTAAATTTATTTCCATAATGACGGCTTTATTATTTAGAAATTGTGACCTTAAATCATTTTTCCATTCTTGTCCAAATGCAGGTGCTGTTGCACAAAGTCCCATAACTACTGCGGTTGTACATATTTTTTTTAACAATTTCATAAATCTTTAGCCCTCAAAATTTTTAATAAATTATTCTTCAACAGGGATGATTAATTCTTGACCTATGTTAATTCTGTCAAGAGAAGTTAAATTGTTTGCCTTCATAACTTTTTCAGCTCTTTCTGGTGTGTAAGCGCCAAAATAGTGTTTGATAATTCCTTCTCCAGTGTCGCCATTTTTAACAATATATTTTTTTGCATTTTGAAGGTTTACTTCTTGTGTTTTATTTGAATCTTTTGTATTTGTTTCGTTTTGGGCAATTGGAGCTTGAGTTTCTTCTTCGGTTGGAATTGAAACCTTGCTAGAAGCAGTGTCTTCTGCAACATCTGTTTGTTCTTCCAATGTAGGTTCAGTTGCTTTTTTCGCAAAGATGTTCAATTTTTCTAAGTTGAACATTGGCTTTTTAGGTAAGTTTATATTTTCAGCTGTAATATTTGATTTAGCTACAAAAGTTCCAAGACAAGCAAGGACAATCAATGTAACGACAACTCCAGATACGAAACCCATTGAGATATAAGCCATTGGTGAATTTGTATTGAATTGAGTTGATTTGAATGTTTGCCATAACAAATCAATTTCTTGAGCTTTGCTTTCAAGTTCATTTGCGGGTGCTTTTTCTTCTTCCTCAGGTCTTACATATTCGCTAGGAACACCTTCATTTTCCTTTGATAAATTTTCAATAACTTCCATTGTTTCTCTAGAAAGAGTTGATCTTCTTATTGTCGAACTTTTCATTAAATACCTCACTACCCAAAATTATTTCCTACACAGATAATACCACGACAAGTCCTAATATTCAACCAGATGTTACATTTTAAGACAAAAAAGAACCCGAAATCTCTTTCGGGCTCTTTCTAAACTTATTAATCTTGTAAAAGAAATTACTTAACAAGTTCTTTGAATTTTTTACCAGCTGAGAAAGCAGGAACTGTTTTAGCAGCGATTTTCAAAGCTGCACCAGTTTGTGGGTTTCTACCAGTTCTAGCAGCTCTTTTGCGAGCTTCGAAAGTACCGAAACCAACTAATGTTACTTTTTTACCTTTAGAAACTGTTTTTTGGATTGTTTCTAATGTAGCAGCTAAAATATCAGCTGTAGCTTTTTGTGAAACTTTTGCTTTTTTAGACACTTCTTTTACTAATTCTTCTTTGTTCATTCTGAACCTCCTTCTTCCTTTCCCACGGCGTAAGTTACCATTCCCCGCAGTATGTGTGTAATCGACAAATTTATTATATCACTTTCTTCAATCCTGTCAAGGGTTTTAGAGATTAATTTTTCTAAAAAATAGATATAGTGTATATTTAGGAGTATATCTATTTGAAAACCTTGATTATATAAGGATTATAAGCTGTTGTTTAATTTCGCAAATTTCACATTTTGGTAGAAATATTGCAAAATTTGATATGCGTTATAGCCTTGTTTTGCTAAGTTGTTAGCTCCGTGCTGTGACATTCCAACTCCGTGTCCATTTTTCTTTACGTTGTCATCAAATGATGGTACAGAGTGTAAATATGGAGCAGAACCACCCCAAACAGAAGTGCTTGTCATTCCTCCAGCTGAAGCTGAATAGTATGCTGAAATGATTTTCATATCATAAGTTAAAACAAGTCCATAAGTTTCTTCTACGGCTTTGTTTGTTTTATTTGTTTCTACAGAAGCCCCGCCATAGGCTTGGTCTTCAGTGTTATCTTTCAAGTCGTAACCGTTTTTAGCTTGTTTGCCTAAGTTCGCAAGAGCAAAACTTCTTGCAGCAATTGCTTGGGCTTTAAGAGCTTCATATTCCCAAGATGGAGGCATTTCTGATGGTACAACTCCTTTTAGGTAATTTTCAAGGTCAATGTCGTTGATTACCGTCAAATTTCCGTTGACAACTTTTACCATAAGTTTTCCGTGATACCACTTTCCTTTTGTGCTTACATAACCTTCAGTATCTGGGCGTAACACAATTGAATCTGTTCCGAGTGAATAAAAGTGACCTCCACTTTTCACCGCAATTTGATTTTTGTATGGAACTAAAACATAACCTTTCATTGCATCTGATGTGCATACGGTTTTGTTTGTGTGTACATCTATCATTCTGCCATTTACATTTGTTCCAACTCCAGCTTGGTCAACACCTGTAAGTAATCCGATTTTGATAGCGTAACTCGGATTGGCAATAATTAAATTGATAACTAATATTGTTAGTGTAATTAAAATCTTTTTCATAGGTATTATTTTAGCACTTTACTGAAAAAAGTAATAAATCAAATGTATGATTTTTCGCTACTTTTGGTAAATTCTTGTGTAATTCCAGTAGCTTTTAAAAACTTTTTTCACGTATGTTTTTGTTTCGTCATACGGAATTTGTTCAACAAATTCATCAGTGTCTGCGTATGAAAGGGATGTTTTCCATTTAGTAACAGAGCCAATTCCTCCGTTGTATGCTGCAATTGCTGAAATATCTTTATTCCCAAGCATTCCACGAATTGTTGAATAGTACATATTCCCTATTTTAATATTTAATTCTGGGTTAAATAAATAGCTCGTGTTGAAAGAAATTCCGTTTTTCTCTCCAATGTCGTGAGCAGTTGATGGCATAAGCTGCATTAAACCAATTGCCCCAACTCCACTTTGTGCATCTGTATTGAAAAAACTTTCTTCTCTGATTAGTGCCATCATTAAGGCATCATTATTTTGGTATTGAGAAGCTATTTTTTGAACTTGTTTGTAATAGTTAAGTGGATAAACAAGACGCCATCTTAAATCTGTTTTAGGTGGTTTTGTTTCAAGTTTAGCCATTGCTTCTTGAGCTATATGAGCAGATGCTGCATAGTTCCCTTTTTTATATTCAACCCAACTTTTTACAAATTCATCTTTTGATAATTTTGCAACCATGTCGTAATCTTCAACATCTATTAAGTTGTGCATAACTCCATTTCTTACAGGGTTTCGATATGGATATTCAATAGATTTGTATTCTAACGGAGTTGTAATTGTTGAATTTGTAACTCCTTTAATTATCCAAAAAGCTCTATATGCATAATAAGAATCTGGATAGTTATTGATTAATTTTTGAAAATATTTTGCACTCTCAAGGCTGTTATATTTTTGCTCAAGTTTCCCCTCCCAGAACATAATCATTGGAGCGTCTGGGGT
Organism: Candidatus Methanomethylophilaceae archaeon; assembly: GCA_963590665.1. Lineage (GTDB taxonomy): Bacteria > Cyanobacteriota > Vampirovibrionia > Gastranaerophilales > Gastranaerophilaceae > Zag111. Next base: position 26,364 of record CAVAPR010000007.1, read on the forward strand.
GTTTGGGTATTTTGCAAGATAATCTCTCCCAAGCTGTCTTGCATTAGCATAATCTTGATTAGCAATTCTATTAAAAAATAAGTGTGAAAGTGCATTTTGAGCATAATTGCCATTTGGAAAGTTTCTATACAAATCTCTATAACAAGAATATTGTTGCGCAGGAGTTGATTTTTCACATTTTATAGTCCAGATGTAATCTTTATTTTTACCTTTAGCTTTTGAAAATAAGTCATACATTAATTTATTTGAGCTGTCATCAAGTTTTAAATAACTATCAACCGCTCTTTTGTAATCCTCTGGCGATACATCTTCTGAATATTTCCCAACTCCTTCTTCTATTTGCGGTTTAACTTTGGAGTAGTCATTTTTTGCTATTGCATTTGAAACTTTTATTGCCCAACTGTCACTTTGTTTGGTTTTTGAAAGTGCTTTATTGGTATCATTATATAGATTTGCTAAATAGTAAGCTCTTGCAACTAAAGTGTAATCTTTTGAATCCATGTCTGGGTTGAATTTTATCCAGTTGTTTGCGACATTTACTGCAAGTCTTCCATTCGGGTATTTTTCAAGATAGTTTCTAAACGATTTTTCAATGTGTTCAGATTTTCCTTTTTTGAAAAGTTTTTTACTGGAGTATCTTAATTTTAGTGCATCAATTCTTGCGATATAATATTCAGATGCGATTTTGTAATCTTCATCCATATTGGAGTTGGCTATAGTTTTGAAATATTTTTTTGCAAGATTTGGATTGTCGTCAATCAACAATTGTCCTGCAAGATATTTTGACTCTAAACTCAATCCAGATGATGGATAATGCCTAAATAATGATTGATAGCGTTTTAATTCTGAATTTGTGTCCCCAAGAGCTTTTGCACATTGAGCTTGTCTATAAATTGCGATAGGTTTTAAGTTTGAAGTGTAGCCTATTTTAGAAAAAAGATAATACGAATTTGAATAATTTCCGTTTTCATAATCTTTTAGTGCTTGTTTATAAATTCTAACTGTTTTCCATTTTGGTTGAATAATGTTGAAAAAATAAAATCCTGAAAGAAAACAAACTGCAAGAATTGCAACGGATATTGATTTTTTATCTCTAAAATTAAAACCTGCCATAATATCTAAAGTGTACCAAATTAACTGTGAAAGTGAAATTTTTTATCAATTATTTACAATAATCTTTTAAATAATTGTTCAGTCTATATAATATAAATTAACAGGAGAAATAATACAATGCCAAACTGGGAAAAAGGGCTTATCGCCATAGCTATAAATCTAATACTTATTATAGTTTTATTTAAAGTTATAGACGTTATTGATAGAAAAGTTAGATTAAAAATTCAAAATGAGGAATCAAATTCTCCATTGTTGAGATTTATTCCAATCATAATGAAATTATTGAAAGCCGTTTTATTATTCATTGCTTTCACAGGATTTTTACAAAGCCAAGGTTATTCAGTATCTTCTATTCTAGCTGGTTTTGGAATCGGTGGTATCGCAGTAGGTATGGCGGCAAAAGATGCATTAGCTAATATTTTTGGCAGTATTGAAATTCTTTCTGACCATGTTTACAAAGTTGGCGATTATGTAAAAGTCGATGGCGTTGAAGGTTACGTTGAAGATATAAATATTCGTTCTACAAAAATTAGAGATTTAGATAATTTCTTGATTTCTGTTCCAAATAATGTTGCGGCAAATGTAGTCATTACAAATGTTTCTAGAGCGAAGAAAAGATTTATCAATTTGATTTTTGGTGTTACATATTCAACAGATAACGATTCCTTAAAAAGAGCTCAAGAGATATTGAAAGAAGTGGCCCTTGCTCATAAAGAAATTCACAAAGATTTTGTTGTTGCAATTCATGATTTGGGTGAAAGCTCAATAAATATCAGATTCAGAGGTTATGTAAAATCTGGTTCTTATGAGAAATTTTTGAAAGTTCGTGGAGAATTTTTAGCTGATGTAGTGAAACGTTATAGAGATGAAAATATTGAATTTGCATTCCCTTCTCGTTCTTTATATATAGAAAGTGATAATACAAAAATTGAAGATTAAGATTATTGCGTTAGGAAAAATTAAAGAAAAATTTTTGAAAGATGGTATAAATGAATTTCTGAAAAGATTGACTCCTTACGCATCTGTTTCGATTTTAGAACTTAACCCAATTGAAATAAAAGATGAAAATTTAACTAATAAAATTTTACTAGAAGAAGGTGAAAAAATCCTTGCTAATATAAAACCTCAAGATTACGTTATCACGATGGAAATTAAAGGAAAACAGTTTTCTAGTGAAGAATTTGCACAAAAAATTGAAGAATTAACTAATGATGGAACTCCAGAAATAGTTTTTGTAATAGGTTCATCTTGTGGAATTGGAAGTAATGTTTCAGATAGAGCAAATTTAAAAATGAGTATGTCTAAGATGACCTTTTTGCACCAGTTCGCAAGGTTAATTTTAGTTGAACAAATTTATCGTGCTTTCAAAATTATCAAAGGTGAAACTTATCACAAATAGTTTTTCTTAATATTTATTAATCAAGTAGCAATTTTTATATTTAGGTTCTTTATACAAAATGTAGTGTTTATAGAAAGGATTTAATATGGAAACTAAAATTGCTTCAGGTTTTGCTCAAAATTTTTCAGGAAAATATCAAGTTGATGCTAATCAAGAAATGAAAACCCCAGAAGATTGTTTGAAACGAGATAAAGCTATTGGTGTTGTTTTGGGTTCTAACCCAAATGAAGTAAACGAAGCTTCTATCAAAAAATTGAATAAGTTTATCAATGAGGAATATAAGGCAAATCCATCTGCTCCATGCAAATTAGATATTGTTGTGGATGATAAATATGACAAAGATTTTGAAAAATTGATGAACGCTGTCGGACAAAAGTTTTCTAAAATCGGATAAGGTATATAAATAGATTTAAAATATAAGCTGGTGGGCAATCTCTACCAGCTTGTTTATTTTCAATAATAATTTCCTCCACAAAGTTTATTGCGTAAGAAATAAAGTGTGCTATATTAAACTTATAAAAAGTATATAATATAGGAGAGCTTTATAATGGAAAAATTTGAATTTAATTTGTCTATCCCAGAATTAGAAAAAAGAACGAATAAAGATTATCTAATTCACAAAAAGTTTTTAAAGGCTGATGCTCCAGAATATTTGGCATTAGCTGAAGGTGATAAAAAAGCTCTTGTTCATTTATGCAAAGCTGCTGAAATTTTAGAAAAAATCAATATGCAGCTTGATTGCAAACATAATTTAGAAGTTAAAGAATTTTTAGAAACAGAATCTGCAAAAGGTAATAAACAAGCTAAATTAACAAAGATTTTATTTGATGCGCAAAAAGGTGTTAATGCTATTGATACAATGTCAAATCCAATAAGACTAATCAAGGGCATTGAAGAAAAACCTGGGAAAGGTGTTTATCCAGAAGATTTATCTAAAGAAGAATTTCATGCCGTTCTTTTAAGAATGTTGAATGAAGGTAAAATTGATGAAGTTAAGGCTATTTTAACTCAACGTTCAGTTGTTGTTCGTGCAGCAGAAGATTTGGCGGGAATTGATTATATTGATTATTTCAGCGAAGATTTTGCGAAGATGGCTGAAGAATTAGATAAAGCTTCTGAAGTTTCTACAAATTCTGATTTTAACGAATTTTTGAAACTTCAAGCTAAAGCTCTAAGAACAGCTGATCCAATGTTAGATGCTTATGCGGATAAAAAATGGGCAACACTTCAAGATACTCCATTAGAGTTCACAATCACTCGTGAAAATTACGAAGATGAAATGACTGGTACAATCGTTGAGAATGAAGAATTATCTGCAAAATTGAAAGAATATAATATTTCTCCTATTCCTAAAGATTTCTTGGGTGGTAGAGTTGGTATTATAAATAAAAAAGGTACAGATGCTTTGATGGCAATAAAAAAATACCTTCCAACTTTAGCTGATAATATGCCTTACAAAGACGAATATGAACAAACAATTTCTGCAGAAGAAGATGCAAAACAAACAATGGTTGATGTAGATATGGTTATGGCATCTGGTGATGTAGGTGAATATCGTGGTGGTATCACATTGGCTGAAAACCTTCCAAACTCTGATAAATTGTCTTTAACAATTGGAGGAGGAAGAAGAAATGTTTACCACAGACAAATTAGATTTATTAGTGATACTAAAAAGTTACAAGAAAGATTAGATGCAATTTTGGATAAAGAACAACATAAGTATTACCTTGATGAAGCTGACCACTGGTTCACTATCGGGCATGAGAATGCACACTCTCTTGGACCAAAAGAAAGCAGTGAAAAATTGGGTAAATATAGAAATATTATCGAAGAAAACAAGGCTGATATGGGTTCTTTGGCATTTGTTGATTTGTTAACAGAACTTGGAATGTACACTCAAGAACAAAGATTACAACTAATCGTTACAACTGTTGCAGATAACTTCTTGAAATCTAAACCAACAATGTCACAGGCTCACAGAGTTAGAACTGTTATGCAAAATAAATATTTTGCTGAACGTGGAGGTTATTCAATTACAAAAGATGGCAAAATCCACGTAAATATTGATAAAGCAGTTACTATTGCAAAAGAAATGTTGGCAGAAATTATTAGAATTCAAATTGATGGTGATTTTAATAAGGCTGAAAAATATGTAATGGACAACTTTGTTTGGACTGATAATATGGAACTTATAGCTCAAAAACTTCAAAAAGTTTCTAAGGCGCTCAATGGAACATTGGAAACTGAATTGGCAGATAAACTTTTAAAAGGAGAAATATAATTGGCTTTGCATGGTACAGTTAAATATTCTGATATGAAAGAACTTGTTGTTATGCTTTCTAAAAAGTATATAGCTTTGGCAGTTGTTTTAGCTGTACTTGTGCCGTGTATTTGTGCATGGTTTTGGACATATAATTTTGATGTAAAACTATCTTGCGACAAGTCAAAAAACTTATGCCAAATTGAAAGAGTGAATTTAGTAAATCAAAAAACTGTCCAAAAAATTGCGCAAACAGATATTTTGATTGCTCAAAGAAATATCAATATTCCGTTTTTATCTGATAAAAACGCACCAGTTGCGGGGGCTAATCATTCTATAATCTTGCGATTGAAAGATGGTAAAGCGATAAAAGTTTATGACATAAATACAAGATATTCTCAACCGATTGAGGATATGAATGAAAAAGCAAATCAGATAAATTCTTATCTTGAAGGTAGTCAAAACGGTTATAGCTTCCATCATATTAATCGTTATGGATTATCAAGTATTGCACTGAAATTATTTTTTATATTTCTTTTGAGTTTGATAGGCTTTTTCTTTTTAGTTCCATCTATTTTTGAAATAATTTTAGCAATGAATCCTAAGAATATAATTGGTAAGTTTATTTTCAAATCTAGAGAAAAGTAGATTATTTTTTATTATTTTTGACGAAGTGTAATGCCCAAGAAATCATGTCTGGATAACATTCAATATGATGTCCTTTTGCAATCCATTCGATAACATTGTCTGTTGTTTTGCCGATGTTGTTGAACTCTTTATATATAAATGAATATAGCCCTGTTCTATCAACTCCAGCTTTACAATGAACTAAAAGTTTTCCGCCTTCTTTTTTTACTTGTTCTGCTAATTTTAGAAAATCGAAGATATTTTCCTCTTTTGGATGTCTTGGATGACAAGGCATGTGGTGATATTTCATACCAAGGCTGTTAACAACTTCTCTTTCATCAAATTCGTTAATGGTATAGTGTCTAAGGTTTACAATATCTGTTACCCCTTGAGATTTTAACCATTTGTAATCATCTTTTGCAGGTTGAGCAGAACGAGAAATAGTATCATCGACTTTGTGATAGTTTTGGGGTTGTCCTAAAAATGATATTTGAGCAATTTTCATAATTAGATATTACAACAAAGATATATTTTAGTATATCTTTGTTTAGTTTTGATAAGTTTCTTTAAAATAATCTGTGTGTCTTATATCCCAATTTGTTCCACGTTTTAAAATTTTTGCTGGTGTTCCACCAATAATAACATTATTTTCTTCAATGCTTTTTGTAACTGTCGAAGCTGCGCCAATTACAGTATTATCACTAATTTGTACATCTTTGAGAATATTAACATTCATTCCAACCCAAACATGGTTGCCAATATTTATTTCTCTTGAAGGTCTATTAAGGATTTCTTTAGAAGTGTCATTGTAGATTGTGTGTCCATCACTTGGGCGCATATTTATATTATATGAGAATAGACAGTTGTCACCAATTATGACTTTTTTAGCTTGTTCATCATGATTTGAAATATTTACACCATGACAGCAACAATCTTTTCCGATGATTACTTCATTCTTGTATCTTGTTGAAATTGTGAGATTGTGAAGGTATTTAAGAGTTGATTGTATTTCAATCTTACAGTTATCTCCTAACGAAAAATAACAATTTTGAAATTGCGTTGGTTCATGGATTATACAAGTTGAGTTTTTCCCTTTAAAATCGATTCTAATTCCTGGGTAATTATTGGTTTCAATTTTTGTCCCATTTTTTCTCCACACGATGACTTTGTTCCCGTTTTTTAGGCTGCATTTTGTATTTATTTTAGGTTGAGAGTATAGCATTGTTGCCCTTAACTCTTTTCGTTTGGTTGATGATGGAATAAATCCACAGAGTATATTTATAAAGAATTTTTTAATAGACAATTGAATAACCTCCATCTCGGACAAATAGGTCACGGACATATAAATTATTTTTAGTCAAAATAAGCTATATGTCAAGGTTAATATTACTAGGGAAAAACATTGCAAAATATCGAAAAGAAAAGCAATTCTCACAAGAAAAACTTGCGGAAATGGTTAATCTTTCACGAGAATATATTACAAGAGTTGAAAATGGCCAAAAAAATATTAGCCTAAAGAAACTTTTTGCAATTGCTGATGCTCTTGAGGTTGGATTTAATCAGTTAACTGATTTTAGATAAAATTTATCTCTAGCCTTCTTTTTGATAAGCCCAAGCTGAGTGGTTATGAATACTTTCAAACGCTTCACAATCAACTTCAAAAGATTTGATAGTTTTGTGATTTCTCAATTTTACAACCACTTCTCTTAATACATCTTCGACAAATCGAGGATTTTCCCAAGCGTGTTCGGTTACATATTTTTCATCTTGACGCTTCAATAGTGGGTAAACAGGACAAGATGCACAAGATTCAATTAGTTCAATCAAATCTTCGAGCCAAACATGTTCAGTTTCATCGTATGATACTTTTACTGAAATTATTGCTCTTTGGTTGTGAGCCCCATTGTCTGAAATTTCTTTAGAACAAGGACAAAGAGTTGTTACTGGAACTTTTACTCCTAATATAAATTTGTAATCATCTCCATCCATCATTCCTTCAAAAGAACAATCATAGCACATTGGAGCGGAAAGTTTTGTTACAGGAGCTTTTTTATCTACGAAGTATTTGAAATTAAACTCAAGTTCTCCACTTTGAGCATGTAACTTTTTGATAATTTTTTCTAGACAACCTTTAATATCAACACCTAAAAGGTCTTTTGTTCTCCATTCATTTAGAACTTCTACAAAACGACTCATGTGAGTTCCCTTGTAATTTCTTGGAAGTGATACACAAACACGAGCTTCTGCATAAACAGTTTTATTTGAAGCATTTTTACGTTGAATAATTAAAGGTAATTCAACATGTTTGATACCTACTTTTTGAATATCTACATTTCTGTTATCTTGAGTGTTTTGTACGTCTTTCATTTAATTAGTTCCCTAGTGATTTTTTTGCTTGTTTCCAAAGATTGTCAAACTCTTCAAATGAATAATCATTCAAAGGTTTAGTTGCTAATTCTTCCATTTTGCGAAATCTTTTTTCAAATTTTTTGTTTGCCTTTAAAAGAGCCTGTTCTGCATCAATTTTGTTCCAGCGAGCGAGGTTTACGATTGCAAACAAAATATCTCCCATCTCTTCTTCCATGTGAGCTTTATCTTTTTCTGCTTCTGCTTCTTTAAACTCTTCAATTTCTGACATTACGCATTCGTATAAAGATTCTTCATTTGGCCATTCAAAACCTGTTTTTATTGCACGTTTAGAAATTTTTTGTGCGGCAATTAGTGCTGCTTGACTTCGTGACAATCCATCCATTGCAGATTTTCGCTCAGTTTTTTCTTCTGATTTTAATTTATCCCAAGTTTTTAGAACCTCATCTGCATTATCAATTTTAGCTGTTCCAAAAACGTGAGGATGACGGTGAATTAATTTTTCTTTCAATTCTTTTGCGACATCATCAAGAGTAAACTCATTTGCTTCTGAGGCAATTTGAGAATGTAATAAGACTTGTAATAGAACATCTCCAAGTTCTTCTCTAAGATGTGGAGCGTCGTTATCATCAATTGCATCTACTGCTTCGTAAGCTTCTTCAAGCATATTTGGGCGAAGAGATGCGTGAGTTTGTTCTCTATCCCAAGGACAGCCGTCTGGAGCTCTCAATCTTGCGACTACTTCTATTAACTCTTCCAAATTCTTATATTTCTTATCCATATTCTTATTCTAACACAAATCCTACAAAAGGTTGATTTAAAAAATGCGGACTATGATAGACTGTATACGTAGAGTAGTAGTAGAGAGGTTTAATCAATGACAGCTATAGAAAGAATCAATCAATTAAGCCACCGTATTTTTAATACGAGCAAAAATGAACAACAAACATCAAGAACTAGCAATCCATTTGCTGCTTCTAATTTCCAAAAAAATATCTTAACAGAAGATGTTTTTGAATCAAGCAAATCAAAACAAGCAGACAAAGTTAGTTTCACAGGTAATTTAACTGCTAGTTCAAAAAGAATATATTCAACATTCGTTGGTTCAATCAACGATTTTGGAAACAAATTTTACGAAGGAATTGAATCAGTAAAAGCATTCTGCTCAAGAATGAAAGATGGTTTAGTTTCTACTTGGAACAAAATCCAAGAAATCGGAAACAAAGAAGTTTCTTTAGACGGAGCAAAAGAAGTTTTATCTAGAGATATTTCATCATTCTTTGTAAATTCTCACGATAGAGAAATTTCAAAAATGGCAAAAATGGATCCTCATTCAGAGGTAAAACCAATGTTCAAAGAAGCATTGTCAGCACTAGAATCTGATATGGTTCAGGCTGCGTAGGGAGGAAGGATAAAAAATGGATAACAATATGAGAAACAACAAAAACTTTAACAGAGTAAGTAACATTATTGAGTCATTAACTGTTAACCCAAATCCTGATTCAGTTGCAGTGTTAGAAGAAATCGGAACAAATTCTTCTATCGACGAAGTAAGAGAAATGACTTCTCGTGCATTAGTAAAAAGAAATGAACACGATTCATTGAATGTAGTTATTGCAAACAGAGGAAAAGGTATCAATGATATGTCAACTGTAGTTGCAATGAGTACAATTAACGAACTTCTTTCTTTAGAAAATAAAGAAGAAGCAATGAGAGTATTGGAAAATACAATTTCTTCAGAAAGTTTTGATGAAGAAGTTAAAGAAAATGCTCGTTCAGTAAAAGCCTTGATGGCATTAAGCTAATAAAAAGATTAAACCAAATATAATATAAAAAAATCGAGAGAATTATTCTCTCGATTTTTTTATTCAAACAAATTTGTTACTTCAAATTCCCCGACATCAATTAGCCCCTTGTCGGTGATTTTGATTTCTGGAATTACTGATAGTGACAAGAATGCCATACTCATAAATGGGTCGTTAATTTTACAACCAATATCAGATGCTGTTTTTTCTAAAGTTTGAAGTTTTTCCATAACAACTTCTGCGGGTTCTTCTGACATTAAACCTGCAATTGGAAGTTTTAGTTGTGCTAATGTTTTCCCATTTTCTACAATGATTTTTCCACCTTGAGATTTGACAAGTTGGTTTGCGGCATAATACATATCATCATCGTTTGTTCCAATAACAATCATATTGTGACTATCATGGGCAATTGTAGATGCTATTGCTCCTGTTTTTAATCCGAAACCTTTGACAAAACCTAACCCAATGTTCCCAGATGCTTTGTGACGTTCAATGACTGCAATTTTTAGAATGTCATTTTTAATATCTGATGTTGCATAGTCATTTTCATTATGAACTTTTTCTATTGAAAGTTTAGTTATAAGTTGTTTGGGAATAACGTTTATAACTTTAATTTTTGTTTTTCCTTTAGGAATTTTTATTTGGAAATCTTTTTTCTTAATTGGTTTGACGTTAACAGAACCTCTAAGTTCTGGCGGTTGAAATTCTGTCATATCAATAGTCATTTTGCCATTTTGGGCAACGAGTTGACCTTTTTTGAATACCATAGTTGGTTCAAATGTTTTCAAGTCCTTAAATACTGCAATATCAGCGTTATACCCAGGGGCGATTGCTCCTGTATTTGGGATTTTAAAATATTCTGCGGTATTTAAACTTGCCATTTGTATAGCTTTGATTGGGTCAACACCCATTTCTACTGCTTTTTCAACCATGTTTGAAATATGTTTTTTCAAGTGTTTTGGGTGTCTGTCATCAGTTACGAAGATACATTTTCTGGTGTTGTATTTTTTTAGAACTGGTATAAGAGGTTCTAAATCTCTTGCGCCAGTTGCTTCCCTAATCATTATGTACATTCCGAGTCTAATTTTTTCAATTGCTTCTTCTGGGGTTGTACATTCGTGGTCTGAGGCAATTCCAGAGGCAACGTATGCATTCAATCCTTTGCCAGAAAGTCCTGGAGCGTGTCCATCTACTCTTTTTTGTTTATCAAGCCCTAGTTTAATTTTGCTTAAAACTTCTTTGTCACAATTTATTACTCCAGGGAAATTCATCATTTCTGCAATTCCAAGAACCCAAGGAGCATCAATTAAAAGTGCTAAGTCATAACAATTGAGGTCAACTCCAGATGTTTCAAGCCTTGTTGCAGGAACGCAAGATGGCAACATAATGTAAACATCAAGTGGTAAATCTTTTGTAGCTTCTCTCATAAAACTAATACCTTGCAATCCCATAACGTTTGCAATTTCGTGCGGGTCTGCTACAACGGTTGTCGTTCCAGATGGAATAACAAGTTTTGCAAATTCAGAAGGCATTAACATTCCACTTTCAATGTGAACGTGACCATCGATGAATGATGGGGTCACATAAGCTCCTTTTAGGTCAATTTCTTTTTTCCCTTTGTAGCCTTTAGAAATTCCTGCAACTTTTCCATCTTTTATTGCAATGTCTGTTTCATAAATTTCTTCTGATAAAACATTTACTAACTTTGCATTTTTTAGCACTAAATCAGCTGGAATTTCTTCTGTATTAACTTTAATAATTTCTTCTAAACTTGCCATTTTTGATACTCTTTCTCTTATTTTGTTTATAAAATATTAGTATCCTAAATGAAATATGTCAATGAAAATGTTTACTATTGTTTAATTCCATATCTTGCGTATTTAGATAAATCGATAAGGTCAGAAACTTCGTCTGGGTTAAAGTTTTTGCTCCATCTTGTTGGGCAAATATCTATTCCTCCCCTTCTTGTGTATAGAGCAGAAACAAAAAGTTCGTCATCTTTGTCTAACAAGTCATATAACCTTTTATAAATCATTTCACAACATTCTTCGTGAAAATGATATTCTGAACGGAATGAGCAGAGATATTTAATTAAACTATCTTCTTTTATGTGTTTTTTAGAGTTGTAATAAATGAATACATCTCCAAAGTCAGGTTGGTGCGTTACTCTGCAATTTGAGCGAAGCGAATCAAACATAATGCGATGTTCGGATTTTTGGCTACGTTCTTCTTTTTCTAATAATTCTGGAGATTCCTTAAAATGATTTATTTTTAGGGAATTTTCATCCACAAAATCTAAAATATTTCTGAATTGTTTATATATTTCAACTCTTTTAATACTGTTATCTAAGAATTTTACTTCAACTTTGGTTTTAAGTTTTTCTGATAAATCTTTCTCAATTCTTTCTTTGCAAATAGTTAGGCACTCTGATATGTTTTCTCCTAATCTTGTCATATTGTAGGAATTTAAGTAGAGCTTAAGTGATTTGGATTCTACAATAAATTCACTTGTACAGTTGTATTTGATTTTTAGTAATCTTGTTACTGGGAGTCCGTTTTCTGTAAGAGCTGAAAATTCGTAAGCGTGCCAAATATCCCAACCTTCAAATGGTAAGTTATTGTTATCAATATTGTAATGTTTTCTATTATCAATTCTTGGAACTGCAACAAGGAGTGCTGGATTGTATTTGTCACACATTTCAACTCTTTTCCCAAGGTGTGTTGATGCAATTTCTTCTGTTCTATCTTTTTCTATCATTTGTTGAACTCCCTGTCAGCGTTTCTATAATCTTCTTAAATTCTATCATAACTAAACTTTTAGTACAAAGCTCGCCTCTTGTTTTCATAGTGTTAAGACATGTTACAAGATTTAATTTTTATTCAACAAATATGGCAATTTTATATACTCAAAATACTTTATATACATGTAAACACGAGGAAGTCGCTTAAATTGAGGAATAACACTAGACTTTTAAGCACACACTTCACACTTCACTATTACGAGGAATTGTAAAAAGATTCCAAGAGCCTTCTTATCAAGGCTCTTTTTTTTATGCAAATTAATTCTGAGGGGTTAATATTTATATAAAGATATGGTATAATAGAAGTAGGGATATTAGGAAATTATGGTTAACGTTTACTCTGCTGAAAAAATGACATCTCCAATCACTGCAAATTATGCAAATGCTGGAAAATCTCAAGGTGTTGCATTATATCGTTTTACAAATCCAGAAAATGTAACTCCTCAAACTTCTCAAGAAGGATTTTCTAATCAATTTGCTCATGCTGTTTATGGTGATGGTCCATACAACTTAAATTTTCCAAATTGTAAGTCTGATATATTGGCACAAAATTGTGATTACCTTGCGTAGCAACGCTTTTTAATCTGTATGTTAAGTTCTGTTAACAAAGATTGAACTAAAAAGGCAATTCTCAAAAGAAAAAATACTTTATATAAGAGTATATAGGAATGAGGATAATCGGTAAATGAAAGAACAAGAATTAAATACTTTAATGTCAGTAGTATCAGATCCAATTGAAAATGTTTATAAAATTGAATCCTATAAAGACTTAGCAGAAATTCAAAGAATTATTAGAATTTTTAATATTTCAGAAGAACAGCACAACAAACATGCTATGCTATCAATCAAGAATTTAGCAACATTCCGCTTGGTATTGAGTAATAACTAATTCTTGTTTGTAAAAAAGATTATTCGGTAAAAGATAAAAAGCCTTTACTATCAGAAGTAAGGGCTTTTCCATTTGAAACTTTTATTGAGTAATCAGTTGAATGATTGGAGGTGCGAATAACAAAACCCCAATCATAACAGCGCTAATTGTCACGAGCATAACAGCTCCTGCTGCAATATCTTTAGCCATTCCAACCATTCTGCAATATCTGTTGTGGAAGATTGCATCTAGCGAAAATTCTATTGCCGAATTAAACATTTCAGCTGAAATTACCCCAGCTATTGTTAGTAACAATATGCAAAATTTTACGATTGAAAAATTAAGGCAATATGCGGTAATTAGAACGAGTGAAGCTGTGAAGAGGTGAACTCTTATATTTCTTTCACTTTTTATGCTTAATCTCATTCCTTTTCTTGCGTTTTTAAATGTGTTTGAAAAGTTTTGTTTTTTATATTTTGTCATACACTATTCCTATCTTTTTAAGAGCCAATTTCTGATGCTTAACTACAAATTCAAATTCTTCTTCTGTTTGGTGGTCAAATCCCAAAAGGTGCAAGATTCCGTGGCTGATTAAGAAATATAATTCTTCTTCTTTTGGAATTTCTTTTTTCTGAGATTCTTCAATAATCTTATCTAATGCTATTATAACCTCTCCTAAATTAATTTCAAAGTCAAGGATAAACTTTTCTTCTTCTGGTGAATCTGCAAAGACTGCAAAGGTTATAATATCCGCAGGATAATCTTTGTTACGGTAATCTCTATTTATAATGTGAGTTTTTTCACTATCGCAAAATAGAATATCAAATGCAATAGTTTTAAAATCTCTTCCTGTTATTGCACAATGGTCAGCAATTTCGGCTTCTTCCATATAGGAATTGAAGATTTTTTTTGTAACCTCAATAATTTTTTCTTCATCAGGTTTCCAACTATCAAATTCATTTTCACAATAGAGATTTAATTCCATTATTTATCCTCTTTTTTGTCTGTTTTGGTTTTGTCCTCAAGTTCTTTGATTTTCTTTTCAAAGTCTTCGTCTAAGATTTTGTTAGGCATTTCAATTTTGTTTTTAGCAAATTCTTCAGCGATATTTTCTTGATATTTAATTCTGTTGTGTTGCATACCTCTTAAAATTCTGCTGAATGTTGATGCGATAACTTTTAAATCTTTCAATGTAAGAGGGCTGTCTGCTAATTGACCGTCATTTAATCTTTCAACAATAATTTTATCTATGATGTTTTCGATTTGGTCAACTGTAGCTCCTTTCATTGCTCGAACTGCGGATTCAACGGCATCTGCAAGCATTAGAATAGCTGTTTCTTTTCTGTTTGGTTTTGGACCAGTGTATCTAAATTGTTCTTCTTTAACATTTTCTGCGCCTTCTTCTTGTACAGCTTGGTTGTAGAAGTATTTAGCTATTCCTTCTCCGTGGTGTTGAAGAATGAAGTCGTTAATTATACTTGGTAATCCATATTCTTTTGCAAGGTCAACACCATCTTTAGGGTGTGCAGTAATAACCATTTTGCTAAGTCTTGGGTTAAGTGTATTATGTGGGTTTTCAATGCTGAAATAAGATTGGTTTTCAACAAAGAATAGTGGTCTTTTTAATTTCCCAATATCGTGATAAAAAGCTCCAACTCTTGCCAAAATTGGATTTGCACCAATTGCTTCTGCTGCTGCTTCACAAAGGGTTGAAACCATCAAACTGTGGTGATAAGTTCCAGGAGCTTCGATTTGCAAACGTTTTAATAATGGTTGGTTGTGGTCACCAAGTTCAGCAAGTCCATAAGGTGTGATGATATGGAATGTGCTTTCTAATAGTGGAGACAAGCCAAGAGCTGCAATTGATGAAATAATGCTGTTTGCAAATAAGAATATGCAGTTTTTCAAAATTAAATAGTTGTTAACATCGATAAGGCACTTGTCTATGAAGTATAAACTCATCATTGTTAAAACTCCAGCTACTCCAAGATGAAAACCCGCTCTAATTAGGTCAAAACGTCTTGTATATTTAATTTTGGAAATCGTAATCATTCCAATAATTGAAAGGATTGTGAAAACTATTAAAAACTGTGTTTCATATTGCATTCCGACAGTTAAAATGACTAAGGTTAAACTTGAAAGTAGGAATGCGATTCTCGGATTTAAAAAGATTGCAGAAATTATAATTATTGCAGGAATTGGTAAAATATATGGAGAGAAACCTGTCGGTAGTAATACCGCAATAGAACAGGCTAAAATTGTCATCATCGATGATAGGGCTAAATATCTAGGTTCTAAAAACTCTTTTTCAAAGAATTTCAAGTATGCTAAATAAATGATTGTAAGGAATAGAACTAAGATATAAATTGATAAAATTCCTTGCCAATTTAGTTCGTAAACGTTGTAACCAGCTTCTCTAAGGGCATCACGTTTTAATCTTGTTACAGGTTCACCTTCAAATACGATTTTTTCACCTTTTTGGAAGGTCACTTTGTAAGGTTTAACTGCTTCTTGAGCATTAAGTTTTGCAATTTCTGTTGCAGCTTCATCTACAACAAGGTTTGGAACGATAACTTGTTCTAAAAGTGCTGGAATTACTATTATTTGTCGTTTTGAAACATTTGTGATTAAGTTATCTTGAATCAGAGTATTAATATTATCTTTTTCATAGTCTTTTTCTGTAATACCTTTTTGCAAGATATTTACAAGAGATAATGAAGCTTTGTCAAATGCTTCTCTTAAGCTTGCATCATCAACGTGTAATAAGAAATCATAAATGAATGCTTTCTTTGGATTTCCAGAAAGGTCAAAAAGTACGTTTAATTCTTCATTTTTTTCTTTTTCAGAATTGTTTTTCTTTCTGATTTGAATGATTGAATTTTGAAGTGTTTCAAGGTTTGACTTGATGAAGTCATCTTCTGCAGGAACAAGGATTGGCTCAACTTTTTGAGCAACTTCTCTTTTGTGTTGTTCTGTTCTTTTGACATCTTCAACGGTCAAAGTTTTCTGAGCAATAATATCACGTTTACTTATTCCATTTTCAATAATAGATTGGAAAAAGAAGTTTTGGGAAGCGATAATACAAGTAACCAAAACAGTAAACATAACCAAGTATAATAACTTGATAACTCTTGACGAACTAAAGAACTCTTTCGCCTTTTCAAAATATTCATTTTTTTGCATGCAATAATTCCTATACCTTAATCATTTTTTATATATCAATTTTATTACTTTCTAAAAAATTTTCAAGTCTAGCTAAAAATATAAAAAGCGAATGAACTTTTGCTCATTCGCTTTGTTGATTAAATATGTTTTGTAGAAGCTTAGCTTATTCAGCTTTTTGTTCTTCGTCTTCTGTTTTTTCTTCTTTAGCTTCTTTTTGTTTAGCGATTAGGTCTTGGATTTTGTCTTTGATTTCTTCGCCTTTTTTTTGAAGGTCAGAAACAGCATCATCTGCTTTGTCTTTAATTTGTTTAGCTGTTTCATCAGCTCTTCTAGCCATATCTTGAGCAGATTCAGAAAGAAGTCTTCTTGTTTCTTCTCCAGATTTAGGAGCAAGTAAAATACCTGCAATTGCGCCGATTGCGCCACCAACAACAAAACCTGCTATAAATTTTGAAACTGACATATTTGATTCTCCTTTTTATGTGCTTACATATTATAAATCTGATTCTTTTAGGTTTTATTCCCCGAATGTTTATTTCTTTCTGTTGAAGAATGAATAAACGGTCATAAATCCTTTCAAAAATCCTCCGAAAATGCTTTCTGATAATGATTTTGTTTTAGTAAGTGCATTTTCAAGACTTATTTTAACATTTCCAACACCTTCATCTGTACTTTGTACAAGAGAATTGATTGAGTGGATTGTTTCATTAAGTTCTTTCAATGTTGGCTTAAGTTCTGTGTTAAGCATAACAGAAGTTTCATTCAGATTTTTTGATAAAACTGTTAAATCCATAATTAACTTAACTAGGAAGTACGCTACAACAATAATTACAATTCCTGTAGCAACAGCAAGGAAAGTTAAGCCGTGGTTTAAAATTACTTGTGATAGTTCAATACTCATTTATTTTATCCTTTTTAGTTTGTTTTTAGTAATCAAATTCGTTATCTGTGCTATTTGCTTCAGAATCTTCTAATTCTTTAGCTTTAAGCATTTTTTTTGATTTTGCAGAATTGCTAAGTTTTCTGATTTGTCTTTCAACCTTATATTTCATTAAATCAATAGACTCTAACGCTTGTTTTTTTGCATCTGCAATTTGAGGAGCGTGTTTTTCATAAAGGTCGCAAGCTGCATCTTTTAGTTCTTTTCTAGATTCTTCTCCAGATTTTGGAGCAAAAAGAACACCAGCAACAATTCCGCCTACTACACCTGCGATAACGCCCATTGAAAACATAAATGTTTTGTTCTTCATAGTTGTAAACCTCGTCTTTCAAAAATTTCTTCATAATTGTAACATATTTTTCTGCCAATTTCAAGAGAAAACATGGATTTTTCTCTTATGAAACACTCTAAAATTTTAATTTATTGCAAAAGGTTAAAAATACTGTTATAATGTTACTAAGGATATGAATTAAGGGAATAAAAGGAGTTACGATTTAGTGATTTTTAATTATAAAAAAGCTTTCACGCTTACAGAAGTTTTAATTGCTATAGCAATTGTTGGTGTTATTTCGGCATTAGTCTTGCCAATGGTTATTACAACATATCAAAATAACCTATTTGAACGTATGAATGAAAAACAGATGAATTCAATACAAGATATATTGGAATCTCTTCCTGTAACAGAAAATAAAAGCCGCTTTGCGGATACAATAATGAGTTCAGATACTATTAGTGACGATACTTCTGGTATGTTTTTGAAAAAGTATTTTAAAGTTGCTAAATATTGCGGTAATATTACAGGCACTGGTGCAAATTGTTTTGCTTCAGAGTATGCAAAATTTACAGATAAAGCTCCTTATGTGAGAGAGCTTGTTAAACCTACGGATTTGATTGCTCGTGGAACTTGTGCTCAGTTGAAAAATGGTACAAGTATCTGTATAACTCCTCAACCTGAAACTCCTACAGCTGATTGGAAGTCTGTACAAGTTGTTATGGACTTGAATGGTTTAAAAGGACCAAATGTTGTTGGTCGAGATTTCAGAGTTTTGCAAGCGGTATCCGCTATTTCTGCAGGGACTAAAGTTGCAGGGAAACAACAAGGAACAGAAGGTGTTTTTGCAGAAAATGAAACTCCGATTACACCAACAGCCGTTGAAGAATGCTCATCATTAACAAAAGACCCTTCTGATGGTTGCTGTATGTATAAAAAGAGAAATGGAATGATTAAAGCAGGTGATATTTGTTGTACGGCAAACTCTACAATTGGACCAACTGTTGCAGCTTGTAGTACGTCAGTTACAGTTCACTTGAACTATTATCCAACATCTAGCTCTTATAAATCTGGGGATGTTCCTTATATCGATGGGTCTGGTAATACATATTTGGATCCATCTACGGCAACTTTACCTTCTTCTTTAGCAGTAAAAATTAGATGTGGTAATGGTACTTATGCAGGTGGGACATTAAGTGCAACTTCAATAATGAACGCTATTAAAAATAAACAAAAAGTAAATTTCTCTGGTCAAATATACGACAAGAGTTGTTCTTATAATACCGAAGACCTATTATGGACAGTTAATAGTGGAATTTCATATACCCTCAATGGTATAACTTATAAAATTCAAAAACACTAATAAATGTTTTCACAATAATAAAAAGACTTCGATTTTAAATAATCGAAGTCTTTTTTAATGCTATAAAATAAAATTTTATCTCAAAATAAATTTTTTGATAGTTAAAATTACATCAAGAGCTAACAAAATTTTCTTCCAGTCATTTGCAAGAATAAAACTTGCGACTTTAGTCAAAAAGTTTGCCGAGAAAATCTTTTTGTAATCTTCTTTTCTCTTGTCAATAAATCCATGAACACCAGTTATTCTTAATAGGATGGTGTTAATTGCAATTCTAACATCACAAATATTTCTCTCAATTTCTGGTCTAATATCTGTGACTGTTTGATTGATTTGACAAACATTTTGTCTTGTTTTTTGAATTAGGGCAATGATTTGTCCTGCAATTATTAGCTCAGCTATAAAAATTATTGTAAAAAATAAAACCAACATCTTTCAACTTTTCTTACTTTTGTATTATATTAAACATATAATATATTATTAGCATATTTTTTTGAATACGTCTAGAGGACTATTTTATGAACAGAGTGAGATTTTATACAGCGATTATATGTGCAAGGTTGGCATATCTGGCAATCAGATTGTTAAATCGTTCATCTGGAACATCTTTTGTTGGGATGATGACATTGAAAATATGTCCTGATTTTTTGAAGTATTGCAAATCTTATATGAAAAATGCTAAAACAATTGCTGTTACTGGTACGAATGGCAAAACTACAACTTCTGGTTTGCTTGCTCAAATTTTAGAAACAGGCAAAAATAAAGTTATTCATAATGTGAAAGGTGCAAACATGTTGACAGGGATTGCAAATGTTTTCGCTCTTAACCTTTCACTAATTCCAAACAAATTTAATTATGCTGTATTAGAATCTGATGAAGCATATTTGACAAAATTGTATGATGATTACAAATCAGAATATTTGTTGGTTACAAATTTGTTCCGAGATCAACTTGATAGATATGGTGAACTTGAAACAACTGCTAGTTTTATTTGTAATGCGATAGAAAAAAATGATGAATTAACTTTGTTATTGAACGCTGATGACCCACTTGTTTCAAATCTTGGTAAAGGTAAAAAAGCTTTATTCTATGGGTTTGAGAATGTTGAAATTTGTTCAGATATTCATAAATCAACTTCAAATGCTCCAACAGAAGTTTTTAATTGTGTATGTGGAAATCCATTGAAGTATGACAAACAATTTTTTGCTCAAGAGGGGCATTACTTCTGTGAACATTGTGGTTATAAGCGCCCAGATGTTGACTATAAAGGTTATGTAAAAATCTTTTCTAATTATTCAGAATTGAAAGTTGTTGATTCTTCAAATAATAAAGAATATGAATTTAGAGTAAATTTAGTTGGGCTTTATAATGCTTACAACGCATTGGGCGCAATCTCTCAAGCTTTGCTCCTTGGAGTTGATTATGAAGTTATAAAAGAGGCTGTTTTATCTTATAAATCAATTTTTGGAAGAGCAGAAAAACGTTTAATCAACGGGCATGAAACTCTTATTCAGCTTATCAAAAATCCAACAGGTGCTAGCGAAGTTTTAAAAACGGTAGATTTATCTTCTCAAATTCTAATTGCAATAAATGATAATTACGCTGATGGGAGAGATATTTCATGGCTTTGGGATAGTGATTTTGAACAATTGAAAAATGCTGAAAAACCAATTATAACTTCTGGGATTAGAGCTCGTGATATGGCAGTAAGATTGAAATACGCAGGAGTTCCAACTGATAAAATTATTGTAGAAGAAGATATAAAAACAGCAGTTGAAATTGCTACAAAATCTGATAATATAGAGGAGAAGGTTACAATTTTACCTTCATATACAGCATTATTAAAAATTAGTAAAATGAAGTTTTAGAAAGGACAAATTATGCTTTTAGGTGTAAATATAGATCACGTTGCTACATTAAGAAACGCAAGAGGTGGTGCTGAGCCAGATCCAGTTCAAGCTGCTGAGGTAGCAGAAGCTAATGGTGCAACATCTATTACTACTCACTTAAGAGAAGATAGACGCCACATTAAAGATCAAGATGTAAGAACTTTGAAAAAAGTTATCAAAACAAAATTAAATCTTGAAATGGCTGTAACTGATGAAATGCAAAAAATCGCATTGGATGTTTGTCCGTATTCAGTTTGTTTAGTTCCAGAAAAAAGAGAAGAAGTTACAACAGAGGGCGGATTGGATGTAGCTTCTCAATTAACTAAGGTTACAAAATTTGTTCAACCTCTTGTTGAAGCTGGAATTGTCGTAAGTTTGTTTATTGACCCATCAAATGAACAAATTTATGCAGCTGCAAAAACAGGTGCTCAATTTGTTGAACTTCATACTGGTCAATATTCTTTAGCTTTTGGAACTCCAGATGAACAAGAAGAATTTGAAAAAGTGAGAGAAGCATCAAGACTTGCTCACGCATTAGGTTTAAAAGTTAATGCTGGACACGGTTTGAATTATGAAAATGTTTCAAGAATGCGCCAAATTGAAGATTTGTACGAATTAAATATTGGACATAGTATTATTTCTCGTGCAGTATTTACTGGACTTGCTCAAGCTGTTAGAGATATGAATAATTTAATCAAGGATTAATAAAAAATGACAAAATCAAATGAAGAAATAATAAATGAAATGCAACAAGTTGTTCAACAAATGGTAGTTGATGATTTGGAAGAAAATCCAGATATTGCGAATGATTTTTTCGATTGTGATTGCTGCGGTCAGAATAAAAACCTTGCTGGTTCTATTCAGTACGGGGATTACAGATTATGTAATGATTGTGTTTTGCTTGCAGAAACAGGTTTTGCATTAGGTAAAATCAAAGATATTCAAGATTTGATGGATGCAATGGAAGACAAACGACTTGAAGAACTTTGTAAGTTTATCAAGGAAGAAGAAGTTCGCAAAACTCAAATGGAAAATTAATATTTGTCATTCTGAAGCTTTAGCCGAAGAATCCAATTTTGTTCGGATTGAGATACTTCGCTTTGCTCAGTATGACGAATTTGGTATAGGCAACATTATCTGTCATTCTGAGGGATAAACTGTTATTTTATTTGATTATTTCACAAATTTACCCGAAGAATCTCTATCAGTACACCTTGTTAGAGATTCTTCTTTTGTATAATTAAATTTTATTTATTCGTAAAATCTGGAGTTGGAGGAGGGAATAGTGGTTTGCCTGTAAAGTTTGGCATAAACAAGCCCGCTGGAGTCCCTAAACCTTGGAAAGGTGGTCTTGCAGGATGATTTTTTTCAAATTCTGCACGCCCCTCTGCCTTCATTTTTGCTAATTCATTTTTTTGCTTTTTATTTAATATGCTTTCAAATTCTTGGCTGTTTGCTTTTCTAATTTCGTTAGCTTTCTTTTCAAGTTCTCTTATTTGAGTTGTAATTTCAGCTATTTGTTCTTGTTTTGTTCTTTCAAGCATTTTTGTCTTTGAAATTGCATCTATTTCTTGGCGCTTATAAATGATTTGATCCATAATAGGTTTCATTTGTTCACGTCCTTTTTTATGGATTGCCTTTGCTTGTTCTTTTTGTTTGTCTGTCAAGTTTAATCTTTGTTCAAACTTTTGGCGCATCATTTCTCTTGATGGCGGTTTTTGTCCAAAGTTTGCTGGTGGAGTTTGAGTATTTGCTAAGGCGGGATTCATTCCACATCCTGCGGAAATTATTCCTATTGCAAATAAGTACGTTAATACTTTTTTCATTTTTATCCTTCCTTATATTTGTTACATCAAATCTTTTAACTTTTCTGCTAATTCTTTTTTTGCGTTATATAATCTTGATTTTACTGTTCCAACGGGACAGTTTAATTTTTTAGCGCATTCTTCATAAGAGTAACCATTGATTTCGCAAATCATAATTACTTCTTTGAATTTTGGTTTTAGGCTGTTTACTGCCTTTATAATAACTTTTTGTCTTTCGAGGCTGACAACTTTAGACTCTGGAGAAATCTTTTGGTCTTTTAAATTTGTCATAACCAAATCGTCAGATGTGGATGTTGAAAACACTCTGTGATATGCAGATTTTAGATAATCTAGTGAGGTGTTTTTTGTAATACAAGAAATCCAGCTTTTAATAGAACCTTTTTCCTCGTATTTTTCAGCATTTTTCCATATTTTTACATAGACTTCTTGTTCCAAATCTTCGTTATCTTCTTTGGTAATTAGTCTAATTATGTTTTTTATATTTTGTTTATTTTCAGTAATTACTTTGTTTAAATCCATCTACTCAACCGCTATAAGTCCGTATGAATCTACAGGAAGACCTAAATCTTCTGAAGATAGTGTTGTTCCATACTTCAAGGTGTCAGAAACATCTGTGTTGAAGTTTATGACTCCTAAAGTTGTTCCGCTAAACATAAGCATAAATAAAGCACAAGCAACTTTTATTTTTGCCAAATTTTTTCTGCGTTCCCTATAATATGGCTTAACTTCTTGAAGAAGAGAAGAAACTTTTTGCATTTTTTCGTGTTCAAGTCTGCAATCTTCGCATTTTTGAATGTGTTCATTCAATTCTTCTTCCGTTCTAAAAGTAAAAAGTGCTTCGTATTTAGTACATTTATCTTTCATAATTTGTAACCTCTATACTTATAGAACGATTGTAAACTAAAAAAGTTCATTTTTCTATTCTTAAAGTTAAAATATGTTTCAAATCCTTGTCTAAAGTTTTTTTTTATTGTAAAATGTCAGATGTATAAGGGGAGAACTTATGGAATTTTTTAGAAAACATCAAAAAATAATTATAGGGATAATATGTTTTACATTCCTAGCTTGGACATTTGGTTTGATGTTGCTTCCACTACTTGTAAAATAGTATAAAAATGAGAAAAATAAATAATATCTTAAAAAAAATATTAATATGCTGGATTATTTTAGGAACATTTGGTTTAGGCGGTGTTTCTTCAATGGTTTGTGCTGCTCCGACATTGCGTCAAAAATTAAATCAAACAAATGCTAAGAGAAATTATTTCCACCAAAAGAAAAAGCAAACTGATATAAAATTAAAAAATGAAAAAGATAAATTAAGTAATAACCAGCAAAGATTAGAAGTTGCGCATCAAGAATTGCAATCAACAACTGCTCGTTACAACAATTTGGTTTCAAATTTGTCATCAATGGAAAATCAATTGAATAATGCTATTGCAGAGTTTAGAAGTATTGATGCTGCAATGAAATCTCGAATACGTCAAGTTTATAAACATCAAAGATCTGGCATGTTTGAACTTATTTTGTCTGCAACAGATGTTAATTCAATGCTTGATATGTTTTATTATGAAAAAATTGTTATCAAGGATGATTACCGCAGAATGCAAGCCGTGAAGGCAAAAGCTGATGAAATTGCTAGGTTAAAAGTTCAAGTAGAATCACAAAGAAGAGCGGTTGAAGCTTCAATCAGAGATATTAACAATCAAAGAGCTGTTATTCAAAATTCAATTGCTGAAAACAAATCTATGATTGAAAGATTGAAGAAAGATAAAAGTTATTATGAACGTTCTGAAAGAGAACTTGCTAGACAGTCTGCAAGTATTGAACACATGATTGCTAGTATGACTAGAAAACATAATGGTACTTCTACTGTTAAGGTTTCCTCTACAGGATTTATCAAACCTATCAATGGTCCAATTACATCTCCATTTGGTTATAGAATTCACCCAATATTCAAAAGCAGAATTTTCCACTCTGGTATTGATATTGCTGGTCCAAATGGTGGTTCAATCCATGCATCAAATGACGGTAGAGTTATTTATGCTGGCTGGTATGGTGGCTATGGTAAAGTTGTAATTCTTGACCACGGTATAATTAACGGCAAACCAATCACTACATTGTATGGTCACATGTCAGCCGTTCTTGTAAGTAGTGGTCAAAATGTTAAAAAAGGTCAAACTATTGGTAGAGAAGGCTCAACTGGTTATAGTACTGGACCACATTGCCACTTTGAAGTCAGAGAAAACGGTAAACCAGTAAGTCCGTTTGGTTACATTTAAAAAGAAGGAATTTAGATGAAAAGATATTTGTTAGCAGCAGTTTTAATATTAGCATTTTCTAATTCTTCTTACGCAGAGGATTTAGCTGATTCTCCTGTGTCAAATGTGCAGGATGTAATATTCCGTTCATCTTTGACCAATATGATTCCAGATGTGAATGGAACTCCAGATGATTACAATTATTCGTTTGATTATAGTGGTAGTGGAATGGGAATTTCCACTAAAGATATAGATGGCGATAAGATGCCATTTGTAAAACAAATGCGTTTAAAAATTACCAATAAGTTGATGCAGGAAAAAGTTCAAACCTCAGATACGAAAACTTCTTCTGGAAATAAATTCAAATTCTGGAGTAAGAAAAAATCTCAAGATGAACAGACAGAATCTTCTGTGCTTGATTCTGAATCAGATTTAGCAAACTCTATCCAGTCAGAAACTTCCTCTGAAATTTCTGAAGATACTATTTCTTTAGAAGGTGGAGTAAATGAAGAAGTTACCGAAAGACAGTTAATTTTAGATGCGGAAAATGTAAATTTCGATGAAGAAACTGGTGATATGGTTGCTACAGGCAGACCAATTTTAGTTCTACCTCCTCAAAATATCAAAATTATAGCAGATAAAATGACTTATAATGATGATTCTAATATCTTGAAAGGTATTGGAAATGTTGTTGTATATAAAGATGGAATGCCAACAAAAGGTAGTTATCTTGAAGTTGATATGAATGAAGAAACAATGGTTATGGATAATGTTGAATCTATGACTGAAACAACCATTATGGATGCGAAAAAAGCTGTCCAAAAAGATGGTTTAATTATTCTTCATGATGGTAATATGCATTCAGAAGAATCCCAAGTTTATCGTTTGATGTCTAGAATGGTTGGTCCAAGATTCCAAAATATGATTGTTCCTCGTGAAGCTCAAGCATTATTCTTTGGAGATCCAACTGGTAACAACGTAAGACTTGATATTGATTCAATTTATGTAGATGCAAGAAAAAATCACGATGTATTCAAAGCTAAAGGTATTAAAGTTTACAAAGATGGTAAATACTTGTTCAGATGGCCAAGTTTAACAGCTTATACTAACAAAGAAAGAGATTACTTCGAAGCTAACTACCCAGAATTTGGAACAAGAAGAAAAGTTGGTTTATTTGTAGGTCCTGGATTTGTATTTGGTGGTCCTGGAGGTTCTGTAATCAAAGCTATTCCATTCTTGAACTATCAACACAAGTTTGGGTTTGGTGGCGCTGTTAAGTATTTGAACACATTTAATAGAACTGAAATTGGTTATGCTTCAGCTGCTGATATTTTCTTTATGAAAGGTATCCAAAGATTAGATGACCATTTGTACTTGCAATATGCTGCAAATTCATTCATGGATGAATGGTTTTTAGGTCGTCAAATGCCTAAGTATATGGCTGAAGTTTACTATGATAGAGGCTATAATAACAAAGATTTCTTAGCTAAAAATATGGATTTAGGTTTCCACCATAGATTTGGTGTAGGTTTGATGGAAGATAACGATAGAAACTTCTATGGTGAAAAATTAAATTCTAATAATATTTCTACCACAAGATTCAGATATATGGCGGAATTAAACCAACATATTTGGAATTATAAGAACGAAGAGAAAAGAATATCTGCGGATGTTGGCGTTGTAATGCAAGGTTCAGCAGCATTATATGGTACTGGTGATACTCAGTTTATTGGTAGAGTTGGACCAAGATTACACTTGCAATACAAAAATTGGATGCAAGATGTTGGTTACTACTTGTCTGGATATTCTGATCAAACTCCATTACCAAGATACGATGCTTATAGATATGGTCACCAGAGCGTTTATTTGTCAGAAGCGTTCAGACTTTGCAAATACTTGTCTGTTGGTTGGGCTGGTAATATTAACCTTTCTGACGATGCTCCAAACGGTAAATTGTTCCAAGAAAATGCTTTCTTGTTCTCAATTGGACCAGATGATTTAAAAATCACTTTGGGTTATGACTTTGTTCGTCAAACTACTTATTTTGGTTTCAATGTTGCTTTTGATACAAAAGGTACAACTGTAACTTATAAAAAGATGGAAATCAAAAACCCAGAAAGATTGGGCAAAAATCAAAATAAAGGCGATGAAGAGAAAAGAAAACTTGCATTCTCTCCAGCTAAAAATGACACAGAAGTTCCTGTTTCAAATAAAAAATCAAAAGCTAGTGCTAATGCAAAACCGCAAGTTTTAGAATATGCAGAAGTTATCGATATAGAAGACCCTAATAAGGAAACTATTCAGTAAGATGTTAGAAACAATTAAAAAAGAGTTAATTGAATATGGCAAACTTGCAGGGGTGAAAAATTTTACCCCAGGATTTTCTGGTAATATTTCTGCTAGATGTGGCGACAAAATTCTAATCACTGCTACTGGTACTGCAAACGGTTATTTGTCAGAAGATGATTTTGCGGTGATTGATTTTGAAGGAAATAAAATTGAAGGTAGTAAAAAGCCTTCAAGTGAAAAGATGCTTCACGTTGAATTTTATAAACAAAGAAAAGATGTGAATTATATTTTCCATGTTCATTCTCCTTATTTGACAGCTTTTTCTGCTGCTGGTAAGGCATTAGATAAGAATATTTTAGCAGAAATTGTTTATTGCTTTGATTATATTCCACTTGCTGAATATGCTATCCCTGGTTCAAGGGAACTTGTTGAAAACACTTCTAAATTCTTTAAGGATTTTGATGTTGTATTGATGGCAAATCATGGTGTCATTGTTGGTGGAAAAGATGTTAAAGATACTTATTTGAAATTAGAATTGTGCGAGGCTTATGCTCAGACGGTTCTCTTTTCAAATCTTCTTGGTGGTGCTAAAATGTTACCGAACGAAGAAGTGAAAAAGATTTATTCATTAAGATAAAATAGTAAAAGAGGAAAATTATCGTGACAATTACATTAGATAATAAACAAGGTTTGATAGCAGGAGATGGCATATTACCAATAAAAATGGCTCAATATGCAAAAGAAAACGGCTTTGAGGTTGTTTGTATTTCTCTTGCAAATGATAATGAAAGAGAATTGAAAAAATATTGCTCTAAAGTTTATTCTTGCCACCCAGGGGAAGTTAATAAGATTGAAGCAATTTTGAAAAATGAAGGTATTAAACAACTTACTTTTTTAGGCAAGGTTCATAAAAAAGTTCTTTTACAACTTCACAAGTTTGATAAAAGAGCCGTTGATTTAATCAAAGAAGCAACAAGATTGAACGATGATCAAGTTATGTTGATGATTGTTTCAGAACTTGCAAAAATTGGTGTTGAAGTTTTAGACCAAACAATTTTTATCAAAAACTTAATGATTCCAGCTGGGGTTTTGGGTTGCCACAAACCAACTGAAGCTCAGATGGAAGATGTAAATTATGGATTCTGGTTAGCTAAAGAAATGGGTAAACTTGATGTTGGTCAATCTGTCGTAATTAAAGATAAGATGATTATGGCTGTGGAAGCAATTGAGGGAACTGATGTTTGTATCAAACGTGGTGCAAAACTTGCTAAAGATGATGCTGTAATTGTTAAAGTTGCAAAACCTAAACAAGATAAAAGATTTGACATCCCTGCAATTGGGATGAAAACTCTTAGAACAATGCGTCACTATCACGCTTCTTTGATTGCGGTTGAAGCAAATGAAACAATTATTGTTGACCAAGAAAAAGTTGTTAAGTACGCTGATAAGCACAATATAGTAATAATGGCAGTATAGATGAAAAAGATTTTTATTATCACAGGTGAATATTCAGGTGATATTCATGCCTCAAATGTAGTTAGAGAATTGAAGGCTTTAAATTCCGATGTTCAAATTGAGGGTATTGGAGGAATAAATCTTGAATCTCAAGGTGTTAAACTTTTTGCAACTCAAGATAAAATGTCTGCAATGGGTATTTCTACTAATATTTTGATAAATCACATCAAACTAGGAAAAGCTGTTGTAGATTATTTGAAAAATGAATACAAACCAGATTTGGTTTTGCTTATTGATTATGGCGCATTCAATTTGTGTGTTGCGAAATTTTTGCATGATGCAGGGATTAAGATTTTTTATTATATCCCGCCACAAGTTTGGGCTAGTAGGAAATACCGTGTAAAACTTATCCAAAAATTTGTTGATAAAGTTTTATGTATTTTCCCATTTGAAAAACCACTTTATGCTCAGTATGGAATAGATACTCACTATTGCGGACATCCGCTTGTTTCTCAATTACCTCCACCTGCAGGGAAAAGAGAGTTTTTTAGAGCTCACGGGCTTGATATTGAAAAAAGACTTGTTTCAGTATTCCCAGGGTCAAGAGAATTTGAATTGAGAAATTTGATGCCAGTATTTAAAGAAGCTGTTCGCAGATTAAAAGATAGACATTCTGATTTGCAGTTCTGCATATCACATGCTCCAAATTTATCTGATGAAGTTTATGAAAAATACCTTGGGGATTGTGATATAAAAGTTATTAAAGGTGAAAACCAAGCTTTGCTAAGTGTTTCAGATGCTTTGATTTTGGCTTCTGGAACTGTTGCGTTGGAAGCTTGCTTGTATAAAACTCCAATGATTATAGCTTACAAAGGACCTCAAATTTTATACTGGTTGTATTTACTTGTAAGATGTATTAAAAGAGTTTGTCTTCCAAATATTATTGCAGACAAGGATATTGTTCCAGAAATTTTGCAAGCGGATGCAACTCCAATGAATATAGTTTACGAAATAGAGGAGCTTTTGTACAACTCTGAAAGACGAGAACAAATGATTAAAGATTTGGGGCAAGTTAAAGAACAACTTTCTTCTAAAAATTCTGCTCTTGAAGTTGCAAAAGTTATTGATACAGAGCTGTTTTCGTAATAAAACTTATTAAACAAGCAATTTTTGATATTCCTACTCGTTATAATAAATAGTAGGCTAGTGATTTTATGATTAATTCAGTATCTCAAATAGATAAAAAAGATAACCCATTTGACTTGGTGTCAAAAAGACCTCAACAGTCAAATAATTATTGGCTGTCTTCAAATAATATTGCTCAAAAACCCGATACTGTAGAAATTAATACAGATAATTCAAAACAAGATGAGAAGAAAGCATCCCTTCCTAAAATTCAGATTTTAACTCCAGAAGAAGCGAGAAAGACCAATAACGCAAAACTTATTGGATTGTCAATTGCTGGCGCTACTGTTTTAACTGCTGCTGGAATTTTCTTTGTTCTAAAAGGTGGACCAAAGGGAATTTCAAAAGGTTTCAGAAAATTGCAAAATCACTTGGAATACAAGGTTCAACAGTCAAAATTGAACAATATGAGTGATACTCCTTTGAATCGTTTTTACGTATATGTAATTGGCAAGTTGGATAAATTCCAACACCGTTCAGAAGCTATCAATAATTATACAAGTTTAAAAGATTCTGCTTTTAAGAAATTGATGTATTTGACAAAATCTACAAGATATTTGCATCAAGCTACAACAAAATTATTTGAAAAAATTGGTCGCCAAGCAGTTGTGAATGCGTATAAAGACTCTGCAAAATCTTTCAATTTGGCTCGAGATATGGCCGCAGGTACAAGTATGAAAGCTTTTTCTAGAAAAGCTGGTGAAGTTGTAGAAATTAACGGTGTTAAAAAGACTAGAATCCAATGGCTAGAACATCTTCTCAAAATGGATGATGATTTAGCAAAAATTTATGAAAAACACTTTGGTACAGAAACTCGTGGTAGTAGATATTTACGAGTAAAAAAAGCTGCAAAAGAACTAGAAGAACATTTTAAGAATTTAAAGACTTTCTGGTCAACAGATTTGGTTACTTCATTTATGGCGGAAAACGCTATAGGTGCTGAAAAAACAGCTATTCAAAAATTGGTTAGAGGTCATAGAAAAGATATTTCTTATTCTTTGAAAGATTTTCATTCTGATACTGATAAAATGATTATCCAAATGACTCATTCTATCAGTTATAATGATATTGCCAAAATAAATATGCTAAGAAATATTAGACAGTCAATTTATAAATACATTCAATCTGGTACAAATAATGGCAATCTTAGAAAAGAAATATTATCTGGCGCAGACGATTTTAGATCAGAAATTACTAAAGCGTTGAAAAATAAATCAATGGATAAAGAAGTTGCGACAAAATTGATTGATGATGTGACAGAACTTCGTAGTATGGTCGTAAACTTTAAAACTGGTAAAGTTGAAGAAATGTTAGATATTTATAAAAAACTTTTGCCAGAATCGGATTATAAAACAGTGGAAAAATTCTACCATGAAGGGGTTAAAAATCTAGATAAATCAATAAAAATAGAAACAGATGATTTTATAAGTAAAGTTCGTGATTTATCACTTGGTTCAGCTCCAACAGATGTGTTGACAATTCTTGGTGGGCTTGGAACTTTAGGATATTACCTCGGTAAATCTAAAGACAATGATGAAAGAGTTTCTATTTCATTAAAATACGGATTCCCTGCAATCGCTGGTTTAGGTGTTTCATTGTATGGTAATGCAAAATTGTTTGCTGGTACTAAAGCAATGGCATTAGGTTTTGGTTCTTCACTTATTCTTGGTAAAATTGGTAACTTCTTAGATAAAAGATTAAAAGCTTATCAACAATCTAAAAGGGGCACAGTGCCAACTTCTCAACCTATAGCAAAGGCTGAAAAGGATGTAAAATCTAAAAAGGCGGCTTAAAAATATCCTCTATTTGAAGTATAGCTTAATTTTGACTTTTTGCTAAAATCTGCTATAAGGGGAGATTTATGAGCACATTAACTATAAGAGAAAAATTAGAACAGAGAGAATTTGATAATTTAAGCGAGTTTGCAACAAAATCCGCAAACGCTACAAGGCAAGTTGAAGAAGAACGTTCAGATTTGAGAACTGATTTTCAACGAGATAGAGATAGAATTTTACATTCTAAGGCTTTCAGACGTTTAAAACACAAAACACAAGTTTTTCTATCTCCATTTGATGACCATTTCAGAACGAGATTAACTCATACTCTTGAGGTTTCTCAAATTGGGAGAACGATTGCAAGAGCTTTAGATTTGAATGAAGATTTGGTTGAAGCAATTTCATTAGGGCACGATTTGGGGCACACTCCGTTTGGACATTGTGGGGAAAGTGTTCTGAATGAGCTTGTTGATGGCGGATTTCATCATAATATCCAAAGTGTAAGAGTTGTAGAAGTTTTAGAACATCTAAATCTTTGCAAAGAAACAATTGATGGGATTTTTACTCATACTTGGGGTTATACTCCAAAAACTCCAGAGGGAAAAGTTGTTCAACTTGCAGATAAAATTGCCTATATCAATCACGATATTGAAGATTCCATAAGAGCTGGTGTTATTTCAGAAAATGATTTGCCAAAAGATTGTATTGATTATTTTTCATCAAATCAAAGCAAACGATTGAATAAAATGATTCATGAAGTTGTAAATAATTCTATTGGAAAAACAGATATAGCAATGAGTGAAGAAGCTTGGGGCTATACAACAAAGTTGAGAGATTGGATGTTCCAGAATGTTTATATTGATTCTCCAGCGAAATTGGAAGAGAAAAAAGCCCGTCGAGTTATAAAAGAACTTTTTTACTTGTATGTTGATATGTTGAAGCCAATGTGTCCGCCAGAAAAAATTGTTCGTCTTGTAACGGATTATATTTCGGGCATGACAGATAGATATGCGGTTGAAAAGTTTAAAGAAAACTTTATTCCAGAAGGGCTAAAACGTGGCACAGGCGATGAATATCTGTTCAAACTTGCAAATGCTATGAAGTAAAGAGTATGGATATACAATACTTATCTGAATATCTTGAATTTATTGAAATTGAAAAAGGATTATCTCAAAATACTGTAGATGCCTATAGGAGGGATTTGTCCGCATTTTTTGATTTTGTAGAAACTAAATACGGCATAAATGATGTTTCAGAAATTACAAGAAATCAGATTAATGCATATATTTTAAAATTGAGAGAAGATAAATTCACCCCTCGGAGTGTGGTTCGGAAGATTGCATCTTTTCGAGGATTTTTCAAATGGCTTTGTGCAAATGAGTATTTAACCTCTAACCCTGCCCAAACTCTTGAACAACCAAAACTCCCGAAAAGACTTCCAAAGGTTATGACGGTGGAAGAAGTTACATCAATTTTGAATGCAAATTTAGATAAAAGAGAATCTTTGATTGTCGAACTTTTATATGATTGTGGACTTCGGGTTTCTGAACTTGTGAATTTGAAATTGAATAATATTGATATAAATTCAAAATATATTCAGTGTTACGGTAAAGGTTCAAAAGAAAGGATTGTACCTTTTGGCAAAAAGGCTCAACACGCACTCAAAATGTATCTAAAACAGCGTGATATGATAATTTTGAGTAACAAGTTGAAGGATACAAAGAATTTGTTTTTGAAAGATGATGGAAAAAATCTAACAAGACAAGATGTTTATAATTTTATCCGAAAACAGGGTGAACTTATTCATAAACATATTTCACCTCACACTTTGCGCCATAGTTTTGCAACTCATTTACTCGAAAACGGGGCAGATTTAAGGGTTGTACAGGAACTTTTGGGGCATAGTGACGTTTCTACAACACAATTATACACTCATATTACTAAGAAACGACTTAAAGAGGTGTATTTTGCAATAAATAATGCCTCGTGATAAAATGTAGCTATGCTAAGTGTATTTATATCAGGACTTTCAAGACAATCAGGTAAAACTCTTGTAACGGCAGGTTTGGCAGGAACAATGCAAAGCCTAAATTATTCTACGGGTGTTTATAAACCTATTCAAACAGGGGCAAGGTCTTTGAATGGCTTTTTACAATCCCAAGATTTGGCATTGATAAAGAGAATTGATTCTAATATAAATACGTTTTCAAGCTATGTTTTTTTGAGTGAAAATTGTCCGCTTGTTGCGGCTTATGAAGCTAATAATACAAAAATTGATTTGAATGATATTTATAACGATTTTCAATCTTGTATGCAGATGACAGAATGCCATTTGGTTGAGGGTGCGAATAGTATTTCTTCGCCTGTGGCTGAAAAAATGACAGAGATAAATATTGTCAAAACTCTTGGTATTCCGCTTCTTTTGGTTCTCAATCCTAAACAAGATAAAATTGGGGATGTTATCGCTGGGGTTAATTTTATCCAAACATCAAAGGTTAAATTTTTAGGTTTTATAGTTAATAATTACAACAAAGAGGCTGAAAACCCAGAGGAAAAATATTATCCACAAATGGTTAAAGAATATACGGGTATAAATGTTTTGGGTGTCCTTCCTCATTATGACAATTTTGAATCCTTAACTCCAGAAATGTTGATTGCAGACACATTGAATAATATTCAACTTGAAGAGATAATGGGGCTAAAAATCGCAAAGTTGAATTATTAGAGAAGAGGAGATTGTGATGGATAAAATAACAAAAGATAAAATTCTCAAGAATGTAAAATATTTTTTCATTAGTGTCCTAGTTGCATTTTTTATCTTTTTTGTGATAGTTATGATTGCCGCAACAGGTGAAAACTCAAAAGTGTCAGCAAATTTATTAACTGTAGCAAAATACGGAGAGAAGTATCCTTATACGATTGATAACTTAGAGTTAAAATGTTCTGTTGATGCCGTTTGGGTTGAAACTAAAACAGGTGACAAATACGCTCTAAATGGTTTAGCTATAAATAAACTAAATAAAGATTCCCAGTATAAAGGTGATACAAATCAAATATTGAAAAATGGTTTTTCAGATGTAGATTTTATGTTTAAAGGTTTTGATATTTGTAAAAAATCAAAGTAAAAATGTAGGTTGGGCATACTTGCCCAACAAATATTTTTTTTAATTAAAATTATATTCTTTCGCTTGTTTTTCTAAATAACTTTTATATTCTGCAATTGAACTGTATTTTTTTGTATATTCTATGTATTTATTTCGCTTTGAACTATCGGTATAATTTTCAAGCTGAGCATTATAAAATTTTTCAGCCTCATTTTGGGTTTGGTTTGCTTCTTCTATTTGTCCTAGTTTCATTTGTAGGTCAGCTTTTAAGAATAAATAAGTATTACTTTTATTGCCGTTTTCAAAAGTTGTCAACGCTTTTTCATACTCATTGTTCATAATGTATATGTTTCGCAATGCAATACCTTGTTTTTTATTTAGAATTTTGCTTAATTCTAATGTTTTTTGATAGTCTCCTTTTATAGAATATAAATATAATAGGGAATCAGCTTCTAGTGGATATTTTAGATATTGTTTATTTAAGGATTTTTCTAAAAATTCTATTGCTTTGTTTCCATCTTTTTTATCTTTATAAATATCTGACATAAACAAATACGCTAATCTTTTTTCGTGTGGATTAATTGATAAGTTGATTGCAGTATTTAGTTTTTCGGGATTTTGTGTAGAGTAGCCAATGTAAACATATTCTGCAGGGATAAATAAGTACATTCCAATTAATGAAAGAAAAAGTATAATATAACTAATAAAATTAAATGGTTTCTTTTTAAGAATATGAGTTGTTAGTAAAACGATAAAAGCAATAAGTGATATTATTATAATCAAAATAGTAAAAAAGACATAATATAATGGATCCAACGTATCTCTCCTTCAAATAGTAATAAAATTAATTTTTCAGTTCTATTATCTTTTATTTTGTTTTAAATGTCAAATTTAGTATTCTATGTAGGTTGGGCATACTTGCCCAACAAGTATTTTTTTTTAGTATTTCACTATTTCAAAAAATACACCATGCAAGGGCGACCACCAGTGTCATAGTTTATTTGTTCTATAACTTCACTATTTTTTGTCAAATAGTGCATATATTTTCTGACTGTTACTTTTGATATATCTAAAAATGCGGCAATCTGTTCTGATGTATGTCCGCTATTGGTATCTTCTTTCAAGTATTCTCGAATTTTGTCTAAAGTCTTTTCTTGAATACCTTTTGGAAGTTCAAAATTATTATTCCCAGAATGTTCGCTATTCATGATTTCATCAATTTTTTTCTGATCTAAGATGCAAACATTATTTTTCTGAATGCTGCATTCAACGAATTTGTCCAGAGCTTGCTGAAATCTTTCCTGTACAAAAGGTTTGACAAGGTAATCAATGACCCCAAAGTTTAAAACAGTATCAAGAGTATTCTTATCATTTGATGCCGTAACCATAATAACATCTGTATTTATCTCGGCTGTTCTTATTTTTTTTAGTAAAGATAAACCATCTAATACTGGCATATAAACATCAAGAATTGCTAAGTCCACTTGATTTTCTGATAAGTATTTGAAAGCATCACTCCCATTCCTAAAAGATTGAACAACTGAAAATCGTTTATCTTGTTCAACATAGTGATTATTTATCATTGCAACCATAGGGTCATCTTCTACAATTATAACCTTGTACATTTATTACCTCTTATTCATAGTATTTAGGTGCTAATTTCATTGTTTGGAAAAATTCCCAATCGTGAGCAGGAAATACTTTAGCGTTATATTTTTTAGCCAAATTTCTTACTTTTTCGATTGATTTTAAGAAACTTACACTATCATACATAAAACCGCTCATTTTTGCAGGTGGTCCAAAAATTTCTGAAGTATAAACACAATCCTGAGGAAGAATTATTGTTTGACCTCCAAGGTGAACAACAAGCCCCAAAAGGTTTGGAGTGTGACCAGCAAGACAAACAACCTCGACACCCTTTGCTATTTCAAAATCTTCATCAATTAAATGATATTGTTTTACAGGTGCTTCCAAATCTCCTTTGATATAACCGCCATGAGTTTCTCTATCTGGATTCATGT
Source organism: Candidatus Methanomethylophilaceae archaeon (assembly GCA_963590665.1). Classification (GTDB taxonomy): domain Bacteria; phylum Cyanobacteriota; class Vampirovibrionia; order Gastranaerophilales; family Gastranaerophilaceae; genus Zag111. Next base: position 63,142 of record CAVAPR010000007.1, read on the forward strand.
GTACTTTTGCAAGTCCATATTTGTAATCTTCTCCTGGAACATAAACATCAGCGTGTGGGAATAAATTGATGTTTCCTGCGTGGTCTAAGTGCATGTGAGAAAGTACAACGGTTTTAATATCCTCTGGTTTAACTCCGCAAAGTTTAAGTTGGTTTTCCAACCTTTCTTCTTCTTTTTGATAAAGTGGATAGATTTCTTGCATTGTTTTAGGCCAATAACCATTCATAGCTTCTGGATTTGAGCCTGTATCATATAAGATGTAGCCTTCATCTGTTTCAATTAAATAAGCCATTACAGGAAGTTTAATCCATTCATTTTGTACATGCGGATTAGAACGTGTTCCTAGTGTTGCACAGGCAACAACGGTATTTTTATCAGTTTCCAAATACCCTGTATTTAGTGCATAGAGTTTCATTATTTACCTTCTTTCTTAAATTTAACGGTGAATTTTGTTTCTATTTCTGTTTCTGAGGTAACAGAAATCTTTCCGTTATAAGTTTCAATCAGAGATTTTACAACAAAAAGTCCCGTTCCTCTGGAATTACTTTTGGTCGAAAATCCGTCTTTGAAAATTTTTCTCAAATTAGATTTTTTTATTCCATTTCCATTATCACTTACAACAATTTTAATTTCTTTTGGTGTTGATAATATTGATACATAGATTTTTTTGTTAGAAACATCTGTTGAATTGAGTGAATCCATCGCATTTTCGATTAAATTCCCAAGTACTGTGATAAAAACATCTGCTGGAATTTTTGTATCATTTTCTTCTAGTGAACTTGCGGAATCTAATGAAAAATGGATGCCAAGTTCTGATGCTCTTGCGAATTTCCCAATCAAAAGAGCTGCAATTGATGGAATTTTAATTTGTTTTATTATGGTACTTATTATTTCTTTTTGTACCATACTTACATTCATAATGTAGTCAACGGCTTCATCATATTTTTTCATTTGGATTAAGCCCAAAATTACATGTAATTTATTTACAAAATCATGATTGTTTGCTCGCATAGATTCAACGAGGTGTTTAACACCTGTCAAATTCTCTGCAAGTTTTACAACTTCGGTTCTGTTTCTAAAAACCGCAAAAGCTCCAACGATTTCACCATCATCATAAATAGGCATTCTATCTGAAATTACATAATCATTTTTTAATGATTTCATTTGTACATTAAATTCTTTTTTCCCTGTTTTTAGAAGTTCACCTAATTTTGATGCTGGATAAATTTCGTTCAAGTCTTTTCCTACAGGTTCTTTTTCTGTTATGTGCAGCATTGGAATTGCGGATTTATTTATAAATATGACTTTTTTGTTTTTATCAATTGCCAAGATACCCTCTTCAAGAGCCATAAGAATATCTTCTCGCAATTTAAACATTTCAAGTAATTTGTTTTTGTCCATAGTTTTATTTTACCTTGAAATCATCATTTTGCTATTAAATATTAGGGAATTTATACGCATCTTCAATATCAACAGGCATTTCCTTGTATTCGCAAGTATTTATTGCCTTATCAAGATAATCATACAATTCTTGTTTAAATTTTGGATGTGCACAATTTTCAATAATAGTTTTGGCTCTTTCTATTGGGTCTAAACCTCTCAAATCGGCAACACCTTGCTCTGTAATAAGTGCGTGAATTTCGTGGATTGTGTGGTCAACGTGACTAACAAGCGGAACGATACAAGAAATTTCGCCATTTTTTGCTGTTGATTTTGTAATAAATATTGATAGCCCCGCATTTTCACAATAATCACCAGAGCCGCCGACGCCATTCATCAAGCGGCATCCGTTGATGTATGAAGAATTAGTGTTTCCGTAAATATCTGCTTCAATAACCGTGTTAATAGCAATAATTCCAAGCCTTCTAATAACTTCTGGATGGTTACTAATTTCTTGCGGTCTTAAAACTATTTTGTCTTTATATTTTTCAAAGTTTTTAAAGAACTCATCAATCTTATCCCAAGAAATAGTCAAAGATGTGCCAGAAGCGCATTTAACTTTTCCTGCTTCAATAAGGTCAAAGATTGAATTTTGCAAAACTTCTGAATAAACGGTTAAGTCTTTAAAATCAGAATCTTTTAAACATTCCAAAACCGCATTAGATACACTTCCAACTCCTGCTTGAATTGGAGGAAGTGGGTTGCATAATCTTTTATGTTCAACTTCACTTTTCAAGAAGTTAACTAAATTTTTTGCCATTGCATCAAATTCAGCATCAGATGGAACAACTTTTCTTCCATTATCTGGAATTGTACTGTGAACAACAGCAACAACTTTATCAAAATCACATTTTATATAAGGTGTTCCGATTCTATCATCAACTTTTGTAATTGGAATTGGTTTTGTATATGGAGGATTTTCTGGAGAATAAACATCATGAACCCCTTCTAATGATGCTGGAACATAGGTGTTTACTTCAATTATAATTTTGTCTGCACATTCAGCATAAATATTAGAAGTGCCAACTGATGTAGTAGGGATGATATTCCCGTTTTCGTCAATTGCAGTAGCTTCAATTATTGCAATATCAACATGGTTTAAAAAATTTCTTTTCACCCATACAGGCATCAATCCAAGTGGAACATCGTGATAACCAACTTTCCCGTCATTGATTGCATTTCTCAAGTCTTTATTTGTTTGATAAGGAATACGTTTTTTCAATGCTCCTTTTCTTGCAAGTTCTCCATCAAACTCATCCCCAAGTGAAGCTCCAGAATAAACGGTTAAATCAAGTTTTTCACCTTTATCTGCTCGTTTTGCAAGCTCTCCTGCAATAACTTTTGGATACCCTGCAATTGTAAAACCACTAACCCCAAGTGTCATATTTGGCTTTACAAATTTTGCTGCTTCTTCTGGTTCCATAACTTTAGTTAAATATCTTTTATCTCTAATCCTTTTTTCAAATTCTTTGTCCAAAATATATACCTCGCTAACTCTATCTTTTATCAATAATTTATCATATTGAATAAAATTGGTATGCCCTAACGAAACTAAAAAAAGAGTTTAGAAAGTAAAGAAAATTTTTGGGAATAAGAAAAATTTTTATACTTACCAAAGAATGTACAAAATCAAATAACAAAACTAACATATTGTTAAAGGTTGAAAATGAAAGGAAGGAAATATAGAAATGGAAAACGAAATTAGTGCAGAAGAATTAATTAATTCTTTAGTTGAAAAAGCACGTAAAGCTCAACAAGAATTTGAATCATTTTCTCAAGAACAAACAGATGCAATTGTTAAAGAAATTGGTAAAGTTGTTTATGATAGAGCTGAAGAACTAGCAAAAATGACAGTTGATGAAACTAAAATGGGTGTTTATGACGACAAAGTTGCAAAATGCCATGGGAAATCAAAATGTATTTGGAATAGTTTGAAAGGCAAAAAATCAGTAGGGATTATTGAAGAAAATAAAGAAACAGGTATTATAAAAGTTGCAAAGGCTAAAGGTGTAGTTGGTGCAGTTACTCCAGTTACAAACCCTGTTGTAACTCCAATGTGTAATATCATGTTTGCTGTAAAAGGTCAAAACGCAATTATTATTGCTCCACACCCAAGAGCTGAACACGTAAATAAATATGTTGTAGATTTATTCAGAGAAATTTTGAAAAAACATAACGCTCCTGTTGATTTAATTCAAACAATTGAAAAATCTTCAATTGATGCAACAAATGAATTGATGAAAAAAGTAGATGTTGTTGTTGCTACAGGTGGTGGCGGAATGGTTAAGGCTGCTTATTCATCTGGTCACCCAGCATTAGGTGTTGGACCTGGTAACGTTCAAGTTATTATGGATAGAGGAATCGACTACGAAGAAGCCGTTAAGAAAATTATTACTGGTAGAACTTTTGATAATGGTATTATTTGTTCAGGTGAACAAGCTGTATTTATTCCAAAAGAAGATTTTAACAAAGTTCTTGACTTATTCAGAAAAAATGGCGTATTTGTTGTTGAAGATGAAGCATCTATCAAGAAATTTGCTGATACAATCTTCCCAGAAAATGGTCCAATCAACAGAAAAATTGTTGGTCAATCTGTACAAACAATTGCAAAACTTGCAGATGTTGATGTTCCAGAAGGTACAAGAATGATATTGATTAAGGCAAGAGCAATCGGTAAAGGTAATGGTGAACCTTTATGTAGAGAAAAAATGTGCCCTGTAATGATTACCGCTCCTTATGATAAATTTGAAGATGCGGTTAAACTTGCTCAATCAGATTTGGAATACGAAGGTAAAGGTCATACCGCTTCAATTCATTCAAACGATATGGAACATGTTCGTTATGCAGGTGAACATTTGACTGTAAGTCGTTTGATTGTTAACCAACCATCTTCAACTGGTGCAGGTGGTAGTTTATATAACGGTTTTGCTCCAACAACAACATTAGGTTGTGGTTCTTGGGGTAACAACAGTATTTCAGAAAACTTGAACTACACACACCTCATCAATGTTTCTCAAATCGGACTTTATAACAAAGATAAAAAAGTTCCGACTGATGAAGAAATTTGGGCTTAAATTTGTTGTTATGGATAATCTGGATTGCATTAAGTAATCCAGATTTCTCCTAAAGAAAGGAAATTTTACGATGAAACAATTAATATTGAAACCAGAATTGCATAAATTTCAAACATGCAAAGAGTTTGCAAAAGAATTTGAATTGGGTGAAAATGATTTAATTCTTACAAATGAATATATTTTTAATCCATATTTCAAAGACTTGAACTTGCCTGTAAAGACAATCTTCCAAGAAAAATTTGGAGCAGGTGAACCAACAGATATAATGGTTGATGCAATTATTAACGAAGCTTCAAAATATACTTTCAAAAGAATAATTGCAATCGGTGGTGGAACAATCATTGATATAGCAAAAGTTTTAGCTGTAACAAACGGTGAATCTGTTGACAAATTGTACGATAAAAAAGATGAACTTAAAAAACACTATGAACTTATTATTATCCCTACAACTTGTGGTACAGGTAGTGAAGTAACAAATATTTCAATCATCAATAGAACAAGATTGGGTGTAAAAATGGGGCTAACTTCTCCAGAAATGTTTGCACAAAAAGCTGTTTTAATTCCTGAACTTTTAAAATCATTACCTTTTAAGGTTTTTGCTACAAGTTCAATTGATGCATTAGTTCACTCAGTAGAATCAAGCTTATCTCCAAAAGCAACAGATTATTCAAAATTGTTTGGATATAAAGCTATTGAAATGATTATTACTAGCTATCAAAGACTTGTTAAAGAAGGAAGAGAAATCTTACCTGATTTAATGGATACGTTCTTGACTGCAAGTAATTTTGCAGGGATTGCGTTTGAAACTGCTGGATGTGCAGCTGTTCATGCATTGAGCTATCCTTTGGGTGCAAAATATCATGTTCCACATGGTGAAAGTAATTATGCCGTATTCACAGGTGTTTTGAAAAATTATATGGAAATTAAACAAGATGGTGAAATTGCAAAAATGAATGAATTTTTAGCAAATCTTCTTCATTGTGATATAAAAGTTGTTTATGATGAATTAGAAAAATTGTTAAATTCTGTATTGCAAAAGAAACCATTGCACGAATACGGTGTGACTGAAAAAGATATAGAAGATTTTTCTGATAGCGTAATGAAAACTCAAGGTCGTTTGATGGCAAATAATTTTGTAGTTTTGGATTATGATAGAGTATTGAAAATTTATAAGGAGTTGTTATGAGCTTATTAGAAGCAGGCATGATGGCAAGTTTTGGATTAAGTTGGCCGATTGCAGCATACAAAACTTATAGATGCAAATGCGTACATGGCAAAAGTCTTACTTTTTCATATTTAATTTTATTTGGATATATTTGTGGAATTGTTAATAAACTTTTGTATAATAATGATTACGTAATCTGGATATATTACGCAAATGCAGCGTTTTTGCTTCTTGATATGTTTTTGTATTACAAATACCGAAACAATCCAGCGCCAAAAGCTGAAGTACCAATAGAAATAAATGAAGAAGTCGAAATTGACTAACAAAAAGCCCGCATATTTTAAATATGCGGGCTTTTTATTTATATAAAAGATATTGTGAAAGCTTGTTTTGCTAAATTCAATTGGCAATATTTTTCAATAGCAAGTCTTGTCCTATATAAAAAATAACCTTCTATAAAAGAAGATTATTTTAAAATTAAAAATGGGACCAGAGGGATTCTACAAATATCGTAGGCGAGTATATGGAATACGAGCCAAACGATATGTATGCATAGCTAACCCTTGAATATTCGACGACGAGAGAATATTCAAGGGCTCGAATACCCTGTCCCATAAAAAAATAACCTTCCGAAAAAGAAGATTATTTTAAAATTAAAAAATGGGACCAGAGGGATTCGAACCCACGACCAAGGGATTATGAGTCCCCTGCGCTACCGCTGCGCCATAGTCCCACGGTAGTATTCAGTTTTCAAAGATTTTGCTTGCGGTGCTACGCAACCTTCCCTCTCGCAAAACTTGACATTTAGTCAACTTTTGCTCGGCAGAGTGCCATAGTCCCACGGTAGTATTCAGTTTTCAAAGATTTTGCTTGCGGTGCTACGCAACCTTCCCTCTCGCAAAACTTGACATTTAGTCAACTTTTGCTCGGCAGAGTGCCATAGTCCCACGGTAGTATTCTTACCGACGCTTAGAGCCTTCAATCGCTGGTGATTAAACCGTTTAATCAAGCTCCTGCTCTTTAATTAGAATATCATTAAATCTCTCAAAAATCAAGAGTTTAAGTTTATTGAAATAGGTGATTTTGTGTCCCGTTCATTTTTTAGTATTGTACTAAGGATATTTTCTGTCAATTATCCAGTTATTTACTCTTAGCAATGCTCCGCAACCTGCGCCTGCTCCAAGTCCTAAGATGTCTGATTCTGCTTTTTTATTGCAACCATCAAAGAAGTTTTTAGAACTTATTTCATCGTATCCGTAGGTATCTTGTGGTATTCCGCATTTGTCGTATCCGCCAAAATGAATCCCGTTTGAGATACTTTTTTCTTGGTAAACCTTTTCATCACAAAGTTGTGGATGGTTTTCGTTATCGTAAAAAGAGTAAACGAAAACATCCTTCCCTAACTTATTTTCGCCTGTTTTCCCATTAGTATCTATAATCATGGTCATTAGACCTTGTCTATTCTTGTGGAATCCGATAGTTTCTTTTCCTTCAAGAACAATACTGTACAAAGAAATATCAGATTTTGGCGTCTTTTTTAAATCTTTATATTGTGGTGTATTCCAACAGCTATCTTGCTTGCCTTTGCAGTATTCAGAAATTTGTAGATATGGTGTGAAATATGTTTCTGCAAACTCATTGATTGGGAGGCTTGTGTTGTATTTGTTCATTGGATCACCGCTTACAAGTGAGTACATGCGGTTTGCTTGTTGTAATTGAGCATAAGTCTTTTGGTATTTAACAACTGCTATTTTTTGTTTGGATGATTTATAAAACGGCACCATAACCAACGCAAATAATATAAGCCCAACAATTCCGACAATCAAAACAGTTTGGGATAGTGTAATATCTCCATTTCTTTTATTTTTCATATACAAGCTCCCAATATATTACCACTTGTTCAGTATATCAATTATTTCATCTTTTGACAACTTTGGATTTATTTCTCGGATAGAAATTATCTCATTTGTCGTAACTTTTTCCTTAAAAATTTCTTCCAGTAGTTTTTTGTTGTAATCATAGAGAATTGACCCGTGTTGTAAAATATATCCGTGGCTTCTGCATTGAGCTGAACCTATCAATTTTTTCCCTTTGTAACAAAGGTCAGCTCCTGTTGAAATTAGCATGCAGTAATCAAATCCTGTTTTTATAGGTTTTGATGTCCCCAAATCCAATTCTATTCCAAGTTGTTTAAATTTATCTATTAAAATTTGAGAAATCTCCTTGTATGAAGCTACAACGTGACTACCATTTTGCAAATATGTTTCTGGGCAAATAAAACTGTAGGTGATTTCGTCATCGTGTAGCAATGCTCTTCCGCCAGTCAATCTTCTAACGACATCAATATTTTTTGATTTTAAAAAATCATAGTCTAAAAAGTCATCTTTTTGATTTCTTCCAAGTGATACACATGCAGGATTCCAACCGTAAAGCCTAAATATTGGTTCTTTTAACTCTTTTTCTATTGCAAAATCAAGTAAGTCGCTATCAATTTGCATATTTTCTTTGCCTGTGCGGATTTCGTATGGGATGATTTTCATAATTAGTATGCCATATCTCCGTAATCGTGGATTGAATACCCATGACCATCAAGCGCTGGTGCTTTAATTTCATCAAGCGGTGGAAGATTGTATCTGATATTATTTTCTTGCACTTGAGAAGTTGTTTGAACAAGTGGCGCTAATGGCAACAATCCATCAGTGTTTATTTGTTGAGTTGTGGCTTGTTGTTGTCTTTGTTTAATTGCTTGTTTTTGACCTTCTGGGTCTGGAAGTGCATAGTGTGGAGATTGTTGTTTTGCTGTTTCCTTATCTTGTCCGTGTAAAAAGATAAAGCCCTTTGTTGAATACTTGTCGTGCTTTTTGAACTCAAATTGAGGTTCAAGTTCTTCTGCGGTTGTTCTTCTAACATTGCTTTTCTTTTTAGTTGTTGTTGGTTTAACTTCTTCGGTTTTCTTTTTTGAAGCCTTTTCTTTCTTTGGTTTTTCGGCTTTGATTTTTTGTTTCTTCTCTTTTTTTACTTTTACTTTTTTTGTCTTTTTAGAAGTTTGAATATTTTCTTCTTCGTCAGATGTACTTGTTGAAATTACGGATTTTTTCTTTCCGAATGCAATTTTATCAAGTTCAGCCATCTCAAAATATTCATCTATTGGAGCTGCACCAGAAATAGTTGGTTTAAGTTCTGATTTTTTGTTTTCCTTAATATCAAGAGGTTGAATATCTGGCATTTTATTCAAATTTGGGTCTGGTTTATCGTCAACATAAGAGTTTTGAGCTTCTTCTTCAACCTCTGGAAGAGCTTGTTGTTTTGCTTCTGTAGCTGAGTTTTGGATATTCTGAGTATAATTTTCTACATTATGGATTGTTTCGTTATACTCTTGATTTTCAGCTTGGTCTTCTTGCTGAAGTGTTTCACCATTTTCTCTTGCTTCTAATTCTTTTTCAAATTGTACAAATGTTTCGTTCCCTACAAATTGTTCAAGGGCTGCACGTTTAGAGAAGAAGTCAGATTTTGCTGTTCTTTGTTTGTCGATAGCTGTTCTATAGTAAGCATCAGTTATCACAATGAGTTCTCTTGGTGCGTTATTTTTTTGAGCTAGTTCAAATTTTCTTTGTCTATCTTCAACGAGTTTTGTGGTCATTTCAAGTTGTTTTTTGGCTGACATATAATCGTAATATAGATTAACTGCATTTTGTTGAAGGTCTTCAATTTTCCTAATGAGGATAATCATATCCGCATCATTAACTCTTGTATATTTGTAGTTAAGCGCCTTTGTATCTTGTGACATGATATTCAAGATGTTTCCACCAATCAAAGACGAACCAGCAAAAACAGGGCTTGCCATACTAGCACCAACTAGAGTTGACATACTTGCAATCGTTGTAAGTACTTTTTTAATAGATTTGCTATCTGGCTTATCCGCATCTGGGTTTGCAAGTTTGTATAATGCAAAATTTATTGTATCACTTTGTGTTGCTGCTCCTTGCCATAATAGAGTTAGATCAGAAACCATATCATTTTCTTCAAATTCTAATTCTTTCCCTATTTCTTTAGACAATTTGCTAATACTTAAATCTGCATACGTCATATCTGTAATGGCAGATTCTCTGTTATCTCCAATTTGAGCGTATGTTTTTTCAAGCTTTTTTTCTTGAGGAGCTTGGACAAATTGAGTTTCTGGAACTTCAGAAAGACCAACTCTGTATGCTGGTGGTTTTGGAAATTCAATATCTTTAAGTGTTAAGTTTTCTGCATTTGCAAGATTTATGCTTGATAGGCAAAGAGCAATAGTTAAAAATAAAACCTTTTTATTTAGCATCCTTGTTTCCTCCTATCAATGCTGAATCATAGTTGTATTGGTATAAGTTCAAATTTTCAACCACTTTTTTCCCCGCAAGTCGTTGGAGTTCTAGGTGGTATTTTTTTGACATTTGAACATATTTTGCTTCTTCAATTTGCATATCATCATACAATGCTGAAGATATTGAGATTTCTAAAAAATCCTCTTCATCCATTGCTTTTGCGTAGTTTCTGCTGTATAAAAGCTCTCTAGAACGGATTTCCTTCAATTGTGATAGACATCCTTTGTAGTTGTAATAAGCGTTAATGATTTTGTCTTGTAAATTTTCAACAAGTCCAGCAAGTTCAATAAGCTCTGTATCTGTAAGAGGAACTTCTTGTGGAATATTTTTTTTGTTCAAAAGGTTTTGTGCAATTCTTCCTGCTGCATAAGACCCAGATTGTACCATATAATCTGCTCCAACAAGAGCTGGTGCTAAAGAAGCGCCAGATACAATCGCAGAAAGAGTTTTAGCCATTAGAGAAGAATGTATTCTTCTTTGGCTTTCTGGAGTTGCTAATTTTTTTAATGCAAAGCCGATAACTTGGTTATTTTCAACTGTTCCTTTCCATAGATTGTCAATATCTTCCATATCTTTTTCTTTTTGGAGTTTAACAATTTCATCCATAATTTGCTGTTCGCTAATTACTAAAGAATCTTTGCCTTTGTAATCTACTTTTGGCAGTTCGATTTTTGCTTGTTCAACTGTTCCTAGATGGATTTCACCATCATCAGTTGCTAGTGCAGGCTGAGCTATAACACTAATTATCCCTAAAAAAATTACCAGCTTTCTCATACTAAATTTATAGCACAAGAACGAGAATAAATCCAATGGTTGATTAATCTTTAAATCCCTTGATTGTTCTTCTATTGCGAAAAAAAATCTAATATATAAATGTAAGAGGAAAAAGAGTTGAGCGACGAGAATAGAAAATCTCAATATATGAGCACCCCTATTATTAGGAGAAAAAAAGTTAATAAAATTAAATCGGAAGCTGATTTGTTGAGAACAAAAAGTTCGTTCAAGGAAGCTATTTCTGCATACTTAAATTCGGTTCTTTTAGATAGAAATAACCCAGATACCTATTTAGGCTTGGGTATTTGTTATAAAAATATGGGGAAAATCAAAAAAGCTATCGAAAACTTAGAAAAAGCAGCATTATTGGATTCTAATAAATTTGATACTTTTTATGAATTAGGGCTTTGTCATTTGAAAGATGAAACTCCTTGCTGTGCTATAAAGTGTTTTATTCAAGCTATCCAGATTGAACCAGATAACCCAGATGCAATTTATCAACTCGGTATTGCTCACGAACAATGCGAAGAAGAAGATATGGCATTGATGATTTATCAAAAACTTATTGAAAATTCTCCAAATTATATCAATGCCTATGTTAGAAAATCTTCACTTTTGATGAAGATGGAACTATATAGACCAGCTCTTGCATTGTATAAAGAAATTTTGAAAATTAATCCAAATTATACTCAAGTTTATTCAGATATTGGCTTGTGTTTAGACAAATTGGGTAAACATTCTGACGCAAAAAGATATTATAGAAAATTCTTAGCTTGCAGACCTGATTCTGAAAATGCTAATTTTATTATGCGTCGAGTGGAAAAATTAAGATCGCTAAAAACCAAAACAACAAAACTCTCAATCGTGTAATTACAATTGAGAGTTTTGATACGTTTTTATTCTTTTTGTTTTATACAGTTTCGATGTATAAATCAATGTCCTCGTTTGAATTCATTTCAGTTGTGGCAACAAGAATTTTCTTATCATCAAGTTTAATTCCGCCTATGATGTTGTTGTTTTCTAGTTTTTCAAGAAATTCATCCGCATTTGGAACTTCTAAAACAAATTCATTGAAGAAATTTTTATTTAGAACTTTGTAGCCTTTTTCTTGTAATTTTTGAGCTAGAGTGTGGGCATTTTTTGTTGATAAATATCCAGCTTGTCTAAATCCTTTATCTCCCATAACTGATAGATAAAGAGTTGCACAAAGTCCAACAAGTGCTTGGTTAGAACAAATGTTACTTGTCGCTTTTTCTCTTTTTATATGTTGTTCTCTTGTTTGAATTGTTAGACAGAATGCTTGTTTCCCATCTTTATCAACTGTTCTGCCTGCAAGACGCCCAGGAAGTTGTCGCATAAATTTTTCTCTACAAGCAATGAAACCAGCACTTGGTCCACCGTAGTTCATTGGGATTCCAAGTGTTTGAATATCACCAACGGCAATATCTGCACCCATTTCGGCTGGAGTTTTTAGAATTGATAATGTTGAAGGGTCACAACAAATTATAGATAAGCATTCAACTTGTTTTGGCTGAATAATTTCTCCATAATAATTTGGAGTTTGAACAAGAACTCCAGCATAATCTTTTGTTTCTTCTGGAATTTCATCAACCCAATCAACTTCAATACCTTGAGAGTGAGTGTAGGTTTGGATTACTTTCTTGTATTCTGGATTAAGTGAATTTAGTACGCAAACTTTGTATTTTTTAGAAATTCTGCAAGCCATCAAAATACTTTCAGCACAAGCAGTACCCGCATCATAAACCGTTGCATTAGAAATATCCATTCCTGTCAATCTGCAAATCATTGTTTGAAATTCATACATAACTTGTAATGTGCCTTGCGAAATTTCTGGCTGGTATGGAGTGTAAGCTGTATTAAATTCAAATCTGCTTGCAACTTGATTTACGCAAGCTGGTACGAATTTGTTGTAAATTCCACCGCCAAGAAAACTTATAAAATCTGATTTGTTTTCTTTTGCAAGATTTTTAACTTTTCTTTGTGTTTCCATTTCACTTAAACCTTCTGGGAGGTCAAGTTCTGGCATCCTAACGGATTGCGGAATTTGTTTGAATAAATCCTCAACTTTTTCGACGCCGATAGATTCACACATTTCTTTTATTGTTTTTTCGTTGTGTACTAAAAAATTCTTCATTATTATTCCAATTCTTCTTTGTAATCTGCGTATGATACTAAATCTTTGAACTCATCTTCTGTAGCTGTTGATTCAACTTTAACAAGCCATCCTCCTTCATAACAATCTTCATTTAATTGTTCTGGAGCATCCACTAATCCTTCGTTAATTTCAACAATTTTACCGCTAATTGGCATGTAAATTTCAGAAGCTGCTTTTACTGATTCAATGTTTGCAAAAGTATCGCCTTTAGCAAATTCATCTCCAACTTCTGGTAATTCTAAAAATACAATATCCCCCAGTTGTTCAATGGCATAGTCAGTAAGTCCGATAATATATTTATCATTTTGTTTAAGAATATATTCGTGTGATTTAGAACATAACATTTCTTCTTTGAAGCCCATTTATATTTTCTCCTTTTTCATACATTAATTTACTTATTCATTATAGTTATACCTTATTTCTTTTTTGAATAAAAGGTCTTTTTACGATTTTTGCATCGTGAAGTTTTTCTCTAATCATAACTTGAACCGTTGTTCCTGTGCAAATTTCTTTGATATTTTTAACATATCCAAGAGCGATATTTTTTCCTGTGCTAGGGGAAACGCATCCACTTGTAACATGTCCTACTTTTTCTCCATTAAAGTAAATTTCGTAACCATGACGAGCAATGTTTCTGTCTAACATTTCAAGTCCAACAAGTTTTTTAGAAACACCATTTGCAACTTGGCTCATAATAATTTCTTTCCCATTGTAATCAGCTTGTTTATCTTTAGGTACAGACCAAGACAAACCCGCTTCAATTGGAGTTGTATTTTCATCTAAGTCATTTCCGTATAAATGTAGAGCTGCTTCAAGTCTAAGGGTATCTCTTGCACCAAGTCCGATTGGCTTAATCCCGTATTCTAGACCTTCTTCAAGAATTTTATCCCATAAAAATTCTGAGTATTCATTCTCAACAAGTAGTTCAAAACCATCTTCCCCAGTATAACCAGTACGAGAAGCTAAAAGTTTAATCCCTTCAATAATTGCTGGTTTAATTGTGAAAGATTTTTGGTTTTGAAGGTTATAACCCATTTTTCTTACTAAATCAATTGCTTTTGGACCTTGAACTGCAAGTAATGAATAGTTATGAGATTGGTTGTCGATTTTAACATTCATTCCTCGTTTGTTTCTAACCATCCAGTTTAGGTCTTCGTCAATTCGAGAAGCGTTACAAATTACTAGATAATATTCAATCCCCAATTTGTAAATAATTAAATCGTCAATAAGTCCGCCGTTTTTGTTTGGAAGTTGGCAATAAACGGCTTTTTCATAATCAAGTTTTTCAATATCTTGAGGAACGATTTTATTCAAAAAAGCTGTAGCATCTTTCCCAGATACAAAAACTTCTCCCATGTGAGAAACATCAAAAAGTCCAACAGCATTCCTCACTGTTTTGTGTTCTTCAATGATTGAAGAGTACTGTACAGGCATGTGCCAACCTGCAAAATCAACCATTTTAGCACCAAGAGCTACGTGTTTGTCGTGTAAATATGTTTCTTTTACCATTAAAAATCCCCCTCAAAACTATACTCTATTGTGTTTCTTAATCACCTTTTTGTCAATAACATGTGTAGATAATTTAATGAGTAGAAGTCAATAAGCTAATAAGTCTATAAGTGGATAAGTTGATTTCAAGGGAATAAGGAAGAAGGAAATAAGGGAATAGGTTCATTACGTAGCTTCATTGTTTCCCTCTCCGAGGGAGAGGGCTAGGGAGAGGGGTTAATTGAAAGGCTTTAAGGCACTAAGGCACTAAGTAATGTAGGGTGGGCTAACTAGCCCACCAATAAAAATGTAGTTATGTTAATTTGTAGGTCGGCTTTACTAAGCCGACAGAAAAACTAAGCAACTTGTAAAATGTCGAACATCATTCCTCTCCGAGGGAGAGGTTAGGAGAGGGGTTGATTGTTTTAATGTTCACTTTTTCTTTTTTATTTCGATGAAAAAAGAAAAAGCAGAACCGAAA
>CAVAPR010000008.1:0-74671 GCA_963590665.1 Candidatus Methanomethylophilaceae archaeon
TGCCCATGGCTTTTGTTCCTTTCGTTTATTTCCTTACTATATCCTTCGGCTTTTTATCCTTCTTTCTTTAATATTTTTCCTACTTTTGTAATATTTTGTTACATTAGAAATCATTAAATAATTATTAACAGAGGATTCGATTAGCTATTTTTGCGTTAGAATGTTGTTATAAATATACAGATAAGAAAGGAAAAATAATATGTGGGATTACTCAGAAAAGGTTATGGACCATTATAGAAACCCTAGAAATGTTGGAACTATAGATGATGCTGATGCTGTTGGTACAGCTGGCTCTTTAACTTGTGGTGACCAATTAAAAATATACTTAAAAATAAAAGATAATATTGTAACAGATGCAAAATTCCAAACTTTTGGATGCGGATCAGCTGTTGCAAGTTCTAGTATGTTGACAGAAATGATTATTGGTAAAACTGTTGACGAAGTAAGAAAAATTACAAACAAAGATATTGCTGATGCACTAGGCGGATTACCTCCAGAAAAAATGCACTGTTCTGTAATGGGTTATGAAGCTCTTGAAGATGCACTTAAAAATTACAAAGCAGAAGGCTATGTAGATATGGATGATTTGTTAGGGAAAAATCCTCCAGAAAAGAAAGAAAAAATGATTTGTACATGTTTCCAAATTACTGAAAATGTAATCTGGGATGCAATCAAGCAAAACGGATTAAAAACAGTTGAAGAAGTTACAAATTATACAAAAGCTGGTGGCGCTTGCGGAAAATGTAAGTCTGCAATTCAAGATATAATTGATACTTATTACAACAAAGAAAAACAAGAAACTCAAAAACTTACACCAACACAATGGATTTTAAAAGTTAACAATGTAATTGAAACTCAAATTTCTCCAGAACTTCAAAAAGATGGTGGAGATATTGAGCTTATTGATATTAAAAACAGAACTATTTATGTCAAACTAAAGGGTAGATGTTCAGGTTGCAAAAACTCAATGATGACACTTACAAACTTTGTAGAAACAACTCTTAAAAACTCTCTAGGAAACGACATCGTAGTAGTTGAGGTATAAAAATGACAAAATTAGTATATTTAGACAATAATGCAACAACAAAAGTTGATGAGCACGTATTAGAAGCAATGCTTCCATACTTCAAAGAAGAATACGCAAACCCTTCAAGCATGTATGATTTCGCTAAAAAATCATCTCACGCAATTAAAGAAGCTCGTGGAGTTATTAAAGACTTTATCAATGCAAAAGATGAAAAAGAAATCATCTTTACTTCTTGCGGTTCAGAAAGTGCAAACACAGGGATTCGTGGAGTTCTAAATTACAACAAAAACAAAAAACACATCATCACAACAAAAATTGAACACCCTTGCGTTTTGAATGTTTATAAATCACTAGAAAAACAAGGTTACAAAGTTGACTATATTGGAGTAAATTCAAATGGCGAACTTGACCTTGAAGCTTTAGAATCAGCAATTACAGATGATACCGCATTAGTATCAGTTATGTGGGCAAACAATGAAACAGGTGTTATTAACCCAATCGGAAAAATTTCTGAAATCATTAAATCAAAAAATCCAGATACAAAACTATACGTCGATGCAGTTCAAGTTGCAGGTAAAATTCCTATTGATGTTCAAGCAAACGGAATTGATATGCTCGGAATTTCTGGACACAAATTCCACGCTCCAAAAGGGGTTGGTGTTTTGTATGTAAATTCTAAAACAATGATTACTCCTCTAATTATTGGCGGACACCAAGAAAGAGGGAAAAGAGCAGGAACTGAAAATGTTCCTTATATCGTTGGGATTGCAAAAGCAGCTGAACTTGCTCAAGATAATTTGCATTACGAAATGACAGAAGTTAAAAGACTTAGAGATAAGCTTGAATCAAACATTATCAAGAAAATCTATAACGCAAGACTTAACACAGGAATTGCAGAAAGAGTTCCAAACACTTCTAATATCGGATTTGAATATATTGAAGGCGAATTGATTTTGCTTCACTTGTCTGACCTTGGAATCTGTGCTTCTTCTGGTTCAGCTTGTACATCTGGTTCTCTTGAACCTAGTCATGTTCTTCGAGCAATGAATGTTCCATTCACCGCAATCCATGGAAGTATCCGTTGGAGCTTGAGTAGATTTACTACAGAAGAAGAAATTGATTATGTAATCGACAAACTTCCTGGAATTATTGAAAAAGTAACTTCAATTTCTCCATATCAAAAAGAACTTCAAGCTTTAAAAGCTCTTAAAAATGCCTAAGAAGAGTAAATAATCTAGGTAAAACAAAAAAGAACATAAGACTTTTTGCTTAGAATTAAAGCATTGAAATTAAGATATACAAAACTCCTTATTTGTAGAATTTGTTTAGATATTAAATAAACTTATTCTAAATCTAAGGAGTTTTTGATATGAAAAAATTTATTGTTCTTCTTAGTTTACTTTCTATTTGCCCATTGGCTTTTGCTGGGCAATATTCCTCAACTCTAGACAAAATTGAAAATTCACTTTTCGGATATACTTACTCAAATGAAGCCGAAACCACAAGAATTAACCGAATTGAAAACAAAGTTTACGGCAAAACTTCTAATTCTCAAATGCCAACAAGAATTGCAAAATTAAAAAAAGACTTATCTGTTGATGAGATGGGAAAAGAAATTGAACCGAAAGAAGACACCTTTGCAACCCCAGAAGATTCATGGGTTGTGGCAAAAGAACCTGCTGAAAGTTCAAAAATTGATTATCCCGTAATCAATGAACTTGAAAAACAAGTATTTAAACAAGAATACAAAAATTTAAACATTAAAGCTCGACTATCAAAACTTGAAACTAAAACATTCGGGAAAACTTATGACAATGACGACTTATCTTCCCGTGTAGATAGGTTAAAAGCCGAAATTAAACCCCAAGCATTTATGGCAAATGGAATGCAGCAACAAGAAAATAAATTCTACAATGACACCATTGGCAAAATGGATGATAACTATCATCTTGACCAATATGGAAGCCCAAATTTCAACTACGATTTCTACAACAACAAACGAAACAACAATAATCAAAATTTCAGTTTTCCGCAAAATGACGACTATTTTTCATCATCTTCACAGCCTAACGTATTTAAACCCGCAAAAACAATAAGCCTATCCAGCATTGAAAAAGCTATATACAAGACGAAATACGAAAATGAACCGACATCTCAAAGACTTTCACGTATTGAATCAAGCGTATTTGGAACAAATTTTTCGCAAGACAGTGACTCGGAAAGAATTGCACGAATTTCCAGCGCCATCAATGCCCAAAAGTCTGCTAAAAGATATGATAGCAACAGATTTGGACAAAACATGGCAACAGCGATGCAAATTGGTACAATTATCCTAATGGTTCTGGCATGTATTTTGTAGTTATATTTTTTACATTTTTAGACAAAATTATTTAATAGCTTTTACAACTTTTTTGAAATAATCTGGGTCATTTTTTGCATCACTGGCACAAGAAAATCCATTATAACCATAACTGCTTTCTTTGATTGCACAAGAATTGCGATGCGGCGTACCCTCATCCCCCATTGGCTTTATCCCATTATCTGTTAAGGCAAATATAAATAAATCATAACCTAAGCGATTAGGCCTACCGTTAATGCCATTTATATCGACAAAAATCCAAACCCTTATTTCTCCTCCTGAAGAAGATGGATTTTCAAACATAAACAATGTTCCATCTTTTAAAACAAATTGACCATCATCTAACCAAGCAGATGAGAGGGTATTATTCCCTACGGGAGATTTATACTTTATATTTGAAGGATTATAACAAGGGCTACTCTTAGTATATCCGCAATCAGTAGTTCCTGTAAAATATCGTTGAAATACAGTTTTAAATGTCGCATCGTCACTGCTTCTATCATAATCACTTGGAGAAGTACTTACCTCATCTGCTTGCATCATTTTATATGCTTGTTGAATAAGCGAATAAGATTTCATAAATTGACTTCTTAAGGTTCTAGCTTTGTATGCAGTCATTAAGTTCGGCAACGTAATCGCTGCGACTACACCGATTATGCCAAGAGTAATTAAGACTTCTGCTAAAGTGAATGCACATTTTTTCATTATGTCACCATGAACTGCGGATTTTGGCAAGAGCGAAGCTCGTCTAGGGGAGGGTTGCGTTGAGCCAGCCGACCCGCCAATAATCCAAGACCGTTTCAAGGTCTCTCGCTTAGCAAAAGGAAGAACCCTCTCCCCTACCCCCTCTTCCCTTGGAGAGGGGCAATTGCCTATGCGTTCGGATAGAGATGCTGAAACGAGTTCAGCATGACAACTTTCTCCTTCTCCTTGAGGAGAAGGTTGGGATGAGGTGGACACATTCGCAAATTTCGATTTCGACATCAACTCCGCAATGCCAGAGTTAGCTATAATTTGTTCGGTTAGAGATCCTTCGCTTCGCTCAGGATGACGTAATTTGTTAGAATTATCAAGCGCACTCGTCATTCTGAGTGATAAGCCGTTGGATTGCAACAAATCAGTAGAACTTGAACGAAGAATCTCTGACTTTTTGTGTTCAGCTAAACACCTCACCCTATCCCTCGCCTCAAGGAGAGGGAATTTTACTACGCATTTAGTTAAAGATGCGGAAACAAGTTCAGAATGACATAAGACATTATTCCTTTCCTTCAAATCTCCACAATGGAACAAGCGGTTACCACCCGCTAAAATATCGGTTATTAAAGCCTTTAAGAGGTTACCCCCCCCCCGTTTTTCAAGCTATTGTTGAGTTTTACCATAATTATTACCTCCAGTTCTTTATCTCAGAATATCAAATTTTTCTATTTTTGTAAAGAAAAAGACTCAAGAAAAAATTCTCGAGCCTTTTTCTTATTTTAAATTTATTCTTTTGTCGCTCCAGATTCAGCAGAACCAGCCTCCGTTGAAGTAGCAGTAGTTGAACTTGTTGAACCAGAAGATGATGAAGTTGTGGAAGATGAAGAATTTACTTTATTTTGTGAATTTTTCATTGCACTATTAAACAAATTCTTTAAATTTTCTTGGCTCTGGGCTCTATTTTCCTTAGCCTTTTCTAAGTCCGCTTTTGTTTGCTCCAAATCCTTCTTCGCTGCTTCAGCTTTAGCCTTTTGATTATCGACAATTGTATTTACATTATTTTTTACATTTTGTGCGGTATTTTTAGCATTTTCAACTTTTGTATTGATATTATTTTTTACCGCATCCTTTGCGTTTTCCAAATCCTTTTTCACATTCATCTGAGTAGTATCACAAGTTGATAACCACTTGAAATTACGAACAGAAGAAGAACTTTCAACAGGTCCGTTAAAGATTACTTTAAAATCTTTATAAGTAGTACTACCATTAGTCAAAGCTGGAATCAATGCTGTATTTTCATTTGCTGGGTCTGCTGTCAACTGTTTCAAAATTTTAGAAGTCATTGCTCCAAACTTAGGAATATAAGAAAGAAGTTTATCGGCTGACAATTCTCCTAATACACCCATACAAGAAACAACTTTGCTATCCAAACGACCTAAAATTGTCAAATTAGCACTATTTGGAAGCAAATAGTAAGTACCTTTCACATAATATGACATCAAAGACCCTGCAACTTTTATGCTGGAAATATTTGCGTTTCCATTCGCCAAAGTTAAAGCACCAGTAATATTTTTAAATCTATCAGATTCTTGAACTGTTGAAAATGTTGAGAGAGATGAAATTGCAGATTTCAAGATTGAATTAGAAGCAATATTTTGAGCCGTAACAAGGTTTTCCAAACGACCTATTCCCATAAATCTACCATCATCAATATTGAAATTCACATTTCCTTTCATTGAGTTCATGATTTCTTTATCTGTAACTCCGTGCATAACAAGTTTTGCACCAAATCCAAGAGTTCCAGTCAAGGCATTTTTAATACCAACAGTGCCATTGATAGCATCTGTAGAATTTAGTCCCGAACCATTTACATCAACCCCAATTGAATAATCAGAAATGCCATAAGAAATCTTACCATTGACTTTGCCACCAAAAACAGTAGCAGACAAATCGCTCAAGTACAAATTATTATAATTTTTCAATGAAACTTTTGAACTAATATCACTTGCTTCAATTCCGCCAAATTTGAACTTTTTCGCATTAGCACTTCCATTCAAAATTGCGCCATTAAGGTTTGCGACCATATCAGTCAATGAAAAATCTAAGTCTTTACTTGAAATATCTGCGAAGTTCAAAGTACCTTTAACTTGAGGATTCATCATATCGCCAACAACAGCTGCATCACCTTTTACCGAAATATTTGAGTTCTTTAACCCCCAAATTGGGAAAGAAATTTGGTGAGGAACAGAAATTATCAAATTCAATTTAGGATTTGAATATAATTTAGAAATACCACCCTCTAAAGTAGCAACAGATTGACTCCCAGCCCACAAACCAGAATCAGTAAATGACAAAGTATCTCCTGCAAGTCTAATATCTGTATGAAGTTTAGTTGTTTTATTTTTCAACAAATCTATATCTGCAAATCGGATATAATTTGTAGGGTTTGCAGTCAATTTAAAACAAATATCTTGAATTTTTGAATCACCTTTAACTACAAATTCTATAGGCAATTTACCAGTATATGGGAACATTGCTCTTAAATCTGACGGGATAAATGCCATAATATCAGAGGCTGCAACATTTCCTTTTGCAGAAATATTTATATTAAGTTTATCGTTCAAATAATTCTTAACCAATCCAGAAAAATCAACTCTTGAATTATTGATTAAAATATAAGAATTTTTGATATTTATATCTTTAGAATCCATTACAATTTTAGTTTTTGGAGCAGTAATAGAAGCCGTTGCATTCTTCAAAACTAAAGAATTTACATCCACATCACCAGAGAAAGTTTTTGTATCACAAATCAACTTAACAACCGCATCAGAAAGCAACAATCTAACATCTGCGGGCTTATTCAAAATATCTAAAGAATTAACATTCGCATTTATTTCGGGTTTTAAATCTTTCAACTTTCCTTTAATTACTGTATTTAGAGATAACGTACCATTTTTTATATCATTGTCTTTAAGAATTGCAACTTGACCAAATGCAGCCAACAAGCCTTTTACAGATAATTTGTCAGCAGTTAATTTTAAATCGGTATTGGAGTTACTTTCAATCGTTCCAGACAATTTCAATGGATGACCTAAAATTGAAAAACCTGCTTTTTTGATATTAATATCATTGTTCATCAAATCAACATCAGCAGTAATATTATCAACAACAACGTTATACAAACCATAAGCCAAACTTGAAGGGTTAATTTTCAAATAACCAGTTGAAGAAACTTTTTTCATATCTGAATTGATATTAAAATCAGCATCTATACCACCTTTGGCAGACAATGTATTGAAATCATTTATTCCAAAAGATTTTGCAACACTATCAACCAATCTAATCATATTGTTGAATTTTGCGTTTGAACGCAAAGTCAAATCAATTGAAGGATTTTTGCCAGAATGAATATCCCCAATAATTTGAGTTTTTTCATTTTCATCATCTGAGGTGAAGAAAATTGAATCAATATCTGTTTTATTACCTTTGAATTTCAAATTCGCATAACTTTCTGGGAGCTTTTTACCATTTACAGCAACAGACAAGGCATTCACAGAAATTGAACCACTTAAATCTGGAGATTTTAAAGTTCCAGAAGTTTTGATATTCGTAGTCAAATCGGCATGCAAACCATTTGCGTTGATAGAATTAAAAACATCAATAATATCAAATGGCATTTTTACCGTAGTTTTTTGAGGTTCTTCATCAACTTTTACAGTTTTCGGAAAAACTAAATCATCCAACTGAACATTTGGCATAATTTTATTATTAATTTTCAAATCATAATTTGAAACAACATTGTTATCTAAAACAACTTGTCCATTTGTTGTTAATTTGATTTTCTTATCAAGAACAAAATCTTTTACATCAAACTTTTCACCTTTGACAAAATAAGATTTATTATTCATTGCGTCAACAAAAGTCAGTTTGTAATCTTTTACCCCAACGTTAGGCAGTTTGTTTGACAATTTTAACCCATAAGGTAAGGTCGTCATTGGAGAAGTTTCATTTTCTTCCGTTTGTGGGAGGTAATCCTCAAATAAAAATTCTCCGTTCTTTTTTACAACCAATGTTGAATCAAGTGACTTTGCACTAATGTTGTCTAGTTGAATTTTCTTTACAACTAAAGGTAATAAAGCTAAACGAACCTTGAAATTTTCGGCTTTAATAAGCGGGTTATCAGAAGCAGGGATTGCCATTGAGAAATTTTTAACCTTCACACCAGCAGATAAATTCGGAGCTGTCACAATTCCCAACCCTTCAATTTTTGTATCAAAACCTGTTGAAGATTTTATCAAATCTGAAATCTTATCGCTGTATGAATTTGCAATAGGCGACAGAATAAATGGCAATATCAAAAACAACAAATACAAAACTGCAAGAGTTGAACCTAAAGCGATACCAAAATTTTTCGCTTTTTCCCTATCAAAACGTAACTTCATATATCCCTACCTCATATAATTTATTCAAATTAATTTTATCATAAAACACTAAATAAAAACTATCGAATTGGATAGTTTTTTACAAAAGAAATCGCCTCTTCTTTTGTATTTATATCTCCAGAAATTTGAGCCTCATGCAAAGCGTTCAAAATTTGTCCCAAAATCGGAGATGGCTTGATGTTTAAAATTGTCATAACATCATTTCCATCCAAAAGTTTTGGAAGAGGTTTAATTGTTTCTTGAGCCTGCAAATAAAAATCAAGAAGTTTATTTAATGCAGAAATGTTTTCTTCTACAATTTCTTTAGTAATCTCTGGACCTTGAGCAGAAAGCCTATCCGCTTGAGCTATCAAGATATTATCAATCGCATCAGACTCCATTTTTCGCACAAAACGCATCATAACCTTGTCGGTTAGTTCTGGGGATTGAACAACCATAGTCGGATACATGTGTTTTTTTATCATCAAAGCGATATAATCAATTTGTTTATTCGAAAAACACATTTTTTTCAAAAACGGTTTTGCAAGTTTTGAGCCAACATCATCATGTTTTATAAATCTATGTCTGCCAGTATCTTCTTCAATTGTCCAAGTTGAAAACTTGCCAATATCGTGCATAAATGCGGCTAACTTTAGATGAGCGAGCCTTGAAAATCCTCCAAAATCAATTTTATCCATGTGCGATTTAACTTTATCGAAAGAATTTTCGTATAAAATTTCAACTTGGCGAACGGTTTCAATACTGTGGTGGAATAAATCCAAATGGTGATGAAGGTTCGGAGGAACTTGTTTCAACTCATCAACAAATGGGAAAAGTTTATTCAAGATTTCGCATTCATCCATTTTTAATAGTGCCAAATCCGCATATTTGCCATCGAAAAGTTTCATTAGCTCGTATTCAATACGCTCTTTTGCAGGTTGTAAAATCAAATCTTTCAAGGTTTTCACAACCTCTAGCAAATGAGAATCAATCTCAAAACCTAAAATAGAATAAAACCTGAACACTCTCAAAATTCGCAATGGGTCATCTTCAAAATTAAAATCTTTAATTCCACGAATAATCTTGTTTTGAATATCCTCAATTCCACCAACCAAATCAAGAATTTCACAAGTTTTGATGTCAACGGCAACAGCATTTATGGTCAAATCCCGACGCAAGATGTCTTTCTCCATTGAGTTCTCAATAGGATTAGTTATATCTAAATAATTCTTTTTGTCCTTCAATACAATACGGTAGATTTTATTTTCTTCATCTAGCGGAATAAATTTGCCGTCAAAAAACTCCGCAACTTTTTGAGAAAAAGTCCTAGCATCCTCATCTACAACAATCAAATCCCTGTCAAAAGTGTCTTTCCCTAAAAAACAATCTCTGACAGAACCGCCAACAAGATAGATTTTGTTAGGGAAAAAGCTTGCGATATTATTTAAAATTTCGTCATTTTGGATTTTATTTTTTAAAATTTGAATATTCATAAATAATATTTCCTAACGCAACAACTACCGCAGTATCCGCCTTCAAAATTAGGTTTCCAAGAGTTAACATTTCAAAATTTGAGGTTGCAAAATAGTCAAACTCTTTTTGAGAAAAACCACCCTCTGGACCAATTATAACAAGGACTTTTTCGCATTTTTGAATAGGATTTTCAACAAAGCAATCACGAATTGTTTTATCCGCAATTCTTTCGCAAAATACAATAATTTTATCAAAATGATTTTCTGTTATAACTTTTTCGATAGTTGAGACTTCATAGCACTCTGGAACAATCGCTCTTTCGCATTGTTTTGACGCTTCATACATGATTTTTTGCCACTTGGGAACTTTTTTTTCTGCAACAGACTTATTCACAGCGCAATTATCTGTCATAACGGGATAAACACCCGCAACGCCTAATTCTGTCGCTTTTTCTATCAAAAGACCTTGGGCGTCACTTCGAAGAGGGCTTTGCGCCAAGTACAATTCAAAATCCAAAAACCTTTTTGAAGGATAGGACTTGTTGATTTCAGCCACAATTTCAGAATTTGTAATTTGTAGAATTGTGGTTTCATACTGCGTTTGTTTTTCATCAATTAAAAGCAGAGATTCGCCAGCTCTAGCACGCAATGCTCTTGCGATATGGATATAATTTTCTTTATCTGAAATTGAAATTTTATTGTCTGCGACTTGATTTGAATTTATAAAAAAATGTGGCATAACAAACCCTTTCGTCTTACAAGGATTATAACACAAGAATAATGGTGGAGGATAATAAACCCCTCTCCTAACCTCTCCCTAGGAGAGGAATGATGGGCTAGGGGTTGTTACAGGAGCTCTCTCCAAGGGAGACACTAGCCGAACAGGTGAAACGAAGTTGAACCTTGTGAGACTGCGTGCCGTATGGTTGAGCAAAATTGTCTTTGAGCAGAATGCGAAAAGGTACAATTTGAGAGAGGGGTATTTTTTGAAATTGCCCCCTCTCCCCTACCCCCTCTTCCCTTGGAGAGGGGAAATTGTTATTAGGCGTTTTGATTGAGATTCTTCGTTTCGCTCAGAATGACGATTGCGGGAGTGTCATGCTGAACTTGGTTCAGCATCTCTAGCTGGGGTGTACGGACTAACCCCCTCTCCTAGCCTCTCCCACTAGGGGCGAGGGAATTTTTTCAATGCGCACGGTTAGAGATTCCGAAACAAGTTCGGAATGACAGGACTGTTATTGTCTTTTCGCAACACAACATCGACCCCTCTCCTAGCCTCTCCCTAGGAGAGGAATGGTGGTTTATTTTATCAAATCCGTCATACTGAGCGGAGCGAAGTATCTCTAGCTAAACGAATTCAAATCGCCCCCTCTCCTTACCTCTCCCTCGGAGAGGAATGATGGGCTATAGTTTGTACAGGTGCTCTCTCCTAGGGAGAGAGCAAAATTGTCTTTGAGCAGGATGCGAAAAGGTACAATTTGAGAGAGGGATATTTTTGTGAAATCGACCCCTCTCCTAGCCTCCCCCTAGGGGAGGAATGGTGGGCTATAGTTTGTACAGGTGCTCTCTCCTAGGGAGAGAGCAAAATTGTCTTTGAGCAGGATGCGAAAAGGTACAATTTGAGAGAGGGATATTTTTGTGAAATCGACCCCTCTCCTAACCTCTCCCTTGGAGAGGAATGGTGGTCTATGTTATTTTAATGCTCTTGTTTTAAGACTTTATGCCCCTCTCCAGGGGAAGAGGGGTTGGGGAGAGGGTTATTTGGTTATTTCTTGATATTGTTTTTCAAGCTCCAAATACACTCCCTCTATATTATTATCAATTTCATTATTCCAAAATCTTATTACTTTATAACCCTTAGATTGCAAAAATTGTGTTCTTTGTTCATCTGCGATGATATTTTCTGGAGTATTGTGCTGTCCTCCATCAATTTCAATAATCAACTTAATATCTTTACAAAGAAAATCAACAATATATTCCGCAATTGGTTGCTGGCGTTTGAATTTTAAGTTATGGAATTTGTGATTTCTAATTATATTCCATAATTTTTGTTCTTGTGGTGTTTGGTTTTGTCTAAGTTGTTTTGCCAATATTGTTAATTTATTCATAGAAGTATTTTATCATGAATATCGACCCCTCTCCTAGTGGAGCTATGGTTTACTCGAGCTCTCTCCGAGGGAGACACTAGCCGAACAGGTGAAACGAAGTTGAACCTTGTGAGACTGCGTGCCGTATGGTTGAGCAAAATTGTCTTTGAGCAGGATGCGAAAAGGTACAATTTGAGAGAGGGGTATTTTTTGAATCGACCCCTCTCCTAACCTCTCCCTCGGAGAGGAATTGTGGTCTATTTTATCAAATCCGTCATACTGAGCGGAGCGAAGTATCTCTTGCCGAACGGATTCAAATCAACCCCTCTCCCCTACCCCCTCTTCCCTTGGAGAGGGGAAATGTTTTTATGCGCACGGTTAGAGATTCCGAAACAAGTTCGGAATGACAGGACTGTTATTGTCTTTTCGCAACACAACATCAACCCCTCTCCTAACCTCTCCCTAGGAGAGGAATGATGAAATACAGTTTTCCTTGGAGAAAAATGGTGAAATTAGAACTTATATGGATAGTCTTGTTTATATTCCCAGTTATCAACTTGGAGTAGGCGGTTACACTTCCAAGAACCAACACCCGAAGTTTTACAAGCATCAATCATCTGTTGTCGAGTTGTACTTGCTGAAACCAATCCTGCACCATATACCCCAAAGAATGTTTCTTTGTCTCCAAACCAAGAATTACGCTCTGAACCTTCAAAGCAATATAAGAATCGATACCAATCATACCCCCATCTATTTGGGCTCTTATCACCATTGACGTCATATCTTACGTCTAGACAACCTCCGACTCCAAGGAAGTATAAAGAAGACCCATCTTTATAATAAATTGTATTCCCATTAACGTATTGGTGTCCCATATAAGGGTCAATATTATCCATATACCAAGTTTTCATAGTAAGACTGGTTGGCTTTTTCATATCCTTAAAAGAGCCTTTATCAACTTGCATATCTTCTACGGCATTTTGCATTCTGCTATAGAAGTTTTTGAGTTTTACACTATATTCTTTCTTCGTTTTGTTATAATAAAGTGTTGGAATAGTCATTGCTGCAACTACACCAACAATTGACATTGCAACAAGTATTTCTGCGATCGTAAAAGCTAAAGTTTTTTTAATCATAATCTTCCATCCTAAAAGTATATATTTATTATACCATACCTTTTGGGATTACTCAACAACAATTTCTTTTTCGTTTTTATATGTTACATAACCGAGCGCTGCTGCTGGAGGTTTGCGCAAATATTTCCGCTTAGTATAAATTACTCCAGCTTTTGTAGATGTTTTAGCCGTTGAATATTCTTTTGCCAATTTTGCGCATTTATAAATCAATTCATCTGTAAGTTTTTGAGTTTTAAGCAAAACATGTGACCCTGTACAATCTTTGACATGAAACCACAAATCATCTTCTGACGACAACTTGGAAACAATCAAATCATTTTGTCTATTGTTTCGCCCGATAAAAATTCTTGTTTCATTTTCTAGTTCAATTTTTATAGGTTCAGAATGGATTTTTTTCTGTTTATCCTTTGGAGTTTCTACAACTTCATCTGAGAGTTCTAGGAGTTCATCCAAATTCTGGGCAAGTCTTATACTATACAAAAGGCTTTCGTTATAAGATTTCTTTTGAATCAAATCTTCCATCAATTCTGACAATTTAGAATTAGAAGTTTTTGCCTTGTTATAAAGTTTATAGAATTTATTTGCGTTATCTTTCAGAGTTTTGGTTTCATCCAGTTTAATAGTTATTTGCTTGTCGTTTTCGTAATCATAAACAGAAATTTCTTTTGAATAATCCCTCAAATTATAAAGATTCGCCATAATCAAATCTCCCCAAAGCCTATAAGTATCAGCATTTTTATTCTGCATAACTTGATATTCCATCTGCTTTAGGGATTTTGTAACTTTTTTTAATTTTTGATTAACTATACTTTCATAATGAGTTTTTAAGGTTTTGAACTTATCTCGATAAATATATTCTGAATAATAATCGTCAATCATATCGTTGACAGAATTTGATTTTATGGGATTTGTCAAAAGGTTTGAATACAAAGAATATTCCTTAAAATCCTCTGAAATTGCAGGAGATAAATTTTCCAAAGAAACGAAAGATTTTAAATTCGCCAAGCTTTGATTTTGACACTGTGAAGCAAAAGATTTTGAGAACCAATAAAAATCATTTTGCAAAGTTGAATAGTCGATTTCGCCATTATAATCTAGAATATCTGTTTTATTTTGTCTTGGAGGGTAAACATAAGGAAGCCCACCATACATTTCACGTTCACGGCTTTTTTCAGCTCCAACATTATGAGCACAGCCCAAAATCATATTGGTATCATAATTATATAATATTACGTTTGAATATTTTCCCATCAATTCAATTGCCAAGCAAAGATAGATTTTGTCGCCTATTTCGTTATAAGTTTCAACATAGAACTCCAAAATTCTTTCATATTGAGGTTGGTTAACTTTTGCAATCCTTGAATTTTGTAAATATTTGCGAAGCAACATACAAAACATCGGAGGTTTTTGCGGAATTTCAATTACTCGTTTTTCAATATTTTCTTTTGAAGCGAAGCATAGATGATAGAATTGAGGATTGATATTAACGTAGAATTGTTTCGTTTCCCCGTTATTACGCAGTGAAAATAAAAAATCTCTTCTTGTCGGCTGTTGGATTTTATTAATCCTTGCGCCAGTCAAAAAATCTTTGTTTTCTTCTAAAAAAGCTTTTAATGTCAAACTATCAAACGTAATCATATTATTAGCTTACAAAAAAGCAGAGAAATTGTCCATGAAAAAATTTTATGCTAGTATTATTTCGGAATTACACAAGAGAAGAGGTGAAAGAAGTATGGCAAACGTTTCAAATACAAAGGTTACAATGCCGTCAGAAAAGGATTATATCGTAGTTCTTATTACGACTGAAAACTACATCATCAAAGGAAAATTGTTCCTTCCAGAAAATTCTGTAGTTAAAAATCCTACAAATGAAAATCTTTTATTTTACACATTGAATTGCGGAAATATGTTTATTTCTTTACACGATTGTACAATTATGAACAAGACTAGCGTTGAATTTAAGCCAGAAGAAGTTGAATATTATAACATCA
This sequence comes from Candidatus Methanomethylophilaceae archaeon, assembly GCA_963590665.1. Taxonomy (GTDB): domain Bacteria; phylum Cyanobacteriota; class Vampirovibrionia; order Gastranaerophilales; family Gastranaerophilaceae; genus Zag111. Next base: position 15,190 of record CAVAPR010000008.1, read on the forward strand.
ACTTGAACATCGTTCATTCTTGCCAAATCGTAAAAGATGAGAACTAAATTTAGCAAAAAAGATTACAAATGTTACATATTGTAGTCTTTTTTTTGTGTTTTTGATAAAATTGTTATTGCAATATAAATAGGCAAAAAGGAAATAAGAGAAGATGATTAAAACAAAGTTTAAAGACCACGAATGTGGAAAACTAAGCTTGAACAATATTGATGAACACATCACTTTGTCTGGCTGGGTTTCTTGCATAAGAGATTTAGGGGGTATTTTATTCGTTGAATTGAGAGATAGAAGCGGATTTTTCCAAATCGTTGCTAACCCTCAAATCAACCCTGAAATTCACAAAGTATTAGAACACGTAAGATCTGAATACGTTATTAAAGTTTCTGGTAAAGTTTCTAAAAGACCTCCTGAAACTTACAACGAAAAATATCCTACAGGACAAGTTGAAATGTATCCTGAATCAATCGAAGTATTATCAACATCAAAAGTTTTACCTTTTGTACTAGATGATGACAATGTTTCAGAAGACATCAGATTAAAATACAGATACTTAGACCTAAGACGTGAACAAATGTTATCAAAACTTGTTATGCGTCACAACATAGTTCAAGCAATTAGAAACTACTTGAACAACCTTGATTTCTTGGAAGTCGAAACTCCAATCCTTATCAAGACTACTCCAGAAGGTGCTAGAGATTATCTTGTACCATCTCGTGTTCAAGAAGGTAAATTCTACGCACTACCTCAATCACCACAAATCTTTAAACAATTGTTGATGGTTGGCGGTATTGAAAGATATTATCAAATCGCAAAATGTTTCAGAGATGAAGACCTTAGAGCAGACAGACAACCAGAATTTACTCAAGTTGATATGGAAATGTCTTTCGTTGAACAACAAGACGTTATCAAAGTTGTTGAAGGTTTAATCGTTGACGCTTTCAAGGCTGCTGGAGTGGAAGTTAAACCTCCATTTATTCAAATGCCTTGGCAAGAAGCAATGGACAGATTTGGTTCTGACAAACCAGATACAAGATTTGGTCTAGAATTATTTGATATTGGCGATATTATTATGCAATCAGAATTCAAGATTGTAAAAGATACTCTTGAAAATGGTGGTATCGTTCGTGGTATCAGAATCCCAGGCGGAGCTAAATATTCTAGAAAAGAAATCGATGATATTACTAAATTAGCTGTATCATTTGGAGCTAAAGCTCTTGCTAATATCATCTACAACGAAGATGGAACAGCTAAATCTCCTGTATTGAAATTCGTTACAGAAGAACAAGCTAAACAAATTCAAGAAAGAGCACAAGCTCAAGCTGGTGATATAATCTTCTTCGTAGCTGATAAACCAAAATTAGTTTATGACGTTATGGGCAGATTGAGATTACACTTCGGTAAATCATTGAACTTAATCGACGAAGCTAAGCATAATCTATTATGGATTGTTGACTTCCCAATGTTTGAATGGAGTGATGAAGAAGGCAGATATATGGCAATGCACCACCCATTCACATCTCCAAACCTTGAAGATTTAGACAAATTAGATTCTGGAGATTTGGGTAACGTTAAATCTATCGCTTATGACATCGTTTATAACGGAACAGAATTGGGCGGTGGTTCTGTAAGAATCCACTCTTCTGAAGTTCAAAAGAAAATCTTCAAAGCTTTAGGATTGACAGAAGAAGAAGCTCAAGAAAAATTCGGATTTATGGTTAACGCACTTCAATACGGTACTCCACCTCACGCAGGTTTGGCTATCGGTTTGGATAGATTGGTTGCATTACTTGCAAGAACAGATTCTATCCGTGACGTTATCGCATTCCCTAAGAATGCAGGTGCTAAAGACTTGATGAGTGATGCTCCAGGAGTTGCTTCATTGCAACAGTTGAGAGAATTACATATCAAAAGTACTGTAACTCCTAAACAATAAGAATTACAAATTTGCAAATTGAAAAATACCACAGCCAATTGGTTGTGGTATTTTTTTAGATTAATTCTATAGCTTCTTTCTAATAAATCGATGAGCCTCGATTACATCGTCATAAGAGATTGGTGGAGGACCTTCAATTATCTCCAAAGGCTCGTGATGCTTTGCTTTTCGATTAAAATTGAATACGATTTCACCAAAATCTTTGCCACATTTTTCGCATGATAAACTACAGAGCAAAATATCGCAATCCCTTTCCAAAATTTTTATAGAATTTTTTGTAAATTCATTTTTGCAGCGAGAACAGCAAAGCCCCGAAAATAAACTATTTATATCCTTTTGCGTAAATTCTTTCATCTCAATAATTTATATTAAGTTTTGTAAACTTTTCCTCTAATAGTACTATTAATTGTTATTTTACATCAAAAAGTGGGATTAATATATATGTAACCAAAGGAGGTTATCATGGCAATTAATCTTATTTTATTCGGTTTCATCGTTTACACAGCATTAATTGTTGTTCCAAGCATCTGGGAAGAGCTAACTGCTGAAGGATAGACCCTAAAATTTAATTTAAAAAGCGTTTTTGACAACGAAGTGTGTATGGTTTGTTTTTAGTGTTTAATGTACGTTTAATAGTTTAAGCGTTAGATTGTTATGCGCAAAATTATTAAAAACGTAACAGCAAAAAAACTAAAAATAAGGCAATCAGGGTTTGTTTGCTTTATAATATTGTTATGGATTACTTAAATAACAAATTCGACATAATCGTTGTAGGCGCAGGACACGCTGGCTGCGAAGCTGCAATGGCTTGTTCAAGACTCGGAATGAAAGTGTTACTTTGTACACTTAATCTCGATAATATTGCATTACAACCATGTAACCCCGCTGTTGGAGGCCCTGCAAAATCTACGTTAGTTCGTGAAATTGACGCTCTAGGTGGTGTTATGGGCGAAGTTACAGATGCCACTTATTTACAGATGAAGGTTCTTAATTCATCAAAAGGACCTGCTGTTAGGGCGCTACGTGCGCAATCTGACAAGGCTGAATATTCTCGTTATATGAGAAACTTAATCGAAAGTAACGAAAATATTTACCTAAAACAATGTTGTATCACGGAACTAAAAGCCGAAAATGGCAAAATCGTTGGAGCTGTTGACGAATTTGGTATTGAGTACACAACAAGAGCTGTTGTCTTAACAACAGGAACATCACTTGAAGGTAGAATTTTTGTTGGCTTACGTTCATATAGCGCTGGCAGATTGGGCGAAAAAGCCGCAATTGGGTTATCTGATTCATTACACAAACTAGGAATTGAAACTAAAAAGTTAAAAACAGGTACTCCTGCAAGAGTTGACAAAAGAACTATTGATTATTCTAAAATGACAATTCAACCAGGAGATGAAGAGTTGAGTTTCTTCTCTTTCAAACCTAATAGACCTATCAGAAAAACTTACCCTTGTTATTTGACAAGAACCACTGAAGAAACACACGAAATTATTCGCTCAAACCTTGATAAATCACCAATGTATCAAGGACTTATCCATGGTGTTGGTCCGAGATATTGTCCGTCAATAGAGGATAAAATTGTTAGATTTGCTTCTAATCCTTCCCACCATATTTTTATTGAACCAGAAGGGCTTGGAACTTATGAAATCTATATTCAAGGTTTTTCAACAAGCTTACCAGCAGATGTTCAAGTTCGCATGATAAGGAGCCTCCCAGGGTTAGAAAATGCTCACATAATTAAACCAGCTTATGCTGTAGAGTATGACTATGTTCCAGCCGTTCAAACAACTCACTCCTTGATGTCAAAGAAAATCCAAGGGTTATTCTTTGGAGGACAAATCAATGGAACAAGTGGTTACGAAGAAGCAGCTGCGCAAGGTTTGATTGCAGGAATTAACGCATTCAACTATCTAAATGGCTCAGAAATGCTTGAATTATCAAGAAGTTCATCTTATACAGGAACACTAATTGACGACTTGGTAACAAAAGATATTCAAGACCCATACAGAATGCTCACATCTCGTTCTGAATACAGATTATTACTAAGACAAGATAACGCAGATGAAAGATTGACACCAATTGGGCATAAAATTGGATTGATTGACGATGCTCAATTTGAAAGATTTAATAAAAAACAAGAACTTATTCAAGTTGAAAAGACAAGACTTGAAGGGTTGAAAATTCCTGCAACTCCAGAAGTTAACGAAATTTTAGCTAAATACGAAGAACATCTAGACAGAGGAATTAGAGCTTCAGAACTTTTGAAACGCCCGAATATTTCATACAAAATTTTGAAAGAATTGGACTCTTCAACAAGAGAATTAAATATTCCAAAAGATGTTTATGAACAAATTGAAGTAATCGTAAAATATGATGGCTATATCAAACGCCAACAAGAACAAGTTGACCAAGCGGGAAAACTTGAAAAATTTAAAATTCCAGAAAATATTGATTACAACACAATTGACCATATTTCAACAGAAACAAAAGAAAAATTATCAAAAATCAGACCGAAAAACTTGGCTCAAGCATCAAGAATTGGGGGAGTTAAGCCTGCAGATATTTCAATCTTGATGGTTATGCTAGACAAACACATGATAAAAAGTTAAACCGTTTGAACTTTTTCTTTGATAAATTTCTTGGTTTTTAACTCAGCATTATAAAGTTTTAAACCAGAAAATCGTATTGCTTTTTTATCTGCACAAACAATTGTCAAAGAAGATTTTTCAAAATCCTTTGCAATAATTGAACCAGAATTTTCTTCTCTTTCGTCTGGCAAAATGGTGAAAGAATACGGATTTACAACAAAAAACTTATCCCCATAGGTTATATATGTTGGCAAAAATGGATAGAGAGCTCTAATTGTGCGAGAAATTTCAGTCGAAGTTTGAAAATTAAAATCCAACATCTTTTCATCACCCGAAATATTTGGATAATAAGATGCATATCGCTCATCTTGAGCAACAGGAGTTAAAATACGATTATCTAAATCTTGCAAAAATTCGCACACCAAATTTCTCGCAACCCGAACACTTTTTTCTCTTAGCTCGTTTGAAGTATCAGAATCAAGGATTTCAACCTTCTCTTGCTTCAAAATCGCACCACAATCATAACTTTCATTCATCAAATGAAGAGTTACACCAGAATATTTTTCACCGTGCAAAATTGTTTGCAAATAAGGGTTTGGACCTCGATATTTTGGCAAAAGTGAAGGATGAACATTCACAGTCGCAATCTTAGGAATTATAAATGTTTGCTTTGAAATGCGCTCCCTCCAAGTTCCGACAATAATCAAATCAACATTCCAAGAAATCAAAAGCTTCCTAAATAACGGATCATTTGCAGACTTAAATCGAATTTGCCTCAATTTCAAACTCTTTATCAAGGTAACCTCTGGAGCAGGTTTGAAAAAATCTTCAAAAACCATGCGAATACGAGAAATACATGTGCTTTCGTAGCGAAAAACACCAACGATTTCAGCACCCGCATCCATCGCCCCTAAAATAATATTCGCAAGCATCAAGCCTTTACCTAGAATGACAACTTTCATAAGCCTATTATAAATAAAAAGTGTATCAAATAAAAATTCGATACACTTCTTAAAGATTTATATTTGTTTTTGAATATTAAACATCTGCTTCTGCAGCTGCGGCAATTTCATCTTGAACATTCAATGCTGCACGAATAACCGCTTGTTCACCTTTGATTTGGTTATAATTATCTTGGAATGCGAAGGCTTTATCTCTACTATGATTTACATCATGAGAGAAACGACCCAAGATAAATAATACAGGTCCCCAATTCAATGCAGATTTTGCAAAAGATTTTACAAAAGGATTCATTTTGCCGACATATTCAGAAGTCTTATTCAAAACCTTACTATTATTTAATTTTTTGCTGAATCTTAAGAAATCTTTAATTCCTCTTACAGGAAGTTTTCCAGATTTTGCTAACTTATTTGAAAGCAAACCTGCTCCGTGTTTCAAGCCATAGAATGCTGCGAAACTAGCTGCAACAGTTCCCATAAAAGACATAACAGGGTGTTTTTGAGAGAACTCATTCAATGTTTCACTTTTATTTTCAAGTCCACGTTTTGCAGCAAACAAAGCATCAATACCCAAGAACAATGCACCTATTTTCAAAGCCTCGCTAGCTCCAACTAAAACTCTTGCAGATCTTGATAGGTTAACGTTTCCAACTTTTGTCAAAATTGAAGAAGGAACATCACAAGCTTTAGCTAAACCTCCAGAAATTGGAGCTGCTAAATATAACGCATTTGAAATTATTCTATGCTTTTTATCATTAACATCTTTAGAAGCTCTTGCTAAAGCAAGCTTTCTTGTTGACATTTCGTCCATATATGCGTATTTTTCTAAATCTTCACGAGGACCTTTGAATGCGGGATTTGCATTTGCCAACGATACAGAATTAACTTGCATATATACACCTTACCTTTCACACTTTTATCTTATATATATTAAAGCAGAAATTATATTTTTTTGCTATTTTCATAACATAAATACATAAATATTTACAATTTATGTTGTTTTTTATATTATCAAGTAATGAAAAAGTTTAACATTCACACAATGGGCTGTAAATCTAACCAATTTGAAAGTGCGATAATTGAAGAAAACCTAATTTCACACGGATTTGAAAAAGTGCAAAAAATTGAAGAAGCGGATATTTATATCCTCAATTCTTGCTCAGTTACCCACAAAAGCGACAACGAAGCAATGTATCTTTTGCGCTCAGCAAAGCACAAAAATCCTAATATTTTAACAGTTGCGACAGGTTGTATGGCTCAGATTGAAAAACAAGAACTTTTGAAAAATGATTTTATTGATTTTGTAATCGGGAATGACGAAAAACTTCATCTATATGATTATTTAAGCTCAGATGAAAGATTTTCGGCTAATGATATTCTAAAACAAACAGAATTTAACAAAGTTGAACTCTTTGACACAACAAAAACCAGAGCAAGTCTTAAAATTCAAGACGGATGCGATAATAGATGCACTTACTGCATAATCTGGAAAGCCCGTGGGAAAAGTCGTAGTGCCGATTCAAACTTCATCATTGAACAGATTAACAACTTTTCACAACACGGATTCAAAGAAGTTATGCTAACAGGCATTCATATTGGGCAATGGGGCAAAGAATTTGGGCTAACTTTATTAGATTTGTTAAAAGAAATTGAAGAAAAAACAACAATTGAGCGCTACAGATTAGGTTCACTCAATCCCCCAGAAATAACAGATGAAATGCTAGAATTTTTAAAAAATTCAAACAAATTCTGTCCACATTTCCACCTGTCACTACAATCAGCAAATGACAAAACCCTACGTTCAATGAATAGATTTTATAAAACGGAAGATTATTTAAAGCTTATAGAAAAAATCAATGACACCTTTGAAAATCCATTCCTTGGAAGTGATATTATAGCGGGATTTGCAGGTGAAACAGATGAGGATTTTGAAACAACAAGGCAAAATCTTTTATCTTCTGGTTTAACACAAATTCACACCTTCCCTTACTCAAAAAGAAAGGGAACAATCGGTGCTGAAATGGAAAACCAAGTTCCAGACGATATAAAAAATTCCAGAGCCACTACTATCAAAGAAATTTCTAAAGAAAAATTGAATAATTTTATCCAAAGAAATATTGGAAAAACGCTAGAAGTTTTAATTGAAAAACACCCAGATAAACATACTGGGAACTTAAAAGGAATGACCAGAAATTATTTAACAGTACAAATTCCATCAGATAGAACAGATTTGTTCAACACCCTACAAATGGTTAAAATTACCAAACAAGAAAATGGAAAAATTTACGGAGAATTAGCTTAAACAAATTCTTTCAAAAAGTCGTTTATATCAAGATGCAATACGGAAGAGATTTTTACAAAGTTGTATAAAGATAGCGACATCTCTCCTCTTTCCACAAAACCAATATAAGAAAGGCTACAATCAGCCATTTCTGCTAGTTTTTCTTGGGAAATTTTTTGTCGCATTCTTGCAACCTTTATTTTGAATCCAATTTCTTTTTTAAATTCATCCTTCTCCATTATTTAATAATATTATATTGACCTTTTTCTATCTATATATTATTATAGTTTTATCTTTATTATAATAGTGATATGTTTATCAAAAAAGGGGGATATTTTGAAAAAAGAAAAAACAGGTTTTACACTTGCAGAAGTTTTGATTACACTTGGAATTATTGGTGTTGTTGCAGCTATGACAATTCCAACACTAATTGCAAACACAAATAGCGCAAGATTTCGGTCAAAATTTAAGAAAACAATTTCAACATTATCACAAGCAGCAAGAATGTCGCAAGAACAGTATGATTTTGATTTTGCGGGAATAGACTCTACATGCGGGAGCAACGGAGCAACACAAAATCCCGAAGATGTCCATACAATTTGTGCAATGTTAAATGGAACACTGACAGGAGCAACTTTTTATAATACCGCATCAGATATAAAAATTCAAAAAGCTGGGAAAAATGTAAATTATACCATTACATCAACATATGCAAACCAGCATGGTATTCCTACAAATAAGAATCACGCTTACGTATTATCTGATGGAACAATTGTTATGATTGAAAAGCTTTTGGGAAGCGTAGCATCATGCCACATAGAATTGGGCGAAAAAGTCACAGATATATACCTCAAGGATGGGAATATGAGATATTGTGAAGGTTTTATTGATGTAAATGGGATTTCTATGCCAAATAAGGAAGTATCTTGTTCTCAAGGAAGCAACTCTCTTGAACAAAACACCTGTATAGTTAAAAATGACCCGAAATACATGACAGATGTCTTTCCTATCAGATTCCATGATGGTATTGTTGAACCTGCAACAGCAGCTGGAAGATATATATTACAAACCGCAAAATAAATATTTTTAATAAAAAAAAGTCGCCTGATAATCATACCAGACGACTTTTTTATTATTCTTTATTACAAATTATTCTTTCAAGAATGATTCATAATTTCTAGCAAGCAAGTGTGTTCTTACCTGATTGATTAAATCCAACGCAACACCAACCATGATGATTAGAGATGTTGCCCCAATACCTTGGAATGTTTGAATACGTGTCACGTGGCTTGCAAATGATGGAACAAGTGCAATGATACCCAAACCGATAGCACCGATAAATGTTGTTTTAGAAAGAATTTTATCCAATGCTTCTGCGGTTGGTCTTCCAGGTTTGATACCAGGAATTGATGAACCGTATTTCTTTAAGTTATCCGCAATATCTTTTGGTTGCATATTTGGCATAATTGATGCGTAGAAGAAAGTCAACGCAATGATTAACGCAATATACAATACGTAATAAGTAATTCCATCAGGGCTCAAATAATGATTCATACTCATTACAAAATTCTTCACCGCTGCAGATTTGAAATTAGCTTGTCCTACTAAAGCCAAAATTGTTGATGGGAACAACAAAATAGCAATAGCAAAGATGATTGGCATTACACCACCTGGGTTAAGTTTGAAAGGAATAAATGAATTCATTCCACCATAAACTTTATTACCAATTTGTCTTTTTGGATTTACGATAATTACTTTTCTTACAGCTTCTTGCATGATTACAATCATAACCATAGAAACAAAGAATATTGCAAGTAAAATCATTAGACCAACTTGCATAGATGAACTTGCTTTGACCAAAGCAGCTGTTCTTGAAGTATAAATAGGAATACCAGATAAAATACCACAGAAGATGATGAGTGAACCACCATTACCAATTCCGTTTTCGGTAATCAATTCTGAAATCCACATTACAAGAACTGCTCCAGCAGTCAATGTACAAATTGAACTTACATAAAACGCTACAGGGTTAACTGATGAAATAATTGCCCCTGGCAAATGATGCAAGTACAACATGAAAATAAATGATTGGAAAATTGCAAGTACAACTGTAAAAATTCTAGTGTACTGTGACAATTTTCTACGTCCAGCTTCCCCTTCTTCTTTCTGTAATTTTTCCAATGAAGGAATTACAACAGAAATCAACTGGACAATAATTGATGATGTGATGAATGGTCCGATACCTAATGCCAAAATTGACACTGTACCTAAAGCACCACCAGAGAACAAGTCAAGGAAACCAATAATATTGTTTCCTTGAGCAATGTTCGCAAAAACTTGAGAGTTAATACCATACAAAGGCATTTGAACACCCAATCTCCACAATGCAACCATCAAGAATGTAAACAAAATCTTTTGTTTCAATCCTGATGCGTTCCACATGGACATCAAATCATCAGTAGTTGGCATTTTAACTCCTTGTGCCATTATACTAACTCAACCTTTCCGCCAGCAGCTTCAATTTTTTCTTTTGCAGATGGTGTAACATAAGTAGCTTTTACTGTAACAGCTGATTTGATTTCACCGTTACCCAAAACTCTTAAACCAACGCAAGATGGGTGGATTGTTAATACTTCTTTCAATGCGTCTAAAGAAACTTCTTTTAGACCCAAATCATCAAGTCTACCAACATTGATTTCAGCATAGTTAAGTTTTGAATAAACTTGGAAGCCTTTCAATTTTGGTAATCTTCTGTAAGCTGGCATTTGACCACCTTCAAAACCTCTTTTAGCAGAGTTTCCAGATCTTTGACCTTCACCATTATGACCACGGCAAGATGTTTTACCATGTCCAGATGAACGTCCTCTGCCTACTCTTTTAGATTTAGATGTAGAACCTTCTGCAGGTCTTAAATCTTCTAATGTTATATTTGACATTTTATTTCCTCTTTCTTTGTACTTTATTATACTTTATACACAATGGCAACTATTTTACAATCTCTACTAGGTGAGATACTTTGTTAACCATACCCATAATTGTTGCTGTTTCATAGTGTTCAACAACTTGGTCTTTTTTAGTTAAACCTAAACCTCTAACAACTTTGCGTTGAGCTTCAGGTGTTCCGATTAAACTTCTAACAAGTTTAATTTTGATTGAATTTGCTTTTTTATCTGTCATAATTTTTATTTCCTTATAGTTAAATGTTCATTACGTCAATTAGTTTAAAAATTCAGCCATTGATAAGCCACGTCTTTTAGCTACATCTGTGAATGGTGTTAAAGCTTTCAATGCAGCGATTGTAGCGTTTGCAGCGTTCAATGGAGATTTTGAACCTAAAGATTTTGAAAGGATGTTTTCAATACCTGCAAGTTCTAATACTGAACGAACAGCACCACCTGCGATAATACCTGTACCTTCTGAAGCTGGTCTTAACATAACTTCGCCTGCACCAGATTTTCCAGTGATTGGATGAGGAATAGTTGTTTTGAAGATAGGTACTGTAACAAGATTTTTTCTACCATCAGCAATAGCTTTTTGGATAGCGATGATAACTTCTGATGCTTTAGCACAACCAACACCAACTTGACCTTTTTGGTTACCTACGATAACGATTGCACGGAAGCTTAATTTTTTACCACCTTTAACAACTTTTGTTACACGGCTGATTTGAACAACTCTTTCAGTCCATTCTGATTGAGGTTTTTCTTCAGTTGTTTCAATTTTTTGTTTTCTACCACGTCTTCTTCTTGGTTTTTCTTCTGAAGCTTCAACAGGAGTTGCTTCTGCTTTTACTTCTTCAACAGGAGCTTCAGTAACTTTTAATTCTTCATTGTTTTCCATTGATTTTACCTTTCTTTGTAATTTAATTACTTTCAAATGTTTTGTTTTATCAAGAAACCTTGATTATATATTTTTGAATACGCCAAAATACAAGCTATTCAAAGCTATTTTGAAATCGTATTCGAACTTTTAACTTCTGACAAGCTAAATATACCCCAAACACTCCACCACGTCAAGGCTTTTGTGAAGAGATTTTAATTGAAGTGGATAAGGCTATAAATGGATAGGTCTATATGTCGATTAATTAGAATATAGGTTCTTTTCAAAAGGCATTAAGGCACTAGGACATTAAGTTCTTTTTGTAATTAATTCAGTCATACTGAGCGAAGCGAAGAATCCAGCTGATTTTTATTAGTAAACTGCATTCATATTAATTTAATGATAAATCCTTGTTCACTTTTTCTTTTTTATTTCGACGAAAAAAGAAAAAGCAGAACCGAAAAAGAAAAACACGAATGATTAAATGGAACGAGTTATCAGGGGCAAAGCCCCCGAACCCCCTTGAGCAGCAGCTCTCTCCAAGGGAGAGAGAGAAATTGTCTTTGAGCAAAATGCGAAAAGTTACAATTTCGAGAGAGGGTTCATTTTTTATTCAATCTACCCCTCTCCTAAATCCTCAGCCATACGGCACGCAGTTTCACTCGACTCACTTCGATTCGTCGATTCAGCTAGTGTCCCTAGGAGAGGACTTAATTGTAAAGAGATACTTCGCATTGCTCAGTATCTCTTGCTGGGGCAAACGGATAAATCGATTAAAATATAAATTCCCTACGACTTTTCAGTCAACAAGTAATCTAAAGACTTCTTATAAAAGGATGCAAATTTGTAAGCATTTATGAGCGATACTTGGTTATGTTTGCCACTCTCGACATTTGATACATAAGAAGTGCTAAAATTTAATTCTCCTGCAACTTTTTCTTGAGAAAATTTGTGTTTTAATCTCTCGTATTTTAAATTCAAGCCGAAAATAACCAATAATCTTTTATTGTCCATAGACTAAATTTATAATCTTGACTTTATGATTTCAATAGTCTATTATTCATGTTTATAGTCTATAGATTATATTAAAAGGAGCATAGAATTATGGTTGAAGGCAAAAAGGGTTTCACTTTGGCAGAAGTATTAATTACATTAGGGATTATTGGAGTGGTTGCAGCAATGACGATTCCAACTTTGATTGCAAATACAAACGGGGCAAAATTCCGCTCTCAATTCAAAAAGACGTTATCTACACTAAATCAAGCAGTGCGTAGCAATGTTGCACAATACGATTTTGACTTCTCAATGGTACAAAATTGCGGGAACAAAGATTCAGACAACCCAGAAAATATTCCATCAATTTGCGCTATGCTAAATGGCTCTTTAACAGGAAAACAAGCATACAAATATAACACATTAAAAACAACAGACCAAAAAGATTATTACCAAGTAGTTTTTGATGGAACAACACCAGACACACTAATTGAAAATAAGGGGGTTGAAATGTATATGTATCAACTCTCAGACGGTTCAATTTTTGCATTCCATTCGCCATTTGAAGGAGATAGTGGAGATGTAGCCTGTACATTAGACGGGAGGACCATTGAAGATTTGCTTAAAAATGAGCAGTTCTTAAAATTCTGTATCGGATATATTGATGTAAACGGAACAACAAGACCAAACAAAGAAGTTAGATGTTCTGATGGAAAAAGCCATTCTAAAGACATAAATGAAAAATGTGTAGTCCCGAATAATCCAAAATTTATGGGAGATGTTTTTCCTGTTGCATATTATGACATGACAATAGTTCCAGCATCCGCTGCTAGTAGATATGTTCTAAACTCTGCAAAATAGATATAAACAAAAACCTCACCATAGCCCTCAGCCACTAGTGGAGAGGGCATATAGAACGATGTCACTCTGAACTCGTTTCAGAGTCTCTAACAATAGCGTTCAGATAGAGATGCTGAAATAAATTCCATGACCTTTTCTGCAATTGTCATACTGAGCAGTATCTCAATCCTATTCGTTTAGTTTAACCCCTCACCCTAACCCTCTCCCAAAGGAGAGGGAACATGTTTCTTAGCACAAGATTCCGAAACAAGTTCGGAATGACAAAAAGTTAAGAAAAAAATATTCTGTTTGAGATTCTTCGCTTTGGTCAGAATGACATGTTAAGGGTATTAATTATAAATAAAGAGAAATAGAATTTGTGGTAGAATATAGAAAATAGAATTATGGGAGTTACAATATGGGACAAACTTTAGTTGAAAAAATTATTTCTAACCACGCAGGAAAAGCTGTTAAAGCTGGGGAACTCGTAATTGCAAATGTTGACGTTTGCGCAGTTCAAGATGGAACTGGTCCGTTGACAGTTCAAGAGTTCAAAAAACTTGGTAAAGATAAATTGAGCAATCCACAAAGAACTATTCTATTTATCGACCACGCTTCTCCTAGTCCTAAAAAAGAATTATCAAATATGCACACAGTTCTTAGAGATTTTGCAAAAGAATACGGTGCAGTGTTATCTGAAGTTGGTTCTGGAGTTTGTCACCAAAGACTTGTTGAAACATTTGTAAACCCTACAGAAATTCTAGTCGGTGCAGATTCTCATACTTGTACCTCTGGTGCGTTAGGCGCTTTTGCAACAGGCATGGGGTCAACAGATGTAGCTGTAGCAATGGCACTTGGCAAAGCATGGTTAAAAGTTCCACAAACATTCAAAATAGTTGTAAGCGGAAAATTCAAAGAAGGAATTTGCTCAAAAGATTTAATGCTCCACCTTATCGGTATGATTGGAGCAGATGGAGCAACTTATAAAGCTCTAGAATTTTGTGGTGACACAATCGACAATATGTGTATGGCTGAACGTTTTACTCTCGCAAATATGGCTGTTGAAGCTGGGGCTAAATGCGGATTATTTGTTCCAGATGAAAAGACAAAAGAATATTTAATCTCTCGTGGCAGAGGGGAAATGTACAAAGAAATTAAGCCAGACCCAGATGCAATCTACGAAAGAATAATCGAAATTGATGCACCAGAAATTGAGCATACAGTATCATGCCCGCATACTGTTGACAATACGAAACTTGCAAAAGATTTAAACGACATAAAAGTTGACCAAGTGTATGTTGGAACTTGCACAAACGGAAGAATTGAAGATATGCGAACTGTTGCAAAAATCCTTAAAGGGAAAAAGGTTCATGAAGGAGTAAGAATGCTAATTTGTCCAGCTTCTCGTGACATCTACAAACAAGCCCTTAAAGAAGGATTGTTAGAAATTTTTATGGATTCAAATGCAACAATTCTCCCTCCAGGGTGCGGACCATGTGTTGGTATTCACGCAGGAATTTTAGCAGATGGCGAAGTTTGTCTATCTACACAAAATAGAAACTTCCAAGGTAGATTAGGAAACACAAAAGGTTTTATTTATCTTTCATCTCCTTATGTTGCAGCATATTCTGCTATTAATGGATATATTTCAGATAAATAACTTGTAAAATATAAAAATTAAGCCCAGTTGAAATACTGGGCTTTACTCTATTTTCTCTTAATATGCAATTATTAATTAATGTTGCTTATAAACATTTTTTGAATATCTTTCAATATATGGAGTATCAATTTCAAATACATGGATTCTTCCAGGTCCTAAGTTTACAGAAACTTCACCTTGTGATACTTGGAATTGACTTTCTTTACCATAAGATGGTAACAAGTTGACAAGTTTTTGATCTGCTTTCAAAGATGGAACTTCAATTTTACAAGCAACATCCCTATTTACATTCTTGTTCGCAATAACAAGTAATGTTCTACCTTGTCTATGACGAGCAAATGCAATAACTTGGTCTAACTTATCTTTTTTCTTATCAAGTACGATATAAGAACCACGAGTTAATACATCGTTGTATTTATCACGCAATTTAAAACACTCTGTCATAAATTGACCAATTTGAGGTTTATCCCCTCCTGGTTTACGTGACAAATTGAAAATATCTAATTTCCCTTGGTGAACCGTCAAATCGTGATTATCAGTCATTGTTTCTGGAGAAGATTTTCCTCTATAATCGTAACTATACCAATCTCCAGATTGGAAACCATCTACAAAGTATGGATTCATCATTGGTAATGTTACTTCCAAACCAGAAGTCAAATTACAATAAACTTCTCCACCATGGAACATTGGAGAAATATCATCGTGAGTTGCGAAAGATCCGATCAAAGATTTACCTTTTTCAACTCTATATGACATATTCAAATTATCAATTACGTAATCGTGCAATTGAGATGCGGTATTCCACTCATTGAAAATATGATATTGTCCATAATAAGCATCAAAACCTGCTCTTAAAGAATCTTCTGGTCTATCATAAGGCATATTTGCCTGAGGAGATGCATCTTCATAAGTATAAGTTTCTGCAAGCCATGCAAATTCTGGATCACGTTTTCTTGAATATGGAATTATAATATCCCAAAACTCAACAGGTTTCGCTCTTGCTACATCGGCTCTGATACCATCAACTCCAGCATCAATCATCATATCAACAAATTTTCTATGATACTCTAAAAGTTCTGGGTTAAGTGTTCTAATACCTTCGTCTTCCCAAGGTTGGAACATTCTAATATCAAACCAGCCTTGAGGGGTTTTTGCTAATCCGTTACGTTCATGTGCCATTAATTCTGGTTTTGCATTATACAAGTCATAAGATGCACAACTTGGCATATCAACCATAACTCTCAAACCTCTTTTATGACATTCATCCACAAAAGATTTAAACTGTTCCCTATCAGAACGAGGATCATTTTTATCTAGCAAAACTGGGTCAATTTTTAACATGTCAGCTGGCGCATAAACAGAACCTGCTGTCCCCATTGCATTGCTTGCTCCTGGAGGGTTGATAGGTAAAACGTGAAGAGTATTAAAACCTTCTGCTTTGACTTCATCCAATCTATCTACCGCATTTTTAAATGTTCCGTGCTCCTCATTACCTTGGATAATTTCGTTGCCATCTTTATCTTTTGCATTAAAAGTTCTTGGAATAATAGCCAAAATTTTTGCATTATTTGTTAAAAATAAATCTCGCAAATTATTTTTATACGGTTTTGCTGGAGCTTTTGTTTCTTCAACAGGAGCTGTCTTTTGAACAGCAGCAGAATTGATTACGGCTTGATTATTCAAATAATTTGCTAAAATATTATCTCCAAAAGATGGTTGAGATTGTGGTTCTCTATTTTGAGAAGTCACAGGATTAGTCGCTTTTGGAGAATTAAGTCTTTGAGTTATTAAATTAGTTGATACATTTATTATCATTACTTATTCTCCTTTTTAGCTGTTTCTGGAACTTTCATCTTGCCCATGAAGAATTGAGATAACACAGTAACACCGAGCAAACCTGCACCAATTCCACCAAACATTTTGAACCATTTGTTACTATTGAATTTTTGTTTACATAATTTGTAGAACATTTCATCTGGAGCACAACCCAAACGCAAGAATCTTCTTTCTGATGTTGAATTAACAATTCCATTAACCAAGTGATAAGGTTTTGCAAAATTACTATCACCGCCAAGAATATCCAAAAGTTCTTTACGGTAATTCATAAAGTCTTCCCAAATCAAACTTGTTTGACCTCTATTTACTGTATCTGGGTTTGGAGCTTCTTTATAAATAAATCTCATTACATTTCCAAAGAAACCTTTATCGTTAGAAAGTTCTACCAACTGATTTTCTGGATGAGTTCCTAAAATTTTATTAACAACTTTTCCATTTTGAACTTCCACTTGAGAATAGAATTTTGCAAGTTCTTCTGGAGAAGCATTTGCAGGAGGATTGATTTCTGGGTGACGAAGAGTGAAGAATTTAACAGCATAATCAGATGTGTGAGCATCTAACAACATTTGTTTTACAAATTCCAACATTTCTTCTTTTACTTGTAAAGGCATTTTATTATGCAATGTGTCTGCTGGGATTTTATCCAACTGCGCAATTCTTCTATAAGCATCAACTGTATTTAACAATCTATAGAACGAACTTTTTACGCCTGTAATTCTATCTTGTATAAATGATATTTGAATATGCTTAGCGGAAGAGCGAACATCACCATCTTTACCATTTAAACTTTGAGCAAGAGAATTCATTCCGAGTTTTCTTAAAGCTTCTGCTGCTCCATCATAAGTGGTATCAACTTTACCTAGGTAAGAATTTGTATTGTTATCTTTGGGAACATCAATTGATGCCATCTTTTCGTGAAGTTCAGACAATCTTTTGAACATATTATCAACAAACTGATTATATCTTGTATCATCTGAAACGATGTATTCCAATTTTTCTCTCAACAATGGAGCAGTAATTTCTCTATCAATTCTCGCCTTAGCAATTTCATTTTTAGAGAAATTAAGGGATTTCAACATATCGTCTGTAATATTATTCCAACTATTTGCAAGAATTGTTTCTGGAGCTTGAGCAGCTTTTAAATATGCAAAATTATCTAAGACCCCAACTTCTGCCTTGAATTGATTTAAAACTTTTGAAGCATTTTCAATTGTCTTAATTGCACCATCATTCAAAATTGCTGATGGAGTGAATTTAAGAGATGCTAAAAGTGATGAATCATTTTTATCTGTAGAGTGAATAAATTGTTTTGCAACAAATTCTAACCTTCTATTTATAGGATTATTTGGATTTGCCTTTATAAACTCTGCAATATTATGATTTACGACGTTTTGAATTTCTTTTGAATATTCAGAAAAATTTCTTACTCCAGATTTAAACAAATTCTTTGATTCAAACGCATGGTTCAAAGATTCTCTATTAGGAAGAATTTTTGCCAAATCATCATCTGATAATTTAAGAGGTTCAAACTGAGCTCTGATTGCATTTTGAATATTTTCGACAGATTTATTATCAATTGTATAACCAGAACGTGTTGGGATGATATTTTCTAGGTCTTTTTGCATATCCGTTGCAACAACGCTATCTAAACCTTCTGACAATTTTGAATGAATTTGCTCAAACAATTCTGTAGTAATAGGTTTACCTTTATTATCTGAAAGTAAAGTTTCTAATTCTTGTTGATGTTTTGAATAATCGGCTTTTTTAATTTCTTCATTGAAATTAAGAAGCAAATTATCGGCTTTTTGATTAATTTTGCCATCTTGATATTTTGAAATAGGGTTAGTCAACGCATTACAAATCAAAGCACTCGTAATAGGAGTTGCTAAACCCGCAGTCAACATCCACATTGTATTATTTTGAAGAGCAATTTTTCTCATTTTTTCTTGAATAAATTCTCTTCTATTTGGAATATCTTTTGGAACTTTTAATCTATTTCCAATTTTATTTATTTCTTCATCACTATACAAATCCCAAGGAATAAATTGGTGATCTTGGTATAATAATTTCTTTCTTCCATAATTATCTTCATATTTTTGTCTGATATTAAATCCGTGAACTAAATAAGCTGGAAGTTGAAGAGCCAATTTAGGCCATACATCCATTGCGGTAAAGAAGGATGCTAAACCTACAAATTCCATAACTTTTGTTAATGGAGTAGTTTTTCTTGTAAATAGATAAGAAGCAATTGCAACCCCGCCAAGTTTCATACCCATATCGTTCAATCTTCCAAGTTCATGGTCATTTGCTTCACCTTTGATAGAGTGACGTAGAGCATTTATATCATATTTAACATCTTTAAAAAATTCTGCTGGCATATCAAACAAGTTATTACGAACTAATTTACCATTACTAGGTAAAGGTTTGATAAATGTTCGATTATTCAATTCCTTATGAACATCAAAATCCTTTGCAGCTTTATCAGAATTATATTGTTTTGCAGCTGGAGAGCCGTTTAAGTATGCTTGAATTAAATTTGTTCTCATCTAACTCACCACACTTTCTTTATTTGAATCCATTACTTGTTCTGCAACATGTTTTGGAGGTTTCTTCGTAATATGAAGGGTATTCAATAAACCTAACGCCGTAACAACAACAGATGCACCAATTAAATATTTTCCAGCGTGCTTGTCAAAATGTTTCACTGCATCTGGAGAGCCGTTATATAAATCTTTCCAACTTTGTACAAAACTTTGACCAAAAACCTTCATTGAATGAGTAAATTCATTAACTTTCCAGAATTTCATAGTTGCAGAATTAAAGAAATTATCCCACGGTTTTTGAAATGCTAGTGCAACCCCAGTCGCTGCCCACATATAAGAAGAGAAACTTCTCGCCAAATTTGATTTTACCAAAACTTCTTTATAAATAGGTTTTACTTCCTGATCTGAATCATTTAAATTTTCCCCAAGACCATTTTTCTTTGCAATTTTGTCATATCTAAAATTCAAATCTTGACCTTTTTTAGGGTCACCGTACAACTGATCCCAACGAGTGAAATCTACACTTTCTCCAACTTTATGGTATTCAATACTTGTAAGATTATAATCATCTGGATTTTCTTGCAATTGATAATTC
Organism: Candidatus Methanomethylophilaceae archaeon; assembly: GCA_963590665.1. Classification (GTDB taxonomy): domain Bacteria; phylum Cyanobacteriota; class Vampirovibrionia; order Gastranaerophilales; family Gastranaerophilaceae; genus Zag111. The sequence continues at coordinate 35,243 of CAVAPR010000008.1, forward strand.
ACTTTTGCGTACGGAAGCTGAGTATCAATGCCAGTAAACCATTTTACAGGAGCATCAATAAAAGATTTTGATAATGATTTGAAAATACCATAGAATAAAACACCCAGAGCCATTTTCCGACCAAGAGAATTAGCAGGCACTTTGCTATCTGGCATGAAAAATTTATTCGGAGCGTTAAAGATTGCCATCAAAGTCGCACTACCAATTAAATACGGAACAGTACCCATCGTCAAAAACTCATAAAAGTTTGAATTTTTACTCCCTGTTAAACCTTTCGCTGGATAAATAGTAAAGGCCTTTGTCAATTTATCCATACCAATACGGAAACGGTTAGAAAAACTATTTTCCAACAACGTATCCTCATCGTATGTAGTGTCTTTATTTTCCCCTGGCTTCGCTTTGAAAGCGATACGCCTTTCACTAAAATTACTTACTGGTAAAATCATGATAACTCCGCATTTCTTTCATTAGAATACATGTCAAGATTTTTTTTTGTTATCTTAAACGACGCTTATTTACAAATTTTAACAAAACTTTTTACTTAAAAATATTGAAAAATACCATTGTGAAAAACCCCATTATTACACAATAGTAGCCGAATATATTTAATGAAAATTTTGAGATAAATTTCATAAAATATTTTATACACAAGTAACCCACAACACCAGATACAACTGTTCCTACCGAAATAGCTAACCAGTTATAAGTCACTGCTTCTGCAACATTAATTTTTACTAATGGATAAACCATTGAAGCCCCAAGAATAATTGGAATACTCAAAAGGAATGAATATCTTGCAGAAGTCGCTCTATCTAACCCTGCAAATAAACCTGTTGCCATTGTCCAACCAGAACGAGAAAATCCTGGAAGCACTGCAACACCTTGAGCTAAACCAATTAAAATTGATTGTTTTAATGAAACTTGTTGAGATGAACCTTCTCTTTTCTTTGACAAATATTCACTCAAGAACAAAACTCCACCAGTAATTATTAACAATCCTCCAACCAAAGCTGGATGGAAAACCAAATGCTCAGCAACATCATTGAAAGGTAGTGCCAATGCAATTGTAATTATTGTACCAACTATAATGTAAAGTCCTAATTTTGCCTTATGGTCAGAAAAATCTCTATTTTTACAAGCTAAAAATAATGCCTTTGCAATTTCCCAAACATCTTTTCTGAAAAATATCAACACCGCAATCAAAGTACCCAAGTGCAACATTATATCAAAAAATACTTCTTCATTTGATTGTGCCACAATTGGAATATTTTTAAATACTTTATAAAAATTTGATGTAAAAACAAGATGTGCAGAACTTGAAACAGGTAAAAATTCACTCAAACCTTGAACTATACCCATCAAAATAGCTTGTATAAAATTCATTTAATTTCTCTCTTTCTAATCTATCTATTCGGCTTCAAAATAAGAACAACAAGAAGTTTGAGTTTCCCAAACTGTAATCTTGCTCAATTGTACAATTCTTTCTTTCAATTTGTTATAAATATAAGCAGAAATCATTTCACTAGATGGACTTTCCCCTTTAAAGTCTGGTAGCTCATTCAAATCTTTATGATCTAAAGTATCCAAAACAGCGTTCAATTCACGTTTTAAAACTTTATAATCGACTAAAATGTTGCTTTTATTTAATGTTTCACCTTGAACAAAAGCTTCAACCATCCAATTGTGACCATGTTGATTTTCACATTCTCCATCATAATTCAATAAATGATGAGCGGCAGAAAAAAATGCCTGTGTTTTAATTTCGTACATATTATATCCCCTCTTATAAAATTACTATTTATTTTCCGAATTTACGGCATCAAAAACGAAATCGCAAAGCTCTCTTACAGCTCCTCTTCCACCATCTTTTGATGCTCTAAAATTACATACGCTTTGAACTTTTGCAACAGCATCCGCTGGACAGCCTGCAATTGCAACTTTTTCTAAAATGCAAATATCGGGTTCATCATCACCCATATATGCAACTTGAGAAAAATCAAGCTCATACTTTTCCATAATAGCTTCAAGAATAGGCAACTTGTTTTTTACCCCTTGAAAAACTTCTGTAACTCTTAAATCACAAGCTCTTCTATCAACAGTCCCATTTTTACGACCAGTAATAATTGCAGTAATAAAACCATTCTTTGCCATTTTTGCTAAACCATGACCATCTTTTGCATTGAATGTTTTATACTCAGTACCATTCTCATCATAAGTGATACTGCCATCCGTCATAACACCATCAACATCAAAAGCTAATAATTTAATTTTTGAAGCTATTTCTTTTAAATCCATTATGCAACCCCAGCTCTCAACAAATCGTGAACATGGATTACACCTACTGGAATATTATTTTCATCAACAACAGCTAGAGCAGTAATTGAATATTTTTCCATCAAATTCAAAGCTGAAGCAGCATAAGCATCTGATGTGATATTTTTTGGATTAACAGTCATTACATCTTTAACTTTTAATCCAGAAATATCTGAATGTTTGATAATAGTTCTTCTAATATCACCATCTGTTAAAACCCCAGCAAGTTTTTTATCTGAATCTAAAATCATTGCCATACCAAGTTTGTGTTCTGAAATAGACTTGATTACAGAAGTGAAAGAATCATCAGAATTTACAATCGGCATTTTATCACCAGTAATCATCAAATCTTTAACCTTGTAAGTTAAACCCTTGCCAAGCTTTCCAGATGGATGGAACATTAAAAAGTCTTCTTTTGTAAAACCTTTTTTCTCCATCAAACATACCGCTAAAGCATCACCCATCGCTAATGTTGCAGTTGTACTAGCAGTAGGAGCTTTGCCCAAAGGACAAGCTTCTTTTTCAACAGAAATATCCAAAACAACTTCACTTGTTTTTGCCAAAGTTGAATTCAAATTTCCTGTCATACCAATCATTTCGCAACCAAATCTTTTAATCAATGGTAAAAGATTCATCAATTCTTGTGTTTCGCCACTATTTGAAATTGCAATAATTACATCATTTCTTGTAATTACACCAGAATCCCCGTGTGTACTTTCTGCAGGATGTAAAAAGTATGATGGAGTTCCAGTTGAAGACATTGTTGCAGCAATCTTTTTACCAATTAAACCAGATTTTCCCATACCAGTAACAATTACTCTGCCTTTGCAGTTGTATAGAATATCAATTGCCTTATCAAATTCTTCACCAATATTATTCTTTAATCTCAAAATTGAATTTGCTTCAATTTCTAAAACTTCTTTTGCTAATTCATTTATCTTACTTATTGTCATAACAGTCATATCCACCTCGCCTAAATCTAAAAGAATTATACAATAAATATCCTACAAATGCAGTATCTTTACAAATTCTTATCAAAAATTCAAATAAAATGCCGATATTTATATTGAAAGGATTTTATATGAAAACAAAAATCATAAATCACAAAGAAGAAATCATTGATTTGTCAAAGATGAACATATTTGAAGCAACAAAACATATTGCACTAATTTCATCTAGACAGTTTTCTATAAATCCAAATACAAAAATCAAATACAAAGTTGCAACACCAAACATAAAAAATCTTTTAACAGATTTTTCTTTATCTGAAATGATTGAAATTGTATAAAATTTCTACCACGGGTAGTCTTTAGGAATTTTCCAGCCGTTAAGTTGGATTAGTTTTGCACAATAATTACACTGAGTACAATTTTTTCTACAACCATATCTTTCATGAGTTTTTAAAGTTGAAACATCACCATTCCATTGAAAAATATAAGGTTCAATATAGTTTGTACTCTTCACAGCGTTTGAGTTGCCTAAACCGTTATTTTTAGTAAATTGAAATATAAATCGATTTTTTTGATTAATTTCGTCTTTTCCATTTGCATAATAAACAATATCTCCACCATTTACATCAATTCCAAAAGTAAACATTGAACCATCTAATAAAGTAATTTTTACTACATTGGAATCTTTATCATAATGTTCCACATTGATATAGCGCATATAAGGAAGAAAATACGTATTCATAAATTCAACTCTTTCATCATAGGAATAGTTTTTTCCTCTCTCTACCCAATCATCAGGATCTCCATTATCCGCCATAGATAGACGCATTGCTTGATTCATTGTTGCATTAAATTTTGAAAGTTTAGTTTCTACAACATGTTTTTGATACTTCGTCATTAGTCCAGGGATTGTAATTGCTGCCACAACTCCAATTATCCCAAGAGTAATTAAGACTTCGGCAAGAGTGAACGCACATTTTTTGAGGAAAACCTTTGAATAACTAGAGCTCTCTCCTAGGGAGAGAGAAAAATTGTCTTTGAGCATTCTGCGAAAAGGTACAATTTTGAGAGAGGGGTTGATTTTTTCTTTCAATTGAACCCTCTCCCCTACCCCCTCTTCCATTGGAGAGGGGAAATTATTGTCTATGCGCTCTGATAGAGATGCTGAAACGAGTTCAGCATGACTATTCTCTCCTTCTCCTTGAGGAGAAGGTTGGGATGAGGTGGACATATTTGCAAATTTCGATTTCGGCATCAACTCCGCAATGCCAGAATTCACTATTATTTGTTCAGTTTGAGATCCTTCGCTTTGCTCAGGATGACGTAGTTTGTGAGATTTATCAAACGCACCCGTCATTCTGAGTGATAAGCTGTTGGATTGCAACAAACCAGTGGAATTTGAACGAAGAATCTCTGACTGTTCGTGTTTAGTTAAACACCTCACCCTATCCCTCTCCTCAAGGAGAGGGAATAAATTATTATTATTCCTTAACGTTAAATCTCCACAATGGAACAAGCGGTTACCACCCGCTAAAATATCGGTTATTAAAGCCTTTAAGAGGTTACCCCCCCCCGTTTTTCAAGCTATTGTTGAGTTTTACCATGTTATACTCCTTTATTTTATACCTTAACCTAATTGAGAATTTGCACCAGAAACAACCTCAATAATTTCTTGAGTAATTGCAGTTTGACGCGTTTTATTATAAACAATAGACAAATCATGAATCATTTTATCAGCATTTGTTGTAGCTGCTGACATAGCAGTCATTCTTGAAGCTAATTCACTTGCTTGAGCTTCTAACAATGCTTGATAGAAAATATTTGTCATATACATTGGAACAATTTTTTGTAAAATATGATGCTTATCTGGAACAAATTCCATCAATGGGTCAATCACATTATCCGAAATTCTTTCCTTGACATCAATAACTCCAACAACAGGTAAAACTTGCCAATCTTCAACAGAATAGCTCATCATATTTTTAAATCTTGTTGTAACAATTTCAACCTTATCAATTTTCTTTGCTACATAATATTCCGCCAAATCCTCTGCAATATCACGAGCTTCAATTGGAGAAGGCTCATCAATTGCTGAAAAATATTTCTTTTCAATAGGACAGCCCAAAGTTTCGCATTTTTTTCTTAATGCAGAAATGCCTTTTTGACCAACCACGAATAAGCAAACTTCGATACCTTGTTTTTTGTATTCTGAAATTCTGCGCAAAGCATCTCTTACGACATTAGCATTATACGCACCTGCCAAACCTTTATTAGAGGTAATAACAAGCATACCAACAGTTTTGACATCTCTTGATTGCAACAATGCTGGATAATCATCAATTGCTTGTTTGATTTTCAAAGTTTCACTACTGAACTCCGTAACAGAATTCATCAGTTTTTGGAACATTGAAACCAATTCCTTTGTATATGGACGAGATGTTTTTACGGATGTTTCAGCTCTTTTTACCTTTGCAGCTGCAACCATCTTCATTGCACGAGTAATTTTCTTTGTACTCTCAACACTCTGTATTCTGTTTTTTATGTCTTTTAAGTTTGCCATTGTTTTACCCTATGAAATATCAGGCGGGTAAAATACCCGACCTGATTATTTATAACTAAAATGTGCTTTTGAATGAATTTAATCCTTCAATCAAAGTTTTCTTGTCATCATCTGACAATGCTGAACCTCCGTTCAATCTTTGAGCTAAATCAGAATAGTTAGCATTGAAATAAACAAACCATTCTTTTTTGAATTTTGAAATCTTAGTATTATCTACATCATCCAAAATTCCTTCGTTAGCTGCAAACAAAATTGAAACTTGTTCAGCCACACTCAACGGATTGTATTGAGGTTGTTTCAACACTTCTGTCAATTTTTGACCTCTCAACAATTGTTTCTTAGTTGAAGCATCCAAGTCAGATGCAAATTGAGCAAATGCTTCCAATTCTCTAAACTGAGCCAAATCCAAACGAAGTTTACCAGCAACTTGTTTAATTGCCTTAGTTTGAGCCGCACCACCAACACGGGATACTGAAATACCTGCGTTGATAGCTGGTCTGATACCTGCGTTGAAAGAATTACTTTCCAAGAAAATCTGACCGTCAGTGATTGAAATTACGTTTGTTGGAATATACGCTGAAACATCACCCGCTTGAGTTTCAATAATAGGTAATGCTGTAATACTTCCACCTCCAAGTTCGTCATTCAATTTTACAGCTCTTTCTAATAATCTAGAGTGTAAATAGAATACATCCCCTGGGTATGCTTCACGTCCTGGTGGTCTTTTTAAAAGCAAACTCATTGCACGGTAAGCCTGAGCGTGTTTTGACAAATCATCATAAACAATCAAAACAGCTTTGCCTTGTTCCATAAATTCTTCACCAATCGCAACACCTGCAAACGGTGCAATATATTGTAATGGAGCAGATTCGTTAGCTGTTGAAGAAACGATAATTGTATAAGCCATTGCTCCGTGTTCTTCTAAAGTCTTAGCCAACTGAGCAACTGTTGAAGCTTTTTGACCAATAGCAACATAAATACAAATTACATCTTTACCTTTTTGGTTGATAATTGTATCAATTGCAATAGCTGTCTTACCAGTTTGACGGTCACCGATAATCAATTCTCTTTGACCTCTACCAATTGGTGTCAAAGCATCGATTGCGGTCAAACCAGTTTGCAATGGTTCATAAACTGAACGTCTTGCAACAATCCCTGGAGCAACTCTTTCAATTGGTCTTGTTTTTGAATAAGGATAATCTCCTTTACCATCCAACGGTTTACCTGTTGGGTCAACAATTCTACCAATCAAACCTTCTCCAACAGGAACAGAAGCAATTCTGCCTGTTGTTTTAACAGTTGTTCCTTCTTTGATATTTGTGTATTCACCCAAGATAACGATCCCAACATTATCTTCTTCAAGGTTCATTGCAATACCCAAAGTATCATTTCCATCTTCAAACGTTACAAGCTCGTTTGCCATAACATTGCGGAGCCCGTAAACTCTGGCAATACCATCACCAACTTCTAGAACGGAGCCAGTATTTGATACCTCTGTTTGAAGTTCATAATTGTCGATTTTACTTTTGATAATCGAACTTATTTCATCAGGTTGTATTAATGCCATAATTTTCCCTTCTACCTTGATATACTCTTACTCAAACTTTCTATCTTAGTGCGGACACTTGTATCTATCACATAATCATCAAACTTAAACAAAAGTCCCGCAATAATATTCTCATCAACGCTCCAAGATGGAGTGATTTCACAATTTAATTTATGTTCTAACTTGAACAAAACATTTGTTTTATCTTCAAAAGATAAATTTACAGCTGAAACAACTTCTACAGCTTTTTTATTTGATTTGTTATCAAACATTTCACAATAAGCATAATAAATAGACTCAAATTCGCTAAATCTATTTTTTTCGACTAAAAGTTTTAACAAATTCAAAATCTTTTTATCTACACGAGATGCAAAAACATCTTCTAACACCTGAATTTTGTTTTCAACAGAAATAGTCGGATTACTCATAACTTTCTGCAACTCTTCAGAAGATTTAAAAGTATTCAAAACTTCGCCTAACTGTTGATGGAACAAATCCAAAGAATTAGACTCTGTCGCTAAGTCTATTAGAGATTTTGCATAAATTTTTGAAACTGTAGAAATTATTTTTTCTGTCATTATAACATTACCTTATCTAACTCATCCAAACTTTCTTGAATAAATTGTCTGTGCAAATCTGGATTTTCAGACAACATTCTTTTGATATTATTCTCTGCCATAGAAATAGATTCTTCAATTGTTTTCTTTTGCAAATTATTAGAAATTTTCTTTTCTTCAATTGACATTATGCGAGAAACGCTGTTTTGAATACTTGAAATTTCTTTTGAAGAAGAGTCCTCAATTTGTTTTTTGAAAACATCTGCTTTAACTTTTGCTTCCTTTTCCAAATTTGCAATGTCTGTTGGAAGCTTTTCTATTTGAGATTTGGATTTTTCGAGTTTATTTATAGAATCAGTCTTGGCATCGTCAGATTTTTTAATAGTTCCTGCAACATTTGAAATTGATGTATCCATTGCAGACTTTAAATTCATCTTAACGACAATAACAGCAAGAATAACCAACATTATAATAAAGTTGATAGTATTTGATTCTGCTAATTTTTTTAATAATTCCATCATAACACCTTACTACTTATTCACTGCCAAGTCTTTACCTAATAATTTTGAAGTAATAGAAGATGCCAAATCTGTAACAACGCCAGATTTCAAAGCACCTTCCAATGCTTCACTTTCTCTTGTCAAAGAGTCTTTTCTTGATTGAATTTCATCTTTTACTTTTGCTCTTGCATCTTGAGCATTTTTAGATGCAACATTTTGAGCTTCTTCAACGATATTTTTTATATCTGTTCTACATTGATTTTGAGTTGCTTGAATTTTATCAGCTCTTTGACTATCAAGCTTTTGAGCTTCTTCAGTGTTATTTTTGGCTTCATCATAATTTGAATTAATATATTCTTCCCTTTTTCTCATAATGTTCAAAACAGGGCGATAGAATATCGCATTCATAATCATAATGAATATCACAAAACTCAACATTGCAACTAAAAATGTAGCATTAAATTCAATCATTTTGACTCTTCCTTAACTAAATCCTACTTAGAGAACAATAACATAATTGCGATAAACAATGCATAAATAGCAGTTGCTTCTGCTAAACCAGCACCAATAATAAAGTTTTTAAAAGCTTCAGCTTTGATTTCTGGTTGACGAGCAATTGCATCCAAAACACCTTTTGTAGCAATACCTAAGCCTAAACCTCCACCAATTGCACCAAAACCAATTGCAATACCTGCACCTAATTTTGCTAAATCTAAAGTTTGTTCTACTGCCATATTTTTCTCCTTTATCTAAATGGTAATAATATTATTCTTCTTGAACCGCCATTGAAATATAAGTTGTTGATAATAGTGTGAATACAAGAGCTTGAATCAACGCTACAAACAACTCAAATAACATAAACGGTAAAGGTAAAACGATTGCAAACAAGCTTATAAATGTTGCAACCAACAACTCTCCTGCCAAAATATTGGCAAAAAGTCGAAGAGCTAATGAGAAAGGTCTTACAAACAATTCCAAGGTATCAACTAGAGTGATAATAATACCATCTATACTGAATCCCTTGAAGAAGAATCTAAATCCGTTCTTCTTAACTCCGTAGAATATATAATAAATAGAAACAACAATTGCCATTGCTGCTGTCATATTTATATCGTTATTAGGAGAAGCCAATTCTCCATTTGCAAGATGAATTAACTTCAAAGGTAATTGACCTACAAGATTTGCGGTCAAAATAAACATAAATAATGTCAAAATTATTGCTATGTGCTTTTGAGCATTTTCATTACCCATACTTGCCTTAGAAATATCATTGAAATATTTGATAATTCCTTCTCCAACAAGTTGTAGTTTTCCTGGAACCATTTTCAAATTTCTTGTAGTAATAAGTGCAAGAATAATTAATAACAACATAGTGAACCACATTGTCAAAATGGTATCCATATTAAATGATACTCCATGCCCAAATATGCTAGCTGTGTAAACCCAATGTTCCATTTTTCTCCCTTCGCACATTACATGTTACCACTGAAAAAAAATTTTAGCAATCAAATTTTTGTTTGTAATATAATATAGACATAATATATGGTCAGGAGTTTAGATGGTTAAGATTATCCAATTAGAGGAAGTCGATTCAACTAACAGTTATGCTAAGAAAAATATTAGCAAAATTGAAGATAAAACGGCTGTAATCACCCAAAGGCAAACATCTGGGAGAGGGCGTTTAAACCGTTCTTGGGTAGATTTGGGAGAAGAGAATTTATTTTTATCAATAGTTCTCAAACCTTCTGATACCTTTAAAGAAATCTATCCAAACCTCACACAATATCTATCTGTAGCACTCTGCAAGGTAATTGAAACTTATGGAATTAAAACGCAAATCAAATGGCCAAATGATGTACTTGTTGATGGAAAGAAAATTGCAGGAATTTTATCTGAAACTGTAATGCAAGGGGCAAAACTTGAAGGGATTGTTTTGGGCGTTGGGGTAAACCTCAATTCAAACCAAGAAAACATTGATGCTATTCCTAATAAAATTGCAACCAGTTTAAATATTGAAACAGGTAAAGCTATTTCGTTAAAAGAGTTTTTGGATAAATTATTAACAGAATTTTTTGAACATTATGACGAATTTTTACAAAGTGGATTTTTGCAAATAAAAAATGATTATATAAAAAGAAACTGCTTTTTAGGGAAAGAACTAAAAGTTCAGGTCTTTAATCATATAGAATCAGGGATTGCAAAAGCCGTAAATGATTTAGGAGAACTTGTTTTAGAAGATAATAATAAGAGAGAAATAGTACTTACGATAGGAGATATTATATGAACAATTTAGAAAACGGATTAATTCTTCTTGTAATGGGCATGGGGTTTGTGCTCGTGTTTTTGACTATTATGATTATTTCAATGCGAATAATGTCAAAAATTGTGGGATATTTGAACAAAATATTTCCAGAAGCAGTAGAAGAAGTTAAAACTACAGCAAAAAAAGTTGCAGGAGGAATTGACGAAATTGCACTTGCAATTGCAGCAGTAATGGCAAAAAGAAATTAGTATTTATAGAAAGGATATAAACTTATGGGGAAAAAACTTATCAAACTAATGGACACCTCATTCAGAGATGGTTTCCAATCTGTTTATGGAGCGAGAGTATTTGTTGACGATTTTATTCCAGCGTTGAAATCAGCTGTTGAAGCAGGTATCAGACATTTTGAAGTTGCTGGTGGCGCAAGATTTCAATCTCCAATTTTCTATTGTAATGAAAATGCTTTTGAAACAATGGATAAAATTAGAGCTGCGGTAGGACCAGATATCAACCTTCAATCTCTTTCAAGAGGGGTTAACGTTGTAGGTCTTGATTCTCAACCTAGAGATGTTATTGATTTACATGCAAAAATGTTCAAAAAACACGGTGTTACAACTGTTAGAAACTTTGACGCACTTAATGATGTAAACAATTTATTATATTCAAGCCAATGTATTAAAAAACATGGTTTAAAACATGAAGTTACAATTACAATGATGGAACTTCCTATTGGATGTACTGGAGCTCATGATGTTGAATTTTATGAAAGAGTTTTACGTTCAATCCTAGATGCTGGTATCGAATTTGATTCTTTAGCATTCAAAGATGCTTCTGGAACATCTGCTCCTCGCAAAGTCTTTGAAACAATTAAAAGAACTCGTGAAATCTTAGGCGCTGATGCAGATATTAGATTCCACTCTCACGAAACTGCTGGTACTGGTTTAGCAGCTTACCTTGCAGCATTAGAAGGTGGCGCAAACTGTATCGATTTGTCAATGAAACCAGTTTCTGGCGGAACAGCACAACCTGACATCGTTTCTATGTGGCATGCTCTAAAAGGTACTGAATACGATTTAGATATTGATGTAGAAAAAATCTTAAAAACAGAAGAAATCTTTAAAGAATGTATGAAAGACTACTTCTTACCTCCAGAAGCTCTTGCTGTTAACCCAATGATTATTTCTTCACCGCTTCCAGGAGGAGCATTAACAGCTAATACTCAAATGCTTAGAGATAACAATTTGATGGATAAATTCCCAGAAATCGTATCTGCAATGAAGGAAGTTGTTGAAAAAGGTGGTTTTGGAACATCTGTAACTCCTGTTTCTCAATTCTATTTCCAACAAGCATTTAATAATGTTATGTTTGGCAAATGGAACAAAATTGCAGAAGGATATGGCAAAATGGTTCTTGGATATTTTGGTAAAACACCTTGCACTCCAGACCCAGAAGTTGTAAAAATTGCAGAAGAACAACTTGGACTTCAACCAACAACAGAAACAGTTGTAGATTTAAATGACAAAGACCCTAACAAAGGTCTTGAAGTTGCAAAGAAAAGACTTGAAGATGCAAACTTACCTGTTAATGATGAAAACTTATTCATCTCAGCAGCTTGTAAAGAAAAAGGTATTTTATTCTTACAAGGAAAAGGAACTATTGGTGTTCGTAAAAATGAACCAGCCAAAGAAGCTCCAGTGGCATCAAGTTCTAATTCAAACGAATATACTGTTACAATCAATGGTAAAAAATATGCAATTGCTCTTGATGGAAATAAAGCGAAAGTTAATGGTAAAGATTATGACTTTAGCGTAAAAGAAGGAATTGAAGCTAAAGCTGGTTCCGCAACTGGCGAAGGAACTCCAGTTAAAGCCGCACTTCCTGGAAACGTTTTAAAAGTTTTAGTTTCTGAAGGAGATGCAATTGAAGAAGGCGATGTTATTGCTGTAATTGAAGCGATGAAAATGGAAACAGAAATTAAATCTCCAGCATCTGGAACAATACAATCTGTTGAAATTGAAGCAGGAAATAAAGTTCAAACTGGTCAAGTATTGGTAACAATCGGATAGGAGGGCAAAATGATATTATCAGAAGGATTATTACAATTATGGCACTCCACAGGTATTTTCAACATGGTTGAAAAGGCTGATCCGACAATCACAAGTGCTTTTGAACAGTTTTTACATCAATTCGGTCATCCGATAATGATTTTCATTTGCTTGTTCTTGTTGTGGCTTGGGATTAAAAAACAATTTGAACCATTGCTTTTAGTCCCAATCGCATTTGGAGGCTTGTTATCAAACATTCCACTTGCAGGAATTGCCGAGCCTACAGGTTTTTTAGGCATTGTTTATGAAATCGGTATTCATAAAGGGTTATTCCCACTAATTATCTTTATGGGTGTTGGCGCAATGACCGATTTTGGTCCACTTATTGCCAACCCTAAAACAGCTCTCTTAGGTGGTGCTGCACAATTCGGAATCTTTGGAGCACTGTTACTTGCTCTTTGCTGTTTCGGATTTACACTTCCTCAATCTGGAGCAATTGGTATTATCGGTGGAGCTGATGGACCAACTTCAATCTTCGTAACATCAAAACTTGCACCAGAATTATTGGGAGCAATTGCAGTTGCGGCATATTCTTATATGGCTTTAGTTCCTGTAATTCAACCTCCAATTATGAAATTATTAACATCTCAAAAAGAACGTCAAATTCAAATGGAACAATTAAGACCTGTTAGTAAAAGAGAAAAAATTGTATTTCCACTTGTTGTTCTTGGCTTGTGCATAATTTTCTTACCAGATGCATGCCCACTTGTTGGGATGTTGACATTCGGAAACTTATGTAAAGAATGTGGTGTTGTTGATAGACTTTCAGATACAATGCAAAACGCTTTAATCAACATTGTAACCATTTTCTTAGGTTTATCTGTTGGTTCAAAACTTTCTGCAGAACAATTTTTGACAGTTCAAACATTATTCATTTTGATTTTGGGTGTAATTGCATTCTCATTTGCAACAGCAGGTGGTGTAGTTATGGCAAAACTTATGAACTTATTTGAAATAATGGCAGCAAAAATGACAGGAAGAGAACCTAAACTTATCAACCCATTAATTGGTTCAGCTGGAGTTTCAGCAGTTCCTATGGCAGCTAGAGTATCAAACAAAGTAGGCCTTGAATATAATCCTCAAAACTACTTGTTGATGCACGCAATGGGACCTAACGTAGCTGGGGTAATTGGTTCTGCAGTAGCAGCTGGTGTTCTATTAGCACTTTGCCACTAATAAATTATTCCTAAAACAAATTTAAAACAGGATTTAGAAATATCTAAATCCTGTTTTTTTAGTCATTCCTTACTATTTCAATTTAATGTTTCGTCAAATGAATATTGCTTAGTCACATATTTATATAATCTCCGTTTCGGAATTGCAATATCTTTTGAATTATAATTAGACTCATTATTCATAGCTTTACTTATTAACGAATCAACAAAAGCCTTCATAGTTGGTGGTAATTTAAAACCCCAAACAGAAGAATATTGAGTTTGGACTTTACGAACATAGCGAAAATATGTCAATCCCAACTTATGTAAATCACCATTAGCGTAAGCTTGAGCTACAACATCTGCATTTTTTAAATATCCTTGAACAGATTTTGGGATAGAAATTTGTCTTTTAAATAAAAAACGTTTTAAATCTTGAGCTGCCACATCCATCGTTTCATACATATTATGAGCAGCAACTTTTGGTGAAACAAAATAATTAGGGAATTTTTTATGTAAACTTCTCAAAAATTCATTTATTTCAGAGAATGGATTATCTGGAGATTGACGATATATTTCAATACGTCTCCAATTTGGAGTTTTAGGTTTAAATAGCTTATTTTGAATGGTTGCATTCATCTTTACATCATAACTAGAAGCATATAAAAGCCCTTCTCGAATAATTTTATCAATAGGGTCAATTGACTTTACTTCAACATTTATAACGTCATTAGAATCTCCTATTCGAGAAGCATTTTGCGTAAGCTTACTAAGCTGAGTTTTCTCCATCATGGCAGATTTAACACAAGATAAATTTAATCTAGCTTGGAATGAGAGTCTGTTTGAATTATTTACTTGCATTTTATCTCTTTCTTATTAAACTTCAATATCAACAACAGAGCCTAATCTGTCAACAATTGTTTTTTGAATATTTCGAAAATCACCCTTTGTAGCCCGAGGATGAGATTGAGCATAAATATTTATTTCATCTACCGCATTTTTAATTTCTGGATATTTTGCGGTAATTTTATCAGCTATAGTTTTCAAATAATATCTATAACCTCTATTTCCAGCCGCTTTAAATGGTTTATCCCAAAATGTATCAATTATTGGCTTTAAATCTGCAACAGATTCACTTTCTGTCAGTTTCAATGTTGCAGCCTCTAAAACTTTTACAGTTGGGACTTTTGCACCAAAATTTATAGCTGGGGTAGTATTTAAATTATTGTATATTTGCATATTATATTGAACTCTTGTAAAAATATTTTTTGCTATTTTTGTACTAAAATTTATATATGAAAAATAAAAAAGTTGCAATAATAAATTCTGAAAATAAAAAAATTGTATCAGCTATCCAAAATGTACTAAAAGAGAATGCAGACATTGTAGAAAAAGATACAAACTTCGATAATTATGATGTAATTGCTTTAACAGGTTTTGAAACAACGTTTGATAAAAATTTAGAAGGGAAAGAGGTTATAAACATTCACCCATCACTTTTGCCATCTTTTATGGAAGAGGATACAATAACAAAATCTTACCTATCTGGAATAAAGGTTAGCGGAGTAACGATTCACAAAGTTGAAAAAGATAACTTCTTTGGAAAAATTTTGGCACAATACCCTGTTTTAATAGGACTAGAAACACATTTAGAAGAATTTAAAGACGACTTAGACAAAGTTGGAGCAAGACTATACCCCCCAGTTCTTGAAGCAATAATCAATGACACTGTTTTTGATTTTCAAGACTTATTCAAAAATCCATGCAACCACGCAAACGGAGGTTGCAGTGGAAATTGTTCATCTTGCAAACACTAATACTAAATCTTAGATATTTTCAATTTTTCTATTACACCATTGAAAAATGTATTAGAACCTTTCACTTCTGGTTTAATAGATTTAATTTCTGGATTCAATGTTACAGAATTTTTTGTTCTGATTTTATTGGAGTAAACTGATTTAACTTCTTTAATTACTGATTTATTCATTATTGTTCAAGCCTCTTTCACAGGGTAATTCATCTTATTATATATCTAATGCTACTTATAATAGCTCCATTGGTTCAACTACAAATTCCACAATATATGGACCTTCAGTTGAAAAAGCACAATCCAAGGCTTCTTCAATTTCGCTTAATGAAGAAACTCTTTTTGCACCAATACCATAACTTTCAGCTAGTTTTAAAAAGTCTGGGTTTGAAATTTTTGTTTCTGAATATCTTCCACCATAAGATTTTTCTTGCAATTGGCGAACCATACCCAAGTAGCCGTTATTCAAAATCATAATTTTTACATTCAAATTATAATCTTTACAAACAGCAAGTTCTTCCAAATTCATCTGGAATGAACCATCTCCAGAAATACACACAATAGTCTTATTAGGCATTGCAACAGCAGCACCAATCCCAGCGGGGAAACCAAAACCCATTGTACCTGAACCTCCAGATAATAAAATTTTTCTATCCTTATTTAAAGATAAATTTTGAACAGCCCATAGCATGTGTTGTCCAACTTCTGATGTAAAAATAACATCTTTATCTTTTGTATATTTTTCTATTTGCTGTATTACTTCAAACGAATACAACATATTTGTCGATTTTTTATTGGGAAGATTTAATTTCCGTAATTTCTGTGCTTCACAAAGCCACTTACTAAAATCTAACGATGTTTCAAAATTATTCAACGAGCTCAAAAATTCTTTTATATCCGCACATACAGAATCAATTCCATCTACAACTCTTCCAAGCTCTAAAGGATTTATGTCAACTTGAATAAACTTTTCCGCCAAATTACAATCCTTAAACATACAAGTAATTCTGTCATTAAATCTTGCACCAAGAGAAATAATTAAATCTGACTCTTTGAGAATTTGATTTGCGGCTTTGTCACCAAAAATACCAATCATTCCAAAATAATTTTCATTTTCTTGAGGAAAAGTCCCAACACCCATCATTGTTGCAACTACTGGAATATTAAAAGCGCTGGAGAATTTTAACAATTCATCTTCTGCGCCAGAATGTGCAACTCCGCCACCAGAAACAATTACAGGTCTTTTCGAATTTTTAATTTTATCAAAAATCCTCTCAACATCAGCGTTTGAAATTTTCAAATGTTCATTTTCAATTTTTTGAGAGATATTTTGATATTCAACCTCTTCACCAAAAACATTCTTAGATAAATCAACAACAACAGGACCTTTTTTACCAGCCATTGCAACAGAAAAAGCCTCTATCAAAGTTTTTTGTAAGTCATGCGCATCTGTAACTTGAAAAACTTTTTTGGTACAAGATTTGGTTATATCGCAAATATTAGCTTC
This sequence comes from Candidatus Methanomethylophilaceae archaeon, assembly GCA_963590665.1. Classification (GTDB taxonomy): domain Bacteria; phylum Cyanobacteriota; class Vampirovibrionia; order Gastranaerophilales; family Gastranaerophilaceae; genus Zag111. The sequence goes on from CAVAPR010000008.1 coordinate 52,505, forward strand.
TTGAAAAGCATCTTTACCAATTAAATTTTTGAAAACTTGACCAGTTAAAACAACTACAGGATAACCGTCAAGATAAGCATTTACAATTCCAGATACAGTATTAGTTGCCCCAGGACCAGATGTAACAAGAGCAACTCCACATTTTCCAGTAACTCTTGCATAACCTTCTGCAGCATGCACGGCAGATTGTTCATGTCGAACCAAAATATGTTTTATATCAGATTGATTGTACAACTCGTCATACAAATCTAAAACAATTCCTCCAGGGTAACCAAAAATAGTATCAACACCCAACGATTTGAGGGTATTAATAATAACCTTAGCTCCTTTCATTGTTTTAATTTCATCTTTAATCAACATGCACACCCTAATACTAAGTCTGATACATTTAATGGTATCACATAATAATATCTCGGGCAACAAAAAAGGAGGAAATTTACAATGGTAAAAAACCTCCTTTTCATTATATTATTTGATACAGAAACTATTTTCCAATTAAAGTATTCCAAGCATCTTTTTTCTTTTGGATTGCTTTTTGGTTAGCTTTTTGTTTTGCTTCAGCGTCTTTTTTAGCTTGTTCTTGTTTCTTTTTCAATTCTTGTTTTTTCTTTTCAAGAGCTTGTTGGTTTGCTTTCTTTTGTTGTTCGTAAGCTTTTTGACGTTCTTGTTGTTTCTTTTGAGCTTCTTTTTGAGCATTTGTTACAGCTTGTTCTTTTTGACCAACTTTTGTTGCTGCATTATTCAAAGCGTTTGAGATTGTTCCAGCATTAGCTGCAGCTCCGAATGATAAAACTGATACTGCCATAAGAGCAACTAATAATTTTTTCATTTACTTTCTCCTTTCACATAATCGGGAAACCGTGTTTCCAATTTATTCTTTTTTACCTCTAACCTACTTTTTAAATATTCAAGTTCTTTTTCTTGCTTTTGTTTTTTAAGATTTTGCTTCTTCAAATCTTTATTATTCTTTATATATTTTTTAGAACGATTTTGAATAGCTTTTTGTTCATTTTTTTCAGATTTTGTCATCTGAGAATTTACAACATCTTGAGTAATCTCAATTCCTTGTGTTGATAAAGCTGGTTCTGGAGCTTTTTTGGCAAAACAAGGAGAACCTAACAAAACACATATTACAATCAAAACGAACAATTTCATATTCAGAATTTTATCTCAAAAACTAATACATTTCAATAATTTTCTGGATACCTTCTCGTGCAACATTAAAGATTTCAAGCATTTTTTCATATTCATAAGGTTCACCCTCTGCTGTTGTTTGAAATTCAATAATCTTACCACTCTTTGTCAAAACAACGTTTGAATCAACTTGAGCATGAGAATCTTCAGCATAATTCAAATCTAAACGAACTTCACCATCAACAATTCCAGCAGAAATTGCACCTATAGGTTCAATAATAGGATTTTCTTTTAATGTTCCATCTGCCAATAATTTTTCAACAGCATCAGAAAGAGCAACAAAACCACCACAAATACTAGCCGTTCTAGTCCCACCATCAGCTTGAATTACATCAGCATCAATTGTTATTGTTAAATCTGGCATTTTTTCTAAATCAACACATGCTCTCAAACTTCTACCAATCAATCGTTGAATTTCTTGAGTTCGACCAGAAATTTTAGTTCTTTCTCTTTGGCATCTAGTTGATGTTGAAGAAGGGAGCAAAGAGTATTCTGCTGTTAACCAGCCCCTTTTATCTTCTTTATCCATCCATTTAGGTTTCCCAACTTCGACAGATGCTGTTGTAATAACTTTTGTATCGCCAAATTCCACCAACACAGAGCCAAGAGCATGTTTTGTATAATTTCTTGTAAATTTAACCTCTCTTGTTTCGTTATTTTTTCGATTTTCTAATCTCATACTTCACTCTCCTTATTAAATAAAACTATAAGTCATAATCCCACATATAAATTTGTCCGCAATAACGGCAAACGGCATGTTCATTCATAAACTGTAAATCTGGAACAAAAACGTAACCATCTACAGTAATTTCAATTTCATTTTTGTCATTATAACGTTGAGAAAAATGTTTATCTCCATGGTAATCGGGAGAAAACATCAATTCAAATTTATCTACAGATTTACAATTTTTGCAAATAAACATATAAATTAGTCCTCATTTTCGTATCTTGATTTTCTAGAACGTCTAACTGGTTTTGCTACAACAATCTCAGCTTCCGCTCCCTTCACATCTGACAAATTTTTATACCACAATGACCAACAAATACTTCTAATCGGCAAAGTTAAACCGCTAATTATCATTCCTAAAACAGATACAAATATTGTTTTAGAAATCATGGCATTTGTAATAATTGGCTGGTTTACATGAGTTAAAATTCTATTAACCAAATCCAAAGGAATTAGGTTAGAAATGAAGTTGAAAATAGAACTTGCACTTTCTGTCAAATTCAAATAATCAAAAACAACAGTAATCCCTTCTGTCAAAATATACATTGAGAAAAAGCCAAGTACAGCCATCAAAATAAATGATCTAGCCCAGTTACCTTTAATTAGAAGAAAGCTGCGTTTAAAAATATCAGTTATAGATAAATCTGGTTCAAATGTAAAAATTTGAAAGACCAAAATAAAATAAATCCAAAGTACAAACCCAGGGATTATGAAAAATATACTAGAACCCAATGACATCAATACACTCAAGACAATCAAAAAGCCGACATATTTCCAGCCTCTTTGTGTTGCAACTTCATTATGAGAAGCCAAATCATAAACTTTACCAGTAGTTACAGCTCCTTCTGTCATAGAGTTCAATGCAACGTAAGCGACCATATAATCCCAAAACGCTTTTGCAAATATCAAAAGTCCAGGAATTGCTAAAAGCAACACCATCAACAAAGCTGATGCAGGGCTATCCGCTTTTTGCACAACTTTGTCCGCAAATCCTAAAGACAAACCAAAGGACAACGCAATACCAATAACCTGCCCAAACACAGGAAACAACATATATAGTAAAAATTTATCAATATTAGAAAAATAAATTTTTATCCCTTCCCAAAGAATAAAGAAAATGCTGTTTTTTAGTTTATATTTGGACATATCGCCTCCTTTGTTGTATCATAATTTTATTACAAATATATTTATAAAAACAATGAAAAATTACAAAGAATTAATAAAAGAAATTACAAGAGAAGATTTTGAAAAAGGGTTGGTTAATTTACACATCCACTCTACATATTCAGACGGGAAAGCAACATTTGAAAGCCTCGTTAATCAAGCAAAAGCGAAAGGTTTAAAATATTTTGCAATCACTGACCACAACACAGTTCAAGGTCATATAGATTACCCAAACACAGGCGCTATAACTGGTGTAGAATTTGATGTTTGGCACAAATATATATTCTTGCACCTTTTAGCCTATGGAATAGACTTGAACAATAAAAAAATGAAAGATTTTTATTCCAAAGACAAAAGAGGAACGGAAGCAGATATTGTCAGATTCTTCTCTAAAAGAAATTTAAGAAAACTTATTGAAGCAATCCATGATGCTGGCGGAATTGCGGTACTTGCCCACCCATGCTGTTGCTGGGCACTATCAATGGATAAATTTGTCAAAGATTTAGTTGAAATGGGTTTAGACGGGATTGAAGTTTTTTACCATTACCCAAGATGGAGAAAGTATATCAAATTTTCTTCTCCAGACTGCATAGAAAAACTTGCAGACAAATACCACCTAATTAAAACAGGTGGCACTGATTGTCATGAAGAACATTTGTAAGCTTATTAACTTTCTTTCAAATGTTTTACGTGTTTGTAAATATAAATTCCACCTAAAATTACAATAGCGATAATAATTACAGCATCAAACTTATGCCAAATGGATTTTAATTTGTCTATATGTTCCCCAAGTTTTACTCCAACATAAACAAGAACGTAACTCCAAATCAAAGAGCCTAAAAATGTCAAAGAAAAGAATGCTCGTTTTCTAGCTTTCAAAATACCAGCAGGCAAAGAAATAAATGTTCTTACAACTGGTAACATTCTGCATAAGAAAAATGCCCAATCGCCATATTTATCAACCCATTTGTCAGCTTCGTCTAAATCTTTTTTAGAAACCAACAAATATTTACCATATTTTTCAAAAAACTTACGACCACCGAAATATCCTAAATAATATGATGGCAGAGAACCTAAAACACAACCAATAGCACCCGCAATAGCCGCAGCATGAAAACCCATTTCACCTTTACTTACTAAGTAGCCAGCAAAAGGTAACACGGCTTCTGAGGGGAGGGGAATATTGCATGACTCAATCGCCATCAAAATAGAAATCCCAGCAGGACCAAGATGAGTAATAACACTCTCAATCCAAGCAATTAACCCTGCTAATATACTATCCAACATAATTCTCTCTCCCTAAAAATTTTCTTCTGTAAGTATAGCATAAAATATTAATATACAAAAATTATTGTCGGCTTAGTAAAGCCGACCTACATACTGAAACCAGTTCGAAATGACGGCTGCGCACAGCTCTCTCCAAGGGAGAGAGAGAAATTGTCTTTGAGCTACTGCGAAAAGTTATAATTTCGAGAGAGGGTTCGTTTTGATAATCAACCCCTCTCCTAACCTCCCCCTAGGGGAGGAATGATGTACAATATTTTACGAATACGTCATACTGAGCGAAGTATCACTTTAAAATATCTTCCTCTCCTTGGGGAGAGGATTTAGGTGAGGGGTTAAGCTGAACAAGTTCAGTTTGAGATTCTTCGGGTAAATTTGCTATATTATTTTATTATTCAACTTGTAAAACCCTCAGAATGACGGCTGCGCTCTGCTTTTCCTAAGGATTGTTCCCTCTCCAAGGGAGAGGGCTAGGGAGAGGGATTGTAGTTCAGCATAACAACAGCGAACAGAGACACAACAAATATTACAAAATGTTGAGCAAATGGGAGTCTAACACTTTAATTATTAATTAAAAAGTATTATAATAAGACTATAGGGATTAAGATGGTCGAAAATTAGATATATGTTATCACACGAGGGACACGGAAACTATCCCATAATTTGACGGAATATTACGAGATGTAACAATTACCCTTTAAATTCTTAAGATTTGTACCATACCTGTCGATAGAAAAGGTATCGATAGGTAGATAATAATGGAGAGTATTCTGATGAGAAGAAGTATTAGAAGTGCTAACAATGCTGGAAGAAAACACAACTTGAAAGCTCTGACTATTGCTACTATTGCTGGGCTTTCAATTATTGGATTGGGTGCACAAGCTACAACTATAGATGAAGTAGATTTAAGCCAAAAAGCATTGGATAAACCCACTCTAGATTATCTTCATGAAAACAATGTACAAATGACAGACGAAAATGGGACAGAAACTGGTGTTTATCCTCAAAGTGCTTATACTTTGACAAAAGTTGAGGCAAATCCAGATGGAACAAAACCTGCTGGCGACAATATTATAACTAAGTTTGAATACGATAAAACAACAGGGGCGCTAACTCCTGTTTATTATTCTTTAGACTTAAAACAAACTGAATACGGAAATAAAAATGCTACAAATCAAGAAGTAAAATACTATTCTTGGTCAAAAGATAGTGATGGCAATAATACTTTAATTGAAGGAACAGAATCTTCTCACGACATAACTTATTATGTAGATAAAGATAGATTGTCTGAAAGAATTACTAACAAATCAAATGGTATAGATATAAGTAAGGATTTTGTCGGTAACGATTATTTTTTCACTGAACCTTATCAATCTTCTCTTGGGGGGATTACAAGATTAGACGGAGCGATTTGTAATAGTAGCAGTAGCACAATTAACAATATAACAGGCGATTTCATTGGAAACAAGTTTTCTCTCTCTTATTCTTCTTATGTACGAAACATTGGTTCTGGAGGCGGAGCGATTGGTAATTGGGGCTCAATTGGAAACATAACAGGCAATTTCATTGGAAACGAAGCTTATACTATTTATAATAACGCCTATCAAGTTGAGGCTCTAGGCGGAGCGATTAGCAATTGGGGCTCAATTGGAAATATAACAGGCAATTTCATTGGAAACTATACTTCTTCTACTAATTCCACTGATTCTTCTCCTAATTATAAAAGTTACTCTTCGGGGGGAGCAATTTATAATTATAAGGATGGAACAATTGATAATATAACAGGTAATTTTATTGGGAACTATGCAACTGCAACTGTCACTACTAAATATAATTATGCGACTGCTGTTGGCGGAGCAATTGGTAATAGAGGAACAATTGAAAACATAATAGGTGATTTTATTGGGAACTATGCTTCTGCAACTTCTTCTACTAGTACTACTAATTCTGCCTATGGTGGAGCGATTTATAATTCATCAATAATAGGGGATATAACAGGCGATTTTATTGGGAACTATGCATCCTCATCATCTTCTTCACCTTCTTCTTTTTATTCTCAAACCTCTTCCTCTTATGGAGGAGCAATTTATAATAAGAGTACAATTGGAAACATAACAGGTGATTTTATTGGGAATTATGCTTCTGCTTCTAATATCTCTTATGCCTATGGCGGAGCGATTTGTAATTCATCAATAATAGGGGATATAACAGGCGATTTCATAGGGAACTATGCTTCTGCTTCTTCTTCTATCTCTTATGCCTATGGCGGAGCAATTTATAACAAAGGAACAATTGGCGATATTACAGGAAGTTTCATTGGCAACTATGCAAAATCTAAAACTGTAAACGCCCTCGGTGGAGCGATTTATAATGGAACAAGTTCTACAATTGGAAATATAACAGGCGATTTTATCGGCAACTATGCTTATTCTGGCGGTGCAATTTACAACAGCGACAATGGAACTATAAGTAATATTACTGGAAGTTTCATTGGCAACTATGCAAAATCTAAAACTGTAAACGCCCTCGGTGGAGCGATTTATAATGGAACAAGTTCTACAATTGGAAATATAACAGGCGATTTTATCGGCAACTATGCTTATTCTGGCGGTGCAATTTACAACAGCGACAATGGAACTATAAGTAATATTACTGGAAGTTTTATAAACAATTCTGGTAAAGCTATCTATAATAATAGCTCTATTGGTAATATAACAGGGGATTTTATAAATAACATCACTGAAGGTTATGGTGGTGCAATTTATAACGATAGCAAGGGAATTATAGCTGAGATTACTGGCAATTTTATTGGAAACAACGCTAATGACTATGGTGGAGCAATTTATAATGAGGGCTCAATTGGTAATATAACAGGGAATTTTATAGACAACTATACTGGTCACTATAGCGGGGCAATTCATAACAAAGGAACAATTGGCGATATTACAGGCAATTTTGTTGGCAACCATGTTCAAAAGAGCGATTCCTATACTTTTAACGGAGCAATTACAAACTTCGGCACAATCGGAAATATAACTGGGAATTTTATTGGAAATTATGCTGATAGTTCTCGTTCTTCGGGCGGAGCAATTTATAATGATAGTGCAAAAACAATTGGGAACATAACAGGCAATTTTATCGGTAATTATGCAAATAGTTCTGGGTCTTATCCCGATGGAGAATCTTATGCTTACGGGGGAGCAATCAAGAACTCATACAGAGCTACAATAGGCGATATATCGGGTGATTTTATTGGAAACTATGCTAAATCCGAAAATGGAGAAGCAAAAGGTGGCGCTATATATTCTTCTGCAGATTTGAATTTTGTTGCAGATAACAGAACAAATACATTTAAAGACAACTATACCGAATCAGATGGAGTAAAAGACGACAACGCTATTTATGTGGCTAACAATGCTACAATGAATTTCACAATGAAAAACAATGGGAAATTCTATATGGCAGATAATATAGATGGTACAGTTACAAAAGATAGTGATGGAAATATAACTAACACCTACAGCGTAAATATCAAAGGTGACGACATCAACAACACAACTTTCTATATGTTGAACGATATTCGCAACGCAAATGTAACCTTTGACAACACAACAATCAACACTATCAATAATCAAGTTCATGTATATAATTTCAACACATTGACTGTTAATTCTGACACAAACTTCGTAGCAGATGTTGACCTAGCAAATGAGCAAATGGATAGATTTACTGCAAATAGTTATGGTTCACATAATGGCAACAAATTAAATGTTGTTGGTATGAATTTGTTATCTGATTCTACAAAAGATGTTACAGAAATCTTTTTTGCTGAACAAGGTTTGAAAAACAATGTTGTTAATGGAATGCCAAAGACTGGTGAATACAACTTGCCAAGCACGGCTCAAACAACATTCTACACCCCAATCTACAAATACAATGCCATCTATGATAACAGAGATGATGGTGGGTATTTTGTATTTGATAGAATTTCTGCGGGGAATAATAGTGGAAATCCTAGCGACAACTTCAACCCTGCAGTATTAGCGCCATCTGTAGCATCTCAAGCAGGTGCGAATGCGACAATGAATCAAACATTTAATTACGCATTCCAAAACTCTGATAACTTTATGGCTATTCCGTACTTAGAACGTGTTTCTATGAAAAATGCAAATAGATACGCTCTATCTCCTACAGGTGATGCTACAGATGTTGGAACATTCTCTTCATTATATCCTATGAATGAAACATCTAGTGCTTGGGTAAAACCTTATGCTAGTTTTGAAAACATTCCACTTAAAAATGGTCCAAAAGTTTCTAACATTACTTATGGAACATTAGTTGGTTTTGATACTCCGCTAAAATCTATCAAACACGGTTGGGACAGAACTTGGACTGGTTATATCGGTTACAATGGAGCTAGTCAAAGATATTCTGGAGTTGATGCAACTCAAAATGGTGGTTTACTCGGTGGAACATTAACTTTGTACAAAGGTAATTTCTTCAACGCAACAACTGTTTCTACTGGTGCAATTGTTGGAGATGCTCGTACAATGTATGGAACAGACAATTACACAATGCTTATGGCTGGTGTTGGTAACAAAACTGGTTACAACTTTGAGTTCAAAGAAGGAAAACTAATTATCCAGCCAAGTATGTTATTGAGTTACACATTCGTTAACACCTTTGATTATACAAACGCAGCTGGTGTTAGAATGAAAAACGACCCACTTCACGCAATCCAAATTGCTCCAGGGGTGAAATTCATTGCAAATACCAAGAATGGTTGGCAACCATATATCGGGGTTAACATGGTTTGGAACTTGTTAGACAAATCAAAAGTTTCAGCTAATGATGTTCGACTTCCAGAAATGAGCATTAAACCATATATTCAATACGGTGTTGGTATCCAAAAACGATTCAAAGACAGATACATGGCTTTCGGTCAAGCAATGATTCAAAACGGAGGTCGTAATGGGATTTCATTAACTGCTGGTTTCCGTTGGGCTCTTGGCAAAGAAGGCAAGCCACTTGAAAAAGTTCAAGGGGTAAATAACAAGACTGTTGGATATTCTGGTGCTTCTCGTGTTGGCGCTGTTAAGACTGGTGAAATTAAGAGTGTTAGAACTGGTGCAGTTGCGCAAGCTCAACCAGAACGTAAAATAATCAAGCAAATGTCACAATCTCAACGTGAAACTATTGCTAAACAATACCAAAACACAACTCGCACAACAACTATTGGGACTTTGAAACAATTGTAATTAGTCATGAATATATGAATAGAAAAATTGTCACCCTGAACTCGTTTCAGGGTCTCTAACTTAGTAAAAGGAAAACCCCTCTCCCCAACCCCCTCTTCCCTTGGAGAGGGGCAATTGCTAATGCGGTCGGTTAGAGATGCTGAAACACCAAGTAGGAACAGAAAATTACGCATCGATTTCATCTCTGCTAATTTTCTAGTCAGTTCAGCATGACGACTACGCACTGCTCTCTTCGAGAGAGGGTTCTTTTTTTATCCATCAACTCCTCCCTCGGCCTAGGAGAGGGAACAATTTATCACTACTCTATACCACAAGTAGCGCAAAGGTATAGCATAAAAGACAGGCAGGTGGTAAACCATCTGCCTGTCTAGTTCTTTGTTTATCTTAAAAACTATTTTCCGTTAACAACAGTTTTGAATTTTTTACCAGCTGAGAAAGCAGGAACTGTTTTTGCAGGGATTTTTAATTCTTTACCAGTTTGAGGGTTTCTACCAGTTCTAGCAGCTCTCTTACGTGGTTCAAATGTACCAAATCCAACTAAAGTTACTTTTTTACCTTTTGCAACAGTTTTTTGAATTGTATCTACTAATGAAGATAATACTTCAGCAGCTTCTTTTTGTGTAACATTAGCTTTTTTAGAAATTTCTTGTACTAATTCTTCTTTGTTCATAATAAAACTCCTTCTTATTTGTGTACAAATTTATTATATAGAAAATTCTCTTCAATGCAAGTATTTTAACGAATTTTAACACTTTTTAACTCAAAAAACCTCCCAACAGAGGAGATTGGTTTCAAATTGTATCAATATATTTATAATTAAAGCCTAAATTACTCTTTTTTGCTAATATATTTATGTACGATTATTTAATGAATAGTGGGAAATTAGATTAGAGATTATGAAAGAACGGATACTTTTATTTGTTATTGTTTTGGGGCTTACAGCGTTTATTTATATCTTCCAAAGCTACACAGAATGGGGCTTAGCTCTTTTAATTATTCTTATGTCTATTTATGCAATTTTTACAACTATTGCATATAAAATTAAACAAAGAATAGATCTAAAGAAACCCCAAATTAAAAATGAAAGTTACAAACCGTTTGTAAGTATCATGATTCCTGCGCACAACGAAGAAACAGTTATTGCACATACAATTGAAACTGTTTTAAATCTTGATTATCCCAATTTTGAAATAATTGCAATTGACGATAGAAGCACTGATAATACAGCCTCTGTAATTAAAGATATTGAAAAACAATACCCAGAGAAAGTCAAAGCGTTCATTAGACCTAAAGACGCTTTCCCTGGAAAATCCGCTGTTCTTAATGATGCACTTGAAATGGCTAAAGGCGAAGCTATCTTAGTTTTTGATGCCGATGCTACGATGGAACCAAATTTCTTGACCAACCTTGTTTACGAACTTGAACCAAAAGATGTTGGGGCTGTTCAAGCAAGAAAAATCATTAGAAATAAAGATATAAACCTTCTTACCCGTTGTCAAAACAACGAAATGACAATGGATACTTATTTCCAAGTTAGTAGGGATGCCGTAAAAGGAGCAGTTGAACTTCGTGGAAATGGAGAACTTATTAAAAGAGCCGCAATTGAAGATATTGGAGGTTGGAATAATTACACAATTACTGATGACCTTGACATGTCAACAAGATTACACATAAAAGGCTGGGACATAAGATTCTGTCCTAATACTGCAGTTTATGAAGAAGGAATTATGTACCTTTTCCCTCTTTATAGACAAAGAAGAAGATGGCTTGAGGGTACAATCAGAAGATATTTAGAATATTTTTGGGATATTTTAACTTCGAAAAAAATGTCCTTACGTGCAAGACTTGATACCATTGCGTATATTTCAGAATTTATCATGCCCGCATGGTTTATAATTGAAATTGGAATTTTACTCGTTAAAGTTTTTGTAAAAGATGCACCGCCTCATATTTTACTTTCATCAGTTATTATGGGTGCAATTATTGGGCTTGGATTTGTCATGGCATGCAGATACAGTTTGAGAAGATATGACAATCTTCCTCGAAAAGCAGCACTTAGACAATCTATTGAAACATCTATATATTTATTAATTATATGGTTCCCTCTTGTTCTATTTATTGGATTTAAAATTTTATTTATGAAAAAAGATATGAACTGGGGAAAAACAGCTCATGGATTGATTCAGCATGAACACGCAATCCAAAAAGCAAAAGAAAAAATTAGACAAGCAAAAGAAGAACTTAAAAAATTATTGAAGAAATAGGAGAATATAAAATGGAAACATTAACAATCGAAAACGTAAAAGATAAAATCAGAGCCGTACCTGATTTCCCTAAAAAAGGAATTATTTTTAGAGATATTACAACAGGTTTAAAAGATGCTCAAACAATGCAAGTTATGATTGATTATCTTTGCGATCAATACAAAGATTGCAAAATAGACTACATTGCTGGTATTGAAAGCAGAGGGTTTATTTTCGGAATGCCAATGGCTTATAAAATGAAATGCGGCTTCATTCCTATTAGAAAACCAAACAAACTTCCAGCTGAAACCATCAAAGAAAGCTATGATTTGGAATACGGTTCAGATTCAATTGAAATTCACGCAGACGCTATTGAAAAAGGAGCTAAAGTTCTAGTTGTTGATGATTTATTAGCAACTGGCGGAACAGCAAAGGCTGCTTGCAACTTAGTTAGAAAAGCTGGCGGAGAATTAGTTGGTGCTGCCTTCCTAATTGAACTTGCAGGACTAAATGGTAGAGCTAAATTAGATGATTGCGGAAAAGTAGTTTCTATGTTACAATATTAGTAAAGGATTCAGGAGATACAATATGAAAAAATTTGCAATTATTATGGCATTATTGCTATTCCAAACTCAATTAACTGTTGGAGCTGCAACAACTTATGCTAATTATAATAAGAAACCAGCTCAAAAATCTCAGGTGAAAAAAGTTAACTCTCAAAAAGTTCAACCAGCTAAAGAAACAAATTATTTATTAAAATATAACATTGATGATCTTGAAGCTGCACCTTGGTTAAATGGTGGAAAAAGAAAAATCTAAATAAATATTATTAAAAAAAAGAACTGGAGCAATTTGTCCCAGTTCTTTTTTATGCTTTTTGTCAATTTCTTATTTCAAATAGAAACTTGCATTTACATTCGAATAAATTTTGATTGTTCCTGCTTCAATATTTGTTGCAGAACCTTCTGCCCCAGCATCCATTGGAGCGGCTTTAGCCATCATCAAAGAATTTCTATAAACTGAAACTCTTGAATTATTTAAAGAACAAGATGTATCAATGTTTTTAATCCCTACAACTGATGAACCAGCAGCTGCTGCTACAATATCAGCTCTTTTTCTAACTTGTTTTGTTGCGTTAGACAAAAGTTCCGCACATTGTGCATCTTTTTCAGACAAGCTGAAATTCAAACTATCAACATTTGTTGCGCCTAAAGATAATGATTTATCAATAATATTGGCAATTTTATCAATAGATTTTGTATGAACTATTATATTATTTGAAACTTCATATTTATCTAAGATTCTTTTATTGTTGTTATAAATATAACTTGGAGAAGCTGAATAGTTTGAAGTTTTAATATAATCTCCGTTTGCAGTAGAGATTTCTGATTTTAGGTAAGCATAAACTTTATCTGTAATCTCTTTATTTTTTCTTACTGCTTCTTGCATAGTTTTTTTATCATCAGTTTTTACCGCAATAGAAACTTCAACTGTATCAGGTGAAACTTCTTTTTCTGCATTATATGAAACAGAAACATATCCTCTATCTTTGTTTGTTGCAACCTCATTTACAGCACCTGCTGGTAATGTAAGAATTGGAGCCGACAATAGAACGGCACTAAGTAATGTCGCAGAAATAAGTTTTTTCATAATTCCTCCTTTATATAAACTCTATTTTACGTTAGAAATAGTTTCATCTTCCTTTTCATTCTTGACTTCTTTGTTCAAAGAAATTGGAGCTGAAACATGAGCATCTGATTCTAGTTTATTTTTTTCAAACTTATCAGCTTTTTGTATAACGGTATTTATTTTTTTTATCTGAGAATTAATTTTTGCTTTACGCATAATCATATCAAACTCTGCATCGCTCAATGATGGTCCTTCTTTAAAAGAAACAGCTAAACCTCTTTTTGAAAGAATACAATAAGAAATTGCAACAATTCCCCAAAGTAAAACACCTTGCAAAAGATTTAACACTGGGAACATAAACATAGTAGCTAAATATTTATTCCAAAGAGTCATAGCAACCATGCCAGGGAAAACTACAAATCCTGCAAATAAACAAGCACCAATGAATAATACTGTTATAATTCCTCTAAAACCATCTATTTGAACAACTTTCATAATTCGATAAATCCTTTTTTATTCCTTAATCATTTCAAGAAAATCATTTTCTGTCAATATTATAACACCTAAATCTTGAGCTTTGTCTAATTTAGAACCCGCATTTTCACCCGCCAAAACATAAGATGTTTTTTTAGACACTGAAGAAGAGGTTTTTCCTCCATGAGATTTTATAATTTCACTTGCTTCATCTCTTGTCATATTTTGTAATGTTCCAGTCAAAACAAAAGTCTTGCCAGCTAAAATATTTGATTTTGGCTGAACCTTTGAAACAGGATTTACACCCACTTCTTTTAATTCCGCTAATAATTTCAAGTTATTTTCATCTCTAAAGTAGTCAAAAATAGACTGAGCAATTATTTCCCCAATACCAGCAATATTAGATAATGTTTCTAATGATGCATTTTTTAAATCATCTATAGTTGAAAATTCTCCAGCTAAAATATCAGCTGTTTCTTTCCCAACGTGGCGAATACCTAAAGCGGTTAAAACTCTATTTAAAGGTTGTGTTTTGCTCCCTTGAATTGAGTTATAAATGTTTGAAGCTGATTTTTCTTTGATAGAATCTAACTGCATAAAATCATCCATCGTTAAACGGTACAAATCAACAGGATTTGAGATAAATTTCTTTTCATACAATTGCTGAATTAAAGATGGTCCAACATTATCAATATCCATCGCTTCTTTAGAAACCCAATATTCAATTCTTGCACACATCAAACTACTACAATCTGGATTTTTACAGTATAACCCAACTTCGCCTTCTTTTTCGGTTAAAGGACCACCACAAGATGGGCAAACAGTTGGAGGATTATAGATAGGTAAAGAATTATGCTCATCTGTATCCATAACCTTTACAACTTTTGGAATAATTTCTGCCGCTTTTTTGATTAAAACTGTATCACCAATTCTAATATCTAACCTTGCAATTTCATCAAAATTATGTAAACTTGCCCTCGCTACAGTACTTCCTGCAAGTTGAACAGGTTCTAACACTGCAACTGGAGTAACAACTCCTGTTTTTCCAGTATTTAACTCTATATCTAGAAGTTTTGTTGCAACTTCTTCTGGCGGGAATTTGAATGCAGTTGCCCATTTTGGAGCTCTTGCCGTAAACCCTAAATCTTTTTGTATTGCTAAATTATTAACCTTGATTACAACACCATCTGTTGCATAATTCAAATCAAAACGTTTTGTAGCCCATTCCTCGCAATAATCAATTGCCCCTTGTATATCATCAACTAGACGAATATTAGGATTAACTTTAAAGCCTAATTTTTTCAAATACATCATACCGTCATAATGAGTTTTAATATTTTTATCTTCAGAGTTCTCAAAAATACCAGTATAAGTAAACATTGAAAGGTCACGCTTTGCAGTAATTTTACTATCCAATTGACGTAACGAACCACTCGCCGCGTTACGAGGGTTAGCAAAAACTTTCTCACCTTTTGCTAAAGATTCTTCATTCAATTTTTCAAACGAAGTTTTGGGCATGTAAATTTCGCCTCGAACTTCTAACGTTTTAGGTTCAAACAATTTCAAAGGGATAGCCTTGATTGTTTTTAGGTTTTGAGTAATATTTTCACCTGTAACGCCGTCACCACGAGTTACACCAAGAGTAAATAGTCCCTTGTCATAAGTTAAAGCAATTGCAAGTCCATCAATTTTCAACTCGCAAACGAGAGAAAGTTTTTTGTCATATTCTTTGCAAACTCGCTCATACCATTTTTTTAATTCGTCAGCGCTGTAGGTATTGTCCAAACTGTATAAACGATATTTATGCTTGTGAGAGAAAAACTTTTCACTAACAGAACCTACTCTTTGTGTTGGACTATCTGGAGTTTTTAAAAGCGGATATTTTTCTTCCAGTTCTTTCAACTCTGCAAACATTTTGTCATAGTCAAAGTCAGACAAATATGGATTTTCTTCGACATAGTACTTGTAATTACTCTTATTTATCTCATCTTTTAAAAATTTTACCCTATTTTTATCATCCTCACTTGGCTCATAAAAATGTGGAAGTTCTTCATCTCTTTTATTATTATCAACCGTTAAATTCTCAGAATCATCTTTTCTCTCTGAATCTTCATCAAGAACATATGATAGCAATGCGGAATCTATATCATTTTCTAATGTTGTTTTTTTCTTAATTTTTTTTTGAGTAGAGCTATTATTTAATTGATTCTGAATTCCATTCTCATTTTCTAATATTTTATTTCCCATATCCCGTAACACTCCACATTTTTAATGTCTTAAAAGATAATGATAGTTTATAACAAAAGAAAAGAAAACTCAAAATTAATTACCTATTATAAGTTCTATTATTGCTAAATATTTTTTCAATTCTTTAGGAGTGGATTTTTTTAATATTTCAACTAACTTATAAAAACTAGGATCTTTTAAATCATAGCAATCATCAAAATCGGCTAATTTCAAACCTAGAACGCTTATTATCGACAGCAGAGTTTTTAATGTAGGAAAATGTTTTCCAGACTCAAGACGAGATAACTGCTTTTCATCCATATCCACTTTTTCCGCTAAGGCATACTGTGTTAACCCCTGCCCTTTTCTTGCGGTTTTAATTATCGTCCCAATATTCTTTTTTATTATATCTTCCGATTGCATAGCAAAAATCCTTACAACTATATATAAGGATGATGAGATAAATTTACATAATCATACACTTGACCGTATACACTTTGTATGGTAGAATAGTGGTAAAAATACCACCATACAATATTTAATGGAGGAAGTTTATAATATGCAAAAAACTTTACAAGCAATCATTTTTACAATTCTAATTACTTTACCAAGTATTGCAGTTGATTGTCAAAAGAAACCCTGCCACAGAGACTGTATAGATAGTCAACCTAGATCCGTTCAAACACAATGTAAATGTGATGCAAGAAAAAATTTTCGTTATTGGGTTCCAGAATATAACTCTGTTTGTGACGGAAGCTTTGAAGAATATAGAACTAGATATTGTGCTGGGAAAATACGATATGATAATCAAATGTTATCCTATTCTTATAGTAGAAATAACTATACTCCAGAATTCGACCCCATGTGCGATACTCAAGAATCATATTTCCAAAAAATTCAATCTTTAAAACAAATGCAATCCTACAATAAAATGATTGATGCTCTAACTCAACCTGTACAAGTCAATGTTAGAAGTAGAGTTGATACTTATAGCCATTATTAATTACCTTACATAGCCATTAAAAGTTCTCGTATAACCTTTGTTGCTACAGCAGTTGAAGCTCCAGATGAATCATAATCAGGCGCAAGTTCAACAACATCAGCACCAACAATATTAAAATCTTTCAAATACTTAAACCATCCAACAAGTTCATTGAAACTCATACCGCCAACCTCTGGGGTTCCAGTACCAGGCATGATAGAAGTATCAAGACAATCTAAATCAACAGTTACGAAAATATTTTTAGTTTTTAAACAGTTCAAATCATCATAATATTTGCATAAGGTATTGTGACGAGCCATAAAATCCCATTCTTCTTTCATTCCAGAACGAATCCCTATTTGCTTAATATTTTCTGGTTTGATAAATTTAGAAATATGACGAATTACAGCACTATGTGACATTTCTTCACCTAAATATTCTTCACGCAAATCCGTATGAGCGTCAAAGTGAACAACAGCTAAATCATCATAGAACTTTGATACCGCTTTAACCTCTGGAAGTGTAACTAAATGTTCGCCACCAATCCCAAAAACTCTTTTGCCGTCACGGTAAATATCTTCAACATTTTGTTCTATCTGTTCAAGTGTTTTGTAGGTGTTGCCAAGAGGAAATTCTAAATCTCCAGCATCGTGGAAATTAACATCTTCTAACTCTCTATCAAAAGCGGGAGAATATTCTTCTAACCCCCAGCTTGCAAGGCGAATTTGCTCTGGAGCAAATCTTGACCCTGGGCGATAAGAAACCGTACCATCAAACGGAAGCCCTAACATAACAATATTTGCTGACTCATAATCAGGATTTTGCGCCATCCACGATCTGTCTAAAAACGGTCCTCTAAGCATAAACATTCTCCTTCTAATATCCCTAACTAAAGACCATTTTACTATAAAAGAAAAAGTGTTTTCAAGAGGAAACAAACGAGATTACTACAAACCACACAAATTCATTTCTTAGAATTATAATACAATGATTACAATTCTAAAGACTGTTTATGACCTTCTCTTAAAGCCTTACCCGCATTGCTAAGTTTTATAGCTTCTTCAATTTCCTTTTTACGTTTATCTTGATTTTCAATTTCTTGTTTTTGAAATTCCCTAAATTTGTTAATTAAAATTTGATGAAAAGGTGTTTTCTTTGCGTAATCCCACCAGATATGACCATAATACATATTTGGATATTTCCAAGGTTTAATTTCTGACAAGAAGTGAATTACATACTGATTTGCAATTCCTTCGACAAACTCAACAGCTAAATTCCTAAAATATTCATCTTGAATTAGTCGAGTATTAGTAATAACAACGTAATTCCAAGAGTTAGGAATAATTTTTATTCTATCTTCACAAATAATATTTAAAATATCTTGATCTGGATATAGAAATTCCTTGTAATAATCAAGGAGATCAAATATTTTTTGAGTCATATTGATTGTTAACATTTCTGGAATATTAATCAACAAGACCCCCGAATTTACATAATTGTTAATATCTTTTAATTTTAAATTTTTAGAGAAATAAGTTTCAACATTTGGATAAGCTCGAAAGTTAACAATTGTATTATAATCTCTAACAGCTGCAACATAATTTGAACCCAAATCAATATCCATCAATTTGGAAATATCGCCAGTTACTAACGTGTCACAATCAAGATAAATAACTTTGTCGTAATTTGGCATCATCTGAGGAATAAAGAGCCTTAAGTACATTTCTTTTGAAAAATGTAAGTGACAAAATAATTTGCTAGTATCAATTGATTCATATAATTCATTAGAATTTATAAATCTAATAGAAACCTTTTCACTATTATTCATTGAAGCAATTGCCTCTTTATTAACATTTGTTACATTGGCTTCAAGAATAATAATATCATACAATTTTTCAACATCTCTATTATCTAATAAAGACTTTAATGCAACCGCCATATAGCACGCATAGTCATCATTTGTAGCGAAAACTACATTTACAGAATCTTGACTAAAAGCTCTTTCAATTTTTATACTCATAATAATACTTTATATCATATTTTTAACAATTTGACAACAATTTCATCTTTAAAGAGTTGTATTCTTAATTAAAAAGTGGTATAATAAATATATGGAATTATGATTGTTAAGAGATGTAACCATTTACTCTTTGAATATTAAACTTTTGTATAGAACCTGCCGATAGATTAACTATTGATAGGTAGAACTATGAGGATATATTGAAATGAAAAGAAGAAGTATGAAAAGTGCTAAACACAATGCTAAATCTTTTAAAACTTTGGCTGTTGCAACAATTGCAGGCTTATCAATTATTGGATTAGGTCAAGCACAAGCAGTAACTATTGACGATATTGATATGTCACAAAAGCCAATTGATACCCCTACTTTGGACTATTTACACAATAACAATGTCAAAATGACAGATGAAAACGGTGCAGAAACAGAAGTATATCCTCAGAGCAGTTATACTATGACCGAAGTTAAGGCAAATTCTGACGGTTCAAAACCTGATGGTGATAACATTATCACTAAATACGATTATGACAAAACTACTGGTACGCTCTCACCACTTTACTATGAAATAAACCATCAAACTCAATATGGTAATCCCGATGGCGATACGACAATTAAATTCAAATATGCATCTATATCTACTAGCTATTTGGGACAAAGATTAGATTTTATGGGTTATACCCCTACTGATGATGATACCATTTCTCCATCCGCAATATACAAATATTCAAGCATAAGTAATTATCAAGATGAAATTTCTAATACTATAGATACTGAAAAAATAATTAGTGGCTATGGCTCTTATTCTAACCCTTATTTTATTGAAGGAGGAGCGGGAATAAATAATCCTACTAATTCGACAATATCAATTGATAATAAAATATTCAAAAATAATATTTCTAATAGTATTGTTCAAAGTGACTTAAGCTATACTTTGGGTGGAGCTGTTTACAATAATGGGGAAATTACCCATATAAATGCGGACTTCATAAATAATAGTACTACTCAATATGGTTATGGTGGAGCTATTTATAATAATGGTATTATTGGAGATATAAATGGAAATTTTATTGAGAATGATGCCTATACAGGTAGTGCAATTTACAACAATGATAATGCTACTATTGGGAATATAAATGGAAATTTTATTAAAAATGGAGCTCCTACTACTACCACTATATACAATGGCAAAAATTCAACTATTGGAAATATAAATGGAGATTTTGTATCTAATGGAAGAGTTATATATAATAACATTGGCGGAAGAATAGGAAACATTACAGGAAACTTTATAGCAAATCAAAGTGGATATAGAGATTCTGCTCTAATTTACAATGCTGGTTCTTCTTCTATTGGCACTATATCAGGATATTTTTTAGGAAACAGTACACTCCAAATTCAAAACAATGGAAGTATTGAAAACATTTTCGCTTCTTTTATTGAAAACAGTGATAGCGGAATACGTAATACTGGCACAATTAAAGCAATTGTTGCAGATTTTATATCAAATGGCGGTAGTGATGGTTATTGCGGAAGCTCCGTATTCCTGAATATTTCCAATAGTGGAACTATTGACTATATCATAGGAGACTCTATAAATAGTGGATCTGTTGCAAATGGGGGAAAAATAAAATCAATCATTGGAAACTATATAAATTCTTCTGGAATATCAAATTATGGGGATAATGCAACAATAGAAAATATACAAGGAGCATTCTTAGATAATAATAGTACTGCAATAAAAAATACCTCAGGTTTGATAAAACAAATTTTTGCTGACTTCATTGCTAATCAAGGAGGTGGAATTGCCAACTCTTATGGGGTTATTAATCAGATATTTGGAATATTTGTAGATAATAGTGCTACTCATGATTACTTTGAAGAGTGTTATAAAGGGGGAGCAATTATCAATAAATACGGAGAAATCGGCAATATATCAGGAACATTCTCTGGAAATTACGCATTGGGAAAAAACGGAGCTCAAGGCGGAGCTATTTATAATGAAGGAATCATTAATAATATTAACAATTCTTATTTTTATAATAACCATGCAGAAACTGAATCTGATAATGCACAAGGTGGTGCCATATTTAATAATATATATTATAACTATGGCGAACAACAAGAACAACTCAAGAAAATTCAAAATACATCATTCATAGGTAACTATGCAAAATCGAAATCTGGAATCGCTCAAGGAGGTGCAATCTGGAGTAATATAAATTTGAATATTGTTGCGGATAATGGAAAATCTCTTTTCTCTGGGAACTATGTTCAAGTTGGAGAAAATAAAGACTCTCAAGCGATATTCGTTGCAAATCGTATTAGATCGGAACTAATTGATTATAACCCATATCTGGCTACATATAAAGATACTACAATCAAAACTGCGGTAACACTCAACTCTATAAACAACGGTAAAATTATTTTCAATGACAAAATTACTGGAGAAAGAACAACAATTATTACTAACACTTATTATAAAGAAAGGGATCCTTCCACTCATAAATGGGGGGAAGCACACTATGTAGATGAAAATAATAATGAAACAGATAATCTAACAGAAGTAACAGTTGTACCAGACCTAAAAATCACAGGTGATTCATCTAGTATTGTTCAACTAAATAACAATGTCGAAAATATGGATATTTCATTGAGTGGCACAAACCTCCATCTTGGAGTTAGAGATAATGTTCTTGATGGAAACAATTTAGTATTACAATCTGGAACATTGTCTATGGTTAACAACCAAGCAGGGATTGCATCTTTAAACAATGTAACTCTTACTGGAGACACAAACTTCGTAGCAGATGTTGACCTAGCAAATGAACAAATGGATAGAATCTCTGCCAGCTCTTATGGGGATCATCAAGGCAACAAATTAAACGTTGTTGGTATGAATTTGTTATCAGATTCTACAAAAGATGTTACAGAAATCTTTTTCGCTGAAGATGGTTTGAAAAACAATGTTG
>CAVAPR010000009.1:0-875 GCA_963590665.1 Candidatus Methanomethylophilaceae archaeon
AACAGCACCCTTCAAAACACAAATTGCAACAACATCTTCGCCCTTATAAAAAGTATTCATCTCTTGGGCAAGTTCTTTGATTCGTTTTTGAATTTGCTCTTCACTAAATAAAACCTTTAAATCTTCTACTTTAACTTCCATATTAGCCCCTCTTTTCAATTGGTTTCCACGTAATTTTGTGGGTCGGATTTGTTTTTACTTTTATTTTATCACTAATTCCTAAATTGATTGCCCAAAGAATTTCTTTCCCTTGAACAAAAAATAACAAATTATCTTTTTCATGGTTCGGAATTTTTTTTGAATTTAAGTATTTTTTTAATTTTTGAGTTCCCGAAAGTCCATAAGGACAAATAATATCTCCATCTCGTCTTGTTCTTAATTCAAAATCAAAATCTAATCCGCTTAAATCTGCATAAATTACACTTTCGCTATCTTTTGGGAAATTTTTTACGCCTTTTGAACATTTTGAGATTTCTAATGTTCCTAAATTTGTTTCATATTTTCCCTCTTTTGAAATATGGATTGCGTGAAAATTAACGGTAGAATTATCGATAACTTCAATAGTATTTTCACTCGTAAAAATCCACAAATCCGTTGTTAGAGAACAAGTTTTGCCAGATTTTGAGGTTGAATTTTCTTTGATAAAATCATAAATTTGCAGAATTTTTTCTCTTGTATAATCAAGATTATTTTCAATAAAAATATTATAAACAAGGCGTTTTTGAATAGAATCAGAGAGTTTTAAAAATTCTTGAGTTTTAATTTTATTACCATCTGAAATTTTATCCAAAATAGAATGCAAATACTCTTCGACAATTTCAGTTTCTTCTTTTGCTACAGTAGAAAGCGAATTGATTGTATCAACAATATTGGAA
>CAVAPR010000009.1:885-10754 GCA_963590665.1 Candidatus Methanomethylophilaceae archaeon
ATATTGGAATTAACCTCTGACAACATCGGGAATACTTTTGCCCTAATAAAATTTCTTTTATATTTTGTATTAGAATTTGAACTATCAGAATTTGGGGTTAAATTTTGAATTTTGCAATAATTTTCTATAGCGTCACGACTAACCTCAAGCAACGGTCGATAATAAATATCCCTGTGAGGTGCAATTCCTTGAAGCCCAGAAATTCCAGTACCTTTGCAAATTCGATATATTAAAGTTTCAGCATTATCATTTTTATTATGAGCAGTAAAAACAACATCACTACCGTACTTTTTTGCACAACGTTTAAAGAACTCATATCTTGCTTCTCTTGCAGCAGTTTCAGTTTTCGCTACAGTAATAGGTAATCGCTCACTATAAAAATCTACTCCGATAGATAAGCAAAATTCTCGGCAATTAACTTCTTCCGAGTCACTTTCTGCCCCTCGCCAACCATGATTTAGATGGAGTGCAACAATTTTATTTGAGGTAATTTTTCGCAAAGAATCCAACAAACACATTGAATCAAATCCTCCAGAAAAAGCCACTAAATAAGTCAATTCTGGATTATTTAAGTTATAACGATTTAAAAACAATTCAATTTTTTGATGAATTTCATTCATAATTATTGTTTAACAGAGTGTTTTTTGATGCCTTCTCTGATTTCTACAACATCAGTACCAAGTTGTTCTAAGGCTTGCATAGCAAGAGAATTTGGTTCAGTCGTAATCGCCCACAACAAGTCAGATGATTCAATTTTTGTTTTATTCGCTTTTTTAGCATATTCCCAAGCTGTTTCCAAAACTCGTTTTGCTCTTTTTGTGAAAACAATTTCGGAATCAGAATATTCGTTTCCTGTTCCGACAATTTTTTCAACAACTAATCTTGCATCTCGAATATTTATTTCTAACTCATTCAAAACAACTGCGCCAACACCTGTTGCTTCGCCAATTATGCCAAGCAAAAACATTTCTGTACCAACAACATTTCGCCCAAGTCGTCTTGCTTCTTGTTTGGCAAGTCGAAGGATTGTAAGGGTTTCTGGCATTTGTTTTTCAATCGGTTTGATAATTCCATGAGCCAAATCATCATCGTTGATATGCAATTCTTTAAATATGTTATAAGCTACACCTTTTTTAGTTTTCAAAAGTCCTAAAACCATGTGCTCTGGTAAAACTTCTGATGAGCCTAATTCTTTTGCAGTTTGAAGTGCCAAACTCATGGCAATAAAAGCATTCGGAGTAAAGACAATCTGACGTCCTTCGTATTCAGCTTGACGGGATTGAACTTTTGACAATTTTTCTTCAAATAGTTCTTCTGTCACACCAAACTGTGCCAAAATCTTTGTTAAATCAGACTCTTTATCTTCCAAAATTGAAGAAATAATTTGTTCTGTACCCAAAATTTCATAATTTGAAGCTGATAACTTTGCAACAGCTCTTTCAAAAACTTTTGCAGATTCTGGGCTATCAAAAAGAGAATCCGTTTCTTGAGTCAAATTCACTTCTGGCTCTTTGTTTTCATCAAGTTCTGGGTGATAATCTTTTTTAGATTTTCTCTGAACTAATTTCTCGATTAGAGGTCTTGATTTTTCAATATCAAAGCCAATATTTTCTAAATACTGCGGGATTCTAGATTCTTTATCAGTAATTGCAGCAAGCACAAGATGTTCATAGTGAACAGTTGAATTTCCAGACTGTTCCGCCAAGTTCATAGTGCGCTGTAATATACGTTTGAAATCGTTACTGAAAGGAATTGATGAAGTCATATCCGCTTCTTCAAGATTTAGGGTAAGATAAATTTCTTCCGCTAATCGTTCATAAGTAATATTGTAAGATTTGAATATTTTTGCACAAAAACCTTTTGTTTCCTTTACAAGAGCCAAAAGCAAATGTTCAGACAAAACCTTATCTGAGTGATCATAAATTGCAATATTCTGAGCTTCTACAATTACATTCAAAGCCTTTTCAGTAAACTTTTCAAACAAAATTATTTATCCTTATTCTTCGTCTTCATCTTCAGTATCTAAGTTTTCGATATATTCTGAAACTCTTTCAAATTCATCATCATCATCAATAGTTTCAAAATAGCTTTCTTCGCCTTCTTCAGTATATCTCATCAATACTAATTCTGGTTCTTCATCTTCTGAATCTTTTTCTGCTAAAACTGCATATTGTTTTCCATCAAATTCAACAATATCATACAATTCGCATTTAATAGTTGTACCATCATCGTCGATGATTTCAATAGTGTTATCTAATTCTTCTGCCATTTTATTTTTTCCTTTTTATTTATTTCTTGATAGGTATTGTTCCAGTATAATACAAGCACTTTCAATATCAACCAGTCCTTTATCTTTTCTAAAGTCGATTTTCTTTGCTCGTAAATTTTCTTCTGCAGAGTCAGATGTCAATCTTTCATCTTCAAAAATTATTTCATAACCTTTTAACTTTGAAGCAAATTCTTCGCAATTTTCGGCTTGAAAACCCTTTGTTCCATCCATATTCAACGGAACTCCTACAACAATTTTCTGAACATGATTATCTTTAGCAATTTTATATATTGTTTCAATTGCCTTGTCCTCTGGTTCTCGTGGGATATAAGAATGACCATTGGCAAGCATTAGCAAAAAATCGCTCAACGCTATTCCAATTCTTTTTGTTCCAACATCTAACGCCATTACCTTATACATTTTTCACCCACTTTTCTTCAACATAGTTGATTTTTTTATCAATTTCATCTGGTGTAAAATCTTCGGGATTCAAATCTTTATTATACTTAATTGTCATCAAATATTCATAAATACTGCGCTTCAAAATTGTTCTAAAAAGTTCAGCCAGAATATTTTCATCTTGAGATAAACCATAAACCATTGAAGCTTCATCATCTTTTCCAATAGAATATTTGATATAGGCGCTCATCAACAATTTATCAATCCAAGATTTTTTCTCTTGTTCATAAAAAA
This sequence comes from Candidatus Methanomethylophilaceae archaeon, assembly GCA_963590665.1. Taxonomy (GTDB): domain Bacteria; phylum Cyanobacteriota; class Vampirovibrionia; order Gastranaerophilales; family Gastranaerophilaceae; genus Zag111. The sequence goes on from CAVAPR010000009.1 coordinate 3,848, forward strand.
CTTTTGGCAAATATTTTTCAACAAGAGAATCCAAATCATCAGTAGATTTCATTTCTACAATCAAATCCTCAAACTCGTCACTATAATTTCCATCCAAGAACCAATGAGAAGATATTTTCATCTTTTCAAGCAGAGGGATTACAGTATTATCAACCTTTTGAGGTAATATTTGTTCTTTCAAAATTTGTTCAATTGTTTCATTATCAAAATCAATATCCAACAACAAATTTGCCCAGCAAACATATTCGTACGGAAGTTTCCAGTTATTGCCGTTTCTCAAAATTGATTGCATTTGAGCATTGTGTAAAATAGTTTTAAAAGCTTCTGGCGGAAGCTCAACTGTTTTTTCATCTCTCAAAAATCGTTCCAAAATCTTGTCACATTCAAATTGAGAAATTTCAAAGAACCCAAAACAATCTTTAACCCCTGTTTCAATATTGGTAACGATTGAAACGAAACGAATTTTACCATCTTTAGTTTTTCTTGTAAAAATCAAAGCTTCATCACCATGCCCGTCAGGATATGTGATATAAAACTTGTTTGGCACACTATCAGACAAGATTTTTTTGTAAAATTCTTTTGTATTATCTTCTCTAATTCCAGAAATTTTTAGAGTAGATAATGCTCTTCTAATTTCTTGAGATAATTCACCTTTGGCGGATTTGGACATTTCTTCTAACACATGCAATGCAAGTTGAGATTTTGTCGTTCCTAAAATTTTCAAAGATTCTTTTCCTTCTGGACTTTCTGGTTCAGATACAAATACTGGAATCAAAATATTTGCAAGCGCATCATCTGAAAAATCTCCCTCAAAAGAATTTAGTAAGGTAATTTTATCTTGTACTCTGATTGATGCTAAAAAGTCTAGAAAATCAATTTGGACTTCTGGATTTATTATTGCGGTATTTAAAAGTTTTTTCGTATTTTCATCTAAAATTTCGGTTGAATCTTCACCCAAATACTCTTCGCAAGTTTCGTAAGACCAATCAGCATCCAATTCTCGCAAAAGATTTATCACAGTAATTTTAACTTCGTTGTTCAAATTAGGATTTTTTAAAGTTTCCCACAACTTGTTTATCAGTTCTTCTTTTGGGGTGTAATGTTCTAACAAAAAGCAAATTACAGGAATTTTTTCAGTCTTAGCATTTACTAACTCTTTCAATAAAAGCTTTGATAAAACGGTTTTATCCGCTTGAGAATCAAGCATTTCAAAATCAGCAAGACAATTTGGAATATCCTGCACCGAGTTAATTTTATTCAAAAGAGCAGTAAGAAAAGCTTTTAATTCAAATGGATTTAACTGTTTAAATTTTGGAGATGTCATAAAATCTTTTTATCTAGCCTTTCCCCAGAACGCATCCAAAATTTGCTGAGCTTCAGCAGATGGCATTCGGTCTTGCAATATCAAATACTGAACTGCAATCATTGTACATTCAGAACAAATATTAACCCCTGGACCTTGTATCATCTTGATTACTTGTGTATTTGGGCGACCACAAAAGCTGCAATACACAAGCTCGTTATTGTGATTTTCTTCATTATGGTTATGTGATTCCTCGTCTAGCTGTTTTTTCTTTGCTCCAAGGCTAATAACTTTATCGTCTGACATATAATTCTCCTTTACGCTCCTATTGTAACTTAAATTAATGAAATTTGCCATATTTTTATTATTAAATTATAATTACGTTAACAACAACTTAACAATGTTATAGAGAGGGATATATGAAAAAAGTTTTATTGTTGGTTAGTATTTTATTCGTTGCTGTCGTTTCAACTGCGTGTATTAACAATCTTGCAGTACAAGATTTAAACAATAAGGCTCAAAGCTTTATGGAAAAAGGTGACTATACTCAAGCAATTGAAAGATTAAAATCTAGTATAGACTTAGACCCATCAATCTTTGAAACTCATTACAACTTGGCTATCGCATACACAAAGGCAGAAGATTATATCAATGCCGTTGAAGAATACAAAAAAGCCCTTGAATTAAAACCAAATACAGCAGATGTATATTACTCTCTTGCAACAGCAGAAAACAATTTGGCAGTTGATATGAGCCAATTAAAAGTAAGAATGAATATGGATGATACCCTCTTCACCCCTAAATCAGAAGACTCTTCTACTATTGAACTTTCTGATAAACTTACAGACAAAGAACAAAAATTAGTTTCTGAATTATATGATTCTGCAATCGCTAATTATGAAAAATATCTTGAATTAAATCCTAATGCAGAAGATAAAGCAGATGTAAATGCTCAAATTGACAAAATCAAAGAAGCTCAAAACCCTCAAAATACTAAAAGGGTAATCGAAGAATAAGGATATGATTATTCCAGCCCCAGAGGATATTGCTTTTTACTTATTTTCAATTCCTATTTATTGGTACGGAATAACAATGGCAAGTGCAATATTTGTTGCTATACTTTGCGCAAATTATTTGTTCAACAAAATAAATCCTAATTTAAAAAAGGATACTATCCTTGAATATGCGCCAATTCTAATTATTGCAGGGATTTTGTGCGCAAGATTATATTTCTGCCTTTTGAATGCTCCTCATTATCTAAGTAATCCTCTTGAAATTCTAGATATAAGAGAGGGAGGATTATCAATTCATGGAGCAATTTTAGGCGGGATTATATGTATGATTTTTATTGCAAAAAAATCTCAAACGCCATTATTAAACATAGTTGATGCAATCTCTTGTTCTACAATTTTAGGACAAGCTATTGGGCGCTGGGGGAATTACTTTAACTCAGAAGCTTATGGAATACCTGTTGCAAGTCAAAATTGGGGATTATTTATCCCCGAAGGAAAGCGGGCAATTCAATACGCAAACTATTCACTATTTCACCCAACATTTTTATATGAAAGTATTTTAGACCTCATTTCATTTTTCATCCTCGCATTTATTTATTTAAAATTCGGGGAAAAATTTAGAGGGCTAACCTTTTTTGCATATTTGACAATTTACTCAATCATTAGATTTTTCATTGAGCAATTAAGAGTTGACAGCGCAATGAACATCGGTTCAATCCCAATTGCTGAAATCGTTTCAGTATTGTTATTTGTAATAGGTATTGTCGGAATTTTATTCGTTATATTCAAAAAAGAAAAGATTTAACCAATCACAACATCATCAACTTTTTGGTCAAATTCATCAATTGGAAGTTCTTCAACAAACAATTTTTCTGGAATAACAACAATTGTTTTGAAATCTTTTTTAAATTTAGACAAAAACCTATCGTAAAAGCCTCCGCCATAACCAAGGCGATAGCCTCTTTTATCAGCCATCAAAGCAGGAATAATCACCAAATCTAAGACATCTGGAGAAACAGGAATTGATGTTGGTTCTAAAATATTAAACTCGGATTTTTTTAGCTCTGTATCCACTCCAAATTCGCAAACCTCTAATTCCAAACCATTCACTCTTGGGAGAAAAAACTTTTTGCCCGAGCATTTAGTCAAATCAAGAAGATTTACCTCGTATTTTGTCGGATAAAATATCATAATGTTCTGCACATTTTTATAAAAAGAATGCGCAAGTATTTTTTCTCGGATTTTAGCCGAAATTGTTGAAATATCTAGAGTTTTTCTAATATTTTTTGCATTTTTACGAAGAATAAATTTGTCGTTCATTCTTTCAATATATAATAAAAATGCGATTAGAAAATAGTATTTTTATTCACCTAATTTTGGAACATTTGGAATGTTTTTTCAATACTCTTAGAAATCAACTGTTTAACAGTATCATATTCTGTTGATAATGAAGAAATTTCAGCATCTAATTTTTTAGATTTCATATCAATTGCATCTTCTTTATAAGTCAATTCAGCTTTCTTTTGAGTAAATTCAGCTTCAGCTCTAGCGATTGCATCTGAATCAGTTTCTTCAACAACATATCCTGTTTCATTATATCTTGTTTGATAGAAATAACCATCATCATGAAGTGAACTCATTGCATATCGACCTGTTTTTAGAGCATTTTCAAGGTATTCGCTATCTTGAACAGAAGCGTCTTCTCTCCAACCTTTTTCGCAAAGGTTGTTATACAATTGGTCATAGAAATCTGCCAATTTTTCTTTTTGAGAAGTTGCAGTTCCTTCTGCTTCACCAAAATATCTATAATTTCTATCATCTGTTACAAATGCAGATGTATCAACTCTTTTACCAACAACATAAGATGAAGAATTACCATTCATATAGTTGTCATAATATGTCAAGAATGAAGATAACAAGTTTGATACATTGACAGCTTGGTAAGAAACAATATTTGTACCCAAAATGCTCTTTTGTCCAGTACCAATTCTGTTATAATCATTAGCATTTATGTATGCACTGTTATTAGTCATTGCTTTGTCATCACAACTTGAACCTTGAGTAATAGCATTTGATGCTTTTAAGTTGATATTTTTAATCATGGTCATTGCAAATTCTAAAGCTTCATTTGAAGCAGAATCAACATTCAAACCGTGTCCAGAATTTCTATAGCCGAAAATACTTGCAATTGATTCCATCAATTTTGTTGCATAATCAGCCATTTTATCTGCACTTTGATTTTGAGTCATCAAAACGATATTTGAAGATAACAAATCACCAATTGTCATCTTTTTAAGAGATTCTTCATCATAAGTGATTGTTCCATTTGAAACAACAGTGAATCCTGTATCATGAACACTATTGTTATCCATTTGGAAACTATTTCTATCAATGTCAACAATCTTATCTTTTGGATATTTTTCTATAAATTTAGCTTTTTCTTCTTTTAAAGCATTTAAGGCTTCTTCTTTTGCAATATAGTCAGCATTATGTTCGCCATTAGCATCTAACGTTGAATCTGCATATTGAAGATTTGTAGCAGCTTTTTTAATCTGAGCATCATAATCTTTTATTGTTGAATTATATTTGGCAGAAGTAATTTGATCTGAACTTGAATCAGTAATAAGTTGAGCCCAATCAACAAGTTGTTCACCTATCAAATCAGATGTAATCAAAGCAGATAAATCCATACCATCAACAGAATTTTTATCTAATGGAGTAGAACCCATGCCTGCACCAGAATTCCAACCTACATTACCTGTAGTCGCAGATGTATTAGCTTTATCAAGTTTTAAACTTCCATCATCCAATTTTGTTGCAACATAATCTGTTGTCATAATTGAATTTGCTGTATCTTGAGTAACAATTCCATTCGGAACTAATGCAGCAATAAATTTATCTCTGCCATCAGCTGATGAGATACCACCAGCTTTTGAAATACCAGCAGCCTTAGCAGCAGCAGCATATTCAGAATTCAAAACAATTGCTCCAGATGAAGTTGTAACCATATATGGGTTATAATCATTTGCAGCAGATGGGGTCATTAGTAAATTATAAGTCAAACCATAATCATTTTCGACTAAATCGTTTTTCCAAACTAATTTAGTTGCATTCATGGCATTGGCATAGTTAGCAGAAATATCAGATAACTGATTAGTTATCTCAAGTTTTTGCTGAGCAAGTTCGGTTGATTTGTATTCACAATCAGCCTTTCTTGCTGTTATGCACAAAAATCTTGCTTGTGACGTTGCCAATCCCATTTTTCTAAATCCTTTCGATTTATAGTATTCCTTTGGTTACCCATGTAGTCGGCATTTTTGAGAAAAACTTTAGAAATGATGAGAGATTTCGTAATATTTCGTAACAAATTATTGTTGTATAATATGTTATGTTGCAAAATTGATTTGCAAGGAAATATTAAAATCATATTGATTGATACCCCATAATAAATATAAATTTACCTAAAATGAAATAAAAATTCTAAATTTTGAAGAATTTAAAAATTCAAAATATAACATTTTCAAAATGTTAAATCTTAAAAAAGGAGCAAAAAATATTTTTATGGGATTTGATTTTTGAGGAGGCACAAATGAGTATTTTAATAAATGGAATTCGAGCTATTTCTGGGAGAAGAATTTCCCCTCAGAAAAGAATGTTACAACGAGAAGTTTCGAATATTCTTAATCAAGATATAAATGACATTGTAGAATTAACAAAAAAATCTTCTAAAAAACAATTATCATTATTACAGACATTAACTAATAATTTTAACAGATTTAATTTTTACAGAAACCCAGCAGAAAAAGATAATCCAAAACTTGTAAATGAGGTTTTCTCTAAAATCAAAAAGCCTAACGAATTGCACAACTCTATATGCAACCAGTTTTCCGACTCTTTCGAGAGTTTGGATACTATTGTTGATTGGGCTGGAAATAGCAAAAAGCGTTTGAAATTTGTTCTTAATATGAATGAAGATATATTCAAGTATGAAAGACCAGAGGGAAATACTTTAATCCCTGATTTGTTAAAGTCTGAACATTCCAAAGAATATATGAAACAGTATGAAAAAATACGTTCATTTTTAAAACTTAATAAAGATAATCCAAATGCGATTTCAGAACTTGATAAAAAATTTGTCCAAAAACAATTTAGTGAACAAAATTACAATGAAATCTTAGACTTAGACAAAAAGCGAGTAGAATATTCTTTATTAGATAAAGCGATTGTTAATGGTGATAATTTATTAAAATTATTGACCAATGAAAATCATAGATTAGCCAAAACAATGTCTAATGTGTTCCACCCTACAGATGAAATGTTAAAAAATGGAGCAGCAGAAGATATTGCCAATATTTTAGTTTCTACAAATAAGAAAAATGCCCCGCTAAGAGAAGAATTGTTAAACAGATTTAGTCCAACTATTCGTGGGGTTGATAGAGATTTTAGCTATGAACACGACAAAAAACTAAAGTTGTTATCAAAAATGTACAATATTATCGATACAGATAAAAATGCAAAAAGTTTCGTAAAAAAATCTTTAACAAACTTAGATGGAAATTTTCAATTAGATGAATTTGTCGATATTTTAGAC
>CAVAPR010000009.1:10764-12502 GCA_963590665.1 Candidatus Methanomethylophilaceae archaeon
ATGTTCCGACAAAGAAATTAAACATATTTAAAAATAATGCGTGGAATATTATTTTCAAAACACGCAAAGAAGAAAGAATTAATGCATTAAATAACAATATAACAGATGCCTTTTTCGAAACTGAAAATTCTCGTATTTCAAATAGACTAAAAATTCAATATGGTTTCAAGAAAAGACGTTCTTTCGCTCAAAGTCTTTATATGAAGGCTAAAAATGGACTAAATATATTAAGAGATTTGGTAACTCCAGACTCTAGCAAGGTTAAATCAGCTATTCCTCTAGAAAAACCATTGCCAAAAGAAATAGTGAAAGACAAGGTAGTAGCTTTTGTAAAAACCAAATTGGGAGAAAAAACATTTAACTCACAACAAGAAGAATTTAGCAAAAATGCAACCAAAATAAGAATGAGTTTGCTACCAGAAATATTTGCCTCTATTGCAGATACAAGAAAAATGGATAGACTGGTTGGCAAAACAAGAAATCAATCTTCAAACAAAGATGCGTTGAAATTGTACTCAAAGATAAATGGACAAAATAGAAAATTCGTTAATTATATGTTGAAAAAACGTAATGCCGACAATTCTCGTATGTTTGATGTTCGTGATATTATTGCCATCTTAGAAAAGGCCGAAAACAAAATTGCTAATAACAAAAAGCTTAACTCAAATTATCGTGCAAAAGATGCAAAAGCTTATTATAATCACTTGTTTGATGCAAAAGTTGAACAGTATGGCAAATTGAAAAGAGTAAAAACTCAAAAATAATACTATAAATTTAAACAAACTAAAAAAAGAGGGATATAAATTAATATCCCTCTTTTTCGTTCTTAAAACTGTATAGCCAAAATCTTTACTTTATAGGGATTTTTACACAAAACTCCGTTCTGACATTCTCTTCACTCTCAACAGTAATCTCTCCACCGTGAGCTTCTGCTATTTGTTGTGACAAATACAAACCTAAACCTGTGCCCACTTTTCTCAACTTTTTCGCAGCAGAATAGTACTTGTTAAATATCATTTTTATTTCATCTTTTGGAATCCCTTGACCAAAATCCACAACAGAAACAGTAACAAAATCAGGAATAGTATTCGCATTTACCTCAATAAATTCCTTTGTATTGCTATGGTCAATTGCATTTGAAATAAGATTTTTAATAACTCTTTGGAATTGCATAGGGTCAGCATTCACAATAGGATTATCCACTGCAGGATGAAAAACAATTTTCAATTTATTATCACTTGCGATTCCCTGCATCTCATCCACAATCCCTTCCAAAAACTCATTCAGATTTATTTCTTTTTTATAGAGTTGAATACCTTTTTCTTTGATTTTGTAAGTTTCTAACAAAATTTGAACTAAGTCTAAAAGTTCTTTATTAGATGATTTCATGCTATTAAGTGCAAATTCTTGTTTATTAGAAATATCGCCAAATTTTTTAGCCAAAAATAAATCAATCATATTTGCAGCGGCAACAATTGGAACTTTCAAATCGTGAGTTAGAGTAGCTACAAAATCTTCTTTCAAATTCTCAATTTCTTTTTCAGTCGTAATATCTTTGATAATCAAAACATAACGTTTTTTCTCCAACGATGAAAGAGGCTGAGAATTGATTACAAAATTGTTTGTCGGGGTATGTTTAATAAAAATTTCAATATTATTCAATTTATCAATTTCAGTTTCGTCATCAGTTAATTGAATAAACTCAAAAACATTTTTGCCAATAATATCTTTTCCTTTT
>CAVAPR010000009.1:12512-60588 GCA_963590665.1 Candidatus Methanomethylophilaceae archaeon
TTTATCCCAAACCATTTCAAAATTTTCGGGGTTGCACGAAGAATTTCAAATTTTTCATTGATAATTAAAATACCATCAGAAAGAGAATTGATAACAGATTCAAGCAATTTATTTTGGCGCATCAATTCAGCTTGATACTCAATAATCATCTTTTCTCTATCATTTAGAGTTTCAACCATTCTGTTAATACTATCAGTTACGTTTTGATAAGTCGGATGTTCAATTTTTTCAATCTTTGTAGAAAGATTACCATAACGAATAGAATCAACCGTAGTAGTAACTTTGCCAAGATAATCATTTATTTTTGACCATCTTTTATTTGTTTTTCTTGTGATAAAAAACAAGCAAATAAACACAATGATTACGCAAATATTAATTATATAAAAATATGAAAACATTTATTACTTTTTACTCTCTGTTATCTTATAATCCTAACGATTTATGTTATAATTATAGCAAAGAGTATGGAGTTTGTTAAGACGGTTAGGATATTAAAATAATGTCAAAAATAAAATTGCCAAAGTCAATAAAAATGGTAGTTACAGATTTTGATGGAGTAATTACAGATAATTGTGTTTATATAAATGAAGATTTTTCAATGTCTAGAAAATTGAATTTCAAAGACATTATGGGATTTTTCATATTAAAAAGAAATGGCATTGATATTTCTATAATTTCGGGCGAAAAAAATTCTGCAATTGAAACAATGGCTCAAAAATTTCAAATCACAGAAATTCACCAAAATATAAGAATTAAAATTGATGTTTTGAAAGACATTATAAAAAAATATAACTTAACTCAAGACGAATACGTTTACATTGGAGATGATGTAAACGATTTAGAATGTTTAAACTTTGCAAAATACAAAATCACTGTTCCACACGCAGTAGATAAAGTTAAAAATGTAGAAGATATTCAAATTACGCAAAGCGAAGCTGGGAATGGGGCATTTAGAGAGGTAGCAGATTGTTTAGTTGGATAAAAAACATTTTTGAAGATATTAAAGCGCTAAATTTTTCCGTTGACAAGTACAAAAACGACTCTATTATACAATCTTTACCATCAGTTGCCTGTGTAAATAGAGCAAAGAAACTTATTGATCAAAAGAAATTTGATGAAGCCACAACTTTACTTGAAAAAGCACTTGATATTTCAGAACAAGACAGCTTGGCTTATAAATATCTTGGCAAAATTTATGAATACAAAGGACAATTTTCAACCGCTGTTGAAAAATACGAAAAATCCTCCAAAATTAACCCGAATGACAAAGAAATTTGGTTAAGACTTGGAATGTGTTATTTGAATTGCGAAAAATTTAACGAAGCAATTGAGGCTTTTGAAACAGCAGACAAAGTGACTCCTTGCAACACAGACGTTCAAACTGGCTGGGGAATGGCACTCATGCGCCAGAAAAAATTTGCACTTGCTAGAGATAAATTTTTAACCGCAATAAAAATCAGCAAATACAACTTCACCGCAATCCTACTTTCTGCCGTGATGGAAATTAAATTAAACGACTATGAATCAGCAGAAATGAAGTTAAAATTTTTAGCTCAAGTAGCTCCAAACGAAGGAAGTTTATACGAATATGCGCACCTTAAGCTTTTGAAAGCAGATTTTACAGAAGCAGAAAAATATGCAAAGAAAGCTATTGAAATAAATAAACACATGTTACCAGCTTATTTCATATTAGGGGAAATTTATTCACTCCAAAAAGATATTGAAAAAACTGAACAAATATTCAACAAAGCGCTCGCAAATGACCTTGAGGACTGCTCATTGAGATTTGAATGTGGAAAAGCATACATGAGGCTTTTTGAATTTTCAAAGGCTAAAGTTCAATTTGAAAAATCACTTGAACAAAATGACGATTATTTAGGGTCAAAAATTGGCTTAGCTTTAGTTAACGCATACGATGGAGATTTCTTCTTACTTGGAGAACTTAAAGAAAAACATGGAGATAATACCTATATTCAAGAAGCAATCGGATTAGAAAACCTTGCTCAAGGAAAAATAGAAGAAGCAATAGACTTTTTCAAAAAAGCCCTTAGAACAGATAACAAACAAACATACAATTATCTCCACCTCGTTGAATGTTACAAAAAACTTGGAGATAGTTACAAAATCCGAGAATATTATGAAAAATTTATCTCTGAAAACCCTAATTATATCAAAGGATTTTTATCTTATGCGCAATGGCTTGTAGAAGTTTCAGATTTTCAAGACGCTCAAAGAAAATTACGCAGGGCAGAGAAATTAGAACCTGAAAATCCAGAGGTATTAAGTTTGTTATTTTTATGCTTATACACTCTTGTCAAGAATAACATTTGTGAATATAATATAAAGGAAGCAATTTCCGTAGCAGAAAAAGCTTCAAAAGTTTCAGGGAATTTTAAGTATCAAAAAGAAAAAGAAGAACTGGAAAATATTTTAACAGATATACAGGGAAATAATTAAATTGAGAAAAGTTATAGTTCAAAAATTTGGCGGAACTTCTGTAGCAGATACAGACAAAATCAAAAACGTAGCTAAAACCGTCATTCGTGAAAAAGAAAATGGAAATGATGTAGTGGTTGTAGTTTCTGCAATGGGACACACAACAGACCATCTTGTTAAAATGGCAAGAGATTTGAATCCAAATCCATCTGCTAGAGAAATGGATATGCTTTTATCTACTGGTGAATGCGTATCAATTGCACTTCTTACAATGGCAATTCAAGCTCAAGGCTACAAAGCAGTAAGTTTCAATGCGACGCAAATCGGAATTTTAACCGAAAATGTTCACTCTAAAGCCAGAATTATTGATATTAAAACAGATAAATTAAGAAAAAATCTTGATGAAGGCAACATTATCGTTGTTGCAGGATTTCAAGGAGTTACAGAAGATGGAGAAATCACAACATTAGGTCGTGGAGGTTCAGATACATCAGCAGTAGCACTTGCAGCAGCTTTGAATGCAGAACGATGCGATATTTATACAGATGTTGAAGGTGTTTACACTACAGACCCGAGAGTTGTACCAAATGCATCAAGATTGGATACTATTTCTTATGAAGAAATGTTAGAGCTTGCACATGCAGGAGCAAATGTACTTCATCCAAGAAGTGTTGAAACAGCAAAACAATACGCTGTACCACTAAGAGTAAGAAGCAGTTTCAAATTAGAAAATATGGGAACGTTAATTGTAGGAGTTGAAAAAATGGAAATAAATAAACCAGTTGCAGGTGTGGCTGCAGATTTATCACAAGTAAGAATTGTTGTTTGCGACATTCCTGATACCCCTGGAGAAGCTGCTACATTATTTGGCTGCTTAGCAAAAGAAAATGTTTCTGTTGATATGATTATCCAATCATACGCAAGAAAAGCTTCTAACACCAACGACATTGCTTTCACTATCAATGATGAAGATTTGCCAAAAGCAATGGAAATTTTGAAAGACGTAAAAGAAAAACTTGGAGCTGCAGATATTAAAGTTGATGATAATATTGCCAAAGTTTCAATTATTGGTGCTGGAATGATTGATAGACCAGGAATTGCGTCAACAATGTTCCAAACTCTCGCTGATGCTGGAATCAATATTAGAATGATTTCAACAAGTGAAATTAAAATTAGCTGTTTAATCAACAAAGAAGATGCTCAAAAAGCAGTCAAAGCGCTACACAGTATTTTCAATCTTGAATCTGATGAAGTTGCAGAAGTTAAAGGCACTCTTCCAGATGTATAATTCAAAATTATCTTTATGCTAAGATATATTTATGGATATTATCTCAAAAACAGTTTCAACACTAGAATTTGACAAAGTTAAAGAAGAATTGTCAAAATACGCAAAATTTTCGCAAAGTAAAACATTATGTTTAAGAGCCTTTGCATATTCTGATGTGGAGAAAATTCAAGACCAAATTGAATTGACAAGAGAAGCTAAAAAAATTCTTGATTTAGCAAAAGATACCCCAGCAGAATTTATTGCGCAAGTCGGAAAAATCAAGGCGAATTCTGCCGTTTCTTATTTGACAGAAGAAGAGTTGAATGACATTGCAAAAACTATGAAATCTTCTCGATTATTGAAAAGATTTATCCTTGAAAATTCCGAAGAAGAATTTTTACTAAAAAAACTTGCAGAAAATTTAATTGCTGATAAACAGCTTGAAGATAAAATTTTTGAAACTTTTGACGAGAATTTGAATATTCGCCACAATGCAACACCCGAATTAAAAGGATTATATTCATCTTTGCGAGATACAGAGCAAAATATTCGGGATATGATTCAAACTCTTTTGAATAGTCCAAATTTCTCTAAATATTTACAAGAAAATATCTATACGCATCGTGACGATAGAATAGTTTTCCAAGTAACAGCTTCAAACAAATCTAAAGTTCCAGGGATTGTGCATGATGTTTCGTCATCTGCGAAAACTTTTTATATTGAACCAGCTCAACTTGTCCCACTGAATAATAAAGTTAGAGAAATCAAGTCAAAAATTCACGCTGAATGTATCAAAATTCTTGTTGAACTTACAAATCTGGTAAAAGAATATCTCCCAGATTTAGAACATTGTGAAAAAATTATGGCAGAAATTGATTTTCATTTTGCAAAAGCAAGATATGCCGTAAAACTTCACGCAGTAGAACCAGAGATTACACAAGACAAATACATCTATTTTGAGAATATGAAGCACCCTCTTTTGCTGCAAGTTACAGAAGATGTTGTAGCTAACAATTTTGAAATAGGAAAAGATTACAAATCAGTAATCATTACAGGTTCAAATACAGGTGGTAAAACGGTAACGTTAAAAACCATTGGGTTATTTATCTTAATGGCAAAAGCTGGAATGTTTTTACCTTGCACTTACGCTAAACTTTACCCATTCAAAGATGTTTATGCTGACATTGGGGATTCTCAAAGCATCTTGCAAAGCTTATCAACATTCTCTGCGCACATGACAAACATTATTGAAATCTTAAACAAAAGTACAGATGAAAGTTTTGTACTTTTAGATGAAATTTGCGCTGGAACTGACCCAGTCGAAGGTGCTGTTTTAGCTCGTGGAATTTTAGAAAAACTTGCACAAAAACAAGTGACAAGCGTTATCACAACTCACTATGGGGAATTAAAAGCGTTAGAATACACAAATAGCTTTTTCAAAAACGCATCTGTTGAATTTAACACCGAAACCCTTAAACCAACTTACAAATTGCTAATCGGGATTCCAGGATTAAGTAATGCAATTTCTATCGCTTCAAATTTAGGATTAGATCCAGAAATTGTAAATAAGGCAAAAACAACACTTGTCACCCAAAAAGACCCAACTGTTGCAGTTGTTGAAAAACTTCAAGAAACACACCAAGAATTATCTAAAAACCTTGAAGAAGCACAAGAGTTGAAAGAGTCCTCTCTATCCATAAAAAAAGAGTACGAAGAAAACTTAAATCAAGTAAAAAAAGATAAAAAGAAAACCATAAAAAATATCAAAAACAAATTTGATATGGAAATGATGGAAGCTAGGGCTGAAATTAAAGAAATTCTAAACGAATTGAGGAAAGAAAAATCAGAAAAAATTGCACGTCGAGCATACTCTCGTCTTGCAAAACTTGAAGATGGATTTAGAGGTGAAATTGACAAAGTATCTGACAAAAACCACTACCTTGAAATTGACTGGGATAAGGTTGTAGTTGGAGATGTTGTTATGCTAAAAACTCTCCATCAAAAAGTTACTATTGTATCCCTCCCAGACAAGAACAAACGCCTTTTTGTTGATATGGGAACAATGAAAATGAAAGTCAAAAAAGACGAATTAGCAGTTCTTGATGAAAATTACAAAGAACCTCAAAAAATTAAAATTCCAGGAACTTCATTTAACAAATTTGAACTTAAACGCTATGCAATGTCACAAACACTTGACCTACGAGGTTATAGAGTAGAAGAAGCACTTGATGCTGTTGAAAACTATCTTGACCAAGCAAGCTTAGCTAACCTAACTCCAGTTTATATCATTCACGGACACGGTACAGGAGCATTAAAACAAGCTGTTAGGGACTTTTTAAAGGATTCACCTTATGTTGCAAAATTCCGCCCTGGAGAAGACTCCGAAGGTGGAGATGGTGTTAGTGTTGTTGATATAAATTAATTCTCCTCAAAACTACGTACAGTAATGTAAAGAACTGGCGCAAATAGTTTTGTTTATGCTATACTTATATCAAGGAGTATAGACTGGAGGGAAGAGTATTGACTCAGCAAAACATGTTTAATCACGGGAATATTGTTCCTGTTAATATAAGAGAAGAAATGAAACGATCTTATATCGATTACGCAATGAGTGTAATTGTAGGTCGTGCATTACCAGATGTTAGAGATGGTTTGAAACCAGTTCACAGACGTATTTTATACGCAATGAATGAACTCGGAATGTACCCAGATAAACCATTTAAGAAATGTGCCCGTATCGTTGGTGAAGTTTTAGGTAAATATCACCCACACGGTGATAGTTCTGTGTATGAAGCGTTAGTTCGTATGGCACAAGACTTTTCAACAAGATATTTGATGGTTGATGGTCACGGTAACTTTGGTTCAGTCGATGGTGATGGAGCTGCTGCAATGCGTTATACAGAAGCTCGTATGCACAAAATCACACAATCAATGCTTGCTGATATTGACTGCGAAACAGTTGAATTTGAACCAAACTTTGATGGTTCATTACAAGAACCTTCAGTTCTTCCAGTAAGACTTCCAATGTTACTATTGAATGGTGTTTCAGGTATTGCGGTAGGTATGGCAACAAACATTCCTCCACACAACCTTTGCGAAGTTGTTGATGGTACAATTGCTTTGATTGATAACCCTAAAATCACTATTCCAGAACTTATGGAATATATCAAAGGACCAGACTTCCCTACAGCTGCAACAATTATCGGGCTAAACGATATTAAACAAGCTTACGAAACAGGTCGTGGTTCAATCAAGATGTCTGCCGTTTCTGGTTTTGAAGAAATCGCAGGTGGCGGTGGTCGTCAATCAAGAACAGCAATCGTTGTAACTGAAATTCCTTACCAAGTAAACAAATCTCAATTGATTGAAAAGATTGCAGAATTAGTAAAAGATCAAAGAATTACAGGCATTTCAGATATTCGTGATGAATCTGACCGTGAAGGTATGAGAATCGTTATCGAATTGAAACGTGATGCAAAACCAGATGTTGTTAGAAACAATTTGTACAAATATACTCAACTTGCGACAACTTTCGGGGTTAACATGGTTGCTCTTTGTGGTAAACAACCTCGATTGATGAACTTGTATGAAGTATTAAACGAATTTGTTGAACACAGAATTGAGATTGTAACAAGAAGAACTATTTTCTTCTTGAAAAAAGCTAAAATCAGAGCTCACATCTTGGCTGGTTTAATTATTGCATTGGGTTCAATTGATGAAGTTATTGACCTTATCAAGAAATCAAAAACATCAGATGAAGCTAGAGAAGGCTTGATGAGTAGATTTGGACTTGATGTTGACCAAGCAAACGCTATTTTGGAAATGCAATTAAGACGTTTGACAGGTTTAGAACAAGACAAAGTTAAAGCTGAATACGATGAATTATTGAAGAAAATCGCTGAATACGAATCTATTTTAGCAAGTCGTCAAAAGATTTTAGATATTATCAAAGCTGAACTTTTAGAAGACAAAGAAAAATATGGAGATGACAGAAAAACCCAAATTCTTCCAGAACAAGGCGAAGTTACAATTGAAGATTTAACTCCAAATACTCCAATGGCAGTATTCATCACTCACCAAGGATATTTGAAAAGAATCCCATTAGACACATTTGAACGTCAAAACCGTGCAACTCGTGGAAAATCTGGAATGAAAACAAAAGATGATGATGATATTCAACACTTCTTTACAGCAATGATGCACGACAAAGTGTTATTCTTCTCATCAAAAGGTACTGTTTACAGCTTGAATGTTTATGACTTCCCAGAAGGAGGACGTCAAGCAAAAGGATTACCAATCATCAATGTTCTTCCAATTGACCAAGATGAAAAAATTACTGCAGTTGTTCCAGTTAGCAACTTCTCTAAAGAAGCTAATCTTATCATGCTTACTAAGAAAGGTTATATCAAACGTATTGAACTTGATAACTTTACAAATATCAGACGTAACGGAATTATTGCAATCGGTTTGGATGAAGGCGACAGCTTATGTTGGGTAAAACTTGCAACTCCAAGAGATGAAATCATTATTGGTACATCTTGTGGTATGGCAATCAGATTCCCAATCCAAGACCTAAGACCATTAGGAAGAAGTGCAAGAGGTGTTACATCAATGAAACTTCGCTCTGGCGATGAAATCATTGGATGCGACATTGTTCCTCAAGATTACGATGCAGACTTGCTAGTTGTAACTTCTGACGGTTTTGGTAAACGTACTAAGTTATCAGAATTTAGAACACAAAACAGAGGTGGCATCGGTTTGATTGCAACTAAATTCAAATCTTCAGCATCTAGACTTGTTGCTCTAACAATCGTAAGAGATTCTGATGACATTATGTTAGTAACTGCAAACGGAGTTGTAACTAGATTGAACGCTGGTTCAATTTCTCAACAAGGACGTCCTGCAACAGGTGTTAAAGCTCAAAACTTGTCAGACAATGATACAGTTTGTTCTGTTAACAAAATCATCAACCCAAATGAAGATGATGTAACAATCAAATCTGCACCAGCTGAAACACCAGCAGAAGATGTTCAACAAACAAGTTTGTTAGACGAAAACAAAGCAGAATAAATATAATAAAAGCAAGAAATTATATAACCCTCTAGAAGAATTTAATTCTAGAGGGTTTATTTTAAATATCATTCCCCTAAATTGAATAAATATGCAGATAAATCATCAACTCGTCGCTGTAAAAATTTGAAGTTATCTCCACTAGATAAGTTTGTATTGATTGTACCATCCCTTTGTTGCAACACAGCTTGAACTAATAACAACTCCGCTTTTTTATACTCAATCCATTTGTTTTGAGAATTTTGGAGCAAAAATAACTTGTCCTTAGGGAGTTTTGTGTTCAATAACTGAACTTTATGAGTTATTTCTTTTTCAAGAGAGATACTTTGTTCATCTACACACTTAGACATGCCTGCAGTTGTATAATTTTCTTTTGCCATACATTCTTGAAGTTCTTTATCCAAAGCACTATTTTGGCTAATATTAGTAACTTGTTGTTGTAATAAAGTTATTTCTAAATTTTTCTTGTTTAACATATTAAAAAATAGAACGACAAGAACAAACAATACGACCACAAGAAATAGTATTATTGAATACAGAACCTTTTTCATAAATTTATATTCCCACTGACAATATTTAATAACGACTAGCAAAAAATATTATACAATTTTTAATTCATTTTTGTCAAATAACCCAAGTGGCTATTTTTATTAAAATTATTTACGACAAAAACTCTTTGTGCTAAAATCATTTAGCACAGTTTATAAAAAGGAGAGATTATAATGGCAGATGCAAAAATTTTAGCAACAATTGATAGAACTGACACTGAACAATTACAAATTTCTGTTAGCGAATACAAAGGAAGAAGTTATCTAAATATGAGAATATTCTACACAACTGACGACGGTGCTACTTGGTTACCAACTAAAAAAGGTGTAACTTTCACTCCTGACCAATTAGACATTTTGACAGAAGCTATCGAAGAAGCTAAGCAAGAATTTATGTCAGCTGAAGCTGAATAATTGAGAATAACTAAACAAACATAAAAAAGGATTATCTAAAATGGAAGATGGTATTCAGAACAAATTATTTGAAGTTCCGTCACGTAAATTGACTCTAAAAAAACGTGAACCATCTGAAGTGGCTGATAATCCTTCTTTTATTTCTCACAAATACGCAGTTTGCCTTGTAAATCTAAAAGCATTAGGAGTAAAAACATTCAGCTACATAATTCCACCAGAAATGCAATCCAAAATAAAAATAGGACAAGCTCTGCTCGTTCCATTTGGCAGACAAGGACTTATCAACGCTTTTTGTGTAGGATTTTCAGATTATTTGCCACCAGAAATCAGAGCCAAAAGAGTTAGCAAAATCTTAGACGAAACACCTCTATTTTCTGTTGAATACCTAAAACTCCTAGAATGGGTGGCAAATTATTACTGTTCAGATTTAATAACGGTTTTGAATGCAGCAATTCCACTTAAACTCATTGAAAAATCTCTGAAAACTGAACAAATAATAGAATTTGTCAAAACAGATGGAGCAACAAAAAGACAATTAGAAATCTTGGAACAGCTTAAAGCATTAGGAAAAATTTCGCTGATTGATTTTGAAAAAAAAGCAAAAACTACTCGTGCAACTATAAAAAAATTAGAAACATTAGGTTGTGTAAAATTAACCGAAGAACAAATATACCGTAATCCGCTAGACATTTTACACATTGATAAAAAAGAAGATTTATTTACCCTTTCAGAAACTCAACAAAAAGTTTACGAGGGGATTTCTGAACAAATTAAAGTTCAAAAGTCACCGCAAATTTTACTCCACGGAGTTACAGCAAGCGGAAAAACAGAAGTATATTTCAAGCTCATTGATGATACAATTAAGGCAGGAAAAAATGTTCTATTTTTAGCTCCTGAAATTGCATTAGCTTCGCAATTAACCAAAAGACTAGCAAAAAAATTTGGAACTCAAGATGTTGCAATTTGGCACAGCAGTATCTCTGAAGGAGAGAGATATGATGTTTGGCAAAAGCTTTATAAAAATGAAATAAAAATCCTTGCAGGTGCAAGATCCGCTGTTTTTGCACCATTGAAAAACATTGGGTTAATAATTATTGATGAGGAGCACGAAAGCGCATACAAGCAAACCTCACCAGCCCCAAGATATGATGCTAGGCTTGTTGCAAGAAAATTAGCAGAATTTAACAATTGCCCATTGATTTTAGGTTCTGCTACACCTGATATTTCAAGTTACTATAGAGCCGTAAATTCGAACCATTTATTTGAAATGTTAAAACGTTACAACAACGCCAAAGTTGCCCCTGTAACCGTTATCAACATGCAAGAATATGGTCGTGCAGCATACAAAAGTCAGATTTCCAAACCATTACAAACTGCAATTCAAGAAACTCTTGATAACAATCAACAGGTAATTTTGCTAATCAATCGAAGAGGTTATTCAACATATACTCAATGCCAAGGTTGCGGTCACGTCATTGAATGTCCTAATTGTGCAATCCCAATGATTTGGCACGCAAAAGACAAAATGCTAAAATGTCACTATTGCAACCATGTTGAATATTTCCCAGACGTTTGCCCAAACTGTGGATTTGAAGGTCTTAAAAATTCTGGAACGGGAACACAAAAAATTGAACAATTAATAAAAGAACTTTATCCAAGCTACAATGTTGAAAGAATTGATAGTGACGTTTTAGTTCGAAAAGGAGAACACATCAGACTTTTAGAAAAATTTCAACGAGGCGATATAGACATTTTAGTCGGAACTCAAATGATTGCAAAAGGTTTGGATAACCCGAATGTCACATTAGTTGGAGTAATTTCTGCGGATGCAAGCTTCAACCTGCCAGATTTTAGAGCTTCAGAAAGAGGTTTTCAACTGCTTACGCAGGTTGCAGGAAGAGCTGGAAGAGGAGAATTTAGAGGTCGGGTATTTTTCCAAACTTATAATCCAGAATATTATGCCTTAGAAAGTGCAAAATCTCAAAATTATGCTGAATTTTACGAAAAAGAAATTCAATCGAGAGAGGATTTTGACTATCCTCCATTTAGTCAAATTATCCGATTAATTTTGAGTTCTATGAACAATTTCCGAGCAGAAAAAGCTGCTCAAGAAATTGCACTAAGGTTATGCACAATGATTGAAAAATTTGGGTTCGGAGAAAGATTAGAAGTTCTTGGACCAACACCTTGTGTAATAGAGAGAATTAACAGTTACTACAGATTTCAAATTATTATAAAAAATAAATTAGACCAAAAAGGACATCAATTCATTTCAAGCTTTTTGAATAAAATTACTGCCCCAAAAGATATACGAATGACCGTTGATGTTGACCCATTAGATATTTTATAACCACAAAAAATGATAAAAAGAAAAGGCAGGTTACACAACCTGACCTCATTTAGACTCAATTATTTGTATATTCATTATAAGCTTATTTATATTTGGCTAGATTTATTACACTAGCCAACTCTGTCAAGCTATTTTGCAATCGCTTAACTTCGTTATATGTAAGAACCTGCACTTAAATATTTTATACTTCGTAGAAAACTCTGCACAAAACTGAGTAATCAAGTTCTCGTTCTGTTGTATTGTAGCAAAAAATTATTTCTTTGTCAACACTCTCACTAGGTTCAATAAAAGCATCACCCCAACAAGAGCCAATGTTAAAAAGAAATCATATTTAATCGCATTATGACTAGCAAATAAACATGCCAAACCACCAGCAATAATTGCAACTGAAGTCAAAATACAAACAGTTTTCTTTTGAGAAAAACCAGCATGTAACAACTTGTGGTGAATATGCTCCGCATCTGCAACAAATGGAGATTGCCCCTTACAAATTCTGCGCAAACTTGCATAAGTTATATCAATAATTGGCACTGCCAAAACAACAAATGGCAGCAAAATAGCCAAAGTTGCAACCTTCATAACACCAGTAATAGAAATTGTTGCAAGCAAAAATCCAGAGAACAATGAACCACTATCGCCCATAAATATTTTTGCAGGGTTGAAGTTGAATGTTAAAAATGCCAACATTGAACCCGCTAAAATAAATCCAATCAATGCGCTGATAGGATTAGGTGGAGAAAGTGTAATAGCAAGAATTGCCAAAGTTACAGCGTTTACAGTAACAACAGAACCAGCAAGTCCATCTACACCATCAATAAAGTTCATTGCATTAGAGATTCCCACAATCCACAACAAAGTTATTGGATAAGAGAACCAACCCAAATCAATTCCGCCAAAGAATGGAACACTATTGATTTGAACACCCAACAAATATACAACTGTTGCAATTGATACTTGAATTAGCAATTTAAACTTTGCACCAAGTCCATACACATCATCAATTAAACCTAGCAAGAACATCAATGAACCGCCAAGCAAAATACCAGATAATAATTTTCCATACGGATAATAACTCATTAAAACCAAGAAAAGAAAAGTCAACATCGTACTTGCCCAAATTGCGACACCACCAATTCTTGAAATCGGTTTTGTATGGATTTTTCTAGCATTTGGAACGTCAACTAGACCTTCTTTTTTTGAAAAACTAATTACCATAGGAACAAGGAATACCCCAAAAATATAGGCTATTATTGTTCCGATTATATGTGCATGTGTTAACTTGATAATAATAATTATTCTCCTTAGTTATATAATGGGTGTTTTTTGCACAAATCAAGAGATTTAGCTCTCAATTCTTTTAGTGCAACTTCATTATCTGACGAAAATACAGCAGATGCAATAATTTTTGCAACTTCCTTCATATCTTCTTCTTTAAAACCTCTTGTTGTTACAGCTGGAGTACCTAATCTGATGCCACTTGTAACAAATGGGCTTTGTGGGTCATTTGGAACGGTATTTTTGTTAGCAGTGATACCAACTTGTTCCAAGACATTCGCAATATCTTTACCAGTCTTGCCTGTTTTTCTAAGGTCTAATGTCATTAAATGGTTTTCTGTCATTCCACCAACAATATCAAGACCTTCGTCCATCAAACCTTGTGCAAGAGCTTTTGCATTTTTAACAATTTGTTCAGCATAAACTTTAAATTCTGGTTTTGAAGCTTCCAAAAGTGCAACAGCTTTACCAGCGATAATATGTTCTAAAGGACCACCTTGTAACCCTGGGAATACTGCTTTATCAATATCTTTTGCAAATTGTTCTTTGCACATAATAATTCCGCCTCTTGGACCTCTTAGAGATTTGTGAGTTGTTGTAGTTACAAAATCACAATAAGGAGCTGGAGATGGGTGAATCCCAGCTGCCACAAGACCTGCAATGTGAGCAATATCCGCAAGCAACAATGCGCCAACTTCATCTGCTATTTCACGGAATTTTTTGAAATCGATAATTTTTGAATAGTTACTAGCACCACAAATAATTAATTTTGGTTTATGTTCAATTGCCAACTGACGAACATTTTCATAATCAATTTCACCATTTTCGTTAATTCCGTAGCTTTTAACATCAAAATACAAGCCAGAGAAATTTACTGGAGAACCGTGAGATAAGTGACCACCGTTTGACAAATCCATACTCAAAACTCTGTCACCAGGTTTCATAGTTGCCATAAATACAGCCATATTAGCTTGAGCGCCACTATGTGGTTGAACGTTAGCATGATCCATGCCAAATAATTCACAAGCTCTCTTTTGCGCAATTTCTTCAATTACGTCAATATGCTCACAACCGTTATAGTATCTTTTGTGTGGTTTGCCTTCTGCGTATTTATTAGTCAAAACACTTCCGCAAGCTTCCATTACGGCTTCTGATGTAAAATTTTCACTTGCGATAAGTTCAATATTTTCTTGTTGTCTTTTTAATTCTAATTTAATTTCCTCAGCAATTTGAGGATCAACTTTTTCAATATTTTCTAAATTCATGCTCCACATACTCCTTTTTATGGATTATATAATTTCTCAAAAATTTTCGCAAATATGTAAATTTATTTGTATTCTTTTAATAGCTTGAAAATAACCTCTGGATATTCTTTTGTAAAAGGAAGAAAAACTTTCTTTTTATTATCAATCAAACAAGCCCCGCCATAACACATAGACATAACATCAACTATATCCAGAACGCCCTTCATATCACTATCTTTCAAGTCGCATGGGGATTCATCTTGAGGAATTTCTAGCTTATACTTTTTCATGACTTCATTAACTCTCGCTTCGGGTTTTGAAATCGTAACAACTGTATATTTTTCATCAAAACCATTTTTAGCTAAATCTTTTTGCATTTGTTTATGAAATTTTTCAGAAATATATTTTGCTCTTGCACCTTTTTCATAACCATATACAAAAACAGGTTTTTGAGAAGAAAAAGCTTCATCAAAAAGTTTTAATTTAGCAGAATATTTATACACACTAGGCTGAATTTTTTGAAATTCTATAGTTGAAAGGTCAAAATGATCAATGTAATCTTGGATTTCTTCTTTTGTTGCCACACTAGAATCTCCAACCTCAACATTTTCCTTATTTTTAGAGATAAAATAACATGCACTACCAGCCAAAACAGCTAGCCCAATCAAGATTAAAAATATAATTAAAATTGCCCTCTTTTTCATCCTAAACTCCTTATTCAAACAAATATTTTTTCTTCAAGTTTGTAATTTTTTCGTACGATTTTTCGATTAAATCTTGTAATTCGTTATCATCTAAAGCAATTTGATAAACTTTTTCAATTATGTCAAAAGTATTTTTATCTGCAAATCGATAAATAAATAAATTTATACCAGCTCTAATCCCCATAAGACAGGCTTCAACCTCTCCAAATTTTGCAACTCCTTTCATAACCATATCATCAGAAATGACAACACCATCAAAATTCAATTCTTTACGAAGATAATTGATGGCATTTTTGCTCAAAGATGTCGGGATTTCTTCTTTTTCAAAACAAGTGCAGTGCAAATGAGCAACCATAACCATATCAATTCCGTTTCTTACAGCTTCCTTGAAAGGTTTTATGTGCGTTTTTTCCATATCTGCTAATGACAAAGAAATCTTGGGAAGGGTTAAATGGCTATCTGCATTAGCGTCGCCATGCCCAGGAAAATGTTTTACGCAAGGAATTATACCAAAATTTTTATAAATTTGAGATACAATTTTTTCGCCCTTAATCACTTCATCTGGGTTAGAAGAAAAAGCACGTTCTCCAATAATCGGATTATTTGGGTTTGTATTTGTATCAATACAAGGTGCAAAGTTTAAATTTATTCCATAGTATTTTAGCTCTTTTGCAATTTCCTCAGTCTGATTAGCTAAAAATTCTTCTCCTTTTGCATAGGCAAATTTAGCAGACAAATATTTTTTACCATTATGAATATTTTCAGTTCTTTCAACCCTTCCGCCTTCTTGATCAATAGACAAAAATGGGGGAATAATTGCATCTTTTTTTATATCAGCAATAAGTGTTTTAAACTGTTCTTTTGACTGAATATCTTTTGTAAAAAATATTATTCCGCCTAAACCGTTTTGCAAAGCAGTATGAGCATATTCACCAGTACCAAGAATAAACATTTGATATAATTTTTCTTTTAAAGATATAGCCATCTTAACCTTCGTAAATTAAACTAAACATTGGCAACAAGTCCAAAAGATTTCCTGACTTGATAACCTCTTGAATTTTTTCATGAATTTGCCCTAAAGTTTTTTCATCTGGAGTTTTAATACATTTTGGCAATTGCACATCTCCAGTAGTTTTTGTACTTACGAACCCACAATTCAATATCAAAAATTCCTTATAAACTTTCAAAATTTTCACAAGGATTTCATCATATTTATATTCTTTTCCTAGATAATATTTAGAATCTTTGTTCAATTTTTCAAAAAACGCAATGGAAAAATCGGCTTCTTCGACAGTTTCAGATTCATCATAAGTTCCACCAATACAAGGATTTCCTTCAATTTCAATATTATCACCTAGAGATTTGATATACACAGCCCACAAAAGACTACCCAAACAAAATCCTACATTATTATCAGACATTCTGCAAAGTTGTGGGAACAACATTTTGAACTTCATTTTTCTTTGGTTCAAATTTTTAAATTGATTTATTTGAGCATAAATATATTCTGAACTCATAGATAAAATTGTTGTATGTTGAGCATATCCAGGGTCGAATAATACGGAATTAACTTTAGTTTGTGTCATTTTTATTATACCTCTGACTTTTTACTTTTCTTTTTTAAAACTTTATTT
Organism: Candidatus Methanomethylophilaceae archaeon; assembly: GCA_963590665.1. Lineage (GTDB taxonomy): Bacteria > Cyanobacteriota > Vampirovibrionia > Gastranaerophilales > Gastranaerophilaceae > Zag111. The sequence goes on from CAVAPR010000009.1 coordinate 29,455, forward strand.
TGATATTTTTCATCATACTGGAATTTTGTACCATTGACAAATGCGTTAACAACACCTTTTGAAAATGTTCCACGAGCTGTCCAATATGAAGTGTGTGCCAAAAACGCTGAACGCTTTGACCAAACACTTGAGTAATCATAAATTACCCCAGTTGGATTTTCTATTTGAAGCCCAAGCAATTCTTCTATCTGTTTGTTTGTTAAATTTTTACTTGAAGGAAAACCTAGAGGATCTTCTCTAAAATTAACTGTTAGAAAATAAATTCCATTTTCTAAAACATATTTAACCAAATATTTGTTATAAAAAGTGAAATCATAATTCTTATCTGCCATATCCGAATAGAAAAGTGGCACAGGACTTGCAAAATTCACAACACCTTTAACGTGGTCTTTAGGTGCGCAATATTTATCAGTCATTTCATCCATTTTTAAATAATTTTTTCTCAAAAGTTCTGGATTTTGATTAAGAACCAAATGCCCTGTATTTGACATTACGCCAATATTTCCTTTGTCATAAGATAGAGCAGAAACACAAGTATCTTTTCGAGGATTAGCCTCCACAAATTTTTGAGTTTCTTCATCTACATTCAAAACCTTAAAGAGCTCGGCTAAATTTACATAAGGCATTTTGTATAACAAATATTGATAAGTTACAAAAGAGCCAGCAGAATATCCAAACAAAATCACGTTTTGACCTTGTTCAGCATTCGCTTTTACATCGTCATTCAAATCATCCAAAATAGGAAGCATATTGTGAGTTTTTTGAACCCAAATTGCATCATGCATAAACTGTGTCAACAAACTACGCACTTCATAAGCCAAAGTAGAACTATAAGCCTTTGAAATATTAATTCTTTCTTTTACAAAATCCAAATCAGTTTTGCTGTCATAACCCCAGAAAAATATTTGTGGTTTTTCTTCAATAACTAATTTGTTATCCTTTGACCATTTCTTAATTGTAGCGTTTTTCTCAAACTTTTTTTTCATAACAGGGTGAAGTTTATTCACACCTCGAATATACCAATCTTTCATCTTGGTATCATTGTTATTTGAGCCGTTGATATACAAAAATGTAAGGTTTGTATCTTGAGCCAAAGCTCCAAGTTGCAACGACATAACCAAAAATAATATAGCTAAAATCTTCTTCATAATAATAAATTTTAGCATAAAATCTTCAAGATTTTACTTTGCAGTCCTCAAAACATATCTTCCAGCGGCCGTAGTTGGTTCTACAATACCATCATGCAAACGAAATGGAAAAATATCTGTCATGTATTTTATGTCATTTTTAACTACACAAGAACTTGAAGCTAAAGAATTTGTACCACTAGAACAACTAACCTCGGTATTTGGTAATTGAACACCATTTACATCAATAAATCCATAACAATCAGAGAGATTATAATCTTGTCCAGTAAAATATACTTCTTTCAATGTTTCACCCAATGGCATAGAGCATGCATTTGAACCTCCTAAATTCACATTAAACGCAAAAATAGTCCCATCAGATAATATATATGCATGATAACTGTAAGCAGTAGGACCTCCTAGACTTTTTAAATATGGACTTGTAAAACTATAATTTTTAGTACTATTAACTTTTAAATCTGAAAGTCTATTTACATAAGTTGCGCCAGTTAAAGTACCATTCAGCAAAGCACAAATAGTTTGAACATTTTCTGGATTGTCTTGCGCACCATTGGAGCTGCAACCACCTTCTAATCCCGCAAAATCAAAACCATACTGAGCTTGGCTCATTTTTGCAGCTTGACTGATTGTCGAAATCGCCTTTTTGAGTCTTGAACGGTACTGTGCACCTCTTGTATTTGCAATAAGTGTTGGGATAGTCATTGCTGCAACAACCCCAATTATTCCTAATGTAATCAATACTTCTGCTAGCGTAAATGCTTTTTCCAATCCTCTCACTCGAGCCCTCCTATGTTAATTTATTAAACAATATCTTGATTTATATGTCATGATATTAGCCTATTAGTCAATATTTGTCAATTATAAATTTATGCCTTTAAAATTAAAAATATGATAAAAATAAGACTTAGAGAGTTAATGTGGGAACGAAATATTACAGCAGTCCAAATCCAGAAAGAAACAGGAATTAATGCAGCAACAATTTCCCGAATTATCAACGGGAAACACAATAATTTAGGACTTGATATGATTGATAAATTGTGTGGAGTTTTAGATTGTAAAATTCAAGATTTATTAATCTATGAACGACTTAACAAATAATAATTAGTTAGCAACCCTCAAAACATATCTTCCAGCAGCTGTAGCTGGTTCAACGATACCATCATAAACCCTAACAGGATAAAGATCTGTCATATACATTGCTTCATTTTTTACAACACAAGACATTTCTGCTATAGAGTTTACACCACTTGTACAATTGATTTCTTTATTGGGCAATCTTACACCATTTACATCAATGAAACCAACACAATCAGATGTTTCATACGCAGGGTCAAATTTCCCTGGGCAACCATTATGACTACCCAAACCTTTATAGAATGCAAAAATTGTACCATCTGACAAAATATAAGCATGATAATCAGCGGCATTTGAATAGCCCAAAGAGCTTAAATACGGACTTGTAATACTATATGGAGCCGAATTATCTGGGATAGCTAAATCAGACATTTTATCAATATAAGTTCCACCAGACAATGTACCATTTAGCATAGAGCAAATTGAACGAACATCTTCTGGATGGTCAGATGAACCATTTTGACACGAATCATCAATTCCAGCAAAATCAAAACCGTACATACCATGGCTCATTCTTGCAGCTTGGCTAACAGAAGACAATGTCTTTCTCAATTTTGAACGATATTGTCGCCCTCTAGTGTTTGAAATAAGCAGAGGAAGAGTTATTGCGGCAACAATTCCTAGAACCCCTAAGGTAATCAATACTTCCGATAAAGTAAATGCCTTTTTCAATCAATGCTCCTTTGTAATAAACGATTTACATTATTATTAATATTATTATTGTTATTTGAGCTTATGTCAAGGGTATTACGGTTTTTCGATTGAACATATTATTTATTTAGCTGTTCTCAAAACATATCTTCCAGCTGCGGTAGTGGGTTCTACAATGCCATCATGCAAACGGAATGGGAAAATATCTGTCATGTGTTTTATGTCATTTTTAACTACGCAAGAGCTTGAATCTAAAGAATTTGTGCCACTAGAACAACTAACTTCTGTATTTGGCAATTGAACCCCATTTACATCAATAAATCCCAAACAATCAGATAAAGTAAAATCTTCCCCAGAGCGGTAAGAACCCTTCAAAGTTTCTCCAAGTGGCATAGAACACGCATTTGATTCTCCTAATTTTTTATAAAATGCAAAAATTGTACCATCAGATAATATATATGCGTGATAATCAGCAGCATTAGGATAACCCAAGCCACTCAAATATGAACTTGTAAAACTATAATTTTTAGTACTATTAACCTTTAAATCCGCAATACTATTTACATAAGTTGCGCCAGTCAAAGTGCCATTTAGCAATGCACAAATAGTTTGAACATTTTCGGGATTGTCTTTTGCGCCATTTGAGCTACAACCACCTTCTAGCCCTGCAAAATCAAAACCATACTGAGCTTGGCTCATTTTTGCTGCTTGGCTGATTGTTGAAATCGCCTTTTTCAATCTTGAACGATACTGTGAACCTCTTGTATTTGCTATAAGTGTTGGGATTGTCATTGCTGCAACAACACCAATAATTCCTAACGTAATCAATACTTCCGATAAAGTAAATGCTTTTTTCAATATAAACTCCTTTTTGTAATGTGTCATCTTACATATTTGTTAATATTATTGTTGCAAAATAAATTTATGTCAAGACTTTTAAAACTTGGGCAAAATATTAAACACTACAGAAAATTGAAAAAATTATCTCAAAACGAGCTTGCAGAGATTGTAAATTTTTCAAGAGAACATCTTGCCTGCGTTGAAACAGGCAAGGAATACATCAGTTTGAGAAAATTATTTTTAATCGCAGACACCTTAGAAATTTCAGTAAAACAATTAATCGATTTTGATTAACAACACCTTATTATTATGATATTCTCTTTTTATGAAAGATTTTTTGTTGGGATTATTGGATTGGATTTATAAAAAGAAATGCTATTTTTGCAGAAGTTCAAAAGAATCTGTGAAAATGTGCTCAAAATGTTTTGACGAATTGGAATTTCTACCAGTACAAGTGAATAGAACATTTAAAGGCGTAAATATCTATTGTGCTGGTGTTTATTCCAAAAATTTGCAAAAACTTATCCGAGGACTTAAATACCACGGGCAACGAGATTTGGCATACTATTTTGCAAAATTTATGTATCAATATTGGCAAAGAATTGGTCTAGAGGGAGATTATCAGATTGTACCCGTTCCAATTTTTCCAAAAAGAAAAAAGAAACGTAAATATAATCACATGGATTTAGTCGCTCAAGAATTATCAAAATTTACAAATTACCCAGTAAATACAGAAATTATAAAAAGAATCAAAGACACTAAACCACAATACAAATTGAATAAATCACAAAGAATGATAAATTTGTCTGATGCATTTTCAGTTGATAAAAATAAACTAATTGAGGGTAAAAAGATTTTGATAATTGATGACATCTGCACAACTGGCTCAACTTTTGAAGAAATGATAAACGAATTTAACAAAGTTGGGATTTATGATATAGTATGTTTTGCAGGTACAACCCCATGGGAATAAATTAGCGCTCATGCTTTTGTGGGCTGGGTAAAACAAGAGTAACAAAATGATAATTTCAGAATTTGCAAAATATTTACAAGAACATAACGACGAACTTTTAACAAGAAAAACTACTCCGTTAAAACTTCTCCACGAGTGGTTAAAAAAAGTTATCAACAAAAATCCAAAAACCAATATTGATAAAATAGTTCACAAAGAAATTTTGTATTGCGAAAACAAAAACGGAGATTATCTAATCATCGGGAAATCAGACAGTGGAAGAGTTTTAGTTTCAGCATTGATAAAATTTGCCAAAAGTTACGAAAACTACAACCACGCAAAATGGGTTGAACTAACAGAAAAATCTTTTCATAAGGGGGATGAAAATGGGGAAAATTAAACAATTTCAGAATTTTAAAATGTACAAATTTTTATCCATTATGGGATTTTTGGAATGTGTTTTAATCCCCACATACTTAACCCACATTTACCTAATTGAAAATCCAAACCTCCGACCAGATGGAACAATTTTGATGTTAGTTGTGATTAGCTTATTTGGATTTCCGCTAAATGCGCTCCTCACAGCTTGTTTATTTTTAGAATCAAAATTAAACAAAAATTTCTCCGATATTAAACGTCACATTCTAACAGGTATTGGATTTTACATATTTCTTGGGATTTCAATTATCGGATTTTTCACATTTTTATTTTCAATTTTCTTGATTTTGGTTTAAGTCTAATCCCTAGTATATTTTGTTCCAACTAATTCATCTGGCAAAAATTGCTGCTCAACATCTGGGTTATCGTGAGTGTAAACATAACCAACCCCAAATCCATATTTTTGAGCATCTTTATAATGCGCATCTCTCAAGTGCATTGGAGGTGCAAAATCTTTTCCCGCAGAAATATCTGACAATGCCATATCTATTGCACAAGCAGCTTCATTCGATTTTTTAGCTCTTGCAACATAAATTACAGCTTGAGCAAGCGGGATTCTCCCTTCTGGAAGACCAAGAAGTTCAACTGCCTTATATGCGTTTATTGCAATATTCAAAGCGTTTGGGTCAGCATTCCCAACATCTTCAGCAGCACAAGTAATAAGACGTCTTGCAATAAATCTAGGATCTTCACCTGCCACAATCATCTTGGCTAAATAATAAATTGCCGCATCTGGGTCACTTCCCCTCAAACTTTTTTGAAAAGCCGAAGCGCAGTCATAATGCTCCTGTCTGGAATATCTTGTATTTCTCTGCTGGCAAATTTCTTCGATAGTTTTAACTGTCAAAATTCTTTTATTATCTCTTAAATCACTTGCAAAATAAGCATTTTCTACGATATTGAGAGCATAACGTGCATCTCCACGAGCCAAATTTATAATAAAATCTAAAACCCCACTCTCGCATTCCATTAAAGTATAATGAGTAGCCAAATAACTGAAACCACGTTTGATAATTTGTGCCATACTCTCATCATTTATTGGGTTTAATCTAACAACTTGCACCCTTGAAAGAAGAGCAGGAACAACCTGAAATGAAGGATTTTCTGTTGTTGAACCAATTAAAAACAGTGTGCCATTTTCCAAATGAGGGAGAAGCGCATCTTGTTGAGTTTTTGAATATCTATGAATTTCGTCAATAAACAAAATAGTTTTTTGACCTGCTCGAAGAGATTCTTTTGCTTTATCAACAGCATCTTTTATATCTTTGACCCCAGAAGTTACAGCAGAAATTTCTATAAAATTTGCATTTGTTTTAGTAGCGATAAGCCTTGCTAACGTTGTTTTTCCGCAACCTGGAGTTCCCCAGAAAATCAAAGAAAATAATCTATTTGTTTTGAGCAAATTCAAAATAGGACTGTTTGGAGAAATTACATTACTTTGCCCTAAAAAGTCCTCAATCGTTTTAGGTCTTAAAATTTCCGCAAGCGGAATTTGCTTATTTTGATTTTCTAATGCTGTAAATAAATTATTCATAGTATAATTATAACAGGGGTAAGTATTTTTTACAAAGGAATATTAATTTGAATAAAAAATTTTGGATTGTAATTGTTACCACACTTATACTTTTAACAAGTATATTCTTTATTTTTTCAAAAAAACAAGATAACAATGAGGTTGTTTTCTGGACACTTCAGATGAATGATTTTGCGCCATACATAAATGGAGTAATTAAAGAATTTGAATCCGAAAATCCAAACATCAAAATAAAATGGGTTGATGTACCTTTTTCAGAAGGAGAAAAAAGAACACTTGCATCAGTCCTTAGTGACAATCCGCCAGATTTAGTCAATCTTAATCCAGATTTTTCTTCAACACTTGCTCATAAAGGAGCTTTACAAGAAATTCCACAAGAACAAACTTCCCAATTCAACCAAGAAATACTTAACTCTCTAAAAACGAATGGAAAAATTTATTCAATCCCATGGTATGCAACAAGTGCCATAACTATTTATAATAAAAAACTTTTGAAAAAAGCAGGAATACCCGTTCCAAAAACTTATGCTGAAATAGAAAAATATGCACCACAAGTAAGAAAAAATACAGGAGCATATATCTTCTTACCAAACATCACAGAAAACGATACAATGCTCAAAATCTTAAACAAATACGGTTGCGCAAACTCTACCGAAATAAATTCATCAAAATCAGTTGTAGTTTTTGACAAATTCCGCACAATGTATTCAAAGAACTTAATGCCTAAAGAAACAGTCACAATGACTCTTCAAGAGGCTCTAGAAAAATATATGTCTGAAAATATTCTCCTAATTGGTGCTGGAGCAAATTTCTTGAATATGATTAAGGAAAATGCACCTTCAACTTATGCTAATACAGATATTGCACCTCAAATTACAGGAGAGCTTGGGCAAAATGATTTTTCCCTAATGAATTTTGTCATTCCAACTCGTGCAAAACACAAAGACGAAGCATTAAAATTTGCATTATTTTTAACAAATGATAAAAACCAACTAGAACTCGCAAAACTTACAAATGTTCTAGCAGTAAATCAAAAAACTCTTCAAAATGATTTTTATACAAAATATGATAGCAATGACTTAATGTCAAAAGCAAGAGTAATTAGCGCAAAACAGTTGAACAAAGTTCAACCAGTATTCAAAACTCAAAAAGGGCAAAAAGATATTAACAATATCGTAAATGCCGCCGTACAGGAGATTTTACTCGGCAAAAACAATACTCAAAATATATTAAACAAAGTTTCCAAAGATTGGAAAGCATTAGAAGAATAGAAGGAGAAATAAATGAAAGCAGTAGTATTCACAAAAGATAATGAATTGAAATTGGTAAATGATTACCAAAAACCAGTTCCTAAAAAAGGAGAAGCCCTTGTTCGTGTAACATTGGCAGGAATTTGCAACACAGATTATGAAATCACAAAAGGTTACATGGGATATGATGGAATCCTTGGTCACGAAGCAGTTGGTGTAGTCGAAGAAGTGAATGGCGAAGACAAATCACTTGTAGGCAAAAGAGTTGTCCCAGAAATCAGCTACGGATGTAAAGACCCAAATTGTCCTTGGTGCGCTGAAAAATTATATCGTCATTGCCCAGATAGACATACCTTAGGAATTTTCAGAAAAGATGGTGTTTTTGCAGAATATTTTACAATGCCAACAGAAGTACTATTTGAAGTACCTGAAAATGTTTCAGATTGCCAAGCTGTTTTTGTTGAACCACTTGCTGCAGCTTTAGAAATTACTGAACAACACCACATCAAACCATTTGAAAAAGTAGTTGTTTTAGGTGATGGCAAGCTCGGTTTAATCACAGCATTAGCTCTTAATGCACAAAATATAGACGTTACATTGGTTGGAAAACATCAAAACAAACTTGATATTGCAAAAGCTCAAGGTGTTGAAACTTCATTATTAAATGATTTTCCAATTGAGAAGAAATACGATGTTGTTGTAGAAGCAACAGGTTCTATCTCTGGTTTTGAAACAGCATTAGCATTAACAAAACCTCGTGGAGTATTGGTTTTGAAAAGTACAGTTGCAGCATCAAAAGAATTCAACTTAGCGCCAATTGTTATTGATGAAATTACGGTTCTAGGTTCTCGTTGTGGACAATTCCCAGCAGCATTGAGAATGCTTAAATCTGAAAGGATTGATTTCTCACCACTAATTTCTGCAACATATTCAATTGATGATGCGCTAGAAGGTTTTGAAAAGAACAAAGAAAAAGATACTCTAAAAGTTCTTTTAGAATTTTAATATAAATATTTAATTTTATTAGAAGCAGAGCCCTGTTATACAGGGCTCTGCTTTTTGTTTTTTTATTTTAAAAAAGAGCGGTAGAATTACCGCTCTTTTAAACTTATTAACTCTGAATAATAGCCAAAAACAAACTACCAGCTTGCTTTTGTTACACCAGGTAACAAACCTTGGTGAGCCATTTTTCTTAAACAGATTCTGCACAAACCGAAATCTCTATGAAAACCGTGAGGTCTACCACAGATACTGCATCTGTTGTGTAGTCTTACTGTTGGGTATTTTCCGGCAGCAGCAAGTTTTTCTCGTCTAAGTTCTTTGTTAATCATCGCTTTCTTAGCCATGAATTTCTCCTATCTTGTACTTATTGTTTGTGACTACCTTTGAATGGCATTCCGAGAAGTCTTAACAATTCTCTTGCCTCTTCATCTGTTTCAGCAGTTGTGATAACTGAAACGTTCATACCCTTAACTAAATCTACTTCTTCATAAGTGATTTCAGGGAACAATGCTTGTTCTTTCAAGCCTAATGTATAGTTTCCTCTTCCATCAAAACTTTTTGGGCTGATACCACGGAAGTCTCTGATTCTTGGAAGAACTACGCAAATTAATTTTTGCAAGAAATCATACATTCTTTCGCCACGCAATGTTGCCATTGCTCCAACTGGCATTCCTTCTCTCAATTTGTATGAAGCGATTGATTTTTTAGCTTTTGTAACTACTGCATGTTGACCTGCAATTTTTGTTAATTGAGCTTCAATTGCTTCTGCAATTTTTGAGTTGTGTGAAGCTTCACCAACACCCATGTTCAAAACAATTTTTACTAATTTTGGAACTTGGTGATCGTTTTTGTAGCCAAACTTTTCTTTCAAAGCTGGAACTACATCTTCAATGTATTTTGTTTTTAAGTTTTTTGTTACTGTCATTTTTCTATTCCTTTACTATTGGTATTAATGTCGCAACAAGTGCACATTAAGCATCTAGTTGTTCACCGCATTTTTTACAAACACGAACTTTTTTGCCATCGATAACTTTCATTTCAACTCTTGTAGCTTTTTCGCAAGCTGGGCAAACAATCATTACATTTGAAGAATCCAATGGAGCTTCTAATTTGATAAGTCCGCCTTGAATACCTGCAGCTGGTTGTGGTTTTTGAGCTTTAGTAACCATGTTAGCACCTTCAACAACTACTTTGCCTTTTACGGTGTCAACTTTTTTTACGTTACCGATTTTTCCTTTGTCTTTACCTGCAATAACTACGACTCTGTCGCTAGTTTTTACATGCAAGCTTTTTTTATCTTTGTTAGTCATTTTTTTCTCCTGGTTATTAACTTTCATGGACTGACCTCATCGGCCTATTACATGTTCCACCCTCAAAAGTTTTCACTTAATCGGGGTAATCTACTTCTAAACTCACTTACATTCATTAAGAACTAGATTACTTCCGGTGCAAGAGAAACGATCTTCATATAACCTTTGTCTCTTAATTCACGAGCAACTGGTCCGAAAACACGTGTACCTCTTGGGTTGCCGTCTTTATTGATAATAACCGCTGCATTTTCATCAAATCTGATTACTGAACCATCATTACGTTTGATGTCTGCTTTAGTTCTTACAATAACTGCACGTACAACTTCACCTTTTTTCACAGCCATATTAGGAGTCGCATCTTTTACAGAAGCAGTGATTTCATCACCTACTGCTGCAAATTTTTTATTTGAGCTTCCCATAACACGGATACATAACAATTGTTTTGCACCTGTATTATCTGCTACTTCTAGTCTTGTTTCTTGTTGTATCATTTTTCTTTCCTTTTAGTATTTTAATCTACTACGCTTGCCTCTCATTACTCGGTGGTAATGCTGCATTCTATCTTTGAAATCCCGAAAAGGGCTCGGGCAAAGATAGCCCGTGTAACCACAAACTATCTTGCTTTTTCAACTACTTCTGCTACTGCCCAGCGTTTATCTTTTGACATTGGTTTTGCTTCAACAATTCTAACAATGTCGCCGATGTTGCAAACGTTTTCAGCATCGTGTGCTTTGTAGTGTTTATTAGATTCCATAATTTTTTTGTATCTTGGATGTGGTTCATAATCAGCAACTTGAACAACAACTGTTTTGTCCATTTTATTACTAATTACCATTCCTTGTTTTTCTTTTTTAGGCATTTGGTACCCCTTTTTCTGTTATTATTGTTTTTGCTTGAGCGATAAGTTTTTTAGTTTTAGAAATACTTGCTGTATTTTCTAACTTATGAGTAGATAATTGCAATCTTGATTCTAATAATTGTTTTTTCCAATCAATAATCGCTGTTTGCAATTCTTCTACTGATTTTTCACGCATTTCACTTAATTTCATTATTTATTTTCCTTTATCTTTGTCCTTACCTTATACCGACCTGTCGAGTTTTCGACTCTTTGTTAAGGAAGAAACTTAGTTTGCCTGTTCTCTTGGTTGTTCAACAATCTTAACTTTGATTGGAAGTTTTTGTGCAGCCAATTCTAATGCGTTAACTGCAACACTTCTATCAAAGTAGTCAAGTTCAAATAGAATTCTATTTGGTTTAACAACTGCTACCCAGTATTCTACGTTACCTTTACCAGAACCCATACGAGTTTCAGCTGGTTTTGCAGTAATTGGTTTATCTGGGAATATTTTAATCCAAACGTTACCGCCACGTTTGATTTCACGAGTCATTGCACGACGTGCAGCCTCGATTTGACGGCTGGTAATCCAACCTGGCTCTACGGCTTGAAGAGCGTATTGACCGAATTCAAGTTTTGTACCTCTAGTTTCAGTACCTTTCATTCTGCCTTTCATCATTTTGCGGTATTTAGTCTTTTTAGGCTGTAACATTATATTTTGCTCCTATTATTTTTATACCTTACTTTGCATCTGATGTTGTTTCAACATTTCTGCTACGTCTTGGGCGTCTTGAACCCTTTTCTGAGTCCTTGCCACTTTTCAATTTAACGTTTTTGTCTGCTTTTTCGCCTGGCATTAAGTTGCCTTTGAAAATCCAAACTTTAACGCCGATTTTACCCATAATTGTATCTGCTTCTGCAAAACCAAAATCAACGTCTGCTCTTAATGTTTGAAGAGGGATTCTTCCTTCTTTAGCCCATTCTGAACGAGCGATTTCAGCTCCACCTAAACGACCTGATACCATAACTTTGATACCTTGAACGCCAGATCTCATTGTTCTTTGCATAGCTTGTTTCATTGCACGACGGAATGCAATACGTTTTTCTAATTGTTGAGCAATATTTTCAGCAACTAATTGAGCATCAGCATCAATTCTTGCAACTTCAACAACGTTTATAATTACAGGTTTGCCAATGTATTTTGTTACTTCTTGACGAAGTTCATCAATACCTTGTCCGCCACGACCAACAACTATACCAGGTTTTGCTGTTACAACTGTGATTGTTGTGTTTTGTGCTTTTCTAGCGATCCAAATTTTAGATACACCAGCAGCGTATAGTTTTTTCTTTACGAATTTTCTAATTTTAGCATCTTCTGCTACAAATGTTTTGTAGTCTTTCCATTTTGCATACCAGGTGCTTGCCCAGTCTTGGATAATTCCTACTCTAAATCCGGTTGGATGTGTTTTTTGTCCCATTTTATTACTTTCCTATTTTGTTGTATCACTAACTACTAATGTAAGGTGTGATGTACGTTTCATTCTTGAATACATACGACCTTGTGCTCTTGTTCTTGCACGTTTGTATGTAACACTTTCATCAGCAAAGATTTGAGAAATCTTTAATGATTCAGGAGCTACGCCATATTGTTCACGAGCATTCGCAACTGCAGCTTTCAAGTTCTTTTCAACTACTCTTGCTGCAAAATAAGGCATAAAACGTAACATATCTTGAGCTTCAACAACAGCTTTTCCTCTAACTTCGTTGATTACTCTGCGAAGTTTTCTAGCTGTCATTTTTATATCTGTTTGTTTTGCTTTTGCTTCCATTTTTATTATCCTTTATTTAATAAATATCACTTTGGGATTTACTTACTAACCTCTTTTTGCAGTTTTATCAGAACCTGCGTGACCTTTGAATAGTCTTGTTGGAGCGAATTCACCTAATTTGTGTCCAACCATTTGTTCTGTAATATAAACAGGTACGTGAGTTTTACCGTTGTGTACAGCAATTGTATGGTTTAACATATCAGGTACTATCATTGATGCTCTTGACCAAGTTTTGATAACTTTCTTTTCAGAGTTAGCATTCATTTTGTCTATTTTCTTTTGTAGAGCTTCTTCTACATATGCACCTTTTTTTAATGAACGTGCCATTTATTTCTCCTTTTACTTTTTTGTGAATTTGGGAAAGGGAGGAAGTGATTTCTCACTTTTCCCTCTACCTTAATTATCTAGATTTTTTTCTTCTTCTAACTATTAACTTATCAGAAGCTTTACCCTTTTTACGAGTTTTGTAACCAAGTGCTGGTTTACCCCAAGGTGTTTTAGGGTTTCCACCAGGACCAGTTTTACCTTCACCACCACCGTGAGGGTGATCGCAAGGGTTCATTGTTACACCACGTACAGTTGGTCTGATACCTAAGTAACGTTTTCTACCAGCTTTACCGATTGAAAGGTTTTTAAATTCTGAGTTACCTAACATACCGATTGTAGCCATACATTCTTTTCTTACCATTCTCATTTCTGAAGATGGAAGTTTGATTGTTACGTAGTTACCTTCTTTAGCCATAACTTGAGCTGCATTACCTGCTGCTCTAACCATAACTCCACCACGACCTGGGTTTAATTCGATATTGTGAACAATTGTACCTAATGGAATTAGTTCTAGTGGAAGAGCATTACCAGTTTGAACTGGAGCTTCTGGACCACTTACAATTACATCACCAACATTCAAACCTTCTGGAGTTAGAATGTATCTTTTTTCACCATCTGCATAGAAGCAAAGTGAAATTCTTACGTTTCTGTTCGGATCGTATTCAATAGTTTTAACTGTTGCAGGTACGCCGAATTTTTCTCTTTTGAAATCGATTACACGGTAAGTTCTTTTTACACCGCCGCCTTTGTGACGACATGTAATTCTACCTGTGTTATTTCTTCCTGCTGTTTTATTCAATGATTTTAACAATGATTTTTCAGGAGTTGATGTAGTGACTTCTTGGTAATCACTTTTTGTCATGCCTCTTTGTCCTGGAGACGTAGGATTAATTTTTCTGATTGCCATTTTTAATTTTTCTCCTTTATTGGCTTTATCTTACTACTTTAGGGACATACGCCTTTTCGCCCCTTTGAGAATTTTAGGATTAAACTCCTACAAATTCGATTGGTTCGCCTTCGATTGTTACGATGGCTTTTTTAGAAGAATCAGTTCTTCCGAATTTATATCCCATTCTTTTTTCGTGAGATGGCATATATACTGTTCTTACTTTTGTAACTTTTCTTCCTGGAAAAGCTAGTTCAACAGCTTTAGCAATTTCAATTTTAGTTGCATCTTTTTTTACTTCGAAAGTGTATTGTGCATTTTCTGTTGCTGCCACTGATTTTTCTGTAATTAATGATTTTTTAATTACGTCGTATAGTCTTTCTGTTTCTTTACTCATTATTGTAACCTTTCTGTAATTTCATTTACAGCAGATTCAGTCATAACAACAAAATCAGCTTCCAATAAATCTTTCACATTTAAGTTTGTTGGTAATAAAAGTTTTACGCTTGGGATATTTCTTGCTGATAATTCAAGATTTTTGTTTTCTTCAGCTTTGAAATCTGCAACTACTAAAACTTTACCGTTTACGTTTAATGATTTTAATGCACTAACCATCAATTTTGTTTTTGGTTCAGCGATTGTTGAGAAATCTTTTACTACAACAATTTGAGCTTCTCTAGCAGACAAAGCTGATTTTAAAGCTAATTGTCTTGCTTTTTGAGGCATGTTGAAAGCGTAACTTCTTGGTTTTGGTCCAAAGATTACACCACCACCAGCGAACAATGGTGAACGAAGAGAACCAGCTCTTGCCCTACCAGTACCTTTTTGTTTCCAAGGTTTTCTGCCGCCACCAGCAACTTCTGCTCTTGTTTTAGCACAAGCACTGCCTTGACGAGCATTGTTCAATTGTCTTCTTAATGCTAAGTGCATTACGTGTAAATTAGGTTCAACACCGAAAACACTTTTTTCTAATGTGATTTCGCCTAATTTTTCTCCATTTGTACTTAATATTTCTTTTGACATTTTAATTTTTCCTTTTAATTAACTGTTTTCCGTTTAAGACTGCTTACCGCTTGCTTATTGCTTTATTTGGCAAGACCAGCCGATTTTTAAGACTTGTCCTTGTCTAAGGAAGGGTTAGTTCCATTTTGTTCTTGTAGGAACGATTGTTACCAATCTGCCTTCGCAACCTGGAACAGATCCTTTTACAAGAACTAAACCGTTAGCTGAATCAACTTTAACTAATTTCAATTTAGTAATTGTAACTCTTTCGTTACCCATGTTACCAGCCATTCTTTTACCTTTGATAACACGGCTAGGAGTTGTACCTGCACCGATTGAACCAGGTTCTCTGTGGTTCTTAGAACCGTGAGCCATAGGTCCTCTTCCGAAGTTCCATCTTTTTACTGTACCTTGGAAACCTTTACCTATTGATTTACCTGTTACGTCAACTTTTTCAACATTTTCTAATACTGAAAGTTCAACCTTATCGCCTACTTTGTAATCTTGTGGATTTTCAACTCTGAATTCTTGAAGATGTCTGTAGTTTGATAAGTTATTTTTCTTGAAATGACCTAATTGAGCTTTTGTCAAGTGTTTTTCTTTAGCTGCAACTGTACCAACTTGGATAGCATTATAACCGTCAGTTTCAACTGTTTTAACTTGAGTAACAACAGTTTCGTCAACTTTGATAACTGTTACAGGGATAGCCAAACCTTGTTCGTCAAAGATTTGAGTCATTCCAACTTTTTTTCCTATTACACCTAGTGTCATATTCTACCTTTCTTGCTCGCTCGTGTCCGTAATCACAAGGATTATCCTCGAGTTTGCATTTTCTCTTGCGAGCGCTACTTTTGCTTACTGTTCTTTTACCTCTTTTGAAGGACTTTCACCTTCCGCCGTCTTCTCGCCCAGAACTCGAACGATGACGGGTAGTAGATCACATTATTTATGCATAATGCTTATTCAATTTTCATTTCGCAGGAATCTCAGCAACTATCTTGCTTCGATGTCAACACCTGCTGGTAAATCTAATCTACGTAACTCATCCATAGTTTGTTGAGTCGGTTCGTAAATATCGATAATGCGTTTGTGAGTTCTCATTTCGAAGTGTTCACGAGATTTTTTATCAACGTGTGGTGAACGCAATACACAATAGATACGTCTTTTTGTAGGTAAAGGAATAGGTCCAGCTACTTGAGCGTCTGTTCTTTTTGCTGTTTCTACGATTTTTTCAGCAGATACATCAATTAGTTTGTGATCATAAGCTTTCAAACAAACTCTGATTCTGTTTTTCTTAGTGCTGTTAGCCATTTGAATTCCTTTTTCTTTTTCTATGTACTACCTTGTGAAACTTTATTCTAAACCTTGTAAAACAAAGCCTAGCTTTATTTTTCACTCCTGAAGTTCGCTATTTAAAATATTTCGGATATTTTACTACTATACTTCAAGCATATATATCTTAGGATAAACAAAACATAGTGTCAACCGTGCTTTCCCATGTTTGTTTAGTTTTGTTACAAAGAAAATTTATTATGTTTTTTGTAACAAAATTTTACATTATTCAGCGAATAAATCATTCAAAGAATTTCTCAAATTAATCTCATTATCAACAATTTTTTCTGAATTATTTACAAATTTATCCGCTTCCCTCATATTTGCGGGCAAAATATCAGTTGGTTTAAGCTCATGAGATTTAAACCTTTGCATTGACAATTTGATTGAAGAACCAAGATTAAAGAAAAACATTCTAAATTTTGAAGCTCCAGCCTTTTCTAATTCTTCTTTACGAGTTTCAATCGCCAATTGTTTTTCTTCTAACTTTGAAAGAGGATAGTTTCCACTTTCTGGAAATTTTTTCACCCCGCCGTTTTTATCTAAAAACTTTTTGCCTTCTGGGGTTTTACCTACTATTTTTATAGAATTATCTGAACACATCTCCATATCAAAATGCACATCACCAGCATGATTTCTAATAAAATCGTTTGAAGCTGCTACTGCGTGTTTTGGAGATTCATGTTTTGTTATATATTTTGCATATCTATCAATATCGGCAGGTTTACGAAAAGCCATTCCGAAATTAGGATTTGAATTTGGGGCAATGTTTTGAATCTGCATTATTATTTCCTTTCTGGTTTATTAATTATTTATCTTGAATATTCATTTTACGGCAAAAAACATCCATCCTTTTGGCAAAATCTCCAGCCGCACGAAGAGAATCTGGCAACATATTTTCTGGGCGAATAATCAAATCTTTTGCTAAAGTAGTTGTTTCTTCTAGAGTATAAGGGATTGATGCAATCGCTCTCAATATACGATGTTTAGCAATATGTGGATGATTTTCTAAAAATCTATGATATTTATCATCATCATAACGAAGACTTTTATCTAAAGAACTCCCATACCTTGTCGAAATACAAGGAAATTCTGTAGGTTTACCCCAAACACCATCTTTTGGTGTTACGACAAAAGCATCATTAGCTTGAAGCAGATTAGTTTTATAACCAGGTCTAAACACTATATCGTATGATTTATTCTTATTTTGATGTAACTTAAACCTTTTAAATGCCATTTTGTGCAATATTGAATCTGCACCTTCTCTTCGAAAATAAGCATTCATCCTTCCTAAATCTGTCCCTTTAGGGTTTTTATATGCCATTCCAAATGACGGGGTATTATTATTTACAATTTCCATATCTTACCTTCATAAATTCTATGTATACAAAACCCGTAAATCTATTTTTTGCTAGTCCACACAAAAATAAATTTACAGAACTTAAACCTTGGACTTGTATATTTACATTTCTAACTAATGCAAACTGATAAAGATTCTGGACTAAATTTTTAATGAAAGAACAAATTACGTCATACTGAGCAAAGTGAAGTATCGCAAGCTGAACTTGTCCCAGCTTTACCCCTCACCCTTCCCTCTCCCATTGGGCGAGGGAAAATGCTATGCAAATAAAGAACTGACTTATCCACTTATTGACCTATTAGCTTATCGACTTTTATTACAAAATCGATTTTATTTGCCCTATTTTGTCAAGAGAATCACTTTCCATATAAATTCTTAGAAGTGGTTCTGTACCAGATGGTCGAACTAAAATCCAAGTCGTTCCATCTTCAAGATACAATTTTACTCCATCTTTAAAATCTTTCCTTGCAATCTTTTGCCCAATAATTTCTTCCATATTTGAGAACTTATCCAAAACAGGCTTAATTTCTCCTACATTTTCTAAGCGCTTATCAACTCTTGTATTGTGGAATGAACAACCAACAAATTTTTCCAAATCTCGCTGCAATTGAACCATAGATTTTCCTTCATAAGCCATTGCTTCCAAAACCAAAAGATTTGCAAGAATACCATCTTTTTCTGGAATATGTCCTTGAATACTCAAACCACCAGATTCTTCACCCGCAATAATTGGATTATATTTTCGCATTGCTGCGCCAACATGCTTAAAACCGACAGGAGTTTCAACAGCCTCAACTCCAAGTTTTTTAGCAACAATATCTAGCATTAAACTTGCGCCAACAGTTTTTACCAAACAACCCGAATAGTTTTTATTCTTTTTCAAATGAATTAATAAAATTGCAATAATTTCATTTGGAGTAACATATTCACCATTTTCATTGATAACCCCAAATCTATCAGAATCACCATCATTCGCAAAGCCAACATAATCGCTATGAGATTTAATGTAATCTATCATTTCTGACATATACTGAGGTTTTGGTTCTGGCATACCACCGCCAAAATTAGGGTCGTGATACATGTGAATACTATCATATTCAATCCCATTATCCGACAACAATTTATCAAAATAACCAATACTAGCTGCGTACAAACCATCAAAAATTATTCTTTTTTTCATATCTTTGATTTTTGAAAAATCAATAATTTCTTTTATACGTTTGAAATAATTATTTGAAAAATCAGTATAAATCAATTTCCCTTTTATATGAGAGTTAAAATCTTTACCAAAATTTGAAACGATTTCATCAGTAATTTCAGATGTTGCAGGTCCCGCATAATCTGGAATGAATTTTATTCCCAAATATTCTGGAGGGTTGTGAGAAGCTGTAAACATCACTGCACAAGCATCTAAAAACTGCGCATTATATGCCAAAACAGGAGTAGGAATAACTTTATCACTATACAAAACTTTGAAACCTAAATCGCTAAGAATTTTTGCACATTGCATAGAAAATTCTTTTGCCATATTTCTTGGATCATAACCAACTATTATTGTTTTATAGATTCCATAAGTATCAAAAACATATTTACCAATCGCTTTTGAAACAATTGCAACATTTTCTTCATTAAAATCTTTTCCAACAACAGCTCGCCAGCCATCAGTTCCAAATTTTATATTAGCCATACCCTCTCCTTTATCTTTCTGGTATAATTCTAATAGAAATACGGAGTTAAGTAAATGTCTAATTTTGAAATGATACGGAATATTGCATATCTTGAACCGCAAACATCTTTTTCGGAAATGGCAAAAGATGAATTTTGTCACATGTTAAAACTCGAAGGGAGATTTTCAACTCCTCTTACTACAATTAAACAAATTGTAGATTATGTTGCAAAAAATCCCGATACCGTTGGTGTTTTACCAGTAGAAAATACTCTTGATGGTACAATCCGAGAATCTTTAGACAGCTTAATTCTTTGTGAAAATCCAAATATTCGGATAATTTCTGAACTAATTATGCCAATTGAATACTGTCTGTTGTCCAAAACAACAGAGTTCTACAGTATTACAGGGTTGATTGCAACCCCTAGACTTATTGGGAAATGCCACGAATTTATCCAAAACGAATTACCAAGGAATTTAAACTTAATTGAAGCTCCAACAATGCTTGAGTCTGCGTACGATTTACGCAATTATAATTTAACTTATGCATCAATCGGAAATAAAAAAATTGCCGAAACTTGTATGCTCAATGTTCTAAAAGAAAACATTCATGATGATAAAAATAATATGACAAGATATATCTTGATTGGGGATGTTGAAACAAAGCCAACAGGAAAAGACAAAACAACTATTGCCTTCAGAACAAACCACACCCCTGGGGCTTTATTGAATATTTTGAAAATATTTTTAGAACACGGGATAAATCTTTCTTACATCTCATCTCGCCCATCAAAATTTGAACCTAATGAATATATTTTCATTGTAAACTTTGATGGTCATTTAGGAGATACAGAAATGTTGCAAGCAATTGAAGAAATAAAACCTAAAGCATCATTTTTCAGATATTTAGGTTCATATAAAAAAGGACACCTCGTTAAAGAAGGTTAAAATTTTACCAATTTTTGATTTGCAATAATTTTTTCTCAATCGCACTTACATCTGTATTTGGGATTTTTATAAGCTCTTTATTTGATGGCTTAATTATACAAACATTATCAGAACAATTGTCATATAAGTAAGGTTCTACACATTCCATTGTTTGATTGTTACAAGTAACAAGCATTTCTCCGCTCATCAAATTTCCATCATGGATATAGTAACTACTTAAATTATTTATTTCTAAAATTGAATCTATATCCGATTTTAACTTTCTTCCAATTGGACAATCCGCATAAGCCCAAAAGATATGTTTTTTCTCGCAGCTTGGATTAATCACATCATAGAAGTTATCATTGCCTAAAGTATTTTTATATATTGAGGCTGGAATTTGTTCTGCACCATATATTGACGGGGTATAAGCTTCTTGCGCAATTGAATTTTTAGAAGATTTTGCTTGTTTTGGTTTATCTTTTGAAGATGGAGAAAGAGAAATAACAAAAGTTACTGCCAAAATAATTAAAACAATGCCAACAATATCTGATGTTTTCATTTCTCACCTCTTACTTTTGAAATTATAATATCAAAATTTTTAAATTCCGTCAAAATCATTCTGGTTGGATAATTTTCAATGCTCGCTGATAAGAAGTTGTTGGATAGCCCTTTTTAATATATTCTGGATAATTTGTTTGGATATAATTATAAGCTTTTTTAATTCGCTTTTCTCCAGATGGATGATCTGAGAAAAAGTCAAAATAATTACCAGAAATTTTATTGAGCATAGAAATTGCAGCCAAAGGATTGTAACCTGCATTTACCATATAATCAATACTTGCTAAGTCTGACTTTGTTTCTTGTCCTCTTGACAACTTTTTATTAACCAATTCACCAGCAACAGACGAACCTGCTAGAATTGAACCTGTTTTTGCAAGCCTTGAAGAATTATTTATCCAACTAACAATTACTAATGCTGAACCCGCAACACCAGCCGTTCTAGTAATCGCATTTCTCACAATGCTTTTCTTAACGTGACTTTTTTCAACATGTCCCATCTCATGCCCGATAACATAGGCTAGTTCATCTTCTGTTTCAACATATTTTAACAAACCAGAATATACTGAAATCTGATTATTTATATTTGTAGAAGCGTTTGCATCTTCCTTATCAACAACAACAAATTGAATTTTTGTATCAATATCGTTATTGGTAATAAGTTTTGCCCCAATATGATTGATTATATTAAATGCTTGGGTTGAACTCCAGTCCTTGCAATATGGAGTAATATCAACAGAAACAGAACCCTTAATCGGGTCAGAAGATGAATTTGCTAAAACCATATTCGGCATAAAAGTTAAAGAAAAAACTATTGATAAAACCAAAAATTTCTTAATCAAATTCATCTCAAAAACCTCATATTTTGAAAAATTGTTAAATCATTTCGCCTTGCAAATACCAAGTTTTTACCCCAGTAATTTTTACATTGACAAATTCTCCAGTCAAATCTTTGTCATAAGGGATATGGACAATTTTATTATTTCTTGTTCTTCCAGTAATTACATTTTTGCCCTTATGATTTTCAAAGTTTTCAATCAAAACTTCCAATTCTCGACCTAAGAATTTCTTATTTGAAGCAAGACAACATTTTCTATTTTGTTCATTCAATCTTGCTAAACGCTCAAATTTTGTATCTTCATCAATGAATTTGTCAACCCATTTTGCCGCAACTGTTTTTTCTCGGGGAGAATATGCTGCGGTATTTGAATAGTCCAAACCTAATTCATCCATTGCAGTCAAAGTTTCAACAAATTGTTCTTCTGTTTCCCCAGGGAAACCTGCAATAAAATCACTTGTTATTGTTACATCTGGAACCATTTCTCTAACTTTATTTGCAATCTTGAAATAAGTTTCTCTATCGTAACGTCTATTCATTTTTTTCAAAACTTCAGTACTACCAGATTGCATAGGAATATGAAAATATTCACAAACCTTCTCAAGTTCAACTACTGTATTGATAAGTTCATCAGTAATATCCGTTGGATAAGAAGTTACAAAACGAATTCTGAATTTACCCTCAATTGCATTTACATCCCTAAGTAAATCTGCCAAACGATAATTTTTATCTTTGAAGTCTTTACCATAACTATCTACATTTTGACCAAGTAAAGTGATTTCCTTAAAGCCAGAATTTAAAGCATCTTTAACTTCTTTTAAAATAGTTTCTGGAAGTCTAGAACGTTCTCTCCCTCTTGTATAAGGAACGATACAATAAGTGCAGAAATTATTACATCCTTCTGTAATTGGAATCCAAGCATTAACTGATTTTACTCTATCGATTTCAAATTTTACAGCCTTATCATCTTCTGTCGCATTAGTTTCTTCACATTCGCAAACCTTTTCACCATTATTTACTTTTTTAATAATATCTGGGAGAGAATAAATTTTATGAGTGCCAAGAACAAAATCTACATAATGCGCACGTTTAAATATTTCTTCAGCTTTTTGTTGAGCAACACAACCGCAAAAACCAATTTTTAATTCTGGTCTTGTTTTTTTCCATTTGCCCCAAGTTCCAATCAAGCTAAATGCCTTATCTTCACTTAATTGACGAATGGAACAAGTATTCACCATCAATAAATCAGCTTCTTTAGGGGTATCAGTTTCTTCATAGCCAAAATTTGAAAGCATTCCGAACATTCTTTCAGTATCGGATTTATTCATTTGACAACCCATTGTTTCTATATAAACTTTTTTCATTATCTTCCCTTTTCTATTTTGCTCTTTACTTTATCTTATATTAAAAACACTCTATGTAAAATTAATCAAACCCAAAATTTGACACACAATATAGCAAGAATGTATAATTCTGTACAAAAGAGGGAACATGAAAAAGCTTAAAATATCCGCAATAATACTACTTCCTATAATAATTGTTTTGTTCATATTATTTGGAATATTTTATAATCAAAAAGCAGTAAAAATTGGAAGCATTTGTAAAAAACTTCAACTAATTGATATAAATATTGACCATAATCAAGCTCTAGATGTAATTGAAACAGCTAAAGAAAATAATATCGAAATTCCAGATACCATCATTAATTTTGATACACATAGCGACTTATATGTATATCAAGAAATTTCACCAAAACTCGGAGCTGAAATCTATAATTGGATAAACGAATTAGTTATAAAAAATCCAGAAATTCAAACAGTTTATTGGGTTATGCCCAAAGGGGAAGCTATTGACGATATGATGCAATACGATTTTAAACAAAGAGATTTGGATAATATTCCAATTGCACTAGAAGGAAACAATAGAAAAGATGAAGATGAAGTTGACCCTAATGTTCACAAAAAAGCTTACGTTCAAGATTTAATTATAAACACTAAAAACGGATACTTGGAAGAACTTGCAGATGAAGAAGATTACGCAAAACTTAAACAGCCAAATTATAAAAAGTTCAAGCTAATCACCTGTACAGAAGAAACTTTACCAAATTTCAAAAACAAAAACGTTATCTTAAGTATAGATATGGATTATCTAAGCAATTCTGGATTTGACACATCCGAAGATTGGTCACACAATCTTAAACCCGAAGAAGTTAAGCAAGCTTACAATAAAATGATTACAACTATTCGGAATAAAAATATTCAACCACAAATAATATCTCTAACCCTTTCACCACAATACATTCCAAAAAATAATGAAAAACAAATCCAAGGGATAATGGAAGAAATTTTATACTATTCTGGTGGAGAGGATATTATAAAAGAATACACTAGACGAGCAGGAAAACCGCAAGTCAAAAAAGGTCAGAAAAAATACAAAGAGGTATAATTATTAAAAAAGGACTGCTTTTAAACAGTCCTTTTATTTTATTCTGTTGCAAGTACTCTATCTAAACAAGCTTTTGCAGAATATTGCCATTCTCTATAAGTTATACGTTTTACTTTAAATCCGCAACGTTCTAAAATTGCTTGTTTTTTCATATTTGAGATATGAGCTTTTGGATTATCTTCCAAACCATCCACCTCAATTACAAAACTATCATCTACGACTAAATCTGCACTCAAGCCTGCAATATCTACACCAGCAGTAACTTTATGTTCGAGTTTTCTTATTTCAGTTGCAATTTCTCGTTCTAATTTATTTTTATAAATATTTTCATCTATTTCATTATTAATTAATGCAGATTTACGTTCTTGATATTGTTTGATGAATGAAACATAATTTCTGAAATGTCCATCTGGCATTGTTTCTATATCGTGAGAAACAAAATTTATACATTTGTTTTTCGCTCTTGTAATTGCAACATTGAACAAGTTTGGTTTTTGCAAGAAAGTTATACTTTGTGGATATGAATTATTTGCAAAAGACCAAGACATAAGGATAATATCTCTTTCGTCACCTTGGAATGTATGCGCTGTACCGATTTCAATCTGGTGTTTCTTAATCATATAATCAGACAGAACTTTTGGAACTGATATTTTCAACTGCTCAACCTGCGCTCTGAAAGGAGATATAATACCAATAGTTACAGGTTTATCAGGATTTTTACGTTCATCTTCAATAATAATTTCGTGCAATGTTTTAACTAATGCTTCAATTTCTGGAAGGTTTCGAGTTGCATCCATATCAACTTTTCCATCTGGCACATTAATCATTTCAAGAGCCAATTCATCATCTTTATCTTTTCGCATTACACGGATTCTATCTGAATAAAATTCGTGGTTAGAAAAATTAATAATAGGCGGTAAACTTCTAAAATGTTCATCTAACATGACAGAATTCATTGAATAATAATCCGCCAAATCAAACATTGAATTAGTTCTAAATCTCCACATCAATTGGTATTTATCTGGGATACCATATTGACTCAAGAAAGATTGTTCTTTTGCTTTTTCTAAGAATGATAAGTGAGGAAGCTGTTTGTCATCACCAACAACAACAGTTTTCTTTGCTCTGTACATTATAGGGAAACAACTTGCAATATCACATTGAGAAGCTTCATCAATAATCGCAACATCAAACATGCCAGGTTTTAGGGGAAGTGAATCTGACACCGCATAAGTAGTTACACACCAGCAAGGAAAAGCTTCTAACAAAGGTTTAAAATCTTCTTCTTCCAAAATTCTACTTTGAAGATTTTTTCTTCTCTCAACCAAAGACATTGCGTGAACTTTAATTCTTCTGCGCTTCTTTTCATCACGTAACAAAGCCTTGATAGATTCTCTTCTTGTACTTTTCAAAATATTTATCGCCAAAGTCTTTTGTTTGCGCTTCATTTGACGAATTTGTTCCATCATAACGTGAAGATTACCTGTTTTTTGAATATCAGCTTCAATCTTGCGCAATTTCCATTTTTGAGTAATGAAATCAAGTTCAACACGAAGTCTATCCAAATTTTCTGGTTCAACCTCAAAATCTTTTATATCAAGGATTTTTTTCAATTGTCTTAGGCTCGACATATTAGCAAAAGTTGCAAATAGTCCAGATTTTTCCATATTATCAGACAATGTTTTAATAATATCATTGATTGAATCTATTTCAGCCTTTTTCAAGCCTCGTTTGATATATTGCAATTCTCCAACATTTGCAGACTGCTGCTTAATTTCAAATTTCAAATCATGCCAAGCTCGTTCAAGTTTGATAATTTTTTCACATTTGCTTTCAGTTTCTCTCATGCAATCAAGATGTTGTTTCATATCTTTTGTATCAGCAAAAATAAAATCATCAACATCATCATCGAGTTCCACTTTTCCAGCCAACAAATCTTGCAACTGCAAACTCAATTGCTTTTGGTAATTCATCCTACCTGCACGAAGAGCCAAATAAGGAGCTCCTAAATCGTTCAATCTATCAGCAACAACATCAACAGCCTTATCCATACGAGAAGCGACAAGAACAGTTTTTCCATTTGCAATCAGATGAGCAACAAGGTTTACAATAGTTTGAGATTTACCTGTTCCTGGAGGACCTTGAACAGCAATGAATTTACTGTTTTCAATATTTCTTACAACTTTTTCTTGAGAATCACTTAATGCAAGAGGAGTAATTGGATAAAAATCTTCTTGTTTGTCATTAAGAATAATTTTATCACCACTTTGGGTATATTCATCATTGATTACACTCAAAGTTGTTTCTCTATAAACACCGCTTGGCTTTTCGGCAATTTGCATCAATTCGTGCAACACCCCAGCAGTAACGGCAGGGCGTTTAGTCAAAATTATTGCACTTTGATAAGTTACACATAATTTTTTAATTTCGCCAACTGGCTTAGACTTTTGTTCTTGGATTTCATCCTCAATGATTTCATCCATGTTTTCACCAGTAATTTTCACATCTGACAAGTCTTTTTGAGGAGTTTCGTCTTTTTCAATATTATCTTCATCAGCGTTTTCAGAAGAATCTTCAACAATTTCCACATCAGGGATAAGAGATTTCAAAGTAGTTAAGAATATATCCATTTTTTCTTTTGTAATTGGCAAATCTGGAACAACATCCAAAATACCTTCCAAAAACAAATCTACTTCATCATCGTCATCACCTTTTTTGAGTAATGCAGCTAATGCCCCCGTATTAAGAGATAAAACATCATCTTGTCTAACACAATTTATATTTACACCATTACGTTCCAATTTGCATGGAACATATAAAAGCGGAGTAAGAAATTCATTGCGCTTGCGAGATTTCCCATTTCTCCCAACAAGAAACATATAACCATAAATCAAATACTTATCTTTTGTACTCAAATCACTTTGAATCATCAATTCTGTCAAATTTGGATTTGAGCCATCAAGCTTTAAATACTCCAAACCTTCAGTCAACAACGTTTCTTGGTCTTTTAAGAAAATCCACTTGTTATCCTTATCACCTTTCAAATTTCTGAAAGTAGAACTTTTAACCTCTTCTCTCACGCAATCGTGAAGATATTGGCTCAATTTTTTGATAAAACTATTATTAAATGCCGAATTAAGTGCCTTTGTAGCTTCCTGTAACATAGAGTCCCTTCTTAAAAAAACTTATATTTATTCTATTTTACTCCATTTTACGCTAAAATGGAAGAATGAACATCATCAATTTACATGATAAAAATTTATTTTATATTGGCGGAGTTGTCCGAGATAAAATTCTGGGGAAAGAAAATTTCGATATAGATATAACTTATCAAGGAAATGCAATTGAATTTTCTAAAACAATTCCCAATGCCAAAATTCTACAAATAAATGAACCATTTGGCACAGTAAAAATTCAACTTGATGGAGAAGAAATTGATATAGCTTCAACAAGAGGAGAAACTTATCCTCAAAAAGGTCATCTGCCTGTAGTTAAAGATATTGGATGCCCATTAAAAGAAGATGTTCTAAGACGAGATTTCACAATCAACGCAATGGCTGAAAACACCCTAACAGGCGAAATCATTGACTACACAAATGGACTTGAAGATATAAAAAATAAAAAATTAAGAGTCCTACACGACCAAAGTTTTATTGATGACCCAACAAGAATTATAAGAGGGTTAAAATTTTCTGTACGCTTCGGATTTGAACTAGAAGAGCACACAAAACAACTTCAAGATGAGTATCTAAATAACATCAATTACGACATGTCATACAAAAGACTAAAAAAAGAACTAATTGAAACCTTTGACCTAAATTCATCCTTAGCTTTCGAAAAATTTATAGCTCAAGAAATTTACAAACTAATTTCACCAAACAACAAACATCTAGATTTTGATTTTTCAAAAATTAAAACAATCGAAAATCTCGTAAATACATATAAACCACAAAATGTATGGATAATTTATGTGGGCTTGTTACCAGATATTTCAACTCTGCCACTTTCAAAACAAGAGAAAAAGATTGTGGAAGATTATCAAAAACTTCAAACCTTGGATTTCAAAACGGATTATGAAATATTCAAAAATTTTGAAGGCTTAAATATTGAATCAATCATAATGTATTCCTACCACAACATGCCAGCAACCCAAAAGTATCTTGAAAACTTGAGAGATATAAAAATCCAAATTACGGGAAAAGATTTAGGAGATTTAGGAATAAATCCATCGCCAGAATATCAAAAGTGTTTTGATTATATTTTAAGAGAAAAATTAAAAAATCCTGCCCTTACAAAAGAGCAGGAAATCGAATTTGTGAAAATGTATTTTAAACTCTAGTTTCTCAATACATATCTAGCAGCGGCTGATGCGGGTTCTACGGTCTGGTCATGAAATCTTATTGGATAAACATCCGTTAAATGTTTTGGGTCGTTTTTCACTATACAGGTATTTTGAGATAACGAATCTGAACCAGATGAGCAACTAACTTCTTTGTTTGGAGGAGATATTCCATTCACATCAATCAAACCTACACAACGTCGCATATTTACACTATTACTATAAGCATCCCCTATGCTTTGCCCTATCTCTAAAGTGCAAGGGAAATCGCCAAATGTTTTGTACACAAGAACTAATGTACCATCAGACAGAGAATAAGCTCTAAAATCATCAACTGTAACGCCTCCAAGTGATGCCATCCCTGGACCTCTAACAATAGAATAATTATCCCCATTTTTCAATTTTAAACTTGCAGGGTTTTCGTAAAAAGTTGCTCCCGTTAATGTTCCATTTAATAATGCACAAACAGTTTGAACATCTTCTGGATTTTCTGCACCTGCATTAGCTCCACATCGCTCACTTATAGTTGCATAATCAAAACCATATTGTGCTTGTGACATTTTTGCAGCTTGACTTAATGTTGCAACAGCTTTTTTAAATGAAGAACGATATTGATGGCTTCTAGTATTTGCAATAAGAGTTGGAATTGTCATTGCAGCAACAACACCAATTATGCCAAGAGTTATTAAGACTTCTGCAAGAGTGAATGCAGATTTTTGCATTATGTCACAATGAAATTTTTCGCTTTGTTTAGGATGATGTAGTTTGTTGTGATTAATTGTCATTCCGAACTTGTTTCGGAATCTCTGTCCAAACGCCCCAGCTAGAGATGCTGAAATGGGTTGAGTCAAAAACTCTTCCTCTCCTTGGGGAGAGGATTGAGGTGAGGGGTTTATCCCAACACCATTAGCTTCAGATCCTTCGCTTCGCTCAGGATGACGTAAATTGCTAAAATTATCAAACGAACCCGTCATTCTGAGTGATAATCTGTTGGATTGCAACAAATCAGTAGAACTTGAACGAAGAATCTCTATCTTTTTGCGTTCAGCTAAACACCTCACCCTATCCCTCTCCTCAAGGAGAGGGAATAAATTATTATTATTCCTTAACTTCAAATCTCCACAATGGAACAAGCGGTTACCATCCGCTAAAATATCGGTTATTAAAGCCTTTAAGAGGTTACCCCCCCCCGTTTTTCAAGCTATAATTGAATTTCACCATTTAGCCTCCTTTATTTTATACCATAAGTTTCTTGTACTTTACGTAAATTTCCGTTATGTGTTTCAATTTCAATAATATTATTTACAGCTCTGATTAACTCTTTTGATTCTTTACCTTTTCTAAATGCCACGGCATAAGGTTCTTTTGAATAACGTTTTGGCAATAATTCCACACTACTATCTTTCAATGCCAATCCTAGCAAAATAGTATCATCAGAAACAAT
Organism: Candidatus Methanomethylophilaceae archaeon; assembly: GCA_963590665.1. Lineage (GTDB taxonomy): Bacteria > Cyanobacteriota > Vampirovibrionia > Gastranaerophilales > Gastranaerophilaceae > Zag111. The sequence continues at coordinate 59,505 of CAVAPR010000009.1, forward strand.
CGCATCTGCTTTTCCAGCTTTCAATGCCTTATAAGCTTCTGGATAAGTTTTATAACCTCTTATTCCAACATTTGGAACAGCAGAACGCAAACTTCGTTCACTTGTTGAACCAAAAACAATAATCGCCTTCTTACCATTCAAGTCACGCAAAGATTTTACACTTGAACCCTTTCTAACAAGAACAGCTTGCCCAGCAGTATAATATGGAACTGAAAAATCCAAAATTTCTTGACGTTTAGGAGTTACAGACATTGTTGCAACAATCATATCTACATCTCCAGAATACAATTTCATCATTCTATCAGATGCCGTAACTGGAATAAATTTAACTTTTTTATCACTTCCTAAAAGACCTCTTGCAATAATTCGTGATAATGCCGCATCATATCCAGAAAAGCTTCCCTTTTTGTCATAATAACCAAACGGATAAGTATCTGTTTTTACCCCTACAAGTAAAACATCACGTTTCATAACATTATCAAAATCAGTTGTTGAAGAAACTTCATCAACTTGTTTGCCACATCCGCAACAAACAAGCATAACAAGCATTAACATTGCAATTATCTTTTTATACATATTAAAAATATCCTCTTTTTAAAATATAATACCGCACAAAATAAACAAGTCAAAAAGATTAAGCTTTTTTATTTTTTACGCTAAAATAATTTTATGAAAAAAATTGTAATTATTGGAATGATGGGTTCTGGGAAAACCACTCTCGGAAAAATTTTATCAGAAAAAACGGGAATTTCTTCTATTGATATTGATGAACTGATTGAACAAAATGAAGAATCAACAATTTCTAATATTTTCAAAAATAAGGGTGAACAATATTTTCGCACCCTTGAAGCACAAACAATAAAAGAACTTCTAAATTCTTCAACAGAACAAATCTTATCACTTGGTGGAGGAGCTTTTGAAAACCCTCAAACACGAGAACTTTTATTAAATAATTCTGTTGTAATTTATCTAGAAACAACACCCGTTGAAATCCTAAAAAGAATCCAACAAACCAATAGCCGCCCACTATTAAAAAATAATATGACAATCGAAAAAATCACAGAAATAACCAACAAAAGAAAAG
>CAVAPR010000009.1:60607-73213 GCA_963590665.1 Candidatus Methanomethylophilaceae archaeon
TCACAAAATATTGACAGATGGAAAAACTCCATCTAAAATTGCAGAGGAAATTTTAGGAGCTTTGGAATGGAAAAATTAGACGTAAATATTATAGAAAAAGATACTTATTATCCTATTTATATTTCTAATGAAAATCTTGAAAATTTAAAAGATAAAATTTTGCACGAGATTGGAGATACCAATTATGTCGTAATTTTCAGCCACAAAGTTTACAAATTATATTCTAAAATTTTGAATTTCCCAAAAGAGAAAACTCTAATTTTGAAAGATGGAGAAACTGAAAAGAATTTCAAAAATTACACAAAAATTTTAGATTTTGCACTTTCAAAAAAATTAACAAGAAAAGATGCAATTATTGCAATTGGCGGAGGTGTAATTGGAGATTTAGCGGGGTTTTCAGCTTCTACATACATGCGAGGAATAAAATTTATCCAAGTTCCGACAACATTACTTGCCGCAACAGATAGTTCTGTTGGCGGGAAAACAGCAGTAAATACACAATATGGTAAAAATTTAGTCGGAACATTCTACCAACCCAACGCAGTATTTATCAATGTGAACTTTTTAAAAACTCTTGATGAAAGACAATTCAAAAGTGGACTTGGTGAAGTTGTAAAATATGGATTGATAGAAAAAACATGCCCGATTGAAGAATCCCCAAACTTGATAAATTTTCTAAATGAGCATAGCGAAAAAATCCTTGCAAAAGATATTTTAACCTTGCAAGAACTAATCAAAATCTGCATTTCTCTAAAAATTGCAGTAGTTAAAGCAGATGAAAAAGAAGGCGGATTAAGAAAAATTTTGAACCTCGGACACACATTCGGTCACTCAATCGAAAACATCACAAAATACAAAAAATTTACCCATGGAGAATGCGTAGCAGAAGGGGTGAAACTTGCACTAGATTTTTCTTTCAAACAAGGATTAATTGATAAAAATTATAAATTTTTATGCGAAGATTTAATAAAAAAATTCAATTTCAAGTCAATTCCAAAATTTGATAAACACAAAATGGTTAAAGCAATGCTAACAGACAAAAAAGCGGAAGATAACTACATTGTATTCATACTTCCAACAGATTATGCCGAAGTCAAAGGTTACAAATTCACCCCAGATGAACTTTTAAAACTTTTATAGATTTAACATATATTGCCATCGTGTAAAATATATGTTAGTATAAATTTAGATTATAGTAACTAAAAGATACTAACGAGGGATAGATGGAGAAAAAGAGCTTACCAAAGTGTCCAATTGAAGCCACACTGCAGATGACAGGCTGCAAATGGAAAATTTTAATAATAAGAGATTTACTTACAGGAACAAAACGCTTTGGCGAACTAAAAAAATCCGTATCTGGAATTACTCAAAAAGTTTTGACTAGCAAACTTCGAGAGCTTGAAGAAGATGGGCTAATCGAAAGAAAAGTTTACCCACAAATTCCACCCAAAGTAGAATATACACTAACAGATGTTGGTTACAGCTTGCGCCCCGTAATAGATTGTCTAAAAGAATGGGGTAGAGATTATAAAAAATACACCAAACTTCTAGAAAGAATGAAGGGATAAGTTTTGCGCTTTAAAGGTCGGCTAAACATGAGCCGACTTTTATTATCAAACCCTCTCCTAACCTCTCCCTTGGAGAGGAACTAGAGATTTTTTATACTTTATATCAAAAATCTAATCACTTTCAGCAACAACTGTTGGAATCAATTCACCATAACTATTTACACAGCCGTTAGTTTCTTCTACGATGTATCTCAATCCTTCTTTTCCTTCGATTGCTTTTTCTGCGCAATCCATAGCATCATCGTAATCTTTAAATTCGCCAACTAAATTCTTTGACATTTCTGATTTGTCTTTTGCAGTATAAACTTGAAACATACCATATCTCCTTTTTCTTATATTTTATCACATAAAAACTATACAATTATCATTTCAAATCTTCAATATCCAAATGAATATTTTTTGTCGCAATTTCGATTGCTTCATTTTCACTCATAAGCACAGAGTCTTTTCCTATCTGTGAAACAACTTCCAATGCTTGAACTTGGGAATAAACTTTCTCATTAGGAATAACAAGAATTAGTTTAATCTTTTGAGCATTTAGCCTAACAATAATATCTTCAAGCGCAAAAATTGCAGACATATCAAGTTCTGTATTAGAGCTGTAATTCAAGATAATATATTTTGTTTCTAACATTTCGTCAAAATGTGAAACAATTTGCGTAATTGAACCAAAGAAAAACTGTCCGTCTATGTGTAAAATTCTTATTTTATAGTGAGATTCTTTTTCAATTTTTTCTTCATACGGAGTGTAATCAAGATGATTGTAATGAGTAACTTTTATATTCGTATCATCAGCAATTCTTTTTGCATAAAGTAAAGAGGCTAAAATAACTCCGATACCCAATGCAAAAATCAAATTGTAAAATACTGTCAATAAAAGAACAGAAATCAATACATACAAATCATCTTTTGGAGCATATTTCAACACTTTTAAAACTTTCAAATCTAAAATATCATAACCAATTTTTATCAAAATTGCAGCAAGAACGCTAATCGGAATTTGAGAAATAAAACCTGTTAACTTGAACAAAACACCACACAAAATTAGCGCAGATAAAATTGCACAAAATCTAGTTTTCCCACCAATTTTCACCGCCGCAACACTTCTCATTGTCGCAGCAGAACCCATCATAGAACCCGTCATAGCACAGAACAAATTCCCAAACCCTTGAGCCATAACAAGCCTTTTTGAATTATGCTTAACTTTTGTCAAGGAATCCATAATTATTCCAGTTAACAAGCTTTCACTTGTTGCAATGAATGCCAAAGTCAAAGCAATAGGAATATTTTTCGTCAACATTTCAATTGAAAAATCTGGCATATATAAATGCGGTAAAGAAAAACTTAATGCCGAAATTTTTTCTACATTAAAACCTAAAAAGTAAGAAATTCCTGTCATCACAACAAGCGCCAACAATTGTGCAGGAACAAATTTAGTAATAACTTTCGGAGTAAAAAACAATATCCCCAGAGTTCCCAAACCTAAAACCAATGCATGGAAATTTACATGCGAAAACACCGTAGGATATGCCATTAATGCTTTTATTGTTGAAGATTGAGCAACCCCGCCAACAAGAGGAGCAATCTGTAAAATTATAATAATTAATCCAATTCCTGTCAAAAACCCAGAAATCACTGGATAAGGCACATATTTAATCATTCTCGGAACAGGAGTAACAGAAATTATCATCTGAAAAACAGAAGCCAAAAGTAGAATTGAAACAATAGATGTAACATTTCCTCCACACAAAGCAACAACTGTTGCCGTAATAATTGCCACAGGACCAGTTGGCCCAGAAACAAATGGTAAATTACAACCTAAAACACCAGCAAACAATGATAATATTATTGCGCCCCAAATACCAGCCGAAGCCCCCATGCCAGAAGCTACACCAAATGCCAATGCCTGTGGGAACGCTATAATTGATGCAATAATCGCACCAAAAACATCACCCTTAAAATTATCAAAAAACTTGAATTTTAATATCTTTTCCAATTTCTCTTCCTCGTTAATTATATTGGAAAATTCTACCATAAAAATCGAAATGAGGATTGATAATTCAATCCTCATCATACCTTAACAATTTTATAAAAACACTATATTAGCCGTAAATACTTGCTAATTTACAAGTAATTGACTTGAAGAATGGAAGTTTTTCAGTAAGTTCAACTCCCACGATTGGGAAAGTTACAACTGTTTCATCTGGATTTTCAACAATTTCGTATTCATCAACTGTTGGAACAGCTTCAACATCAATATCTTGCTCTACAACAACAGGTGCTTCAACCTCTTCTTGTTTTACATAAGCAGAAATTTTATTATCTAATAACTCGTCAAATGATACCTCTTCTGCCTTTGAACGAGCTTGGAACAAATCGCTAAATCTTGTAGCTTTTGTTCTTATATCCATATTTTTCTTAGTTGTAATATTTTTTCTAACAGTCTGTGCTAACATAGATTACCCTCTTCCTACCTTAATCAGTATAGCCATTTCAGCCATATTTTACATACTCTGTTTGGTTGAGATTTTAAGACATTTGTAAACAAATGTTAAATTAGTATATACAACGAATATACGCAAGGGCAATTCAATATTTCAAAAATACTTTATTAAAGCATAGGGGATAATACAAAAAATAAAAAGGAAAATTGGAGGATTTTAAGATGACAAAACCTTTATCAGGCGTACTTATGGCTGAAAGAATTGCTAATGGAACAGCAACAGAAGCAGAAAAACAACAAGTTAAAAAAGCAAATCAAGAAAGAAAAAGTATTTGGGACAAAAAACAACAAGCCAAAACAGAATACAAAAGAGGTATGGCAATTGAATTTGAAAAAGAAAGACGTGTAAAAGCTGGACTTCCAGAATATGATATTCAACAATCAGCACCAAATCCAGATGCAAAACCAGTAAAAGGAAGCAAAAGCAGAAAGAAAACATACAAATCAGCATCTCAAATCTTGAAAGAACAACAAGGCTCAGAAGCAAAAGGCAAAATGATGTCAGAAAGTGCAGCAAAAGCTAAAATTGCAAAAGCTGAACATAACGCTAAGACAAATCCAAACGCAAATGAGAAAAAAGTTCATAAAGAATTGAAAAATGCTGAACGTATGAGCCCAGGATCTACTGCAAATGTAAATGAAAAAGAATTAATTGAAACAATAGAAAAGAATAAGGCGGCTGCAAACAAAGTAACTCCAGCTGCTGCTGAAGAAACAGGCAAAGCACTAGAATCTACAGCAAAATCAGGTTCTAAAATCTCAAAATACTTGAAAAAAGGCGGTAAAATTGGAGCTGCGCTATTAGTTATTGGCGGACTTATTTACGGAGCTAAAAAACTATTTGGCGGAGGCGACGACGACAAAAAGACTCAAGCTGATACTCCTGTAAAAGAGCAAAAAGATACTCCAGCTACACCAGCTGATAAAACTACAGAACCAGCAAAAGGTTCAGATGGAGGCACAACTCCAGCACCAGTAGGTTCTGATTCTCCAACTCAACCAGCAAAAGGAGAAGAAAAAGCAGATGATAAGGCTAATAAACCAGTTGACAAAAAAGACCCAGCAAAAGTAGCTCCAGCACCAGTTTCTGGAGATGACACTAAAGCAGATAAGACAGATAAATCAGACAAATCTGATAAGTCAGACAAAGCCGAAGACAAGAATAGAGCATTGCCAAAGAATTACACAGTTAAAAAAGGTGACAATGTTTGGAACATAGCAAAACGCAGATTACAAGAAGTAAACGGCAAAAAACCGACAGACAAAGAAATTATGAACTATACTAAAGAATTGTTAAAATTGAACAAATTAGAATACGAAGCTGATGGTTACACTGTAATCATTCACAAAGGCGATAACATCGAATATGCCGCTTAAAATCCCCTTTTAATATAATAAATTCATCCCTCGTCAAAAACGACGAGGGATTTTTTTAGTAGAAGTTCAAGTTTACATAACTTTATATTTGAAGGTTTTGTGAAATTTTGAGTTTCAAAATGTTTTTATATAAATGTGAAGTTATAAGAGGAGATTAAAAATGCCAGAAATTGATTTTTGCTTATTTGATTTGAGTAAGATTTTCATATTGTTCCCAAAGGAAGATAAAGAACTACGGGAAAAAGTTCTAGAATATGAAAAGAAAGCCCAAGAAGACATGGAAGCAAATCGCTGGAAACTATTCAACGAATTTGGCTATGGGTGCTAATAACACTAACACTGTTTCAATTTGTTTATTAACAGATTATAAATCTGCACGGTTAGAGATACTTCGCTTCGCTCAGTATGACAAAATTTGTAAATCATCAAATGTACACGTCATTCTGAGGGAAGAGCAATTGAAATTGTAAAAATCACAACAAATTTACCCAAAGAATCTCTATCCTATGCGTTCAGCTTAACCCCTCACCCTAACCCTCTCCCCCAGGGCGAGGGAAATGTTATTGAGATACTTCGCCTCGCTCAGTATGACAAACTTTGCAAATCATCAAATGTACACGTCATTCTGAGGTAAAAGCAATTGAAATTGTAAAAATCACAACAAATTTACCCGAAGAATCTCTAGCCTATGCGTTCAGTTTAACCCCTCACCCTAACCCTCTCCCCCAGGGCGAGGGAAATTTTTATTGAAATACTTCGCTTCGCTCAGCATGACAAAGTTGTAAAAACATACAAAAAAGCGGGAGGATAAATCCACCCGCTTTCTCAATACTTATGCTTGAAACTAAAAGATTATTCTTTTGTATATTCAGCATCGATAACATCGTCATCGTTGTTGTTATTTGAAGAATCATTTGATGAAGCATTTTCAGAGTTTGCACTTTGAGCATTTGCACCATCTTTTTGAGCAGCTTCATAAGCTTTTTGTGAAATACCAAACATTGTTTGTTGCAATTCTTCTGACAATTTTTTCAATTCGTCAGTTGGTTTGTTTTCATCAATAGCTTTTTGTAATGCAGCTTTTTGTTCTTCCAATTTAGTCTTATCAGCAGCATCAATTTTACCTTCAAAGTCTTTCATAACTCTGTCAGCTGAACCGATTAAACTTGCTGCATTATTTTTAATTTCAGCTTCTTCTTTTTTCTTCTTATCTTCAGCAGCATTTGCTTCAGCTTCTTTAACCATCTTATCAATATCTTGTTCAGACAAGTTAGAAGAATTAGTAATTGTAATTTTTTGTTCCTTACCAGTTGCTTTATCCTTAGCAGAAACGTTTACAATACCGTTAGCATCAATATCAAATGTAACTTCGATTTGAGGAATACCACGCATTGCAGGAGCAATACCTTCAAGTCTAAACATACCTAAAGATTTGTTATCTCTAGCCATTGGTCTTTCACCTTGAAGAACTTGAATATCAACAGCTGTTTGATTATTTTCAGCAGTTGAGAATACTTGAGATTTAGAAACAGGGATAGTAGTGTTTCTTGGAACTAATGGAGTCATAACTCCACCCAATGTTTCGATACCCAATGTCAATGGAGTTACATCAAGAAGAACGATGTCTTTAACTTCACCAGCCAATACACCAGCTTGGATTGCAGCACCAACTGCAACTACTTCATCTGGGTTAACTGATTGGTTTGGTTCTTTTCCTGTGTAATCTTTAACCAATTTTTGAACAGCAGGGATTCTTGAAGAACCACCAACTAATACAACTTCGTTGATTTCATTTTTAGAAATTCCAGCATCTTGTAAAGCTTGTTCAACTGGTTTTTTACATCTTTCAAGTAAATCGAAGCATAAATCTTCAAATTTAGCTCTTGTTAAGTTCAAGTCTAAGTGTTTTGGACCATTTGCATCAGCTGTGATGAATGGCAAATTGATATTTGTTTCAAATACTGATGACAATTCACATTTAGCTTTTTCAGCAGCTTCTTTAACACGTTGCATAGCTTGTTTGTCACCTTTAAGGTCAATACCTTCTTGTTTTTTAAATTCTTCACAAATCCAATCCATAACTTTTTGGTCGAAATCATCACCACCTAAGTGAGTATCACCAGATGTTGATAATACTTCGTGTACACCATCACCAATTTCTAGAACAGAAACATCAAATGTACCACCACCTAAGTCAAATACCAAAACTTTTTCAGCTTTATCTTTTTCCAAACCATAAGCCAAAGCTGCTGCAGTTGGTTCGTTTACGATACGAAGTACATCCAAACCAGCGATTTTACCAGCATCTTTAGTAGCTTGTCTTTGAGCATCGTTGAAATATGCTGGAACAGTGATTACAGCAGATGTAACTTTTTCTCCTAAGTATTTAGAAGCATCATCAGCCAATTTTCTCAAAATCATAGATGAAATTTCTTGAGGAGTATAATCTTTTCCATCAATATTTACTTTGTAATTATCGCCCATGTGTCTTTTGATAGAAGCGATAGTTCTGTCAGGGTTAACGATTGCTTGACGTTTTGCCAATTGACCAACTAATCTTTCACCTGATTTAGAAAATGCAACGATTGAAGGAGTTGTACGAGATCCTTCTGCGTTAGCTATAACGGTAGGTTTACCACCTTCCATGACTGCTACAACTGAGTTTGTAGTACCCAAGTCAATACCAATTGTCTTTGCCATAATTATTTATCTCCTTTTCTTAATTATTTTCTTTTTAAGAGCATGGAAATATTTCATTCCACCCAACTCATATTATTGTTATAACATCTATTTTTTGAAATCTTAAAAAAATAAACAAAAAATTAACAATTTGGATTGAGTAATAAATTTTTAATCTTTCCCCTTGACAAAGTGTTAGGCATGCCTTACAATAATTTCGTAAGAAAGGTAAATCATGCAAAAAGAAATTAAAAACCTATCTTCTGGGCTTGAAGATTACTTGGAAGCTATCTACATCTCACACATAAATAACGAACCATTAAAAGGTGCAGAACTTGCAAGAAAATTAAACATCTCAAGAGCATCTGTTTCTGAAGCATTGGCAAAACTCGTAGCCAAAAACTTAATCAAATACAACAGCTACGAAGCCATTGCCATCACTCAAACAGGTATAGAAGAAGCAATGAAAGTTTATAACAAACACCACACTCTAGAGCACTTTTTTGAAAGAGTTTTAGGAATAGAAAAATCAGAAGCAAGTGAAAATGCTTGCAAAATTGAACACATTGTTTCTCAAAACATCTTAGATGAAATGCAAGATTTTACCAAATTTTGCCAAAAACACACCGAAATATTAGAGCTATACAAAAAGGAAAAATCAAACCAATGATAAAAATTTCATCCGTTGGTAAGTACCTAGACCAACCGCTTTTAACTGCAAAAATAAATAAACAAGTGCCAGCGGTATTGACCCTCGCGAGTGGAGCATTTCTTGCAAAAGAAGTACACGAAACTCCAAAAGAAAACAGAAAGAAAAAAGGTATTCAACTTGGAATAATCCTTGCAGCAACAACAATTTCTGCAATAAACGCTTCAAGAATTGCATCATTTTTAACTAAAAGACCAATGTCAAAAACAGTTAAACAAATATATAAAGAGAATGAAAAAACAGTTACAGAACTACTTGGTGATAATTCACTAACCCAAGATGTAACAAAAATTCTTCAAAAATCAAAAAATAAAATTCTTAGCATTAAAGAAGTTGATATTTTGAACAAAAATTTATCAAGAAAAAACTTAAATAAACTTATCCCAGACCCAGAAAATATAACATCAAAAGACATTTTTAGAGAAATTGGTTGGTTATCAATTTTCGGAGCCGTTCCTGTTGCAGGAGGTATTGCAGGAGGAATAATTGCCGACAAAACAACAGAAAAACACTGGGAAAACAAAGTTTCAAACAAAATTAAAGAGGGATTATACCAATATCTTGCAAATATTTTCATGTGCAATATCGGTGCAGGGGCAGCACTCGGAATCCTTGAAAAAATGAATATACGTTCAAAATCCGCAAGATGTATCGGAATGGTATCTGGTATAATCCTGACAGGTGTAGTCGGAGGAAGCGTGATTGCAAACTATATCAGCAACAAATTTATCAATCCACTGCTTTCTAAACATCCGCAAAAAGAAACCCGAACTCCAGAACTTCTAGACCTTGGACTTCACACAGACGATATTGCAACGGTTTCTTTATTATCAGGTTTAAAATGGATAGAACCTTCTCTTCCTTTACTCTATGCTGTTTCAGGTTATCGTGCAGGAATTGGGTATCGTAATAATAAAACTTCTCCTGATAAAGAAAAACACAGTCATTTTTTATACTCAAAGTGTTAGGCAAGCTTAACACATAACCACACCTTATTTTTTACAACCCACAACTGTACACAAAAGAGGCACTAACCCGCCTCTTTTTCCTTGCGGACTCAACACAATGCTCCTGCACAAAATCAAAAAAAGGCGGTCGGCTTTGCAAAGCCGACCGCCAAAACTCAATAACAAAACTAATTAAATCTAAGCATCAACACCTAATTTTGACAAAAATTTTGAATCTTCTGGTTCTACATTTTTAAAAGCCAATGGAGCTTTTGCCTTTTTATTAGCTAAGTTCTTGATTGCTTCATACATTGCAGTTGCAATATGTTTTACATCTCTGTTTCTTTTATTTTGAGCATAGGCATATTTTGGAGTTGTACCCATTCTATAAACACCTACTTCTTTTACACCTTTTGCAATTTTATCTGTTGTAACTAAACCCAAAATTTTACTTGAATCAACATTATCAAAACCAGAAGTTTGAGTTGTTACACCGTAAACGTGAGTACCTTTACCTAAGTTTTTTACTTCTTCGACAATTGAGCCAGACAAATTTCTATCACCCCAAAGTGCATTAACATCATTTAAAGCTTTCACATCTTCTTTTTTTGAAACATTAAATTTGATAAAATTAACTTGAGCATCTTTCCATCTTTTTCCAGCCTTTACTTTTATTGTAGCAGGGCTGATGTATTTTGCGCCGAATTGAACGTTATTTGTATTTTGAATTTGCATACTTATTTTTCTCCTATCTACTTATGAAAGTTAAAAAACTCCGACATAAATATTTTTGCTAATTTACTATTTTAAATCAAATCCAATTTACAAAGTTGTTTATAGACACAATTTTTGCAAACACCTTGCCTATCCTCTTTTATCGGATTGAATTTTAACGCTTTTATATTTGCATAAGTATCTTTTATCAGATTTTCAATGTATTCCATATCAGAAGTTGTCAAAGTTTTATAAACACTTTTGGCATGATCTTCAACATAAATAATGCCGACTTGAGAAACTTTATTACCTGTCAATTTTTCGTAGGCATATTTATAAAAACACAATTGGTTATAATAATTTTTCTTATCCCCATCTGGAGAAATTTGTTTTTCGCTTGATGGTCTGCCTGTTTTGTAATCAAACAAAGAATAAGTTCCATCAGCATTTTTCTCAATTCTATCGATTTTACCAGTTACCAAATCATCACCAACATTCACACCATAAAAACTGAACTCTACATTTTCAACTCTTGTTGCTGGAATTTGAGAAAAATATGGATAATAATTCATCAAAAGTTTTTCTCCAAGCTCGACAAATTTTTCTTTTTTAGCAAGCTCACTAAATCTCATATTATCCATGCCAGAATGAAATTCATCAAGCGCAAATTTTATATCTGGATATGCACCTTTTTCTTTTGCAATTTTTACCGCTCTTTCTAATATTGAGTGAATTATAGAACCGAAATTCGCATTATCCCAATCAGCTTCCTCGACATCAATTCCTAAAACTTTCAAATAGAAAAATTTTCTAGGACAAGTCAAATAATCATTCAAACGAGAAGGTGAAAGCACTACAGATTTAACCCTCTCTTGAATTTCATTTTGAAAAGCCTTGCGATTATCAAAAACTTCAGTTGAAATACTGCGCACAAATTCTTTTGTTAAATCATCCGCTTCACATTCAAACTGTTGAGAATTGAAATCATAATTTGAAAATTCAGACAAATATTTTGTAATTTGTTGGGCTTTATTGTCGTTATTATCCGCAAACGATAATGTCAAAGAGTGTTTTGCCCTTGTAATTCCGACAAATAAAAGTTTCAAAAGTTCTGAATCTTTTTTGATTTGCGCAGTGTCCTTATCATAAACTTCATCGGTAATAAGTTTATATTCCCCAGGCATTCTAAAATTTTCCCAGCTTGAAGAAATCAAATTAGGCAGATAAACATACTCAAATTCACGACCTTTTGAGCCATGATACGTCATCAACTGCACTGCATTTTGAACTGAACTATCTTTGTCTAAACAAATATCAATTTCATTTTTTAAACAATCATCTAGATAACTTACAAAATCAGAAAGCCCTCTTGTATCATCAATTTTTTGATAATTCCCAGCTTCTGTAATAAGCTTACGAATCCCTGAAATATTTTCAACTCTATTTTTCGGGCATTTATAAAAATATTCCAAAATTCCTGTCCGATTAACAACTTCAACTACAGTATTACGCAAAGTATTAGTTGTTGCGTAAGCTTGCAAATCCTCAAAAGTTTCTAAAAATTTTGAAATAATTTCGGGATTTTTCCAACCGCTCAATGTTCTCATCAACGAGATAAAATCATTCAATCCGTCATTTTTGAGCAATCGCTGTTCTGCTAAAATTTTATTATAATCTTGAATATCAAGTTTAAACGGTTCTGATAGCATAAGCCCGAATAATTTGTCAGAAGATAAAACATGATTATTCATTGCTTTTAGATAAAAATAAATCAAAATTGTTGAACGAATTGCAAAAATACTCTTACCCTCATCTATTTGACATGGAATATTTTTCGCTTTCAAAAGTTCAGAAAATGTTTGGAGTTCAGCTCTTTTCTTTGCAATAATTGCAATCTGAGATAAATCCTTTTCATCTTTATCTTTTACTGGGCAAGAATCGGACTCAACTAATTTTTTAATATCATCAACAATATAATTAAATTCTTGAATAGTTTCACCAAATTGCAAACGATTTATTTTCTTATCTTTTGCTATAATTTTAGGATTTTTTGCGGTTAATTTTTTAGAAATATTATAATTATTTTTGAAATAATCATTATTCTCCAAC
>CAVAPR010000010.1:0-49299 GCA_963590665.1 Candidatus Methanomethylophilaceae archaeon
GATTTGGGGATAGGAAAATTCTCAATATACAAAGTTTATAAAGGGTTGTCATTCAAAAATAAGTGCAGATTTATTTTTAATAATTTACGAAATTTGAAAAAATCGGCATAAAAAATAAATATTTCTTAAAAATAGCATGCAAAAAATTTTATGTTCTGTTTTAATAAGAACATGGGTATTGAATTATTAACAAATAAACCGATTAAGTTTTATCAAAAAGACGGGATTAAATTTTTTGAAAAGTTTCGTGCTGTGGATAAAAACCGCAAGCCATTAGAAATATTTATGGATGAGCAAAATGGTTGTCATACGATTTTTGCGAAAAACCATGAAGGGAAAAATTCTACATTTGAATTGGATTTTGACTTGAAAAATAGATCAATGAAGGGCAAGGCACTTATTGCTAACCCTAAGCAACAAGAGGTTGGACAGGCTTTAAACCTTGCTGCATTGATGACTTTTTATGCAAACAAGTTAAATCATTTTAAAGTTTTTGCATTCAGAGATTCAATGCAATTCTTTGCTAAATTTGGTTTTAAGGTTAAAACAGATAATACTGATGAGATTTTGAAACTTCTTAAACTTGTCAAAAAATCTAAAGGTCAAGAGTTTGAAGATTTAAGACGTCAAGCGCAATTCTTTGGAGATAGAGTTTCTGGAAAAGTTGAAAATGAAGTTCCATCATTGAATTATTATGCAACAAATGTTTTTAGCAACTATTTAAAAGGACTTGCAAGAAAAGGCGAAAGATTTGATCCAGATAAAATTCCTTATAATGCGCACATGGATTTTACAGATTGGGAATTTCAAACCGATAACAAAGATTATTTGAATAGATTATTCCAAAAACATGAAATAAATTTCCAGATTTAAAAGAGTAATAAAATGCAAATAGATAAGTTTAAAGTAGAAGAGTGGTTTAACAAATACGAAGAAGATGCCGTTTATGATTTGGCAGACACTTGTGTCGAGTCTTTATCAATAAATGAGTTGTTAGATTTTGTTTATGATAGAGAAAAAGTTTTGATGGAACTTTTTGAACGTAAGTTGAATTATGGTGATATTCATGGCAGTTTACGTTTAAAAAATGCCATCTGTACCATGTTTGAAAATCAAAAACCTCAAAATGTTACGATTACTCATGGCGCAATTGGGGCTAATCAGCTTGTAATGCTTAGTTTGATTGAGCCAAAAGACAAGGTTGTTTCTATAATTCCAACTTATCAACAGCATTATTCAATCCCAAAATCCTTTGGGGGTGATGTTCATACGGTATTTTTGAAAGAAAAAAATAATTGGCTTCCAGATTTAGACGAATTGGAAAAAATTGTTGGAAATGACACAAAAATTATTTGTATGAATAACCCGAATAACCCGACAGGCGCAGTTATTCCAGATGAGATGATGAAACAGATTGTAGAAATTGCAAAACAAGCCAATGCTTACATTTTGTGTGATGAGGTTTATCGTGGACTTAACCATTCTGGAAATCCTTTTTCTCGTTCAATTGTAGATATTTATGAAAAAGGTGTTTCAACAGGTAGTATGTCGAAAGTTTTTTCTCTTGCTGGTTTACGTTTGGGATGGGTTGTTGCAAATGAAAATATTATAGATGAAATAAATCATCAGCGTGAATACAATACAATTAGTGTTGGAATTGTAGATGATTGTTTTGCGAGTGTTGCAATTGAAAATAAATCTAAAATTATTAAGCGCAATATTGAAAAGATTTTGACTGGCAAGAAAATTTTGATGGATTGGGCAAAAAATGAGCCGTTAGTTCATCTTATTGAGCCTAAAGGTGGCACAACAGCTTTTGTTGGATATGATTTAGATATTCCATCAAGAGAATTGTGCGCAAAATTGCAAGAAGAAACAGGGGTTATGATTTTACCTGGAGAAACACTTGAGGTTGATGGCTATTTGCGCATTGGTTATGGTAATAATTTTGAACAATTGAAAAAAGCTTTGGATATTTTTTCTGACTGGATGAGAAAAGGGTGTTAAAAGTCTATAGGTCAATAAGTGGATAAGTCTATATGTTATTTACAGAAGGCATTAAGATATATGGCACTAAGGCACTGAGTTTTTTATGTTTTTAATGTCATTCTGAGGGGTAAACTGTTGAATGTATAAAATATCATTGCAAATTTACCCGAAGAATCTCAAACTTAACGCATCAGCAAGAGATACTTCGCTTCGCTCAGTATGACGTAACCCGTACAGTCATTCCGAACTCGTTTCGGAATCTCTATCAGTACGCCTATGTTAGAGATTCTTCGCTCTACTCAGGATGACGATTGCGTTAAGTTTTTTCTTAATTGTAACAAAATGTAAATATGGATTTCAAATAGGCGCAAAGCCAGATATAATGCCCTATATGATATGATATGATATGATGTGGTGGGGCGGGGCAATTCCTTTTAAAAATAATTTTTTATAGAGGTATAGAAAGTAGTTATCAAAGGAAGTTATTTTTAATGGAAAGGAATTGTTATGGGTATTAGTCAAATTTTTAGTAGTAACACTGTGAAGGCAGTGACCAATTTTGTGAAAGCTAATCCTGTTACAACGGCTGTTGGAGTTGGTGCTGCAGGTCTAATTGGATATAGAGCTGCAACTATAACACCAAAAGAAAATGTAGAGATTATGAATAGAACGATTTTAACACATCCATTTATAAATCCTATGGGTTTTATATACCATACTTTAAACCCTCTTGATATTTCCCCGAATACTTTAGATGGTCCTATTGTAAAGTATATTGTGGATAAAAATAACGAAAAATTAAATTGTTATGTATAATAATTTAATAAAAAACAGGGTGCGATATTTCGCATCCTGTTAAAATTTTCTACAGAATAATATAAAATTATCCAATAACTGGAGCAACAAATGTTCTTGTTGCTAATTCTTTATCAAGATTGAATAAAGCTTGTCTGTCGTCGCCAATTAGTCTTAATTTAGCTAATACAGTTCCAACATTTGATTCTTCTTCAACTTGTTCTTTCAAATACCAGTCCAAGAATGAAACAGCAGCTCTGTCACGAACTTCTTCTGCTACATCCATCAATGAATTTATACAAGATGTTACGTATTCTTCATGTTCAAGAATTTGTTCAAAAATTTCTAAAGGAGTTGTTCCTTTAAGTTCTGGTTTATCAATTGCGCCAAATTCAAGGTGGTTGTTGCGTGTTGTCACGTAATCATACATACCCATTGCGTGAGCTCTTTCTTCTTGAACCTGTACGTCCATCCAGTTTACAAAACCTGTTAATTTAAGTTCTGCAAATACTGCTTTCATTGTTAAGTATAAGTATTCTGAATATAATTCTTTATTGATTTGTGTATTGAATGCTTGTTCAAGTTTTTTATCCATCATAATTATTATCCTTTCTACTTGTTAAGTGTTTCTACAATTGCCTTTGCAAGATTTTCAATTTCTTCCATTTGATTTTCTTTTATTGTAGATTTTAATGTTAATTTGTTTCCAATGATTTCAGTATTTTTCAATTGAGAAACTAAATCTGTCATTAATTTTCCAGAAGTTGGAGCCCAAGAACCATTTTCGATAATTGCAATCTTACGGTTTTGAAGGTTGTGGGCTACAATATCATGCAACAAATTTTCCATAGAAATAAATATTCCGTTATTGTAAGTTGTTGATGCAAATACAATGTGTGAATATTTGAAAGCATCTGATACAACGTAAGATGAATCTGTGATTGATGTATCTACAATTTTAATATCTTTAACACCCAAGTCAGCAAGTTTTGATGCCAAAATTTCAACTACGTTTTGAGTTCCGCCATAAACTGATGCGTATGGAATTAGAACAGATTGAATTTCTGGTGTATAAGTTGACCATTTTACGTATTTATCAATGAATTTGTCAAAATCTTTTCTCCATACAAAACCGTGTAATGGGCAAATCATTTTGATTTCTAAGTTAGAAGCTTTTTTCAACAATGCTTGAACTTGTACTCCATATTTACCAACGATATTTGTATAATATCTTCTTGCTTCATCCATATATCTATGTTCAAAGTCAACTTCATCAGCAAAAATATTTCCGTCAACTGTTCCGAAACTTCCGAATGCATCTGCAGAGAATAAGATTTTATCAACTGTATCATAAGTAACCATAACTTCTGGCCAGTGAACCATTGGTGCAAATACAAATGTCAAGTTGTGTTTACCAGTGTTTAGTGTATCGCCTTCTTTTACAAGAACTAATTGTTCTTCTGGTAATTCAAAATCAAAGAATTGACCAAGCATTGTTTTGATTTTTGTATTACATACGATTTTAACGTTTGGATATTTTTTTACAATACAAGGAATTTCTGCGCAGTGATCTGGTTCCATGTGGTTGATTACCAAGTAATCAAGATTTCTTTCACCTAAAACGTGCGCAACATTTTCCATGAATTGATGTGTAACAGATTTGTCTGCTGTATCAAGCAATACAGTTTTTTCATCCATTAACAAATATGAGTTATATGAAACTCCAGTTGGAACAGGATAAACTCCTTCAAATACAGATAATCTTCTGTCATTTGCTCCAACCCAAAATAAATCATCAGCTATTTTTTTTGTGTTATACATAACTTTTCTCCTTTGTTAAAATTATGATAGCACAAAAAGATGATAATAATTATCAAGTTTAATTATTTAATAATTTTTTGGTTAACACAAAATCCAATATCGCTTGTCTTTCATAGCTTTTTCATAAAACTCTTTAGTTACTGGTATGCAACCTAAATAATATTTCTTTTGTTGTTCTTGTTGAAATTTTTTGTCCCATTCTTTAATTTGCTTTAATATTTCTTCTGGTGTTGGATTTTTACCAAAATCAACTGGTTTATTGCTTTTTTGTGGTTGAGTTGCATATTTTTTTAATCCTTTTTCAAATTCTTCCATTTCTTCTGGTGGGGTCCAAAGTGGACCAAGTGAAGGAGATATTTTTCTTTTTGTATTTTTGAAAAGAGGATAGTACTCATTCGCTCCACCTAATAAATTTTGATTGTATGATTCTACATTTAAACTTCCCATGTTTCCTCCAAATATTTTCCCATATATATAAAGTATTTTTGCTCAGAAAAATTGCTTTATATGTTAAAAAAAATTGATAAGTTCGGAATGACTGTACTGGTTACGTCATACTGAGCGAAGCGAAGTATCTCAAACTGTAGCGTTTAGATGGAGATTCTTCGGGTGAATTTGCAAAGTTTTACTTCTCCTTCTTTCGGCTTATCCCTCAGAATGACGGATTTGTTTAGTTGTTTCCCTCTCCAATGGGACACTAGCTGAACCGACAATTTTTACCCTCTCCTTGGGGAGAGGGTAGGGTGAGGGGTTGAACTAATCAAGATGTTAAATCTTGTGAAACTGCGTGCCGTATGGCTGAAGGTTAAGATGAGGGGTTAAGCTAAACGCCATACGGCACGCAGTTTCACTCGACTCACTTCATTTCGTCGGTTCAGCTAGTGCCCCCAAGGGGAAGGAACAAGTGAACAATTATTTATTATTTAATTAGTATAAATGGAGTTTATAAAAATCAGCTGGATTCTTCGCTTTGCTCAGAATGACATTTGTTTTTAGTCAGTTCTCTCCTATGGTTAAGAAAAATTATAGAATATTAAGCGACTTATAGACTTATCAACTTATTAGCCTATAGACCATTATTATTTATCGCTTACATCAGAATTACAGAAGAAGTCTAGGATTTTTTCATTATATCTACTATCAACTGCGCTGAATGGGAAGATTTCTCCGCCAAATTCTTTTCTTACGTGCGACAAAGCGGATTGAATTTTGTTTTTTGAAATACAATCAACTTTGGTTACTACTGTTATAATTGGCAAGTCATAAGCAAGTACCCATTCTCGCATTTGAAAGTCATTTTTCTGGATTTCGTGCCTTGCATCAACAAGTTGAACTAAATATTTTATTTGTTCACGTTTTAGCAAGTATTCTTCTAAATATTTTTGCCACTTATTTCTTGCTTCTATTGAAACTTTTGCATAACCATACCCAGGAAGGTCTGCTATCATAAATTCATCAGAAAAATTAAAGAAGTTTATCAATCTGGTTTTCCCTGGAACATTGGAAGTTTTTGCAAGTTTTTTATTGTTTGCTAGTCCATTGATAAATGATGATTTCCCAACATTTGAGCGACCCAATAGAGGAAATTCTGGGAGTTCATAATCTGGACATTGGCTCAATTTTTCAGCGCTTATTAAAAATTTTGCGTTCATAAAAGGTTTCATTTTGTGGCAGCCTTTTCTTTTTGTTCTCGTAATTTCTTTTTATACAAAACGGTTTGGAATAGATTACACATTTTGTCATTATTAACTACTGTCAATTGCGTTTTATTATTGACAAAATCTATATGAAAAGAGGATTCTTGATTGAAAACATTTGCTTGAATATTTACGATTTGAAACAGCCCCTCAGTTAAAATACTAAGAGGCTCTTTCATAAATGTTTCAAATGTTTTTCTTATATCAAATTTTTTCATTACATTTTTTGTCTGAAAACTTGAATTCTTTGTTCAACTGCAGCTTTATCAGAAGCGTTAGGAGCAAGTGCTAAGTATTGAGTATAGTATTTAACAGCACCTTCGTAGTTACCTTCAGCTTCGTATGCTTGAGCTTTCAACTTAGCAATTGATGGAGCGTTGTGATAGAAGTCGATTGCTCTGTTACAGTATTCAATTGTAGAAGCATAGTTGCCTTCTTTGTATTGTCTAAGTGCGATTTCAAAGAATTCGTTTGATTTCATTTCGCATAAGTCAATATAGTGAATACCGTTTTCTGCAATTCTGTTATCTGGATCAGACATCAATGCTTTTTGAAGTGCTTTTCTTGCAGTTCTGAATTGTTTGTGTTGAACAAGAATTTCTGCTAAGTACAATTCGTCATCAACACTTGTTGCAAAGTTGATTGCATTTTCAAATGTATAAACCGCATCTCTTTCACGACCAAGTGACAAATATGCTTCCCCTTTGATTACTGTATCCATCAAGCTGTTGCTTGCTGATTGTATGATGTAATTAAGGTTATCTTGAGTATATTCCATTTGGTGTGTAAGTTTGCCAAGTTTGATTTTTGCAAGGTGAAGTTTCAAATCGTTTGGAGTTCTTTGAATTGCTTCATTTACATAATCATAAGCAAGATATACATCTTTGTTTGTTGTGAATTTGTTACTATCTGCTGTATCTTTAGCCATTTCGTAGTAAGTATTTGCAAGACCTATAATTGCATTGTTATTATAAGTTGCATCTCCCAAAAGTCTTGAATAATATTCAAGAGCTTGTGGATACTTTTTAGTTTCTAATGACATATTTGCAACTCTGTAAATACCTTCTTTGTAGTTAGGATTTAAGATAATTGCAGTTTTCAATTCTTCCATAGCAAATTCGTGGTCTGATCTTCTTTCATATACACCAGCTAGGTTGATGTATGGGCGAGAGTTTTCAGGTTTTACATAAATTGCTTTTTTGAATGAATTGATTGCGGCAGGTTGGTTACCTTGTTTCAAATATAACTCACCTTGCAAGTTCCATCCTGGAGAAGAATTAGGGTTGATATGTAATGAGTGGTTCAACCATGTCAACGCTTTTGTATAATCTCCACGTCTAGATTCAACTTGTCCCATGTGGTACATAGAAGTTGGGTTATGTGAATTGTATTTGATTGATTGTAAATAGTATTTTTCAGCTTGATCCAAATCACCTTCTAACATTGCGATATTACCCAAATTATCGTATGCTGGTGCAAATTGAGGGTTGATTTTGATTGCTGTTTTGAATAAATCTTGTGCATCTTTTCTGTTGCCAAGTTTCAATGTTGCAACACCCATTGCATTGTATGCTTGGTAATAAGAACTGTCTAATTCAACAGCTTTTACAAATTCTTGAATTGCTGCATTAGACAAGTTTGAAATATTTTTAATATATTCAACGTCTGAAGATGTTTCTCTCATCAAGTAAACTAACCCTTGAGCATAGTGGAATGTTGGGTTATTAGGATATTGTTTTATCAATCTGTCCAATTCTGCTTGAGTTGGAGCTAATTTCCACTGTTTAGCTTGAGAAATCAACTGTAATGCTTTTGCGTCTAAATCATTAGGGTTTTTAGATAAAATTTCTTTTAGACGTGCATCTGCATCTTCATAGTTGTTATATTCGATTAATCTGCTAATATCTGTATAACTTTTGGATACTTGTGCTTTAATAGGTTGAGCAGCAAACGCATGAGGGGCACATAGAATGCAAGATGTTAAAATCATTGATGTAGTTAATAATTTTTTACAATTCATGTTTTTCCTAACCTTCTAGCTTAAAACTATTCTAAATCTAACAAAAATATTGTATAATAGTTAACGAAAAAAGGCAATAGGTTAAATAGATGGTATTAAACGCAAACTCTAAACAGGATTTAGAAGATTTTAAAACATATATTTTAGTGGAGAAAAATTTTTCTGAACATACTGCAAAAGCTTATTATTCCGATATTTTGAGCTATTTGATATGGCTTGGAAGTGATGAATGTGAACAAGCAAATTTGTCAAAAATGCGAGAATATTTGCACTTTATGCAGAAATTTAATTACAAAAAAACAACTGTTGCAAGAAAGATTGCATCACTCCGAACCTTTTATAAATACTTGCATAGAGAGAAAAAAGTTGAACTTAACCCTGCTGAAAACTTAATATCCCCCAAACGACCGAAATCTTTGCCAAAATTCCTCACAACGGATGAGGTTGAAGAGATATTGAGCAATATTAACATTGATACTCCAGCTGGTTATAGAAATAGAGCAATTTTAGAACTTTTATGGGCGAGTGGGATGCGTGTTTCAGAGCTAAGTGGTTTGAATTTTGGAAATTTAAACCTTGAGAATAATGAAATCACTGTATTTGGTAAAGGTGCAAAAGAGCGAATTATTTTAATTACTGATAGAGCAAAAAAATATTTGCAAGGATATATTGATTTTGCAAGGGCACTTGTTGCAAAGGATTATAATCTTGGTCCAATTACAGATACTTCTCCTATTTTTATAAATAAAACTGGTTATAGATTACAAACTAGGATGATTCGCAATGTAATAAACGATATTGTTGAAAAAATTGAACTTCCGAAAAAGGTTACTCCTCACATGTTTAGGCATAGTTTTGCAACTCATTTGATTGAAAATGGGGCAGATTTAAGGGTTGTTCAAGAGCTTTTGGGACACGCAAGTATTTCTAATACTCAGATTTATACACATATTTCTATGCAGCACATGAAAGAAGTTTATGATGAAACTCATCCAAGGGCTTAGTCTTGTGTAATTGCAATTTTCAAGCATGAGTTTTTGTTGTTTTCAAAAAATTTATACGCTTCTTTTATGTCTGAAAGTTTATATTTTTGTGTGATTAAGAAGTCTGTGTTGATTTTGCCTTGTGAAATCAATTCAACTAATTCTTTGCAATAAATTGCATCTACTCCGCCTGTTTTGAAGGTCAAATTTTTACCATACATTTGTGGAAGTGGTAGGATTTGATTGTTCTCATACATTGCAACAATTCCAACAATTGCATTTGGTCTTGCAATTTTCCAAGCTAGTTCAAATGTTGTTTCTCCTCCTGCGCATTCAATTACTCCATCTGCACCACGAGAATTTGTGAGGGATTTTATTTCTTTTTCAATGTCACAGTTTTGTGGATTAAGAAAATAATCTGCTAAGTTTTGTTGTTTGGAGATATTTAATCGGTTTTCATTTGTGTCAATTGCGATAATTTTCTCTGCTCCGAGGAGTCTTGAACAGATCATTGAGCATAAACCTACTGGTCCAGCTCCAATAATTGCAATAGTATCGCCTTTTTGAATTTCACACATTTTAGCTCCAAAATATCCACTTGATAAAATATCTCCGACAAAAAGTGCATTTTCATCTGTGACATTTTTTGGGATTTTGGTTAAGCCTGTATCAGCGAAAGGTACTCTTATATATTCTGCTTGGCAGCCATCTATTCTGCAACCTAATTCCCAACCACCGTTTTCACAATTATTTATATAACCTCTTTTGCAGAAATAGCATTCTCCACAAAAAGTTTCACAATTAGCACTAACTCTATCTCCTACAGAAAGATTTTTTATTCCGCTTCCGAGTTCAATAATTTCTCCTACAAATTCATGTCCAAGTGTGATGTTGTTATTTGCTCTAGGCACTAAGCCGTGCATTATATGTAAATCACTTGTACAAATTGTTGATAGTGTAACTTTGATAATTGCATCTCGTGGATTTTGGATTGTTGGTTTTTCTTTTTCAATAAGTTGAATTTTTTCTTCTGTATCTTTGTTATAGATAAGTGCTTTCATCGTGATACCTTTCTTTTTTTTAAGATTAGTTTAGCATGTAAAAATTGCAAAACTACTAGTGTTATGTTAATATTGGGCGATGGAAATTGATATAACAAATCTAAAATCCGCATTTAAAATTCTTCAATTAGGTGTGGAAAAACTTGATAAAAATAGACACTGTGATTTTGTTGATATGTTAGAAGATTCTTGTATTAAAAGGTTTGAATATACTCTTGAAATTGCAAGAAAAATAATGAAAAAAGTTTTAAAAAAAGTTTATGGGAAATCAGAAGAAGAATTGACTGTAAATAATGTTTTTAGATTTATGCAGGGTTATAATTTTATTCCATCTTGGGAAAATTGGAAGAATTATTATGAAAAAAGAAATAACACTGCGCATGAATATAATTTGGAAAAATCTAGAGCGTTAATCGAGATAATTCCTCAGTTTTTGGTTGATACTGAAATTTTAATAAAAAACTTGGAAGAGAAATTGTAATGCTAAAAGGTGTAACAGAAAAGGAAAATTATATAATTCAAAATATTTTGAAAGATTATCCTTGTGAATTTTATGCTTATGGCTCAAGAGTCAAAGGTGATTTTGATGCTTTGTCTGATTTGGATATTTTAGTAAAGGCTTCTAATTTTGACGATATAATTTCTGATTTGAAAAGCAAGTTTGATGAAAGTTTATTACCTTATGTTGTAAATTTCACGAATTATAGTTCAATAGATGAGCATTTTTACAACATAATCAAAAAAGATTTGGTTAGAATTAAATAATTTATTTATCTCTTCCCATTTTTATTCCAGATAGAAGAAATTCAAGTTTTTCTAAATCTTGATTGTTCTCTAGTGCTTTCATTGCAAGTTTGAAATAGTTGCCTTTGTCTTTTGTTTTGATAAGGGTTTCTATCTGTTTAAGTAAAATTTCGGTTTCTTCTTCTTTGCTGTCTTTGATTATTTTGTAAGTTCCATTTGGGTAATATTCAATGGTTCTATAATTTTGATTGTTATTAAAATATTCAACCGTAATTGGCTGTCCTGTTTTCTTTGCCATATTTATCATTTTGACATCAACATCTGTTTCAGAATTTATTTTTTCAACTTTTTGTTTTCTGAAATTGTTGTTGTCGATATAAATGACATTTCCTTCTATAACAGCTTTATATGTGTATTTGCTTCCAGTTCCTGTTTCTTGGGTAAATTCTCTAAGTTCAAAGTTGAACAATTCCCTTGGCGAAATAGAAAGAGCAACACAAATATTCTCAAGAGTTGTGCTGTTTGGAAAATGTTCACCTGTTTCAATTTTAGAAACTTGTCTTGGGTGAATTCCAATCATTTCTGCTAAAGATTCTTGAGTTATGCCCTTTGATTTTCTAATTTCTTTTAAGTTTTTGCCAAATGCTTCTTTGAAATTAATCATACTTCCTCAATATCAGTATAAAGGATAACTTGTTATTAAATAATGACTTTTAACGCTCTTAATATTTCTTATTTCTCTATTTACTTAGTCGTTTTACACTCTATAATTATTCCAAGATAAATAAAATTAAGTGTAGAATAATTATTTAGGAATAAGGTGAGTATATGGATGACTCAAAAAAAGAAACTGTAATGTCTAGCGAACAATTACAAAATATGATTAAGTTTTTGATGGTTTCTCTGAAAGAAGATAAAGCTGTTACTAAAAAAGATATTTCTGAATTTTTGAAGAAAATGTATGATGTTTCCGACGACTTGCACTCAAAACTCTCTGAGGAATAGGGTTTTAAGGTTTTAGCTTGCAAAAACCTAGAAAAAATGCTATTCTAATCTAGTATATAGATTAAAAAGAAAGATTTGAGTTATGAAATTTGATTCAGGTTTTATTCGTCAAATATTGTTGACTATTGAAGAGCACGAAGATTATGTAATGAGTTCAAGGACTTTATTGAAGAAGCTTGGCATAAATACAAGAGCTTTAGAGCGAAAATTTATGGGTCATATTTTGTTATTGGCGGATGATAAATTGCTTGAGTCAACTTCTATAAAATATCCATTTGGCTTTGTTTTCGGCGTGGATGGAGAATACAGTATTATTGATGTTGGATATAGATTAACTGCAAGAGGTTATGAGTTGATTGATATTTTTAGAAATGAAGAAGTTTTTGAAAAAGTCAAAAATTATTCAATCGATAATGCCTTAGAAATTTCTAGACAATTACTTTTGAAAAAAGCAATTGCCAAAAGAAAATCTATTTTTGGCTAAAAAAGTTATATAAAAACGCTATATTGACAAAGAAATTATATCGTAATAATATTGAACCCAAGGAAAAAGGAAAAGGAAATTTATGAACTTTAACGCAATGATGATGCAAATGATGATGATGCAAAGCCTAATGAGAGGTGGTCATTGTCTTGCTCGAATGCGTTAGTTTTCAAGATAAGCAATTTTAAAGCCACCTCTTAGAGGTGGCTTTTTTAGTATTAAGTTTTTGATTTCGTACAAAAGGGGAAAATAAAAAGTGATAAAAAGTATTGATAATATAAATTTAGACAAAAAATATTCTTTTAAATCGAATTTGAATAACAATCCAAGTTTTGGAAATGCAAATCTTTCAAAAGAAGCAAAGTATTTAAACAAATTCATCAAATCTCAAGAAAATCTTTCTACAACAAGATTTATTCAAGGTACAATGACAAATTGGCTTCCAAAAGCAATATTATCAAGAAGTTTAGTAGATTTTTCAGAGTTTACATTTTTAGAATTTTTAGAATCTGGTATTTTTTATTTTGCAGCTCCTTTTTTAGGTGAAAAATTATTCCGTAATGGATTGTTCAAAAAAATTCAACCTAAAGAATTGAAAAATAATGTTTCCTCTAATTTGACTAAAAGCCTTGATGAAATCAAAAAATCTCCATTAGATAAAAATTTACAAAAAAGATTAGTTTCGACAAAAGCTGGAATTGTGCTGGCATGTCTTGCTGTTCCAGCGTTGGAATATGGTTTAGGGTTTGCAAAGAATTTATTTACTCTAAAAGTTTTTAAGATAAGTGATTTTAATAATGTTGCGAATTTGAATAAAGAAAAAAATGAAGATGCTGAATTGAGTAAAAAAGTTGAAACTCATTCTAAAAAAGTTTTAACAAAAACAGGAATATTGTCAGGTTTGGGTGTTGCTTCTGGTTTATTGTTAGCTTCAAAGGGACATAAATCAAATATTGCTCAAAAGTTTTCTGAAACATTGTTAGAACCTGGGGTTGCAATCTCTAAACTTCTTCACAAAGTTGGTGTAAAATCAAAAAATACAGATAACTTTTTGAAAGAGTATTTGAAATTAGATTTCAACAATAACAATGGGAAATTAGCTCTAAGTAAAGGTCAATTAGCTTTAACTTGTATTACTGGATTATTTGGCTATTCTAGCGCTGCAAAAGATAGGGGCAAGTTAGATTTTTATGAAGTTTGGACAAGAGTTCCACTAGTTGTTCTTTATACAATTTTTGGTTCTTCAATTTTAGATGCTGGGTTTAAAAAACTTCTGGCTAAAAAAGGTAAATTCCCAGAACTTATTAAAAAAGACGCACAAGGTAATATCGCTCCAATTCCGACGAGTAAAGAATTACCAGCGATTGCAGAAAGACTTTCAAAAGCAAATAAAACTCCATTAAATTCTGAATTAGAAAAACTAATCAAGCAAAAATCAGTAATTACAGGAGTTCCATATTTGTTTAGTGTTGTTGCAATGGGATTTTTGTTGAGTGGTGTTTCTAGATTATGGACACAATATCGTTACAATCAACAAACAAAAAATACTCAAAATCCTCAAAAGCCCCAAGCAGATTTTATTAAAACCAGTCCAGTATTCAAAGGAATAATTGAAGGATGATAAGTTTAATGAAGTCTATAGGTCAATAAGTGGATAAGTCTATAAGTTATTTACAGAAGGCATTAAGATATATGGCACTAAGGCACTGAGTTCTTTATGTTTTTAATATTAGTTCTAGTTCCATCGCAAAACCTACCTCCCTCGCCCTTGGTGGGAGAGGGGGGTAAACCAAACGCTTAAGATTGAGATACTTCGCTTCGCTCAGTATGACGGAATTTGTAAGATATTGTACATAATTCCTCTCCTTGGGAGAGGTTAGGAGAGGGGTTGATGTACAAAAAGACGAACCCTCTCTCGAAATTGTT
Organism: Candidatus Methanomethylophilaceae archaeon; assembly: GCA_963590665.1. GTDB lineage: Bacteria > Cyanobacteriota > Vampirovibrionia > Gastranaerophilales > Gastranaerophilaceae > Zag111. The sequence continues at coordinate 14,526 of CAVAPR010000010.1, forward strand.
ACTTTTCGCAAATGCTCAAAGACAATTTCTATCTCTCCCTTGGAGAGAGACGTACAAATTTGACACTAAATATTTGTTTTAATAAAATTAGCTAGGATTTGCGCAATTGTTTTGTGTGATTCTTTTGAATAATGTAATCCATCAACTGGCGATGGGGTTACAAATTCATTCAAATCTAAATAAAAGCAATCCATTTCTTCGGATACTTTTTTAAATATTTGGAAAACATTTTTAATTTTTTCAACTGAATCAAGGTCAAATTGCATTGCAAAAACACCATCAATAATATTTTTTTGAATTTTTACAGGTGGAATAATTATAATTTTTGTTTTAGGATTTGCTTCTCTGACTGATTTAATTAGGTGTTTAAGTCCTACAGTTGCAGAATTTTTATCTAAATTGTAGAAAAATTGCGAATCATTTGTACCAAGTGCAAGAATACAAATATCAATATCCTTATGGTTTTGGAGATATATTGGTAAATATTCTCCTCCGCAAAGCTTAATATTTTCTGGATTTTTGAAAAATCCCATGCGGTTGTTCATACCTTGTTCAAGAATTTCATATTCAGAACCCATAAGGTCTGCTAAAATTCCTGTCCAGCGTTCATTTTTTTGATAACGACCAGAAGTTTCTGGTACATATCCATAGGTGTTTGAATCTCCATAGCATAATATCTTTTTCATACTTTTTATTATAGGTGTATTTGCTACAAAAGTGCAATGTTTTATTATAAAAATATTGTAAAATATTTTTATGAATTTATGGTATCAAACTTTAACAAAACCTCCATTTACTCCTCCTGCAAGTTATTTCCCAATTGCATGGACTATTTTGTATATTCTGATGGGACTAGCTTTTTTAATAATTGTTTTTAAACCATCTACAAAGACAAAATCTTATGCAATAAATTTTTTTCTTGTTCAATTAATTTTTAATTTTCTATGGAGCTATATATTTTTTGAGTTGCAATCAATCGGATATGCTCTTATTGATGTAATTTTGCTTTTTGTCTTTTTAGTTTTTACAATATTTTATTTTTTCAAACTATCAAAGATTTCAGCCTTTTTATTGATTCCTTATCTTTTACAGGTAATATTCGCAATGTACTTGAATTGTGGGATATTAATTCTCAACAAATAAAAGATTAAGAATTGTTAATCTAATTTTTTCAATTTAGCAACTTTTTTCTTTCCCACTCGTTATAATAAGTGAAAGGTGGAAGGAAAAAGCTATGAAAAAGTTGTTGTTGATGTTTGTATTTGTTTGTTTCACTTGTTTAGGCGCAAGTGCTGATCAGTTCCTTATGTACAATAATGCTGGAGCTCCATCACGTGTGATGTCAATGAATGGTTATAGCCGTTCTATTAATACTTTTGGTTCTAATGCTGCTTTCACTCCAGAAAACCAAGCTAGAGCTGCTGCTCGTGCAAGAGTAATCAGACGTGAAAATGCAATCAATAAAGCTTTAGAAAATAGTGGAAGATATGGTTATAATGGCGGTGGTCGTTCTGTTGCTATGCAAACTTCTTCAGCACCTGTTTCAAGATTGGATAAAAATTATTCTGTAAACAGAGTTCAAAAAACATATTCAAAAGGTGGAGTAACTTTTTATAATTAATTTTGAAATTTTAAAAGTTTAATTATATAGAAAAGTCGGATAATCATTTGTGTATTTCCGACTTTTTTAAGATTTGATAAGAAATAGTTATAAGAAGGGTTAAAATAAAATATTTTTAGAATAAGATATTATCAATTAAAGACTATAGGGGATTAGAGATGAAAAAATTTTTAACATCTATAATTGTGTTATTTAGTATAATTGGCATAACTTGTCCAAGCGTATCTGCTACTCAGCAAATATTTTATAATAGTGCAGGAACTGGTGTTCCATCATCTATGATGGATGGATTTGGCAATATGCAAAATCTTAATAATTTTGGTGCGAATGCTCCTTATGCAGTTACTCGACCAGTAAGACCAGTTTATCCTATTGCAAGATGTGCAAGACCAGTTCAACCAGCTAGATGCTGCGCTGGTCCTAGACCTCCATTCCCACCATATATGAATCATAGAGATATGATTATGGCAAGGACATATTATAGACGTTATCCTGTGTATCAAAGATATTATACAATTAACACTCCTGCTAAACAAAAAGAAACCATATCTCGTTTTGATAAAAACTATGTAATTCCTTTATCTTCACAAAAGAAAGTTTCTTGTGGCGGAATGACTTATTACAATTCTGTTAATCCTTGCAGATAATTTATTTTAATTTTAATACGGCACTATGACGATATGGAGTTGCGTTTTCATTTCTATATGAATAGAACAAGTCGTTGTTGTGGACTGTGCAATATGGACAAACATCAATTTTTTGAACTCCGACCTCTTCTAATTGACGTTTGTTAATATTTTTCAAATCAACAAAAATATTGCCCTCACGAATTTCATATAATCCTTCAAAATTATTAACTGTTTGGGATAATTTTTGATAAACTTCTTCACCCACATTGTAACAGCAAAAACCAATTGCAGGGCCGATTAGGGCTGCAATATTTTCTGGTTTAGAATTAAATTCTATTATCATTTTTTGAACTGTTTTTGATGCTATATTTCCTGCTGTTCCCCTCCATCCAGCATGTGCAATTGCACCAATATTTTGTTCTTCGTCATAAATAATTACTGGAGTGCAATCTGCAAAATTCAAGAATATCCCAAGATTTTTATCAGTTAGAATTAAAGAATCTGTGTTAGGGTATGAAATTTTTCCTTCTTTTGCAAGTTCAATGTGTGATGTGTGAGTTTGAGTTGGAAAAATTAGATTCTCTGGTTTTATTTCTAGATAATTGCAAATAATTTTTTTGTTTTGCTCGATTGTGTTTTTTATATCATTTGAAAGCTCATCACTTTTATAGCAAATACAAATATCACGTGTGGTAAAAAACGCTTCTGCATTTTTTATCAAATTAGATTTTAAAATCTTTTTTCCATCAATTTCTTCAAAATAAAACATAACCAGATTGTAGCAAAGTTTTTATAAGAGATTAAATTTTTAACAAATATACAAAATTATTTTGTATAAAAAATTTTGCCCGAATTTTTTATACTGTTAATCATTCCATCATGGGTTAATGTTTTAAAATCTATTACATCAAATTTATAAGGGGTAGGGAGTTCATCAAGTTCTCCCGCATATCTGAAAAAAGTTTGATGGTTATCTGTCCAAATTGCAAAGTCAATATCAGAACCATTTTTGTATGTTCCTTTTGCACGAGAGCCAAAAATTACAACCTTTTCAATTTCTGGTTTTGTTTTAAAATATGCAAGTAATTCGTCTATTGTTCTTTGTGGTAATCCAAAATTATCCATTAATTTTTCCCTTAAAGAAGTTGTATAACTTTTCAAATTGTGGAATATATTTTTCTAGGATTTCATTTGCAAGTTTATTTGCAAATTCTAAATTATATGTATGCGAAGTTTTATTTCTAGAGTCCATCATGTCTATCCAAGTTTGTCCATCTTGAATTATATCATTTTGAAAAGCTTCTTTAATAGTTTCTCTTGGGGTGTTAACTTTTATGCCATTGTATTCTAAATAATCTTTTTGGGTTTTCCATGAAAGTTCAAACGCAATTTCAAATGCTTGCACAAGAGCCATTATTGAAATCTCATTAAGACCATTTTGAGCGATATATCTTCTTGTTTTTTCTACATTTTCTTTAGCTTTTTCATAATTTTCAAAGCGTTCAACCCAACGCAATTTTTGCATAAATAAAACCTCTTTTATTTAAGTATAATAGCATATTAAAAAATTGAGCGCAATTATATATGCAGACGTTGTTTAAATTTCTGTCAAATCATCAATAATATGTTTTTTAAAACTCTCTGAAATATTATTCAAATCAAGAACATCAACCTCGTATGGAAGAGTTGAATTTTCAAATTCGTTTTTGATTTTTAGTAAAATTTTTTCATCCAAATCTTTGCTATTCAATGCAATATCAATATCAGAATATTTTCTTGCTATTCCTTTTACTCTAGAACCGAATAGGTATATTTTACATTCTTGTAGATATTTAAAAATAACATCTTTTATAAAACTGATATATTTTTCTTCTAAATCAATCATATTCTTTTTTCTAATTCGTTATATAGATATTCTGCATCTTTTTGAAAATCTTTAACAACATTTACTACAGAATTTGCAATAGTTTCTTCGTATGTGTGTGATGTGAGGTTTCTTTTTTGTCTATAATCAGTCCATTTTTCTAGATTTGATAGTAATAAACCCATTTGATTGGCTTTTCTAATAGTTTCATTGAAAGTTAATGTATCAGGTAAATTAATTGCTTGGCTTTGTAAAAAACGAATGAGCATTTTTATACTCAATGAGTATGTGTATTCAAATCTTTGGATTACAGCATCTCTAATAGCATCATCGTCATTTTCTTTGTCATATCGAATGATGATTTCATCTAGAGTTTTTAGTGCTTTTTTAAATGGTGTTAAATCAATCATAAGTAAATATTAGCATAAAGTCACTGTTAACTGTAATTGTAACAAAATGTAAATGCAAATTTAAAATAGCCTCAAACCCAGTTATAATGCCCTATATGATATGATATGATATGATATGATATGTATGGGCAATTGTCTTTTCTAAAAATTTTTTATAGCTATGTAAGACAAATTTATTAGTTGGGGAAAATAAAGAATTTTATTTCACAATAAGGTTTTCTTGTTGTGCTAGGTAAATTTGTCTGCAAAAGGGGATTTTTAAAGAAAGGACAAATTTATGACAGAAACTTATTTATGGCAACAAGTGCCAAATCAAGGTTACAACAAATATGGAAAAGGCGTCGTTGGACCTGGAAGTAGAGAAGTTTTAGATAGAGCAGTAAATGCTCATGCAGGGGTTCCAGCAGGAACGACATTCCCTGTTACTGATAAAAATCAAGTTGTTAAAATTGAAGTATTGAATAAACCAACTAAAGTTCGAAATCTTTGGGGTGGTGAAGGTACAGATTACCATATGAAACGTGGTGATTTGCGAATGACTTATGGTATGGATGATGTTTCGCAGATGCATGAACGTTGGCAAGCAAAAGCTGCTGCTAGAGGTAAAACTAAAATATTAAACCAATCTTGTAGCGGTGATGTTAATTTAATGGCAACAACATACAGAGATGCAACAACTGGGGAATATTTACTTGACAAATTGAAACAAAGAGGTAAAAAATTCTTAGGTGTAAAAGATGCTAATATTGGGGTAACAATTCCAACTCCTGAAATGACTCATGTATTGAGTTCAGAGGCTTTAAAAACAGGAGCAAAAGCCGCAGAATTAAAACCAGGTATGATTATTGCAAGTGATGCTTTAGGAGTTTACACCCCACCATTAGATGCAAAATTCTTAAAGAAAAATGCTCCCGTAGATGAAACAGGAAAAGCTGTTTTGGCAAAATTAAAGAAATTCGTTGGTATTCGTGATACAGCAACACAATATGCAAAAGAAGGCTTGATTCCAAAAGAAAGTGCAAATAAATATATCGAAACTGCTTGGAAAGCTGTTCAAAAATGGGCTGGGAAAATTAAAGTTTAAAGATAAATTTTAATAGTCGAAGAAAGGGGTAGAATAATATCTACCTCTTTTTATGCTTTAAATTTCACCCTCTTACAATTGACTACCCTTGAAAAATGTGTTAAAATCATGATATGGGTTGCTTATGGGGCTATGGATATGAAAAATAAAAGTTTTGGATTTACACTATCAGAAATTATGATTGCTCTTGGACTTATTGGTGCAATTGCAGCAATGACTATTCCAACAGTTGGCTCAAGTGTTCAACAAAGAGCTAGACTTGCAGAGTTTAGAGCCGCGCATTCTAAAGCTGAATTAGCCCTAAAAAGTATCATTTTTGAAGATGCAAGAGTTCCACAATGTTATAATAGCCAGCATACAGATACTACTTACGGTTTGTCTGCTGCTCTTGGTGGTGCGTCTATTAGTGCAAAAGATGATGGTTGCCCTGCTTTAACTAGAGATTTTACTAGAGCAATGGGTTCTGTAAGAAGTTGTACAAGTAATCCTAAGACTGATGGTTGTATTCCTAATAACTATCCAGATGGTGGAAATTGTTTCAGCGTAACAGGCACAGAAGCTTATGTTTTGGATAATGGAATGATTTTGTTTATTTCAAAAGGTAAGACTGGCATGAAGCTTTTTGCAATTGATGTAAATGGTCGTAAAGGTCCTAATAAATGGGGACAAGACATTTTTACATTTGGTGTATATCCTGCTTCTGCGACTAAATCTGGGAATAACGTTTATGTTTCAGATTTGAAGATTCTACCTCATCAAACTTGTTTGCCAAGAAGTAACAGTTCCGCAAAAGATTCTAAGCAAATGTTGAAAGATTCTACAAATTATAGATAATTTAATTTAGCAAACCAGAGGTTTCATTGAACATAATCATATGAAAATCTGGGCTTGTCATATTTGGGTTTCGTTTCATAAATTTTTTTACATCGAATTTTTTTAGATATTTATCTAATTTTTCGATAACTTTTGTATTGCCTTCATTTTCAGATTTCAATTTGGCTATGTAATTTTCGGTCATTGCCATAATTTCATCTTCTGTTAATATTGGCATTCCCCCAATTTTAACCTCATCTTTATCATCATTTTCTAAATACTTTTTCTCTTCATTTTGTTGTTGGTTTTGTTGATGTTGACGTTTTTCTTGTCCAGTAGAAATTGCGGATTCAATTCTTTGTCCAAAAGGATTGTTTACTGCATTAAACATAATTGACCTCTTTTACTTTGTTTGTAAATTGTCATGCATGTTTACGGCATTTTTTCTAAAAACTTTAATTTTACAAAACAAAAGACCAGTAAAAGTATTACTGGTCAAAAGTGTGAGTAAATGTATATTTATAAGTAGTCGATAGGTAGATATTTATTAAATAGAGATTATTATGCAAATAATTCTGCGAATGGTCCTGCTGGGTCTTTGATATTAGCTTCAACAGCGCCATCTTCTGCTAATTTCATACCAGGCATAACAACTGATTTAACTCCGTTTGTTACGCTTGCAACTTCTGTTGCAGAAACTTTGTATGAATAGCCTAAACTTGCTAAAATTGCATTTGTTGAATCTGCAATTGATTTATCTTCAGTAGTGAATTTACCAATTTTCACACCATAAAGATTTTGTGTATTTTGAGTTAGTAAATCTGTTTCGTTTTTAAGTCCTTTGAATTCTACTTGGCTTTTAACTACTTCTTTTGTTTCTTCTGCTTTCTTTGCTTCTTTGGAAACTTGTTGACCGATAGCAAAGTTATAGTTGTTATAACCGTTATTAAATTCATTAAATCTGATTGCCATTTCGGTTCTCCTTATGTAATACTCACATAATTACTATCGGCATGTAGTTTAATAATCTTTAGTTTTTTAGCTAAATTTGTGTGGTTTTTGTTACATTACTTAATAATTTTGGAGTCTATAGGTCGATAAGTGGATAAGTCTATAAGTGGATTTCAAGGGGATAGGGAAAAGGGGAATAAGTTCATTACAAAAAGGCACTAAGGCTCTAAGGCATTAGGGCACTGAGTTCTTTATGTTTTTAACGTCATTCTGAGGGATAGACAGAAGAAATGAGAATAAAATTTTACAAATTTCCCCGAAGAATTTCAATCCTATGCGTTCAGCTTGAGATACTTCGCTCCGCTCAGTATGACGTGTTTGTAATATGTGGTCATTGTTCCCTCTCCAAGGGTAGAGGGTTAGGGAGAGGGGTTGATTAAATAAAAGAAAAACCCTCTCTCGAAATTGTATCTTTTCGCCATTGGCTCAAAAACAATTTCTCTCTCTTCCCTCGGAGAGAGTTGTGCGCAATAGTCATTCCGAATTTATTTCGGAATCTCTAACCAAGCGCACCAGCTAGAGATGCTGAAACAAGTTCAGCATGACAACTTTGTTTTAGGGGGTTCGGGGGCTATGCCCCTGATGACTCGAGCCATTTAATCATTCGTGTTTTTCTTTTTCGGTTCTACTTTTTCTTTTTTCGTCGAAATAAAAAAGAAAAAGTGAACATTAGTTTATTTGTCGGATTAGTAAATCCGACCTACAATACTAAACGCATAGGATTGAGATTCTTCTAAAATCAACCTTTCTCCTAACCATACCTTTCGCAAAACAATTCACTGGATTGTTTTGCGCGGCAGAGTCCTCGGAGAGGGAAAATTTTATGTAATCGACTTATCCACTTATTGACTTATAGACCTATAGACTTCAAGCCTAATATTGCAATTTTAGCGGGTAGTCTTTTGGAATTTTCCAGCCGTTGTTTTTTATCATTGCAGTACAATAATATCCATTGCTTGTGCAGGAATATGATGCTCCACTTTTCAGACTTGCTTCATTTCCATTCCAGTTATATAAATATGGTTCTAGTCCTTTGTTATAATGATGTTTCCAAGTTGTAGCTTCTGACATAGGGTAAAATATGAACATAAAACTACATGTTCCAATTGGTTTATTTCTTTCAATACATTTTTCAGCATCTTTTGGAAAGAATGCAATATCTCTTGTGCCCCATACGTTGTATGCAAATGCTCCTCCATCTGGGAGTACATATAGTATTTTATCTCCTCTATATGTAATCCTCTTTTTATAGGCTATCTGCATATATGGTCGTAAATAAGTATCAAATGCGTGTTCTACTCCAGTTTGGTTTTCTTGTCCATTAGTAACATTACCATTATTGTCCCAATAATCATCCCAAGTGTCAACATCTCCATTTTCGGCTACAGAAAGTCTAATTGCTTGGTTGAACACTGAATAGAATTTTGCCAAACGAGTTTCAGTAATCTTTTTGTTATAAGAAGTTATCAATCCAGGGATGGTAATTGCTGCAACAACTCCAATAACTCCTAACGTAATTAATACTTCCGCTAAAGTGAATGCTTTTTTCAATATAACTCCGTTTCTATCCCATAAGTGGGATGGTTTGAATTTATTATAGCACATAATCCCATATATGGAACATGTATTATTGGGGGATTATGAAGAACAAAGAAATTGAATATTGTAAGTATATAGGGAAGGCAATAAGGGAATTAAGGACTGAAAGAACAGGTAAAAGCCTTTGTCTGTTTGCTTATGAGAATGATATTCCTCGTTCTACTTTGAGTAGAATTGAGATTGGAGATAATGAAGCAAAACTCATTACTCTAAAGAAAATTGCAGAAGCTTTTGGTTGGTCAATGGAAGAATTATTTAAGCATATTGAAGAGAAAATTCCTAAAGACTTTAAAATTTTTGAAGATGAACACTATTAAACAAAAAATCCAGATATTTCTATCTGGATTTTTCATTTCGACTGTCAATCAATCTTTTATTTAAAAACTAAACAGCAACTTTCATTGTTTTTTCAATGATTTCGTTGAAGCTATCAGCTTTCAATGAAGCACCACCGATTAAAGCACCATCGATGTCTGATTTTGCCATTTGTTCTTCGATTGTGTTAGGTTTTACTGAACCACCGTAAAGGATTCTGATAGAATCAGCAGCTTGAGAACCAGCAACTTCTGCAACAACTCCACGAATCATTTTGATAACTCTGTTAGCTTCATCAGCATCACAAGATTTTCCAGTTCCGATAGCCCAGATTGGTTCGTAAGCGATAACTGATTTTGCAACGTCTTCAGAAGAAATTCCTTCTAAAGCAGCTCTGATTTGAGATGCGATGTGTGAATCTGTTACGCCTGATTCTCTTTGTTCTAAAGTTTCACCACAGCAGATGATTGGGATTAAGCCACCAGCTAAGATTGCTTTAGCTTTTTTGTTAATCATTTCATCTGTTTCTGAGAAATATTGTCTTCTTTCAGAGTGTCCGATGATTACGAAAGAGCAACCAGCATCTTTCAACATTTCAACAGAAATTTCACCAGTGAAAGCACCAGATTTTTCCCAGTGGCAGTTTTGACCTGCAACGTATAATTTTGAACCGTTACATCCACAGTCACATGGAATTTCAGCAACTTGATTTAATGATGTAAATACAGGAGCAATAACAACTGTAGGTAATTGAGTTGCACTGAATTTATCTACGAATGATTTAATTCCTTCATACAATGCTTTAGCATCTGATTGAAGTAAATTCATTTTCCAGTTTCCTGCGATAATTGGTTTTCTTGACATAATAAAATCTCCTTTTATAGTACCACTTCTACACGGGTATTTTATATTAAACAAAAAATTTAAGCAAGGAAGATAATTGCCCCACAAGCTATAACCAAATGGATGAAATTTTGTAGTAAAATATCTACATAATGAATATCACTGCTGGAAAATACAAAGGGCAAAAAATTACTGCTCCAGATGAGAATATCACTCGTCCAACCTTGTCAAAAGTGCGTATGAGTGTTTTTAATACTCTTCAAAGTCTTGTCGACTTTGAAGGAGCTAGTTTTCTTGATATGTATGCTGGTTCTGGAATTATGGGACTAGAAGCTTTATCTAGAAGGTTTTCTACAGTTGTTTCTATTGAAAAAAATAAAAAAGTTTACTCTGTAATTAAATCAAATTTCAAAAAATATGAAAAAGATAATGATTTGAAGTTAATATTGGGTGATAGTCTAAAAATTTGTACAAAATTAAATAAGAAATTTGATGTAATTTATATAGACCCGCCATATTTTTCTGGGGTAAATGAACAGAGCTTAGAAGTTGCCAAAAATCTTTCAAAGGGCATTGTTATTATTGAGCATGCGGTTGATGTGGATTTTACTGGTTATGAAATCATTAAACAGAAAAAATATGGGGATAAATTTATAACTTTTTTGAGAATTGTAGAGTTGACAAACGGCTCAAAATAGTAAATAATCATGATATAGGGAGAAGTCCTAAAGAAATGGTACTTCTTTAAGACTTCGCTTAGTGCCCTATGTTTATTGGTTTAAGTAAAGTTCTAGAATCTCGATTTCTGGAACTTTATTTTTGCATATTTTACATAAAACATACAAAAAGTATTCAAGCCAATTCATTTATATCACCTCCTTTTTTCGCTTATTCCTTAGTAAAATACGTGTGCGAAGAGGAAGTGATGGCACTTACCCATTGAGGTTATTTTATAACATAAGGTAATTTATGTCTATATTTTTCTTTCTCTAGACGAAATGCGACTTTTCGCTTATAATTATACATATCTGAATGGGGAAGAAAATGGAAGAAAAAAAACAAAAATTATTACTTATCAAATTGTCATCACTTGGAGATGTTATTTTTAATATTCCACTTGCAAACGCTTTGAAAAATGCGGGTTATGAAATAACGTGGCTTGTTTCAGAAAAAGGAATTCAAGTTGTTGAAAATAACCCTTGTGTTGATAAAACCATTTTAGTTCCTATAAAAAAGTGGAAATCTCGTGGATTTTGTTTAGAAAATTTTAAAGAATATTTGGAAATACTAAAACAAATTCGAGCTGAAAAATTTGATATTGCAATTGATTCTCAGATGATGTTGAAGAGTTTATATTGGTTATTGTTTTGTGGCGCAAAAAGAAGAATAATCTCAAAAGAGGGTAGAGAGTTATCTGTTCTTGGAGGAAATGAATGGATTGATAATATTTCTTACGCTCCAGATTCTCCAATTGTGTTGAATTATCTTAGATATGCTGAATATTTGGGAATAAAAGTTGATAATATTCAAGTTTCTCTTCCACCATCAAAACCAGAAACGATTGAAAAAATTGATAAGCTTTTATCTGATATGGATAATACAAAACCCTTGGTTGTTATTGCGCCAGCGACAACTTGGGCTAATAAGCATTGGGAAAAAGACAACTGGAAGATGGTTGTGGAAAATATTGCAGATAAATGTAATTTAGTTTTCACAGGTGGACCTTGTGACAGTGATTTAATTGAATATATCAGTGGTGGAAAATATTTGAATTTGGCGGGTAAAACTGATATTTCAGAGTTGATTGAATTATTTTCTCGTGCAAATTTGGTTATGGCTCCAGATAGTGGAAGTGCGCATTTGGCTTGGGCTACAGGAAAACCTGCAGTTATTACTATTTTTACTTGTACTCCCAAAGATGTCCTTGCCCCATTTGGAAATCCTAATAAATATGTTGCTCTTGGAGGTTCTGGTTTACCTTGTGAACCTTGTTTCAAGCGAAAATGTCACCTAAGAAAGAATTTGAATGCTTGTACTAAATTTCCAAATCCAAAAGATGTAATTGATGTTATTAATACCTTGATATTTTAGTTAAAAAGTGTTATAATAGGTAGTTAGATTATCGTATTTTTGAAGGAATCTGATGGGTTTATTCGACAAATTTAAAGAAGTTACAAAAAAGGTTTCCGAAGTTGAGAATAACATTTATCACGAAAAGCGTGACTATCTTGAGATATATGAACGTAATCTTGAGTTAGAAAAAGAAATTGCGGAAAGAACAGAAGAACTTGACGATGCAAATCGTAGAATGTTTACTCTACAACACATTTGGGAGATGATGAATTCTTCTACTCCGCTTGAAAATGTAATGGAAGCCATTGTAAATAGTACTCAAGGTGAACTTGGTTATATGCATTGTGCTATTATTCACAAATGCGTTGATGAAGATGGAGAGTATTTGCAAATTCTTGCACAATCTAATGATGGACTTATTGATAGGTTGAATAATATAATTGGTTCTCCTGGGATTCAGACAAGGAAACTGAATTACGATAATGAAAGTGTTTTTGCTGATACAATGAGGCAAAGAAAGATTATTCAAACAAAGGCTATTGGATTATCTTTAAAATCTGTTTTACCAGATTTAGATCCAGAAGTTGTAAAAAAGGTTATTTCAAATCAGCCTATAAAATCTGTTATTGTAATTCCTTTAGTTACTCAAAATAAGGAGTTTGGTTGGTTTTGCGTATTTTCAGCTCGTGAAGAATTGGCTGGAACAGAAATGGATTTTTTAGGCTTGTTTGCCAAACAGATTGAAATGGCGATAACTATTGCAGATTTGTTCCAAGCAGTTCGTGATCAAGCTGTAACAGATGCTTTGACAGGTTTGTACAATAGAAGATATTTTGAAGAATCTTTGGAAAAAGAAGTTCAGCGTGCAAAACGTCAACATCAACCATTTTCTATTATTGGAATTGACTTAGACTTTTTGAAAAAAATCAACGATACACATGGTCATTTTTACGGTGATTTGGCAATTAAAACTATTGCGGATGTTTTAAAGGCTAATGCTCGTTCTGTCGATGTCCCAGCCCGTATTGGCGGAGAAGAGTTTGATGTGTTGCTCCCAGGAATTTCATCTGAAGGGGCAATGGTTGCTGCAGAAAGAATCCGTAGTGCAATTGAAAAAACTGAAATTGATACAATTGGTCATATTACAGGTAGTTTAGGTGTTGCAACTTATTTTGAACATACGGATAATGTAGAAGAACTTTTAGAACTTACTGACCAAGCTATGTACACTTCAAAACGTGAAGGTCGTAATAGAGTTACACTCGCAAAACCAATTTCAGAAACTTCTTGGCAAGAAATTGCAGTTAATACATTTGTTGATATTTTGTCTAAAAACAGGATTCCAATGGCAAAACATCTTTCAAAAGAATTATGTATGAAGCTCCAAGCGCCTGCTAACAAGGATGAAATGACGAATGAATCATTATATGCAGTGGCTGATATTTTGACTAAGTTGTATAATCCTATGCACTCTTCTGGGGTTATTAAAAACAAAGTTCTTATGGCCGCAAGTTTAGCTAAAAGATTTGATTTGCCAAAAGAAGAAATTGATAATTTAAAAGTTGCAGTTCTTCTTTATGATATTGGTAATTTAATGCTTCCACAAGATATTTTGCAAAAGGCAACACCTCTGACAGATGAGGAACGAAGCAAGATTAAAAATCACCCAATTATTGCAGCAAGAGAAATTTTGAAACCTATTTCTTATATTCAAGATGTGTTACCAATCATTGAACATCACCACGAAAATTGGGATGGTTCTGGTTATCCAAACAAAATGTCTAAAGAAGAAATTCCATTAACTTCTCAAATTATTTTAATTATTGATGAGTATTTTGCCCTAATTGAACCTCGGCCGTATAGAGCTAAGTTGTCATCTCGTGATGCTTTGGAAATTATTAAATCTGATGCTGGTAAAAAATGGAATAACACTCTTGTAAAAGAATTTATTTCCCTAATTGAGCATGATATAGTTTAATTACTATGAAGGAAAAAGAGTTTATATCAATTATAAAAAACATCTTAAATTCTCCATATATCGGAGATGATTGTGCGTATTTGAAAGATTTAGGAATTGTTGTAACTCAAGATAGCCTTGTTGAAGATATTCATTTTTCGTCAAAATTTACTTCTGCGTTTGATTTAGGTTATAAATCTGTAATGGTAAATGTTTCAGATGTGGCTGCAAGTGGTGCTGCACCTAAATATTTAACTGTTTCATTGTCTTTGCCTTCAAATATTAAAAATAGTTTTGTTGAAGATTTTTACAATGGTTGTAAAAAAGCTTGCGGGGATGATATTCAGATTGTTGGAGGAGATATTACAGGTTCTGAAAAGATATATATTTCAATTTGTGCTATAGGAAAGACTTTAGAACGAAATATTTCTTCTCGCAAACATGCTAAAGTTGGACAAAAGGTGGTTGTTTCAGGCATTCATGGTTCAAGTTCTGCGGGTTTAAAGTTGTTACTAGAGAATAAAAAATTCCCAGAGAAATTTATTAAAGCTCACACTAATCCAATTGCCCAAGTTGAATTTGGGAAAAAGATTTCAACAACAGTGAAAGAACCCTATGCAATGATGGATACTTCTGATGGTTTGATGGATGCATTATCAACTATTGCAAATGAAAGTGGTGTTTTGTTGGATATTGATTTTGATAAAATTCCGTATGATAAAGATATTGAACAATTTGAAAATTGGCAGGATTTAGTTTTATTTGGTGGTGAAGATTATCAAGTTGTCGCAACTGTACCTCAAAATTATGTTGAGGGATTTGAAATTGGCACAGTTCAAGAAGGTTTGGGGGTTAATCTTAAATCTTGTGATGGTGTTAATCATTATTCAAAACAAGATATAGAAGAGAAAATTTTTAATCATTTTGAAAAATAATAAGGAGTAGAATATGAAATATACTGCAATTATAACAGCTGGTGGTACATCTTCAAGGTTTGGTGGCACAACTAATAAATTGCTCGAAAAAATTTATGGAAAAGAAATTCTTAAATATACTGTTGAAGCATTTTTGCAAGCAAATATTGACGAAATCGTAATTTGTGCAAATCCATCAATAATTGATACTGTATCTGAGATTTTTCAAAATTGTTCTAATGTTAAAGTGGTTGAAGGTGGTAAAACTCGTCAAGAATCTGTAAGAAAAGGTTTAGAAGTTGCAGAGTGTGATTATGTTTTGATTCATGATGGCGCAAGACCTATGATTACTCCAGAAATTATTAAAAAATTAATGGCAGATGTTGTTGAAAAAAGAGCAATTTCTGTTATGACAAAAACTGTAGATACAATTAAAGAAGTTGATGAGTATGGTTTGATTATTAGAACAATTGACCGTTCAAGATTGTATAATACTCAAACTCCGCAGGCATTTGAATACAAGATAATAAAATCTGCTCATGAAACACTAAAAGATGAATCCTTTACTGATGATGCTGGCATGCTTGAATATCTTGGCTATGATGTTTTTATCCAAGAAGGCGATTATCGCAATATCAAGGTTACAACAAAATCTGATTTAGCTTTGGCATCAATTTATTTAGGAGAAATGTATGGTGGCGAATAATCAATTATTTGATGAAATTATTAGTGAATACAAAAACTTTCCAGAAGTAAAAGCAATTGCAATTGGTGGAACAACATCTGCCAAAACAAGTGATAATCTTTCTGATATTGATGTTTATGTTTTTGTGTCAGAAGATATTCCTGTTGACAAAAGACGTGCTTTAGTAGAAAAGTATTCAACAAAATTTGAAGTTGGTGGAGAATATTTTGGTGCAGGAGATGAGTATTTTGTTGATGGGCTTAATATTCAGTTTGATGTTATGTTTTGGAATGTGGATTGGTTTAGTCAAGTTGTTGATAATGTGTGGGTAAAAAATTATCCTTCAAATGGATATACAACCTGTTTTCTATATACGCTAAAAAATTTCAATATATTGTTTGAAGAAAATAATTATTTGACTAATTTAAGAAAGATAATTAGTACTCCTTATCCTAAAAAATTAAAAGCAAATATAATTCATAGAAACATGATGCTAATGTATAAAAAACCATTTGCTTCTTATTATGAACAAATCGAAAAAGCAATAAAAAGAAATGATATAAATAGTATAAATCATAGAATAGCTGCATTTTTAGCCAGTTATTTTGATGTGATTTTTGCAAAAAATGAGTTGCTTCATCCTGGGGAAAAACGATTAATAAAATTTGCTAAAGAAAATTGTAAAATCTTACCTTTAGATTTTGAGAAAAATATTGTGAATTTGTTAAAACAACCAAATCCCAATACTCTACAAATTTTAAAGATTATGGTTCAAAATTTGCAAGAGATAATTTAGTATTGATTTTGAAAAAGCAAAACACCCACTTCATTTGAGGTGGGTGTTTTTGCAACTTTATTAGAGTTTGTATTTGAACAATTAGTCTTTAGCGTGACCAGCTGTACCTAATACATCTCTCATTTTGTGCATAACCATTTCTTTAACGGCTGTTCTTCCTGGTCCCATGTATTCTCTTGGGTCGAATTTTTCTGGGTGTTCAATGAAGAATTCTCTGATTGTAGAAGTCATTGCAAGTCTTAAATCTGTATCGATGTTAATTTTTGCAACACCGTGTTTAGAAGCATAGTTAAGCATATCTTCTGGAACACCTTGTGCATCTGGTAAGTTACCACCGAATTTGTTACATTTAGCAACGAATTCTTTTGGAACTGAAGATGAACCGTGTAATACTAATGGATAATCATATCCAACAGCTTCGTTAACAGCTTTTTTGATTTCTGCTAATCTTTCGAAGTCTAATTTAGCTTCGCCTTTGAATTTGTAAGCACCGTGTGAAGTACCAATAGCAACAGCTAATGAATCACAACCAGTTTCTTTAACAAATCTAGCAGCTTCTTCTGGGTCTGTGTAAGTTGAATCTTTAGCGTGAACTTTAACGTCATCTTCAACACCAGCTAATTTACCCAATTCAGCTTCTACTGAAACGCCGTGAGCGTGAGCATATTCAACAACTTTTTTAGTTAAAGCGATGTTTTCTTCTAATGGGAATCTTGAACCATCAATCATAACTGATGAGAAACCACCATCGATACATGCTTTACAAATATCAAAATCAGCACCGTGATCTAAGTGCAAAGCGATAGGAACTGTAGTAGTAGCTAATGCAGCTTCAACCAATTTGATTAAGTAAGTTTGGTTAGCGTATTTTCTAGCACCAGCTGAAACTTGCAAGATAATTGGAGATTGTGTTTCTTCAGCAGCTTCTGCAATACCTTGTAAGATTTCCATGTTGTTAACGTTGTAAGCACCAATAGCATATTTACCAGCTAGGGCTTTTTCGAACATTTCTTTTGTTCCAACTAATTTTCTTTCACTCATTTTGAGTTCTCCTTCTCTTACTGTATAAAAATTACACACATCTATTCTATAACAAAAAAAACTTTATTCAAGCATATACAAGTGGGTAGAAAGTATTTTTTCAAAAATAAAAAGCCCTCAAGTATTTGAGAGCTTTTTATAAATTTTTGTATGTTTTAATTACTCTACATATTCTTCTAAACGTTTTTTACGGTTAGGGTGACGAAGTTTTCTCAATGCTTTTGCTTCGATTTGTCTAATACGTTCACGAGTAACACCGAACAATTGTCCAACTTCTTCTAATGTTCTTTGACGACCATCATCCATACCGAAACGTAATCTCAATACATCACGTTCTCTTGGTGATAGTGTACATAAAACTTCTGCCAAGTCTTCTTTTAATAATTCAGAAGCAACCATTTTAACTGGAGCATCTGCTTCTTTATCTTCAATAAAATCACCCAAACGAGAATCTTCTTCTTTACCAATTGGAGTTTCTAAAGATAAAGGTTCTTGTGCGATTTTAATGATTTCACGAAGTTTTGAAATAGATACGTTCATTTCAGCAGCTAATTCATCTTCGGTTGGTTTTCTTGATAAGTCTTGAGCAAGTTTTCTTGTAACTTTTTTCAATTTGTTAATTGTTTCAACCATGTGAACAGGAATTCTGATTGTTCTAGCTTGATCTGCAATTGCACGAGTAATTGCTTGTCTAATCCACCAAGTAGCATAAGTTGAGAATTTGAAACCTCTTTCGTGGTCAAATTTTTCAGCTGCTCTAATTAACCCTAAGTTTCCTTCTTGGATTAAGTCTAGGAATAACATTCCACGTCCAACATATTTTTTAGCGATACTTACAACTAAACGTAAGTTTGCTTGAACTAATTTTCTTTTGGCAATTGCCCCAGGAGTTCCACCTTCTAAGATTTTTCTTGCTAATTCGATTTCTTCGTTTGCAGATAATAATTTAATTCTACCAATTTCTCTTAGATACAATCTTACTGGGTCGTCAATTGCAACATTTTTAGGAACTTCTAAGTCGCTTGGGTCTGCTTCGTCTGATGAGTGCATCATATAAATATCATCATTAGACATTTTATCGCCCATTTTTGAAGTTACAATATCTTCGATATTATCAGTTGAAATATCAACGTTCATGTAGTTAATATCATCATTGCCTTCACCAATAACCGTTTCCTCATTAATATTTTCTAAATCTAGTGATTCGTCATCCATTACACTGATTACTGAGGAGCCTGATTGTCTTTTTTTTGTCATTAATTATTCTCCGATTTTTGTCTTTTTTTCTTTATTTTATCTCTAAGTTGTATTTGAATTTTTAGGGCTTCGGGATCATCATCATCAATCCCTTTGTACATCTGTTTAATGTGTTCGAGTTCCTTTACCTGCCTAATTCGATTTATCTTGGCGATTGTTTCCTTTATCACACTTCTAAAATCTTCTTCTGACAAGCCTCTATATGCTTCGGATGTTGAAATCAACTCTGGTAAAACCGCCTGAGCGTCAGGATTATCAACAAATTCAGTATATAAATGTTCTATTAATTCTTTCACATTATTTACGTTACATATCAATTTGTCAATTGTAGTTTTTACATTTGTTAATATTTCATCATCGAATGCAACGTCGCCAATCATTTCATTGATTTGAGTAAATGTTAAATGACTGTCAGGTACTAAAAAAACACTCAATAAATTTTTTTGCGCTTTTTTTGAAACTGAGTTATTTTTTGTTACATTTTTAACAATTCTTTCTACTCGTGGAGCATTCATTCTTTCGTATGAGCGAATTTCAGACATTATTGCTTCTGGAACAATTCCGATTGATTGAGCAACCATATCAACGTATTCGGCTCTTATAATTTTGTTTTTGATTTCTACAAGAATTGGTATAAGTGTAGAAATAAACTGAGCTTTTTCTTGTGGAGTTGTGAATTTATCTTTGTTTTTTAGGATACTATCTATTTGGAAATCAATGAATAATGGAGCGCTTTCCATATACATTTTGTAGGCATCTGCCCCAACGGAACGAACAAATTCATCTGGGTCTTTTCCCTCTGGTGGGGCAATTACTCTGATTTCGCAAGCGTATTTATCATCGGAAGATGGAAGGTAGCTTTCATCAAATTGTTTTACATTTCCGAGCCCTGCAAATACTTCTTTAATAATAGAAGCTCCTCTTGCTGTTGCTTTTTGTCCTGCGGAATCTGTATCAAATGATAGGTAAATTCTTCTTGATTTTGTATATCTAGAGAGAAGTTTTACGTGGTCTGGAGTTAATGAAGTTCCGCAAGATGCAACGCAGTTTTCTATCCCATGTGCTTGTGATGAAATTACATCAAAATATCCTTCCATCAAAATAACAGAATCTTCTTTCTTGATGGATTCTTTGGCAGTATATAGTCCATAAAGTAATCTACTTTTATTATATATTAGTGAATCTGATGAATTTAGATATTTCGGATTTTGGTCTTTTTCAATTGCTCTAGCTCCAAATGCAACAAATTCACCATTTTCGTTTTGAATTGGAATAATTACACGATTTCTAAATCTATCAATGTAACCGCCTTTGTCACTTTTCAAAACAAGTCCAGCTTTTTCAAGAACCTCATTAGAAAAATCTTTTCTTAATTCGTCATAAAGAGTAGTATAAGCTTTTGGGGCAATTCCTATATGATATTTTTTTATAATATCTGCTCCAATTCCTCTTTTTGTAAGATAATTTGTTGCAATTTCAGCATTCGCATCTTTATTTCTCAAAAGTAAATCGTGATAAAATTCAGTAGCAATTTCTGTTGCTTTTAGCATTTGCGCCTTTAGTTCTTTTGTAGAACCTTCTGAATTTCTATGTGAATGAGGAACTTCTAGACCAAATTTATCGGCAAGTTCAATTATCAAATCTTTAAATTCAACATTTCTTGTTTTCATTAAAAATTTAAGTGCATCGCCAGCTTCTCCGCAACTGAAGCATTTGTAAATTCCCATGTGAGGGGTTACGCAGAATGATGGGTTTTTATCCTTGTGAAATGGACATAATCCCCAGTAGTTGTTTCCTCTTTTTTTTAGCACAACTTGTTCGGATACAACTTCTACAATATCCAAACGTTCTTTAATCTGTTGTATTAATTCATCCCAATTGCCTGCCATACTAAAATTGTAACATCAACAAATCTTTTCGGAAATTGTTTAGAAAAAATCTCATATTTTTATATGACAATTTGTATTACAAACTTAAATAGTAATCTTTTAATAGCTTTGCATCTCCTTCAATATTAGGACTTTCACAGACTAAAGCTCCCTTAACGTCAAAAGTTTTCAAAGCTTTGAGCAAATCTTTATAATTCATATCTGATTTTTCAAGATTTAAGTGTCGTTTTTCTCCTTTAGCGGAATATTCAATTCCTGCAAGGTGTGCGTGGAAATTGTGAAGAGCTTTTTCGCCTAATTCTGTGCCAATTCTATCTAAAACTTTGCAAAATTCATCATAGGTATTATATTCTCCGCCTGTTCTTGCGTGAATGTGGGAGAAATCTATGCAAGGTAGAACTTGGTCAAATTCTTTTGAAAGTCGGATTATTTCTTCATAATCACCCCATTGAGAAGCTTTACCTGTTGTTTCTGGTCTAATCCAAACTTTAATATTGTTTTTTTCTAAAATATCAACAATCTTTTGAGTTTGTGTTTTTACTTGTTGAAAAACCGTTTCTTTATCTTTGCCCATATAAAATGCAGCATGATATGTTATACTATAACCTCCAAAAGCGGAAGCAGTTTGTGCTGTATCTACAATTCTTTGAACGCTAGCTTCAACTTTTTCTTCTTCTTTAGAATTTAAGTTTATGTAAAAAGGTCCATGAGCTGTAAGGACAAGATTTTTTTCTTTTTGGATAGAGTGAACGAGTTCACGAGTTTCATCTGACATTCTAACACCGTGTACAAATTCTACTTCCATACCATCTAGTCCGAGTTCTTGGATAATTTCAAAAGCTCTAGGATACCCTTCTTTCCCAGTAGCTAGTGGCATCCCCGCTGTTAGAAAATTCAATTTATCAATTTTATAAAAATCTTGCACAATAGCCTCCCCAATATACTGCTACGCAACCAATTATAATACTTATAACACAATAAATAGATGCGTGTAAAAATTGTTGATTTTGAATCATTTCAAATAATTCTGCTGAAAAAGTGCTGAAAGTTGTTAAACCTCCACAAAATCCTACTGTTAATAATAGTTTCAGTGCGTTGGAGGATTGAATTTTTTCTACAAATAATACATATAAAACTCCAATCAAAAAACATCCAACAATATTTACTAAAAATGTTGAAATTGGCAAATTTATTTTAAACAAGTTTACGCATAAAATTCCTGTTAAATATCTTGCGCAAGCACCAATTCCCCCACCTAAAAATACTGCCAAAAGGTTCAACATTATACAGTTACCTTTATTAATGATTCTAAAATGTCTGCAACATCTGCAACAAATTTTGAGCAGTGTTCCTTTTTAGCGCTTCCAACTAATCCTGCACAAAGGATTCTACAACAGGTAACTTTGTTGCGTTTTTTAAATTCTTCAACAAGTTCTGCTGCTTTTTCTCTCGCGGATATTTGGTTTCCAAATTTATTCTCTCTTCCAAACAAATATCCAAGAACAAGCTGAGCGCCTGTGATTGTTCCGCAAGCACAGCCAGATGACATTCCAGCTGAAAATGTTGTGGCACAAGGTAATAAATCTTTAGGACATAAACCTTCTTCAATTGCAGCTTTTACAATGCTTTCTGAACATGAATATCCACTTTTGAAGTATGTAAGTGCTTTATCTTTAATCATTTTAAAATTCTCCTATTTAATTTCTCACATAAAATTGAGATGATGTCAAAATTTTTGTTGGATTATCTTTAGAATAAACTTTCATTATATAAACTCCTGTTTCGCTAAAAACAACATAGTCCGTAAAATAATATATTTGTTCGTCTTTCAATTTTACGTGTTTTGCCCAAACAAGGTCATAACCTAGTCTATCAGCAGAATCTCCAGCAATAGTTTTTCCACCTGTTTTGACAACTTGTATAAATAATTTTTTTGTTACAACAGGTTTTGGAAGTGTCACTAAATAATATATTCTTTCGTTTGGTTTGAATATGTTTGAGGTTGAGTGCAATGTTTCTGTTGAAAATGGGTATTTGTTAAATAAAATTTGTGATTGCTCATTATCGCAAGCACAAGTGAACAATGTTAGAAATATTGTTATCAAAAAAATTATTAAAGGTTTTTTCGCTATTTTCAAAACAATATTTTCTCCAACAAAATTACTGCAACTGTTTAATTTCTGCTTGAACAGTATTTATCATATCTTTGTCGTTGTTGTGTTTGATAAATAGTTTGTAATTTTTAACTGCATCTGCTTTTTTGCCTTGGTGTTCAAGAGCTTTACCTAATGCATAATAAGCATAACCAAAGTTATAATCTGGGTCTAAAGAGATAACTTTTTCAAAACTTTTTTGAGATTCAATTAAGTTATTTTCGTTCGCATAAGCAAGTCCAAGATTAAACCATCCATCTGTATAATCAGGGTTAACAATAATTGACTTTTGGTAGAAGTTAACTGCTTTTGTGTTATCTTCTTTTATTTTATAGATATTCCCAATTTTCAAAAGTGTTACCGCATCATTTGGAACTAATTGAAGTGCATCTTGGTAATTTTTGATTGCGGCATCATAATTGTTTGCTTTGTAGTTTTTATCACCTTCTGTAATAAAATCTTCGTTTTGTTTGATTGTTACATTGGATGTTTTTACGATTGCTGGAGTTTTTTCAGTAGCGGAAACATTTTGTTCATTATTATCCATTGATAGACTGATTGTTGGTAGAACTTTATTCCCTGTATTATCAATATTAACTTTTGGAGTGTAAAGTGATGAGATAAAGTCACTGTATTCTGCAGAGTAAACAGTTTTATCTGGATTTATAGAAATAGCTTTTTCATAGTTTTCAGAAGCTTTTGTATTATCTCCTTCTGCTCTATAAGCTTTTGCTAATCCATAATATACATAGCCATCACTATATCCACCCTTAATTGCAGATTTAAAATCTTCAATTGCTTTAGCATTATCACCTTTATCAACAAGTTCATGACCTCTTGAAACGAGTGCATCATTCAAGTTGTTTTTGATAGTTTTGTCATCTTTTGTTGTTAAGAGTTCTTGGTATAAAGAAATTGCTTCATCATATTGTTTTAGTGCATGCAATGCAATTGCTTTATTTGACTTTATGTCTAGATTATCTGGTTGTGCAGTTAAAATTTCATTATAGTATTTTAATGCGGTTTGGTAATCTTTTTTGTTGTGATAACAATTTGCAATTTCCTTTCTAAGGTCAATATTTTCAGAATCTTTTTGGATAGCAATTAAATAATTTTCAATAGCTTTATCATAATTCCCAACTTCTTTATAAACAGCTGCAAGATTTTTGTAACCATTTATGTCATTTGGAAATGCTTTGATGTACATATTGTATTGAGTAATTGCTTCAGTATTTTTGTTCATATCAGCAAGTAAGTTTGCATAATCAAGTCTTACAGTATTTAAGTTAGGAATTTTTTGTAGGACAACTTGATATTGTTCATAAGCCATATCATTTTTACCCAAGTCTTGATAGCTTTGTGCAAGTCCTAGGTGTGCAGAATTGTTATCTGGATCTCGTTCAATTGCTTTTTCTAACATTTCAACAGCTTTTTCTGAACTGTCTGTATTTAAAAGTGAAATTCCATATTCTGCGTAATTTTTGAATGAATCTGGATTTTTTTCATAAATTCTTTGATACTGTTTAGAAGCGTTTGTATAATCTTTGATTGCATAATATGAAGCCGCTAAACTTTCTCTTGCTTCTGCGTGTTGGGCATAAGTGTCAAGGAACAAGTTATAGTCCTTGATTGCCTCATTATAGTTTCTCAATTGGTATTGAACATTTGCAATATTGTAATAGTTAAATTTATATTCTGGGAAAATATCGAGAGCTTTGTTGTATGCAGTTAGAGCTTCTTTATATTTCCCTTGGTTTTCGTATATGCTACCAATACTAATATATACAAAAGCATCGTCTGGATTAAGTTCAGTTACTTTTTTATAGTTTTCTAGTGCTTTGTCATATTGGTCGATTTCAGAATAAATGCCTGCTAATTTAGTATAAAGCATTGCATCTCCACCTGAAATCTCAATTGCTTTTTCAAGTTTAGAGATTGCATCTTTCAAATCTTGTTGGTGTTCTGCGGTACAAGCTTCTTGATATAAAGCTGTTGCTTCTGGAGTCATTTGTGCATTTACAGCTTGTGTGCTGAATGCTAATGCAGATACCAAAATAGTTGTTAAAAGTTGCTTTCTGATTTTCATATTACTTCCTTCGCATAATTCTATAAAATATTACTTTTGTATAAAATCTTTAGAGTATATTTTTTGCTTTATAAATTTCTTGTGGTTCTAACTATATTTTGCTATTTGATACTCTTGTTGTCAAATTTTATACGTTCTTTTTCTCCAAACAATTATAGCATTTTTTTAATAATTTTGCTCCTGAATAGTATAAAGAAATATTAGCATAAATATACGAAAATTTTGCAATAATTTATTTTAATATAAACAATCTTTAATTAAACAAAATTGCTTAACAAAATTTTACAAATAAAACGCAAATATACTAGCAAAAAATCATTGTGTGTTGCTTTATAGCTAGAGAAATCATGTATTTCGTGGTATAATATATGAGATGTTTACAAACTTATTATAATTGTGTAAAGGAGTGCGTTTATGTCAACAGTAATTTCAGACAAAGAGGTTAAAAAAGTAAAATCAAAATTCACAGATGAATTTGAAGCTTATTTGAAAACCCAATGCACAAAAACAACTTTTAATGGTACTGAGTTAGAATCTTTCTCTTGGTACAAAAAAGTTTTAGGGCTTGTGTAGGTACAGGGTATCTTAATCTCATCCAAACTTTAAATACTGGCTTTTTTAAGCCAGTTTTTTAGTGCCTAAATTACCTGCGTGGGTAATAGATTTTTAGGTAATACTCTATTAGACTATTAGAGTACATAAGGGTAATAAAGTTTTAGGATTCATTAGCCAATTGTATGAAAAAGATAAAGTTTAAAATTTGAAGTATGAAAATTGGGATAGGTAATTCTTGTCCCATTTTTTATTTTATAACTAGCTTGTTAAAGTACTTCAATTCTTATTTTACAACTATTTTTTTTTATATATAATTAAAATTATGAAAACTAGAGAAAACGTAAGAAATTTTTGTATAATAGCTCACATTGACCACGGAAAATCAACACTTGCCGACAGATTGTTAGAAAAAACAGGAACTGTTGCACAGCGTGATATGCAAGAGCAGTTGCTTGACTCAATGGATATTGAGCGTGAAAGAGGAATTACTATTAAGTTAAATGCTGCAAGAATGAATTATCTTGCTTCTGATGGCAAAAATTATGAATTGAACTTAATTGACACCCCAGGTCACGTAGATTTTTCTTACGAAGTTTCTCGTTCTCTTGCTGCATGTGAGGGTGCATTGTTGATTGTTGATGCTACTCAAGGTGTTGAGGCTCAAACTTTGGCAAATGTTTATTTGGCAATAGAACAGAATTTGGAAATTATCCCTGTAATTAATAAAATCGACCTTCCTTCTGCAGATGTTGAACGTGTAAAACAAGAGATTGAAGAAATTTTAGGTATTGATGCTTCTATGGCAATTCCTGTTAGTGCCAAGACGGGTGTTGGTATTGATGAAGTTTTGGAAGCTGTTGTAAATTATATTCCAGCTCCTATAGACAATTCTGATAAACCATTAAGAGCATTGGTTTTTGATAGCGTTTATGACCAATACTTGGGAACTGTTTGTTATTTCAAAGTTGTAGATGGAAATATTTCTGTTGGTGACAAGGTTCGATTTATGGCTTCTGGAAAAGAGTACGAAGTTGTTGAGCTAGGTTATCAAACCCCAGCGAGAAAACCAGTTCAAAAATTGACTTGCGGTGATGTTGGATATTTTGCTGGTTCAATTAAAGAGTTGACTCGTTTTGTTGGTGATACTATCACAAATGTTGAAAATCCTGCAACAGAAGCTCTTCCTGGGTATAAAGAAGCTTTGCCAATGGTATTTTCTGGGATGTATCCTGTAGATAACGAAGATTATGGCGACCTTAAAGAAGCTTTAGAAAAGTTGAAACTTAATGATAGTAGCATAACTTTTGAACCAGAAACATCTAGTGCATTGGGTTTTGGATTTAGATGCGGATTTTTGGGCATGCTTCACATGGAAATTGCTCAAGAACGTTTGGAAAGAGAGTATAACCTTTCTCTTGTAACAACTGCTCCATCTGTAGTTTATCGTGTTCATAAAACTAATGGTGAAGTTGTTGAGATTGATAACCCTTCAAATCTTCCAGCTGCGCAATATAGAGATTATATTGAAGAACCTTATGTTAAAGTTCAAGTCATTACTCCTAACGAATTTGTTGGAACTTTGATGGACTTATCTCAATCAAAACGAGGAATTTTCAAAAACATGACATATCTAGATAAAGTTCGTGTAGATTTGACTTACGAAATTCCGTTGAGTGAAGTTATTACGGATTTTTATGACCAATTAAAATCTAGAACAAAAGGTTATGCAAGTTTGGATTATGAATTTAGTGAATACAAACGCTCAAATCTAGTTAAGCTTGATATTATGCTTGCAGGAGAAGTTGTTGATGCGTTGTCTGTAATTTGCCACGAAGATAGTGCTTTCTATGTTGGACAAAAACTTACTGCTAAATTAAAAGAGATTATTCCAAGACAATTGTTTGAAGTTCCAATTCAAGCTGCTGTTGGCGGAAGGGTTATTGCCAGAACAAATATCAAAGCAATGCGCAAAAACGTACTTGCTAAATGTTATGGTGGTGATATTTCTCGTAAACGTAAACTTCTTGAAAAACAGAAAAAAGGTAAAAAACGTATGAAATCTGTAGGAAGTGTTGAAGTTCCACAAGAAGCGTTTATGGCAGTTCTTAGTCTTGATGAAGATTAACAACACCTTTTGTAACAGCTAATAAAGCCGCATCAAGTCTGTTTTTAACACCTATTTTTCTAATAATAGATGCAACATGAGCTTTAACGGTATGGTGTGTTATCGTCAAAATTTCGGCAATCTCTCTGTTTGTCTTGCCTTGAATTACATATTGCAATACTTCTATTTCTCGTTCTGTAAGTTTTGCTTTGATTTCGTTTTTGTCTAATTCCGTATTACTCAATTGTTTTCAGTCCTTTCTTATAATTTTTATCTTATCATTAGTTAGCCATATTGCTATTAGCCATTCGGGTATATTTAGTGCGAAAACCTTATAAATTGGCACATAAATTTTAATATATTAAGTTTTCTTAACATTTAATTCGTTTTTGGCAATTATTTAAAGACGAAATACTTTATATATATACGAGATGGAAAATCAAAAATGATTGATTAAAAAATTGAACAGAGCGAGTGAGTACAAAAGGAGATTCGACAATGGGATTTGAAGTAAATTTAAGAGCACTAGGATTTGGTTCCGCTTATTCTGTAGGCAAATCTAAAGGTGCCCAAGATGTTGCAAAAACAGCAGCAACTACATCTTTAAATAAAACAAATGCAACAAATTCAACAACAAGAGCTGACTTATCATCAACTGCTGAGATTTCTAATAAAATAAAAATGAATTCACCTGAAGCCAATGGTTTACCTTCTGCCAAAGAAATTTCTAAAGGTCAATTAGTTTCAGGCTATTATTTCAATGGTTTAGATAGCGATTGTAAAATAAAAGCTTTTAATAGACATTATAGCTATGCAAATACTCCGCAAATTGCAAAAGAAACACAAGAAGGATGTAAAAATATTGAATATACAGGAGTTGCTAGTTCTATGAGCCAAAGCAGTTTTCTTGAAGCATTAGATAAACTAACAGTTTAATATATAGAATTTCACTTTACTCACAATGCTTATTAATAGAGCCAGTCAGATAGACTGGCTCTTTGTTTATAAAAAATTATTTTACATCAAGTGCAGATAATTGGCGCATTTTTGTATTGATGTCATTCATCAAGTTTATATTTTCTGTTTGACGGGCATGTTTTTGAGCTTTTGAAAGCAAAGTGTATGCTTTATTCAAGTTATTAAATTCAACCATAATGTCTGCCGCTGCCACGTAGTTTTGTGCAATTTTGCCTTGAGAATCTGCGGTTGTGTAGTTTTTCACTGCTTGAGAATATGATTTTAACGCTTTTTCTGGTTCATCAAATTTTGTATGCGCTCCGCCAAGATTTGATGCTACAAAACCTCTAAGATTGTAATTTTCTGTTTCGTTTGCTAAATCTGATGCAACTTCATAATAATCAAAAGCTTCTTTGTCATACATATCAGTATAGATGTTTCCAATTTTTGTTAAAGATGCTGATTGTGCTGGAAGATTTTCCGCTTCTCCTGCAAAGGAAACTGTTGAAATATAATGGTCAAGGGCTGGTGTAATTTGGTTTACATCATCATAAATTTGTGCCATTGAATAGTGAGCTTTTGTTTTTACGTTCTCATCTTTAGATAATTTTGCTGCTTGGTTATAGCTTTTTAATGCTTGTGCCAAGTAGTCATGGTCATCATAGATTTTTCCTACTTCATAATAAATTTTTCCAGAAGTTTCAGTATCGTCAATTTCCATTGCTCTATTTAGTGCTTGTTCAAATGATTTGATAGCTTTTTCTGGGTCATTTGCATAGGCATATTTTTTAGCTTGAATAAACAATGATTTTAATTGCTTATCTTGTGGAATTTTTGTTGATTTTGTTTGACCTGCAACGGAAATTGGGATTACATTAGAATTTTCTTCTTTAACAGCTTCTGGGACTTCTTCTGTTTGGGCTGTTTCGTGTAATTCCTCTTGTCTTTTTGTTTGACTTGTTGAACCATCTGGGAATTTTACTAAAAATCTTTCATTGATGTCATCTTCATTATATTTGAAATCAATTTGTTGCATAAAAAGAGTATCAACCCAATTTTCTACAACATTGGATTCTTTTTGAAGAGTTTCAGAAATGTGTTTGTCTAAAATTGTTGAGGCATTTTTTAGATTTGATTTAATAAGTTTTACGTTTGGGTTATCTTTTTTGACTTGTTTATCAATTAGTGCAAGATAACCATCAACTTCTTCTTTCAAATCATCTGGAGTGCCAATTGCAATTGCTGTATTATTAAAATCTTTTAAAATTTGTGCAATATTGATTTTGCTATCAATTTGGTTTTGAGTAGCTTGAGAAACTTTTTGAGCCTGTTGTGGGGCATAGTTAGTATTAGCTTGAGCATTATTATTGATATTTACATTACTATAAGCGCTTGATGCTAAATTGAATTTTTGTTCATAAGCGGGAGTGTATTTCGGGGTAGTTTTTTGTTCAACATATTGTAAACCTTTGCTTTGAGAATTTTGATTTGATTCTTGTTGACGTTCGGCATTGGTGGCAGAAGATTTTTCATCCTCTTCACGTTTTTTTACCGATGGTTGTCTGTCTGGTTTTACATACGGTCTTTGATATATGTTGTTTAAACTCAATCCCATTTTATACTAAGTTACCTTCAAGCCTGATATTATACACTATATATTTATCATAGTTTGGCATTTTGTTGGTCATACTTTCGTATGATTTTTGCCATGTTTTATTTAAGTTTATTTATCCAAAAGTCAACATGCCAAGAGTTATTTTTTAATAAATCTAAATAAGGGTGTAAGTTTGAGTAGGCTTGGTTTTTGGTTAGAATAGTTTTCATAATAAACTCCTATTTTTTAACAAATGTAAACAAATTGACAAAACACCATGACAAATTAGTTTCATTATTTTATTATCTTTTTATATTCGGAGGAAGAATGTTAGAACAAATGAATGAAAATAAATCAACTTTCGATTTGACATCCAAAAGTGCTTTTTCAAATGAAAATGATACTTTCACATCTCGTTCTTTTGCAGCTCTTTTGGCAAAGAATAATGTTCCAGCTTCTCATAAGAGAATTGCAGATAATTATTTAATAATTAAAAAAGTTTTCAAATTTCAGGCATGCTTGAGTAGAATTTCTAATGTAGAAAAATCTTTATTAGAAAAATATGATTTTAATATTCTTGAATTTACTACAATGAAACAAATGTACGATGAATTAGCTCTTTTGCAAAAATGGTCTAATTCTGAGGATGAAAAATTGAGAACGGATTCTGATAATATTTTGCTAATCAGAGTTAAGGAATTGAAATTCTTAGAAGCTAGTCGTTATGCTTCTGTTTCTAATGAAATTTATAACGGATATAAAGCTTTAGAACAATATTTAAAAGAAATTAGTAAGTTTCAAACAGTTCAAACTCTTAGAACTTTGAATTTTTAATATAAAATAAAACATACGCATACAACAAAAAAGAAGGATTTTTTAAAGTCCTTCTTTTTGTTTTTGTGTTTATTGTGTGTGTCGGTTTTTATAATTATTCTTTATTATTTTCTTGCGCTGTACCTGTTTCATATCCAGGAACAAGTAATGCAAGTGGTATAACTCTTTCAAGTTTTGCTGCAAATGGTGAATCCTCATTCATCATTGATACTGCCATACAAACATCATCAACGTGTGGAGCGCAGTCCGTAAACTTCATATTTCTATCTACTTTTTTGTGATAAATATGTTCATTTAAGAAGTTTGAAACTTTATTTCCTAAATACAAGCCCAATCCCAAAAGACCGAGAGTGCAAACTCCATTTGGAACACTTTTTAAAACTTTATTGAATATTTGAGCTGATTTTTTAGGGCTTTTAATTTGTGGAATAATAGATTCAATTTTATCAGCATATTTGTTGAAAATTTTAGCTCCACCACCAACGCAACCAACTGGAACTAAGACATTCCCTAAGATTTGGTTTACTACTTCACGTTTTTTAGCGCTAATGTTATCTTTATCTACAATTGAACCACCAACAAATCCCCCGATAACGGAGCCGATTGCTGTTGCAATAATTTGAGCTGGTCCAAAATGGATATATTTTCCTTTTGGAGCATATTTGAATATTGCCCAATCTTTGATTGGAGTTTTAGCAATTTTTACTGGATTTAGTGAAAATCCTTTTCTGTGTGCTAGAGTTGCAATAACAGGTGTCATGCCAAGGGCAGAAGAAGCAAGAATTGTCGCTTTTTGTTTGGTGTTCAAATTGTTTTGTTCACCATGTTCATGCCCTTTAAAGCTTTGGATTTGTGAATTATTTACGTTGTATAGAGATATTTTATTTAGCATATACACTTCCCACAATTTACACTCTATTAAAAACAGAACATAAATTTTATTGCCATGGTATCCAGATTTGTTTAACCTTTTGTTACATATTAATATAATTCTATTTATAAATATAGTGATTTGTAACAAAATATTAAAAGGAGCTATTTTCATGGCAAAAATAAACCTTGAGGAATATTAAGTAGGTATATGTCAATTAGAATTCCAGAAGTTAATAGAAATAAATTTTTTTCAAAACAAAATTTTTCACCTCGTAATATAGTAAAACAAGCCGCAAGTGATGGTTTTTTACCAGTTATTGCTTTAGAAGCTTTTGTTGAAGCTGGTAGAACTTATCAAGCTTACCAAAGAGGCGGTTTTGATGAAGCTAGAGAAAGAATTACAGAAGAATTTTCTGGCGCTGTATTTTGGTTAGGTGGTGTTACGGCTTTGAACTGGGTTTTTGAAAAACTTGGTCAAAAGATTTTGAAATTGCCTAACAAAGCTGTTGATATTGCTTCGGATTCAGTTAGAAAACCGCTTCAAAACTTCTTAGCTTTTGAAAAAACTAAAGATGGTGCTGCAATTTTAGAAAAAACTATGGCAAGATTTAAGTTTGTTAAAGTTATTTCTAGTGTGTTGATTGCCAACGCATTTATTGGTTTTGTGTTACCAAAAATTAACCAAGCAATTACTCGTTCTTATCACAAAAATCAAAACCCTGAAAAAGCTCAAGAAAATGCAGTTAAAACAGTAACTGCAAATAATAATAAAGCTAATTCAAATGGTGATGTATTTAATTCTCGTCCAACATTTGATAGTTTTGCAGTGAATAAAAATGATGATAATGATAAGAAAAAAGATGTATCATTTGGTTTCAACTTGTTGTCTGTAGCAAATAAATTTGAAAGCGATAGAAACTACAAACTTTTATCTGTTGATGCTGGAACTGCTTCTGGTCGTGCAATTTCTGCTAGAAATAATGATGAAAGAGTTGAAATTTTATTCAGAGATTTAAGTTCAATTTACTTCTACATGTTCAATATGTCTAATATGAACAACTGGTTGAATAGAGCAGAACAAAATGGCAATCCAACAAGACTTGACCCTGTTTCTGCTGATTTTGCGACAAAATATATGCAAAATTATCTTGAAGATAAAGGCACAAATGTTTCTGCGCAACAATTTAGAGAAGATATGTTGGGTAAATCTGTTGAACTTCCAGAAAGTTTGAAATCAAAATTCACAGGAAAACATAACAAAGTTATTTTCCTTGATGAATTTAAAACTGAATTAAAATCTTTAGTTCCAGAATCTGAGTTAGCAATGTATGAAAAACGTGCTGAAGCGATGTCTAAACTTCAACCAAAGATTGTTAATACTTCAGTTCTTACTCAAGGTCAAGTTAAAGATATTCTAGCTGGTGGTCACATAAATAATCCAGAATTTCTAGAAAAATTCTATGAAAATATATTCCAAAAGAAATTTACAGATAAATATAAATATGTTGCTCAAAGTGAGTTAGATTCTCTTAAAAATCAACTTGTTGATTATGTTCAATCTGTTGTGAAATCTGCTGAAAAAACAGACTCCAAAGAAATTACTAAAGACTTGTTGAGCAAAATGTCATCTAAAAACTTAAAGATGAATGCTCTTAACTGGGGTGCAGGTTTTGTAACATCAGCTTTGTTCTTATCAACATTTATTCCAAAGCTTCAATATCAAATTACAAAATGGAGAACAGGTTCTGATAAATTCCCAGGAACAGCTCAATATCAAGATGAACCTAAAAAATAATTTTTGTTGATTAAGAAAAATATTTAGTCTATCTATATGACAAATTTTCTTCTCTTATTTCCTATAATAATAAAATGGACGAGAAAGAAATCGACAAGAAATATATAGATTTTATTGAAAATCTTATTCTACAAATTCAACCATTGTTGCCAAAAGATGTTAATAAATTGCAGGAAGATTATCTTGTTAGTAATATTAGAAAGTCTGCAATGTTGATGGCTTCTGGCATTCAAGATGATGAAGAGTTCAGTAGTATAGATTTTGAAAAGCAATGTTTCTATATCCAAGTAATGGCAGAATGGTCTTTCCATAAAGAGATTGATTTATTCCGTTCTGGTATTCCTGCAAAGTATTGGAAAGTTGTTATGCAAAAAATCTGGTATGCAATGTGGGAAGTTATGTATGCTTGTGTAAAAAATGAAGCTCCAGAACCTGTTGTTTTATCTTTAGTTGAAAGATTTGTTAACCGTACATATCGTGATGCGGTTGAAGAATTGAAAGAAAATGAAATTATCGATGAAAAAACAGAAGAAAAAGCCAAGGAACAATCTAATATAAAAATTATGGCGCAAGAAGTTCAAGAGGTTCGTGCAATCAATCAAAGAGTGCGTAATATTATTCGATATATTGTATTAGGAATTATTATTTCAGTTGTTGTGTCTTTCTTAATACTTAAATTTAAAATATATGGATTAATTGTGATTTTAACTTTGTTAGTTTATTATCATATTTTCCCATCTAAAAGAGAGGAGTAAATTATATATAAAGTAAACTTTTTTCTTTACATCAATATAGTTTTTTCTTAGAATAATAGTATGATTTACTTTTTCTATGGGGATGAAGAATTTAACATTTCTAATAAAATCAAGGAGTTTAAGTCTAAACTTGATAAAGATTTTGCTGAAATGAGTTACAAGTATTTTAACAATCCTAAATTCCCAGATTTAATTTCTGCAATAAAATCTCAACCAATGATGTTTGGTAGAATGCTTGTAGAAATAAATTGTCTAGGTTATTTGAGT
>CAVAPR010000010.1:49309-64007 GCA_963590665.1 Candidatus Methanomethylophilaceae archaeon
ATCTACAGATGATAAGTCCTTTGATGATAAGCAATTTAAGCAATTAGCAGAAGCTTTGGATTGCTCCAGTGATAATGTAGATGTTGTTTTTACTGCTCAATTACCGCCAGATAGCCAGAAAAAAATTGATAAAAGAAAGAAATTATTTAAGCTACTTTCAAAATATAACGCACAAGAGTTTAATCAAATTCCATCTTACAAAACCGCAGAACTTGAGATGTGGATTAAACAGCAAGCAAAGAGTAAAGATTTAAAAATTACAGATGAGGTTGCTGGCGCTATATTATTTCAAGTTGGTTCAAATTTAAGAATGTTAGATTCAGAACTTGAAAAATTAAAGATTTATGCAGGCAAAAGCCCTGTCACAAAAGAAATGATAAAAGAAATTTGTGTGACAAATGAGGACTTGTTTGTATTTATTGATTATCTTGTTGAAGGAAATAAATCTCGGGCGCTTTTAGAATATCAAAAGTTATTATCTAAAAAACATCCATTGGAAATTCTTTCGGTTTTGCATACTCTTTTGCATGGTAGAATACAAATCAAAGCGTATTCTGCAAAACATTCTCCAGATGAGATTGCAAAAATTATAAATATGCACCCATTTAGAGTAAAAATGGAAATTCAAAAATTGAAAAATGTATCCTTAAAAGATTTAGTTAAACTAAAGCAAAATTTGACAGATGCGGAATATCGAATAAAATCTGGTCAATCAAATTTGGATATTGATAAGGAGATTGAATATGCAATATTACAATAATGAGATTTCTAAAAAATATCCGCAGCTTTTGGGATATTTTAAAGATGGAATTTATGATGAAAATAAAAATATAAGTCATTGTCTTTTGTTTTGGGGACCAGATATTCAATCTCAATGTGAATTGGCGCTTGATGTTGCGAGATTATTAAATTGTTCAAAAGATGGAAGTGACAATTGCGATTGTTTGAATTGCAAATGGATAAGAGAACAAGCACATCCTGCAGTGAAAATTTATACAAGATTGGATTTCAAAGAAGGTTCATCAGATGATGATGAAACAAAAGGGAAGAAAAATATAAATATTGGACAAGCAAAATCTATTATTTCAGAATTATCTATAACAAGTGATTATCACCGTGTTTATATATTTTGCGATAGGGATGAAGAAGGGAATCTTTTACCTTTAAATCAAATCAATTTTCCAGAAGCAACATCAAATGCTTTACTTAAAACATTTGAAGAACCGCCAAAGAATACGACTTTTATCTTTTTAACAAAAGATAAATCAGATATTATTTCAACAGTTGTATCAAGAGCGCAATCATTTTTTGTTCCTTCTGTTGTTTCGGAAAATCAAGATTATAACTTGGTTGAAGATTTTATTTCAAATTATTGGACAACTGCTAGGAATCAAGTTTTAGAATTTGAAAATAAGATGGCTGCATCTATTGTTGAACATGGAGCAATGGTTGTGTTCTCCCAAATTCAAAATTATATGCTCTCAATGATAAAATCTAATCCTCAAAATAAACAATTATTTTATAAATTGATGGAAGATATGAAAAGTGTTGAAGATGCCAAACGTCAAATCTCACTTACTCCTGCAATGAATATTCAGACCGTTGTTGAAAATTTAAGTTTTAAGATGATTTTACAATAATTTGCCAATGAAGTTTCAGGCATGATATAATTTTCTCAAGTTAGGAAGTATGGAGAAAATTTATGGAATATACTGAAATTCTTAGACAAACAGCGCTTGTGTTAGCAGCGTCTTATTTGATAGGTTCTATTCCAACTGGCTATATTATTGTTAAATTATTCACAGGACAAGATATTAGAACAGTTGGTTCTGGTTCAACAGGAGCTACAAATGTAAAACGTGTAATGGGTAAAAAATGGTTCTTTGTTGTAATGCTTTTGGATGCTCTTAAAGGTGCACTTCCAGTTGCATTGACAGCATTGTTTGCAACTGCTTTGGCTGATATTGGTTTATTGCCAGTATTGGCTGCAATTTGTGTTATTTTAGGACATAGCAAGTCTGTATTTTTGAATTTTACAGGAGGAAAATCAGTTGCTTCTGGTGTTGGAACATTGTTAGCTCTTGATTGGCAAGCTGGTTTGATTATTGCTGCTGTTTGGGGCGTAGTTACTTGGGTTTCAAGATACGTTTCTTTAGGTTCAATTGTAGCATTAGCATTGTCACCTCTTATTATGTGGTTTTTAAATGCGCCTCCAGCTTATATCGGTTATGCTGTAATTGCTGCAATTTATGTTATTTACCTTCATAGAGAAAACATTAAACGTTTGAAGGAAGGTACAGAAAATAAAGTTAGATAATAATTTTAGAATACAAAAAATAACTCCTCATTTGAGGAGTTATTTTTTATTTTTCAATTAGTTTTGATGTATCTAATCTGTGTAGAACTTTCATCCTTTGTGGTGGCCAGAATACCAAAACTGCTCGACCAACAAATCTGTCTTTTTTCAATGTTCCCCAATATCTGCTATCTTGAGAATTTCCTCTATTATCACCCATCATGAAATAGCTATCATTATCTAGTTTGAACGGTCCGCATTTCATAACTTGGTCGCTTTCTAAGAATAATGGGTCAATATTTTTGTCTGGGCATTCTGGGTATTCATAAATACTTTTGATGTAATCCTCTTCGTATTTTTTGCCGTTAATATAAACATAAGCTGAACCGTCTTTTTCTGGTTTTATTTCAATTGTTTCTCCTGGAAGTCCAACTACACGTTTGATGTAAGCAACATCTTTACAAAAAATCCCTGTAAGTCTTGCAAGTAGTGGCAATGGACTTTTTGATAATTGTGTTGATGGAGGATAGAATACCATAATATCACCACGTTTTGGTGCTTCAAAAAATCTTGAATATCTTTCTACAACGATTCTATCGCCTTCGACAAGTGTTGGATTCATAGAACCTGATGGAATCCATCTGATTTCTCCAACAAAAAATCTAATGATAATTACCATCACTACAACAAAAACTACTGTTTCTATAACTTCGCAAGTTGCACTTTCTTTGTAATTTCTATACCACTCTTCAAATTTGTCAAGTTTGCGTTGTACTGTTCCTGGTAATTTTAATTTGAAATTCATCCAAGCCGCTTCACGTTTTTCGTTCAACGCTTTTTTATAATTTTCCCAACTTTGAAATATATTAAACATCTTTTAAAAGCTCCAAAAATTTTCTAAGTGCTGCAGTATATTTATTATCTTCAAGATTTGTTATTATCTTCTCTGCTTCTTGTACATAATTATTCAAC
Organism: Candidatus Methanomethylophilaceae archaeon; assembly: GCA_963590665.1. Lineage (GTDB taxonomy): Bacteria > Cyanobacteriota > Vampirovibrionia > Gastranaerophilales > Gastranaerophilaceae > Zag111. Next base: position 52,578 of record CAVAPR010000010.1, read on the forward strand.
AAAGACCGTGTTTTTTCAATCCCCGAAGTAATATCTTTAGGGTCGCCAGAGTAAATAATTGGCGCATTGTATATTCCTTCTTCAATATCATTGTTTGATGGTTTGGTTGTGTCAATAGATAAAATATTTAGTAAATCATCTCGAATTTGAAATGCTATTCCTATATTTAGCCCAAAATTTTTGAATTTATCTTGGAAATTTTTTTTAGAAAGCATAAAGTTGCAAATTATTGCTGTTTCAAAAAGATAACCAGTTTTATTTTTTGATTTTTCTATATATTCTTCAATTGTACCTATTTTATATCTGTTAAAATTTTGATTGATTTCTCCAATACACATTTTTTTTATGTTGTGAGAAAATTCTTTCAAGATTTCTATTGAATTTAGCTGACCGATTTTTTCCATTGCAATTGATAATAAATAATCTCCAGAAATTACTCCTAATTTGTTATTAAATTCAGCAGAAATTGTTTTGTGTCCTCGTCTTATTTCGCAATCATCAATAATATCATCATGAATAAGTGAAGCGTTGTGAATAATTTCTATTGCAGACAATAGTTCAAGTTGCTCGTTTGATAATTCTTCATTATTTGCTTTCGATAATAAAATTGCTAATGTTGGGCGGATTCTTTTTGAGGGTGCTTTTAAAAAATTTACAACATGAGCTTGCAACGGTTCTTTGATATTTATAGGTTGAATCATTTTTTGTTCAACAATACCAAGTTCTGGTGCAACTAGCTCTTTTATTTTGTTGTATTCTTCTTTAAAGCTCATTTTATTTATTATTATTTTTCTTAAGTTTTAAATAATTTACCTTATCCCAACTCAAATCAATATACTTAGCTTGGCTACCCATATCACCTATTTGTGGCAAGATTGTATAAATTCTTTTTATTCTTTCATAAACGGTACTATCAAGCATTCCCAAACGAATGCTTGTTGTTTGAATTTTTACATAAACATCGTTAGGATTTTTCATATCAACATATTCAACTTTTTGTCCTGAATATGATTCTACAGCTTTTACGATATTTGAGATTTCTTCAACTTTTTTGACAGTCCAAAAACCATCTACTTTTGGCGAATTTGTCAAAATTTTAAGTGCAGATTTTGTTTCAGATAAGCCCATGTAATTTTTATTAGAAACTAAAACTCCATCTGATGTGAAGAACGCTACAGGTTTACTTTCTAAATCTGTTTTGATTACTGCAACTGGCACTCTTTCCCTAATAATAATTTGTATTCTTGCAGGGAAACCGTAACGTCTTACATAAATATATTTCACTACAGGGATTTTAAATATTTCTTTTTTGATTGGTCTTACACTCATCAAGAATATAGGTACTCTAGGAACTTTTACGTCTTGTAATTCATCATAAATAATAGATGTAGGAACAATATTATTATTGATAATTTCTACTGTTTTACCATCTTTTTTGGTAAAGGCATCTTGTGGTAAATACCATTGTGGTAATTTGAAAAAGTGATAAGCTCCATACAGAAGTAAAATAGTCACAACAAAGCGAAGAAAACCTTTCAAACGATTTACTCTTTTTCGTTTTTTTCTGATTTTTCTTTCTCTCTGCTTGTGTTGAACCGAATGTTTTGCAAGTGCAAATTCATCAACAAATTCTTCAGTTTCTTCATGCAGATCTTCGTTGTTGAAATCGTCTTCTGTCATTATTTGTTTAATCCTGCTCCATTTAATACGATTTGTACTAATTCGTCATAGCTAATTCCCATAACTTTTGATTGTGCGGGGAGGTCACTTGTTGAAGTCATTCCTGGAGAAGTGTTGATTTCAATAACATAAGGAATACCATCTTTTCCAACCATGAAATCAACTCTAGAAACTCCTCTACATCCTGCGGCAACATGTGCTTTTATAGCAACTTCTTTTGTTTTCTTTGTTAATTCTGCATCCAATTCTGCTGGAAGAATGAATTTTGACATTCCAGGAGTATATTTTGCTTCGTAATCATACCATTCATTTTTCGGAATGATTTCCAAAATTTCAGTTGCAAAATTTTCTCCATCTTTTTCTAAAACACCAACGGTCATGAAGATTCCATCAATAAATTCTTCAATAAGAACATCATCATTGTATTTAACTGCTTCTTCATAAGCTTTTGGAAGTTCTTCTTTAGTATTAACTTTTGTCATTCCAAAACTTGAACCTTCTGAAACAGGTTTTGTGAATACTGGGAATTTCAAATCTTTTGTTTTTTCCATAACATCTTCACCTTTTCTAACGAAGGCTGATTTTGCCATTGGAATATCTGGGTTAGCTGATAAAATTCTTTTTGTATATTCTTTGTTCATGCAGATTGCAGAAGACATTACTCCGCAACCAGTATATGGAATTTGCATAATTTCTAAAATTCCTTGAATGCAACCATCTTCACCATATTTACCGTGAAGTACGTTATATGCGTAGTCATAATTTCCTTCTTTCAATTTTTGAGCAATATTTTTATCTACTTCAACAAGTTCTGAATTTTTGTAACCTAATCTTTGTAATGCTTCAAAAACACCTTTACCAGAACGTCTTGAAATTTCTGCTTCTGATGACATTCCACCACAAAGAACGGCTATTTTTGCATTTTTGTCTATTTTTTGTTCAAGATTTTCCATATTTCATTTTCCTTTTTATTCAGTCCGCCCAAAAATATAATTTCAGGTTCTAATTCTATGTTATAACTATTTTTTACTTTTGTGTACATTTGATTCATCAAATTTAAAATATCCGTAGATGTTCCGTTGTTATCGTTGACGATGAAGTTTGCGTGATTTTCCCAAACTCTTGCCCCTCCAACTTTTAAGTTTTTTGCTCCAACAGAATCTAAAAGTCTGCCTGCGGAATCCCCTTGTGGATTTTTGAATATACTTCCACAATTTGGTAGTGCAAGAGATGGTTGGTGTGATTTTCTGAATGCTAAGTTTTCATCCATTTGTTTTTGAATTTCTTCTTTTGGCTTTTTATCAAGTTGAAATTCAGCTTGTAATACGATTAGATTATCTCGTTTGCAACGGGATTTTCTATATTCAAATTCCATTTCGTCTTTTGAATATGTCACAACTCCGTTTTCTGGAGAGTAACACGTTACAGATGTAAGTTTGTCGCTGATACATTGTCCATTAGCAGATGCATTCATAAATACTTCTCCGCCAATTGATCCAGGAAAACCAATCATAAATTCTAAGCCAGAAAGTCCTAAAGCGCATACTTCTTGTGATAATTTTGGTCCTTTGACTCCGCAATCTGCAATAACTTTTGTTCCTTCGGTTTTGATGGAATTTATTTTTGTTGTCAGCACAATTTTCCCATCAAATCCATCACTTGAAATGAGGGTATTTGAAAGATTTCCAAATACTGGAATGTTTTCATTTTGTTTTAAAATTTGAACAAATTCTTCAACACTTTCAGGGAAAAATACTTCTGAGATTTTTCCACCTGTTTTAAATGTTGTTAGTTTTTTTATTTCAAATTCTTTTTCAAAATTACTTGCCAACTTTTACTCCTTCGTCGTGTAGGGCTAAAAGTTCTTTTCCTAAAGCTGTTATTGTTCCTGCACCAAGCCCAATAACAACATCTCCAGATTTAAGTGTTGGATAAAGTTGTTTTGCAACAGTTTTCATATCTCCTTTTAAGTTTTCACAAGGAATATCAATTTTTTCTTTTAATTCATTTGTAAAAGCTTCTGAATTTACCCCTTCAATTGGGTCTTCGCTTGCGGCATAGACGTCTGTGACAACAACTCTATTTACATCTGAAAATGCACCCATAAATTCATTCCAAAGGTTTTGTAATCTTGTGTATCTGTGCGGTTGGAATACAGCAATTACATTTCTATTTTTGAATGATTTTGATGATGATAACGTTGCTTTAATTTCCGTTGGGTGGTGTGCATAGTCATCATAAATTGAAATTCCATCAAATTCTCCAACTTTTTGGAATCTTCTTCCCATCCCAGTAAATGTTGCGAAATGAGGATTTACCAAGTCCATTTTTACTCCTGCTTGGTGCAAACTTCCCCAGACAGCAAGTGAATTATATACATTATGAACACCTTTCAAACAAATTTTTAAATTAGTTTGAAGTTCCCCTTTATAATAAATATCAAAAGTTGTGTAATCTTCACCATACACGATATTTTTTGCGCAATAATCTGTATTTCCACCAATTGAATAGGTAACAAATTTTGCATTGTGAGCTAATTTGTGTTCTGTAAAATATTTTACAAGTCTTTTAACCCCTTCATTATCTGTATTTGCCATAATGACAGCATTTTCTCTAAGGTTAGAAAGAAATTTTTCAAATGTTTCTAATATAGATTCTAATCCGTTTTTGTAAAAATCAAGGTGGTCTGGTTCAAGGTTATTTACAACAACAAGATTTGGTGAATACTTAACAATTGTACCGTCACTTTCATCAAGTTCTGCGATAAAAAATTTGTCTTGAGTTGCATTAGCATTTGTATTAATTTCTGGAATTATGCCACCTACAATGTATGAAGGTTTTAGGTTTGCTTTTTCTAAAACATAAGAGCATAATCCGCTAGTTGTCGTTTTGCCGTGAGTTCCAGAAAACCCAATAAAATATTGCTCATGTTGTGCAATTTCAGCCAGTAAATCTGATCTGTGCCAAATAGGTAAGCCCAATCTTTTTGCTTTTTGAATTTCTGGATTGTTTTCTCTAATAGCTGTACTCGCTACAACAATACAATCATCTGGAACATTGTTTTCATCGTGTCCAATGTGAACCTTTGCGCCAAGTTTTCTTACACCTTGGACATATTTACTGTCATTTATATCAGAGCCTGATACTTCAAAACCATTTTGAAGTAAGTATTTTGCAAGCCCACTCATTCCTACACCGCCAATGGCGATAAAATGATATTTCTTTTTCAAAATTAAATCCCTACTATTTATATATATTCTCTACTTCTGTTTATCATTATATACCAAAATCACATTTCAGATAGAATATTATTATTTTTTAACAATGCGCAAATTTTTAGCAAAAAATATTTTTTAGGTTATTTAAAAAGAGTACTATGTTAAAATTTCCCCCATTAAAACCACATAAACCAATAGGAAATGTTGTTGTATATTCTCAAAAAGATTGTTTTGATTCCATTGTGTATAAAATGATACGTAAAAATGATGGAAAAACTGTTGGTTTGATGCAAGCTCTTCCAACAGTTGTTAATAATAAACAACATTCTTATTCTCCCAATGCAACAAGTTATCCTTCTTTTTTAATTCAAAAACTGAGTGTAGGTCCTAAAAGGCAAGGTTTAGGTTCTATTTTCATAAAAATTGCAAAGAAAGATAGTTTTAAGAATTTCTGCAATGGTAATGTTCATGTGGTTGCTTCTGATATGTTTGATATGATTCATCCTCCACAAGTTTTTTACAGGAAAAAGGGATTTCAATTTAATAATCGTTCTAAATCTACAGAATTTAAGGTAGATGAGTTTATTCAAGGGAAAATCCCTGAAAATTATTTGTTTGGACTTGGTGATACTTGTATGTATTTTGAAAACAATGTTGACAAAGATGGAAAAATGGTTGCAGCATTGAAAAGATTTAAAGAAAAATTTCCAGAAATATTTGAGTGGTTATAAAAATGAATATATTATCAGTTCTCAACCCACATTTAAAATATCCTCCAGCAAAGAATGTTGCGAAGCCTATTCCAGATTATTTAATTCATAGGTCAGTTGTTAGATACTATGATTATCCAATAGATAATTTTACAATGTTTTCTACTAAAAAATCAGAGGCAGATGCAAAAACCATAATGCGCTGTATTCCAGAACATATAAAAAGGGATGGAAAAGTCGTTCCTTCTTTGTATGTTGCTTATTTATGGTCTAGAAAATCTGGATTAGGTATGGGAACAAAAATGTTGAATTTTGCAAAAAATCTTAGCAAACGATTGTATTGTGAAGGGCGAATACACTTACTTGCTGATAATTCTATGGATATAAAAAGAGTTCCACATCCCTTTTATTATAAAAATGGTTTGAGAGCTAAAGATGCAAAGGTTAATAAACGTTTGGCAAGATTTATAAAGCAAGGTGCAAGATGTACTTATTTGGATTTTGATGCCGTTAAGATGTATTATCCTCCTCTAAAAAACTCTCAAGGAAGATTAACTTTTTGGGAAAAGGTTAGGGATTTCTTTTGGGGATTATATTCTCCAAAAGAAGAGGTGTAGAGAAATCTCCACACCTAATTCTTTTGTCTATTAAATTTTAGTTTTTACTTAACTACGATATTAACAAGTTTCTTTGGAACTACGATTGTTTTGACAATTGTTTTTCCATCAGTCAAAGCTTTAACTTTTTCACTGTTTAGAGCTACTTGTTTCATTTCTTCTTGGTCAAGACTTTCATCTACTTCAATTTTGTCCTTAACTTTTCCGTTAACTTGGACAACTAAAGTAATTGAACTTGATTTAGCAAGATTTTCATCCCATTCGCACCAAGGTTCTTCATGGATTGATTTTTCTCCGCCTAAATCGTGCCAAGCTTCTTCTGTCAAGTGAACTGCAACAGGTGACATCAATTTGATTAGTGATACAATTGCAAAGCTCAAAACTTGTTTGTCTTCGTCTGTCAAATCACCTTTCTTAGCTTGCCAATCATAGATTGCGTTAGTCAATTCTCTATATTTAGAAATAACTGTATTGAATTGGAAATCATTAGAAATATCATTTGTAATTCCTTTGATTGCAATATGTACAGTTCTTACTAAATCGTCATTTGACTTATCTTTTAGAGAACCTGCAACAAATTTTGGATAATTTAGAGAAATATTATCTTGATTTGTTGAGATTAAGCGCCAAACTCTGTTCAAGAATTTGTAACAACCTTCTACGCCTGCATCTGACCAGTCAAAATCTCTAGCTGGAGGTGAATCTGAAAGAATAAATAATCTTGCAGTATCTGCTCCATAGTTTTCAAATATTTCGTCTGGGTCAACTGTGTTACCTTTAGATTTAGACATTTTTGAACCGTCTTTAAGAACCATACCTTGAGTTAGTAAGTTTTTAAATGGTTCATCAAAGTCTAACAATCCACAATCACGCAATGCTTTTGTGAAAAATCTTGAATATAACAAGTGAAGAATTGCGTGCTCAATTCCGCCAACATATTGATCAACTGGTAACCAGTGATTTACTTTATCTTTATTAAAGCATTCTTCAGAATTTCTTGCATCAGAATATCTTAAATAATACCAGCTTGAACATACGAAAGTATCCATAGTGTCTGTTTCACGAACAGCGTGTCCGCCACAAACAGGACAAACAGTATCTTTGAATGTCTTAGATGTTGTAATTGGTGATTTTCCTACAACAGAGAAGTCAACATCTTTTGGTAATAATACTGGTAGTTGGTCTTCTGGAACTGGTTGTATTCCACATTTGTCGCAATATACAACAGGGATTGGAGCGCCCCAATATCTTTGACGAGAAATTAACCAGTCACGAAGTCTGTATTGAGTTTTAAATTCTCCAAAACCTTTATCAACTGCCCATTGAGTAATTGCTTTTTTAGCTTTGGTATTTTTTGTTCCGTTAAATTCTCCAGAATTTACAAGAATACCTTCTTCTGTATAAGCTTCTGTCATTGTTGAAGCATCAAGAGTTTCATTATTTTCTGGTGCAATAACAACTTTCATTGGCAAGTTGTATTTTTTAGCGAAAGCAAAATCTCTTGTATCGTGTGTTGGAACTGCCATTACAGCGCCTGTACCATATTCAACAAGGGCATAATCTGCTGTCCATAATGGGAAGATTTCACCATTGAATGGGTTTTTGCAGTGTGTGCCTAATGGAACACCTGTTTTAACTCTTTCAGTTGAAAGTCTTTCAATTTCTGACATCTTACGAGCATTTGCACGATATTCCTCAACTGATTTTTTGTTTTCTGGAGTTGTAAGTTTTTCGATGTCTTTGTATTCAGGAGCTACAACAAGGTATGTGATACCAAAAACAGTATCTGGTCTTGTTGTGTAAACAGGCACTTCAATTTTTTCACCGTTTGGAGCATCAATAACAGGAAATTTGAAAATAGCCCCTTTTGATTTTCCAATCCAGTTTGCTTGCATAGTTTTAACGTTATCACCCCATCCAGGTAATTTGTCTAAATCTTCAAGCAATACATCTGCATAATCTGTGATTTTGATAAACCATTGAGATAAGTATTTTTTCTCAACAGTGCTATCACATCTCCAGCATTTGCCATCAATTACTTGTTCATTGGCTAAAACTGTACCACATTCATTACACCAGTTTACAGCAGCTTCTTTTTTGTAAACAAGTCCTTTTTTGTATAGTTGTAAGAACAACCATTGAGTCCATTTATAATATTCTGGTTTGCAGGTTGTAACTTCTCTATCCCAGTCGTAAGACAATCCTAGCATTTTTAATTGTTTTTTCATGTATGCAATGTTTTCATCTGTCCAAGTTTCTGGGTCAACGTGATGTTTCATTGCAGCATTTTCGGCAGGTAAACCGAAGCTATCCCATCCAATTGGATGTAGAACATTAAATCCGTTTGCCTTTTTAAATCTAGCAATTACGTCTGTAATTGTGTAGTTTCTAACGTGTCCCATGTGTAATTTCCCTGATGGATATGGGAACATTGACAAGGCATAGTATTTAGGTTTGTCAGAAATATCTGGGGTTTTGAATGCTTTTGTTTCTTCCCAGATGTTTTGCCATTTCTTTTCTATTTCTTGCGGAAAATAACTTTCTTTCATATTTTCTTACTCCATTTATCCTCGATTTTAAGTATATCACAAATAAAAGATGTTTCAGATATGAAAGTTAAGTTATTTTGTATTTTTGAGAACATATTTTGCAGCATTTGTAATCGGTTCAACTGCAGAATCGTGGAAAATGACAGGGAAAATATCCGTAACATCAGAATCTTTTACAATACAATTGGTGTCTAGATTTGTTGAAGTTGTTCCAATTGAGCATTTTACTTCTTTATTTGGTTTGCTTATTCCATTTACATCGATAAATCCTGTACATGGACCGATATAATGTAAATTTTCCCCGAGGGGGATAGTACATCCTTGAGCAAAGGATTCGGAACGGAAGCCAACAAGTGTCCCATCTGATAATTGATAAACAGTGTATTGTCCTCCACCTTTGGAAACCCCAAATACTTCACCATTAAACTCATATCCAAAGGTATTTTTAAGAGAGCCTTCTCTATACCAACCTTTGATACCTGTAAGATTTCCGTTAAAAATAGCGCATACAGACATTTTATTATCAGGAGTGTGGGTTGTAAAATCATCCTTTGAGCACGGTTCTTCTACTTCTGCAAAATCCCAACCGTAATTTGCTTTGTTTAATCTTACGGCTTGGTCGATTGAGGATATTGCTTTTTTATATTTTGCTTTGTATTGTGCTCCTCTAGTATTTGCTATCAGTGTTGGAATTGTCATAGCTGCGACAACTCCGATTATTCCTAATGTTATCAGAACTTCTGCCAGTGTAAAACCAAATTGTTTATCTTTTTCTTGTTGTTTCATTTATAAACTCCAATATACAAAATAATATTCATATTAAGATAGTAATATTCAAATATGAATATTATAATAAATTATTTTATACAAAAAGTCAATAAAATATATAATTGTTCTATTATGAACACTATTAAAGCAAAAATTAAAATGCTTGCTATTTCTAGAGGTATGACGCTCAAAAATCTTGCGATAAAATTGAGTGATATGACTGGCGAAAATTATTCATATAACAGTCTTTTAGGAAAATTAAATAGAGAATCTTTGTCTTTAAAGGAAGCAGAATATATTGCCCAAATTTTGAATTACAAATTGGATTTTGTTGATATTAATAAATAAATAAAAAAGGTGCAGAACTATATTCAGCACCCTTGAAAGAATGATTGATTATGATGGATGATTCGATTTTTTATTTTCCCCAATTTTTAAAATTAGTTTGTCTTTTGAAAGACTTTGTTTTTTATTCCCCGATTTTCTTTTTCTTTAAATTTCCCTTACATTTATATAAACAATTTTTGTTATGAAAAATTGCTATAATTGTTATATATTGTGTAACAAAACTTTACATAATTAGAAATAGCGGTGCATTTCCTCTTCTTGAGCAGAGAGTAAAACACTACTCTCCTTCTCCTTGGGGACACTAGTTGAACCGACGAAACGAAGTAAGTCGAGTGAAACTGCGTGCCGTATGGCTGAAGGTTGGGTTGAGGGGTTAAGCCTTACAAGTGTTGATTGAGATACTTCGCCTTGCTCAGTATGACGGAATTCGTACGCTTGGCAAACGCATTTAATTATATATTTTGGCGGGTTGTGGTGGGGCTACAGCCTTAACAAGTGCTTGGAACAAGAATGGGTGAACATCACCTTTTTTAACATCTGAATAAATAATAGTTAAAGCTTGTTTAGGAGTTAGGGCTTCTTTATAAACTCGCTTTTCTGTTAGTGCAGAATATTTGTCCGCAATATTCAGAATTTGCAAATTTATATCTGGGATGTAATCTCGTTTTGCTCCTTTTTCTTCAAAATTGTTGTGGTGAAATCTTACGAGTTTTAGAACTTCGTCATTTACTCCAGAATTTTTAAGCATTTCATAACCGATTAAGGAGTGCAAATCCATAATCTTGTGTTCTTCTTCTGTTAGTTTGCCGTGTTTGTTTAGAATTTCTGGAGGGATTAAAACTTTTCCAAAATCGTGCAAAATTGCAGCATCTTTCAAATCTTTAAGATTTACTTGTTGTCTTAGAGCTTGTGGCAAGTTTTTGGCAATCATTCCTGCAAATTCTTGTGTTGTTTTGCAGTGTCCATCCATCAGTTCTTGAAGTTCCTGCATATTTAGTCGGATTGGAATTTTGTTTTCATTTAGAAGTTTTTTTAGTTCTTGGTTTTGTGAAATCAGATTTTTAATTACGGTTTCGTTAACCAATCGCATAGGGGAACTGCTTTGGAAACTGTCCCTTTCTAAGGACTGACCAAAGTGAATTTTGTTCCCAAAATTATTGAATTGTACCCCAGAGGTTAAGCCGACAGCAAACCGACTGGGATTAAAAAATTCTATTCCCACTAATTGACCACACTAAATTTTTACTACACTTCTACGTATTTATATAAAGTATTTTTTTTATTGTAAATTGCTTGAAAATTAAGATAATGTAAAAATTTTTAATATTACAAATATAGTATGATAATATTATTTTATTATGAATGAAATTAAAAAATGTTTGATATGCGGTATTGGCGCAGTTGGCTCAATTTATGCTAATAAAATAAATGAATTTGATAGTGATTCTTTAAGAGTTTTAGTTGATGAAAATAGACTTGAAAAATATAAAAAATCCTCAAAAATTTTTAATGGTAAACCCTTAAATTTTAATTATATTTT
>CAVAPR010000010.1:64017-69621 GCA_963590665.1 Candidatus Methanomethylophilaceae archaeon
GTGCAATTGATTATAAAGCTGATTTAATAATCATTGCTACAAAGTTTGATGGTTTGAATGATGTTATAAAAAATATTGAAAATTTTGTAAAAGAGGACACAATTATTTTATCTTTACTTAATGGTGTTTCTTCAGAAGAAATTATTGCAAAAAAATACAGTTGGAAGCATATTCCTATTTCATATTTTATTGGTCATAGTGCAATGAGAGATGGAAATAAAATTACGCATGATGGAATTGGTGACATAGTTTTTGGTGTTAAAGATGAAAATAAAACAGATGTTCGTGATGTTGAATTGATTAAAAATTATTTTGACAAAGTTGGAATTTCATATAAAACTCCAGATGATATGTTGCACGCATATTGGTTAAAATATATGCTAAATGTAAGTTCTAATCAATCTTCTGCAATTTTACATTTAACGTTTGGACAAATGCAAGATAGTGAAAAATTTCAAATTATGTTGAAAAAAATTATGCAAGAAGTCCAACAAGTTGCAAAGGCTGAAGGTGTAAAAAATACCGATTTAATGATTGATGAAGCTATAAAAACTTTTTATAAAATGATTCCAGAAGGTAAAACTTCAATGCTTCAAGATGTAGAAGCTGGTAGAAAAACAGAAGTAGAAATGTTTGCTGGAACAATGATTGAATTAGGTAAGAAATACGGTATTCCAACTCCTTATAACCAAGTTATGAAGGACATGTTAGAAATAATTTATGATGTTTCAAAATAGGGTGATTTTACTTCGTATCTTGTTTATTATATAGTTATTTTATGAATTTAGATAGCCAGATTGATAGTATTTTATCGCCTGTGGCGAATAAAATTTCAGGAATAATTTTTTCGCACGTAACTATTCATGGTGTGCGTGTAGAATTTTTGATACTTTTATTGATGATTGCTGCTTTTTATTTTACTATTAGAACTCGTTTTATTGGGTTCTGGGGTTTCAAGCACGCATTAGATTTGATTACAAAAAAATATAAACACGAAGATTCTATAAAACGTAAAAAGCACGGAGAAGTTTCATCTTTCCAAGCTTTAACTGCTACAATTTCAGCTTCTGCTGGCATGGGTAATGTCGTTGGTTCGGCATTAGCTGTTTCTGTTGGTGGTCCTGGGGTTATTTTCTGGATGATGATTGCGGGAATTTTCTCAATGGCTTTGAAGTTTGCAGAAGTTCTTTTGGGGTTGAAATTTAGACAGATTAATAAAGATGGTTCATCTTCTGGTGGACCTATGTATTATATTATTAATGGACTTAGAGCACCTTGGATAAAACCATATACTCCATATCTTGCAAAAATTTACGCAATTTGCTGTGTATTTGCAATGATTGGGGGTTGGAATTTGTTCCAGATAAATGCAATTACGACTCAAATTACAAATGTTACAGGATTATTTGCTGGTCAACGTTGGGTGTTTGGGTTAATTGTTGCAATAATTACTTATGTTACCGTTATTGGTGGAATTAAAGCTATTGGAAAATTTACTTCAAAAGTTACTCCTGTAATGTGCAGTTTGTATGTATTTTCAGCTTTTATAATTTGTTTGTTGAATTTTAATCATATTCCTCACACTATTGCTTTGATTTTGCGTGAAGCTTTTCAACCTCAAGCTATTGTTTCTGGTGGTGTTTGGGGATGCTTACTTTGGGGATTCAGACGTGCAATGTTTGCAAATGAAGCTGGGTTAGGTACTGCACCAATTGCTTTTTCTGCGGTTAAAACAAGTAAACCAGTTGCTCAAGCTTTTATTGCAATGCTTCAACCATTTGTTGATACGGTGATTGTTGGTGCTGCAACTGCATTTATTATTGTAGTTACTGGTTCATATCTAAATGCAACAGGCATTGAGGGAATTGAATTAACATCAAGAGCATTTGCAACAGTATGTCCATTCTTCCCTGTATTATTAACATTTATGGCTGCTTGTTTTGTGCTTTCAACAATGTTGTGCGGTTCATATTATGGGACAAAAAGTTGGAATTTCTTGTTCGGAGAATCAAAAATTACAACACGAACTTTTCAAGTAATATATTGTTTATTTATTGTAATTGGTTCTGCTATGAATTTGAAAAGTGTTGTGAATTTGTCTGATGCATTTACATTGTTCTTGGCTGTTCCAAATTTGATTGCAGTATTTTTATTATCTGATATAATAATCAAAGAATTGAGGAGATATTGTAAACGATACAATATTGGCTATTTTAAAAATAAAAAATAATGATGAAAATAAAATAACTATGAGGAGAGAGTAGTAAATGATTAAGAAAGGCTGTTTGGATATTTTACAGGCAAAATGCGAAAATTGTACTGACTGTATCTTGTCAAAAACCCGTCACAATGTTGTTTTTGCAGATGGAAATCCTGAAACTGCAAAAATTGTTTTAATTGGTGAAGCTCCAGGTGAAAATGAAGATGAAACAGGTAAACCATTTGTAGGTAGAGCTGGACAGCTTTTGAATAAATTTTTGGAAGATGCTGGTATTTCAAGACAAGACGATTTGTATATTATCAATACTGTGAAATGCAGACCTCCAGAAAATAGAGTTCCAACTGATGTTGAAAAAGCTATGTGCGAAAGATTTTTGAATGCTCAAATTGATATTATGAATCCACAAGCAATTATTTTCTGTGGTGCAACAGCATTAAAATCGTTCTGGAAAGATAAAAAAGTTCAAATTTCAAAAGTTCGTGGACAATGGTTTGATGTTACTGTTAACGGAAAAGTTTACAAAGCAATGGCTATTTTCCACCCATCATATTTGTTAAGAAACCATTCAATGGAAGAAGGTTCACCAAGAAGATTGATGCAACAAGATTTGGCTGTTATCAAGTCAGAAGTATTGGCTGATAACAAGGTGTGTTCCTCCAACCCTTTCTCTTCGGAAATGGCTATGGTCTAATAACAAATTGAAATTTATATCATATTCAAGAAAACCAACGGTTAAATCTTAACCGTTGGTTATTTGTAGTTTGGGTTGACAATATGTCTGCTATAGAGTACACTTTCAAAAAGCAAGAAGGATACTTCAAGAATGGAGAAATTTGCAATGAAAGACTTAAAAAACGCATTAGATTTAGAAAACTATATTGTTAATGATTTAAAAACAGATGAAGATATTAAGTTATATCTGAATGCTAATTTGAAAGATTATTTAGAAGATGGAGATTTTAATTCTTTCTGCAGAGCTTTAGAAATTGTTATTAAAGCGAAAGATACTGTTGCAGGATTTGCTCAAAAAGCTGGTATTTCTCGTACTCATTTATATAGTATTTTTAAAAATGAAAAAGAACCTAAATTTTCCACTGTTGTAAAAATATTTCAAGAATTAGGCTATGAATTAGAAATCGCATAATAACGAAAATTATAAGAAAACCAACGGTTAAATCATAACCGTTGGTTTTATATTTCAACTTCTTTATAAAAATCATTTATATCAACTTTGAGGATTTTGGATAGTTTAAAAATAACTAATGCACTTGGAATAACTACCCCTCTTTCAATTTTTCCCACATAATTTATACTCATGTCTAATAGTTCAGCGAGTTTATCTTGGGTGTAATGTCTTCTTAGTCTTTCGGCTCTTATGTTTGCTCCTAAAGTGTAACCAAAATCTTTATTCATGTGTAATATTTTATAATATTGACATTATCTTAAAAAGAGATTATATTAAATATAATGTTTACTATAATACACAAAAGGAAAACTATTGTAATGAGAAAATTTGGTTTTACGTTGGCAGAAGTTTTGATAACTTTAGGAATTATTGGAGTTGTTGCTGCAATGACAATTCCAACATTAATGGCGAATGTTAAAAGTCAACAATATCGTTCAACGCTGAATAAAACAATTTCGACATTGAATCAAGCTGCAAAAATGAGTTTGGCTAATTATGATTTTGACTATTCTGGTATATCTCAGGCATGCTTATCAAATGGTGGTTCTGATAATCCAGAAGATGTTCAAACTATTTGTGCTCTATTAAATGGAACATTAACAGGTGCAACTTATTATGAAACAGTTACAGATATTAAAGTTAATAAAAATGGTTCACAAAATTATTCGGTTACAGGCTCTTTGGTTTTAAGTCCTGGTTATAGCACATTTTCTTATTACCATGCGTATGTACTTGCTGATGGTACTATAGTAGGAATTGAAAAAGATATGGGACAAGATGGAAAAGGTTGTAGTCTTGAATTTGGCAAGTCACTTACTACGTATGGGGATACTAGGGTTATTAATTGTTTAGGTTTTATAGATGTAAATGGTACATCTCCTCCTAATAAGGAAGTTAGCTGTTCTTCTGGTTCTAATGCGTTAGAATATAATACTTGTGTTGTAAAAAATAATCCAAAATATTTAACCGATGTTTATCCAATAAGATTTCATGACCAAATTGTAGAGCCAGCTACTGCGGCTGGAAGATATGTTTTGAAAAATCCTAAATAACTAATTACCTATTAAACAATCTTTCATTTTGAGTTTTCATTGAATCTGTTATTTCCTTGAAGTTCAAAGCTACTGGAGTTGGTGTTGCATTGTTTAGGATTTCTAAAAACTCTTTTGAATTTTGTGGTGATTTGTTATCTAAAAAGATTGTTGAATTTGCTACATCTATTCTTGCAGGAACAATTAGACCGCTTTGCGTAAATTTTTCTGCGCTTTCTTTTGATGATAAATATTTAACAAGTTTTATTGCTTCTTTTTTATGTTTTGATGATTTTGAAATTGCCCAGCCAGAAGCATCAACTGGTGCGGAATGTGCACCATTATTATCAGGAAATCTTACAACATCCCATTTGAATTTTGCTTCTTGTCTATATTTTGGAACAAGCCATCGTCCAGAAATGTGCATTCCTAATTTTTCTTGTAAAAACATCTGTGCCATTGTTGCACTTGCGGATTCTTCTCTTTTGGGTGCTACATGGTATTTAGTTCGCAAATTAGCATAAAAGTTTAAGCCTTCTTGCATTTCGGTTGTATTTTCAGATAAATCCTTTACTCCAAAATAACTTAAGTATGGCAAATAAAACAGTGGTTCTTCTTCAAATGAAATTCCAAAAACTTGTGGGGTGTGAGTTAATTTTTGTGCTGTTGTTAGTAAATCGTTGATTGTCCAATTTTTGTTTGGGTATGGAACATTGTATTTATCAAAAATATCTTTGTTATAAAAAACTACAAGTGTTGAAACATCTCGTGGGATTGCATAATTTTTATCTTTATAACTCATAGTTTTGAGTGCAATTGGGAAAAATTTGTCATATTCAAATTCATTTTTGTATGTTGACAAATCCTCTAATACCCCAGCGTTTGCATATATTGGAAGATACTGATTATTCATAAAAATAACATCTGGTGCAGTATTAGATGCAAAAAGAAGATGAATTTTTTGAAAATAATTTTGTGGAATGTGCATAAAATCAATTTTTATATCTGGATTTTCTTTTTCAAAATCTGATAAAATTGGTTTGAGAATGCTGATTTCGGATTCTGAACCCCAAGATGCGAATTGAATTGTTGTTTGTTTTTGTGCAGAAGCTTTGTAGGTATTTTTTGTAATACATAAAATACCTATTATTAATATTAAACAACAT
>CAVAPR010000011.1:0-439 GCA_963590665.1 Candidatus Methanomethylophilaceae archaeon
GTTTGGTGGGAATTTTAAATTATAATTTTTTAATAAATTAGTAGGATTAACAAATCTCAATGAAATATTTGATTGCTCAATTTGCTTTTTTAAAATTTCTTTGTTTAAATCTGTAATACTTCTTTCAAAAATCACAATATCGTAATTATGATTATCTGTAGTGTGTTCTTTTAATGACTGCAAACAAACAGACAAATATGGTACATATTCATTACTTGATGACATTGCCATCGCAACATTGTTTTCTTTAAAAGCGGGAGATAAATAATTTGTTTCGTACTTTTCAGTATCCAATACAAAACACGCATTAACTTCTTTAATTGAATATTTATTTTGTGCCTTTTGATAGAGGATAAATATTGTCAAAATAATTTCGCCACAAAAACCTAAAAATCTCATCTCATGTTCGTGAAAATATGTAGAATCTATTTGTTTATCA
>CAVAPR010000011.1:449-48863 GCA_963590665.1 Candidatus Methanomethylophilaceae archaeon
GGAATTCACAATACTCTGAAAACATCTCTTTTTTCATTATGAACATATTTGCAATGTATTTTAAATGCCCTCTTCTAACTTGTTCTGCAATTTTTGCGTATTGTGGATATAACTTCTTCACCGTGTCAATCATTAAATGAAAATGTTCAATATGTTGACCTCTTAAGTTTTTATAATCTTCAATTAGATTTTTGTGCATGTAATTACGATAATCATATATCGCTGGAACAATACAATCTACTCCTTCAACACTTTTCAAAATAGAATCATCAGTGAAATATTCCAAATATGAGTCATCAATACCAGTTGTTAAATACCAAGAAGAGTTTTTCAACCACTTTTCTTTTGGTAATTCTTTACTTGTATTAAACAAAAAATGTCTGCGATAGTGCATAAACCCTACATATTCGGGGTTGCCAATCTCTTCGTAATGTTTCCAGACCCAGTATTGCGCAGATAATTCATTATATTTCGGATTTTCTTTTGAAATATTATCTCCAGTATCATCCCCAATCATACCTTCAAATACTTCATCCGCAATCGCACGCCCCGTCTGAATCGGTGTGATAATATCCGATTTTATAATTTTATGTTTATCTTTGTACGTTACAAATATTTTTATGTCTTTTTTATCCATTGTATATCCTTTTATTTTGCTAATTGAAAGAATTGGTAATTCCTTTTCTCTCTGGTTCATTGTCAGGTTGTATAAATCTAAAAGTCCAACCTTGTTGTTCGAATGTTCGCTTTGTTTCTGAAAAATCTTCTACATCAATATTTTGATTTGAAATAAAATCATCTAATGACTCAATAATCAGTTCTTTGTTCTCATCATAACGAAATACTTCTGTTCTAAAATTAAAGCGTCTTATTATTTCTAAAACAGTATTAATAGTCAATCCTGTATGAGGAATAACTTCTTGATTAAGTAATTCCTTTAACAATTCAGTAACATCGTGTCCTTTATCTGCTTCATTTAAAATCTGATGAAATAGTACAAATTCTTCCATAATTTTTACCTCTCTTCCTTTTTTTCTTTCTTCTCAGAAATAACAATATCTCTAAACACGATAGAATTAGGCACACCCACTCTGTGTTTTTCATCGCTTGGTTGTTCAAATCTAAAAGCATAGCCTTGTAGGAAGAATGTTCTCATCATTTCTGAAAAATCTCCCGAAACATCAATATTTCGATTTAAAATGAAATTATCTAATGATTCAGTAATCTCTTTATTGTTTTCATCAAAATGAGATACTTCTGTTCTTAAATTAAAGAGTTTTATTATTTCTAAAACAGTATTAATCGTCAATCCTTCACTAGGAATAATTTCTCGATTAAGTAATTCCATTAACAATTCAGTAACATCATGTCCATCATACGCTTCATTTAAAATCTGATTAAATAGTTCAAATTCTCTCATAATTTTTACCTTTCTTTTTATTTCCTACTTATTTTTCGCACACTTCATACCATCTTCAAAAGCTTGGAATGTCCACATGTATTCCCATTTTCCAAATCTGCCGATACTTTCTATCCCTTGTGATTGCAAATAATCAAGAACAATTTGACGGTTTTCATAAATCGCCTTGTCAAAGGTTACATTTGCGTATTTTTCAAAGCGAATATCTTTAACGACAATCTCATCCTCTGTGAATAATCCCATTTTTGAAAGTTTTTCTATTGTATTTTTCAAAACAATTTCGGGCTCTGGAATATAAGCTTTACAATCGAAAAAGACTTCTGCTTGCAAAGAACTACATCCTTCTGGTACGTTATCAGGAGATTTCAAGCTAGGTGAATAAACACGAGATGACAAAATATCCTCGTCATAAATATAGAACCACAAGTGTTTAGCAACATCTGGGCGCTTGAAGCCAAGAGAAATCATATACCCGCAAGTGTTGTGCAAATTTTCCCCAGCTTTTACAACTTCATTTGGAATACCATCAATCATCTTGACAATTTCTGGAAGAGGAAGAGATGAAATAAGTCTTGTATAAGTCGTTGAAGTTCCATCCTTGAATGTTACAATTTTACTTTTTGGATTAATTTTCACAACTTCTTTATTGAATCTTATATCCAACCCTTTTCTACAATCATCCAAAATAGAGCGGAAGCCACCTTTTTTAGGGTATCTCATGTATTTTGTGTAGTAGAAGTTTTTATCTTGCACTTCAAAAGCTCCACGCAAAACTTCATCCAAATCTGGTGAGTGCATCCGATTACCAACCCATTTTGTTTCAAGTTCTTTAGGTTCTAGCCCCCAATATTTTCTTGTGTATTTGAATGGAAAATTCTCGGCAAAATAATCTCCAAACTGAACTCTCAACCACTCTTCATAATCAGAAATCTGTTCAACAGATTTTTCTTTGCGGTTGATAAATCCTTTGATAATTTGAACTTTATCTTCTGTTGGTAGAGGAGCAAGATTGTTTTGCGCTGGGTGTTTTAGCCAATAACCTTTATAGTAATTGGTTGAAATTGACGGATGGTCGTATAATGGAGAAGATTTTTCAAAAATCCCTTTGATATATTGATTGTCAGTGAATGTGAAGTGCACAAATTTATCAAACCTAAATCCGTCTATTGTGAAATTTCCGCACAAACCTCCCCAATCGCTATCTTTTTCATAAATAACGACAGGTTCTCCTAATTTTTCCAAATGATACCCTGCGGAAATCCCAGATATTCCACTCCCTAAAATTATTGTTCCCATAAGTATCCTTTATTCATGTGTGCTTGGATTTGTTTTTCACAATATTCAAACATATCGTCATTGTGTAGAGCTTCTTTGTACCAATCTACAGTAAATTCAATCGCTTCATAGAAAGTTAACATAGCCTTCCAGTTCAACATTCTGTATGCTTTTGTTACATCAAGGCTAAGCAATGTATTTTCGTGAACCATTTCTCCGCCTGATTTATCTACAACATTTCCTTTTCCGTAGTATTTAACTAAATATTCAACGACATCCCAAACTGTTTTATTACATTCAATAGGTGGTCCAAAGTTAAATCCTTCTGAGTATTTCACAGGTTCTTCAATAAGTTTTTGACCAACTCTTAAATACCCGCTCAATGGTTCCAATACGTGTTCCCAAGGTCTAGTTGCTTTTGGTGAACGAATTTCAATATCTTTGCCTTCTTCAATAAATCTTATGCAATCTGGTACAAGTCTATTGTCAGACCAATCCCCTCCACCGATAACGTTTCCAGCTCTAACGGATGCAATTGCTTTACCATGTTTTGCATAATCTTTAGGGTTAAAATAAGAGTTTCTGTAAGAAGAAATCATAAGTTCCGCACAACCTTTAGAAGATGAATATGGGTCATAACCTCCCATTCTGTCAGTTTCTTTGTAGCCCCAAATTTGTTCCACATTTTCATAACATTTATCAGATGTAATCATTACAACTGTTTTTATACAATCAAATTTTCTTACTGCTTCTAAAACATTTAGTGAACCAATTACGTTTGTTTCGTAAGTATATTTTGGATTGTCATAAGCGGTTCTAACAAGTGCTTGAGCAGCCAAGTGAAAAACTATTTCTGGCTGATATTTCGCAATTGTTTCTTCTAATTTTTCACTATCTCTTACATCTCCTTTAACATCGGCAAACAAATGTTTTTCCAAATGAGATGCTTTATAGTTCCCTCTTTGTGAATATGGTTCAAGTGCATATCCTACTACTTTAGCACCTAACATAGTCAACCAAATTGACAACCAACTTCCCTTAAAACCTGTATGACCAGTCACAAGGACAGTTTTACCCTTATATACGTTGTTATAATTTGACATCTATTTCTTCTCCTTATTTATTATTATTTTCTTTCCACCAGTTAATAGTTTGTTGTAAGCCTTCGTCTAAAGTGTATTTAGGACTCCAGCCAATAGATTTAAGTTTGTCATTATTCCCGACAACAACTTCATCTCCAAAGGCTGCAGGAATTGCTCCCCACAAAATATTTCCCTTAAAATTAGTTAATTCTGCTATTTTATTTACAATGTATCGAAGTTGAACAGGCTTGCCAGAACAAATATTTACTGCCCCTTGAATATCACTTTCAAAGACTTCAACAATTCCTCTTGCAGTGTCTTCAACATGCAAATAATCTTGGAATTTTAAACAATCAGAAACTTTTACATCTTCACCTTTAAGGCAAGAATTAATTACACTTGGCATAAGTCTTTGAGGCTTTTCATTTGGACCATAAAGATTAAAAATTCTTGGCCACTTAAATTTCATTTCATGCTGTTTACAGAATGTTTTAGCAATTTTATAAACACTGTTTTTACTTTCGCCATACAATGTTTCTGGACTTGTTGGAGTTTCATCTTCTAGCAGGTAACCAAATTTGTATTCGTATTCAGAAATCGTTCCAGCACCAACAAACGTTTTTCCATCATATTTTTGAAAACTTGTTAAAAGATTTAGTGTTACAATTGTCCAATCTATATTTTGGTCTGCAATATGACACCCTTTACCAACGTACCAAGCAAGGTGGATTAAGTTTTCAAAATGATGTTCTGATAAAAATTTATCTACCGCACTTGAATCCATCAAATTCATTTCATACTGTACAAGTCCTTTTTGCTCTGGTGCAAATGGTGGAAAAACCAAAGAATGAACTTCATAACCTCTTTTGATGAGTTCTGCTACAACATTTCGACCGATAAAACCTGTTCCCCCAGTTATTAAAACTTTTTTTGTCATAATCTACACCTTTCCTACCATGCTGACAAATGAATTTTGCTTATCCCAAACTTTCCAAGGTGCATTGCCAGATGTCCACATTTCATCTAATTCAATTTTATCTTTCAACGTGTCCATTGGGCGCCAAAAACCGCTATGTTTATATGCCATAAGTTGTCCAGCGTTTGCAATTGCTTCTAATGGACGTCTTTCAAAAATTTCTTTTGGATTATTTGCCTCAATAAAATCAAAAACTTCTGGTTGGCAAACAAAGAATCCGCCATTTATCCACGCTCCATCACCTTTTGGTTTTTCTTTGAATGAAGTAACTTGATTATCTTCTGTGATATTTAAAGCTCCAAATCTTCCTGATGGTTGAACTGATGTCATTGTCATAAGTTTGCCAGATTTTTTGTGAAATTCAACCAAGTCTGTGATATTAACATCTGAAACCCCATCTCCATAAGTCAATAAGAATGGTTCATTTCCAACATAATCTTGAGCTTTTTTAATTCTTCCACCAGTCATTGTATCTTGACCAGTATAGAGCATTGTTACTTTCCAAGGTTCGGTACGCATTTTGTGAAGTTCAATATTGTTTGTTTTAAGATCAACGGTTACATCCGAATATCTTTGATAATAATGAACAAAGTAATCCTTGATAATGTGAGATTTATATCCTGTTAAAACGACAAAATCATTATATCCATAGTGAGAATATATTTTCATTATGTGCCACAAAACTGGATAGCCACCAATTTCTACCATTGGTTTTGGTTTTGTGCCAGTTTCTTCGCCCAAGCGAGTACCTAAGCCGCCTGCAAGTATCAATACTTTTGTCATAATTGCTTTTCTCCTTATAAACTAAACTCTGATTGAAATTCTGAACTCAAATCCATATCAACATCAATAAATTTCAATGTTTCTTCTACACTTGTTTGATTAAACTTCCATTGCAAAAATGTTAAATCCTTATACTTCTGGTAATAGTGGTAACCGAATGTTTTTCTCCACGACGTAACAGAATATTTTTCCCCTAAATGCAGATTCTTACAAATCTCTTTAAATTCTCTATATACGTGAATCCTATCAATTGGTTTTCCATTACGAGTTTTAAATAAAAATTCCCTATCTTCTCGACCTTCTAGAAATGTCGAAATCCCCTTTTGTATTTCTTTATTCAAAGGAACTTTATATGAACTAATATTATTTTTCGCTAATATATAATCTTTGCCCTTTACATCCGCTACAGTTAGTTTCAATAAATCGACAAGTTTTATTCCAGTATTAATAGATAAGAGAAATAGTAATAGACCACGCAAATTTTCATTTGCTCGGTAAGCTCCTTTTATTTGTGTAATTACTAATTCATCCTTAATTGGAATATTCTTCATCTAATCACCTAAAACCCAACTATATCCTTAATAAATAGCTTTCTTTCTTAAGAAAATAATGCGACAATTTTATTAAATTGTTGCACTTTGTGCTATTCGGCTTATAGTCAAGGTTCTATGATGGCAGAGTTTTAACATTAGAGAAAAATACAACATTTTTTAGTTATAAATTTTTCAAAAATATATAAACACATATTAGCCAAGTAGCTAATATCTATCTCTTTATATTGATAGTAATTTATATAAAAAGAGGTTAATACAACAATTTAATAAAATTGTTGTATTAAGTTTAATTATATTTATTATTTTATCCGTTAGTTATAATATAAAATTCTCATAGCTTTCAAAGATTTTATCTTGCTCAATGCCAATGTATCTTAGAGTTACTTCTGGCGTTGAATGATTGAAAATTTTTTGCAAAATTACAACATCTTTAAACTTTTGGTAATGATGATAACCAAAAGTTTTCCTCAGTGTATGTGTGCCAATCAAACATTCTATTCCTATACTTTTACAGGCTTTGTTAATAATCCTATACGCTGCAGTTCGCTCCATTCTGTTCCCTTGATTGGATTTAAAAAGCGGTTCGTCATTAGCTTTACCTTTGGTGAACTTTACAAACATTGGTTTTAGTTTTGCATTTATTGGAAACTTTTTAAATTTCCCTGTTTTCTTTTCGATTACTTGGATAAAATTTTTATTTTTCACATCTCCTATATTTAGAGATAAAATATCTGAAATCCGTAATCCACAATTTATTCCGAGGGTAAATAATAATAAATTTCGTTCACTTTGCTTTGCTAAATATTTTTCAATTCTTCTAATATTTTTAATTTCTCTAATCGGTTCTACTGTACCCAAAAGTGTACTCCTTTCTGTTAATTCCAACATTGAATATGGTACACAGAAGGGATACAAAAATTAAGCATTAAAAAAGAGGTCTTAATGACCTCTTAAATGGTGGGTGTTGAGGGACTTGAACCCCCGACCCTCTCCTTGTAAGGGAGACGCTCTACCAACTGAGCTAAACACCCATTCTATTTGATTTTCACTTGAGAACTCTCTCGCTCCCGACAAGATTTATATTAGCAAGAACAAATTTTAATGTCAAGAGATTTGTTGAAACTTTTTTGAATTAATTTCGTCATTCTTTTTAGAAGGTCAAATTTTGAAGAATAGTGTGGAGGAGAAGATGAGTTTGACAGTTGAAGTTATGGATAAAATTAACCAAATTGCTCCAGTGGAAGAGGATATGGAAATAAAGACATTTAATTCTGTTGCAGATGAGGATGATATTTTACAAATTTATTTGAAAGAGATTGCGAAGGTGAAACTATTAAAGTCGCCAGAAGAAAAGATTTTGGGTCGTCAAATAAGAGAAGAAAAAAGTGAAATTGCAAAAAGAAAGCTTGTTCAAGCAAATTTGCGCCTTGTTGTTAGTATTGCAAAAAGATACGCAGGGCAGGGAGTATTGTTCATGGATTTAGTGCAAGAGGGTTCTATTGGTTTAATAAGGGCAGCTGAGAAGTTTGATTATAGAAAGAATTTTAAATTTTCAACTTATGCAACATGGTGGATAAAACAGTCTATTATACGAGCAATCGCAAATCATTCTCGCTCAATCAGAATTCCTGTTCACATGGCAGATAAAATTAGAAAATATAAGCATGCATTTTCGTCTTTGTCATGCGAACTCAAACGAGAACCAACAGAACTTGAACTTGCAAATTATATGAAGATTCCAGTTCCAAAGCTTCGCAAAATTAAACAGTCTATAATTTTAGAACCGATTAGTATTGAAACTTCTGTAACAGATGATTTGTGTATTGGTGATTACTTGGAGGATAAATCTAGTAATACTCCAGAAGAACAAGCAAAAACGCAGTTAATGAAAAAGAACATGCCAGAACTATTTAATATTTTAACTGACAGAGAAAAGCGAGTTATTTCTTCAAGGTTTGGCATGGATTCCGAAAAACCACAAACGTTAGCTGAGCTGGGGGCAGAAATGGGGTATTCAAAAGAGAGGATTCGACAAATTGAAGAGGGGGCTATTCTAAAAATGCGTAACAATCTAAAAACTCGACACATGCGAGATTTTATTTCTAATTAAAGTGATTCATAAATTAATTATTTCTCATCGAACGGTAAATTTTTCCAGTAAATTTACCGTTTTTCTTATTCATTGGGGGCTTCTTCCTCGCCCCTTGTGGGACACTAGCTGAACCATGTTGTATGATTGATTAATATTTTGCTTCCTCTCCTTGAGGAGAGGATTGAGGTGAGGTGTTAATCCTAACGAGTTCAGATTGAGATACTTCGCTTCGAGATGTGTAAAAATCTTGCCAATTCCAGTCATTGCGAGCATATGCGAAGCAATCCAGCTAATTTTTTATTATTAATCTCACTTTATTTGACATAAAATACTTGTTCACTGTTTCTTACTGACCTAAAAGAGATTTTGCAAATTCCATTGACTGTTCGTTTATCTCGCCGCCAGCAAGTTCTGCGAGTGCCTTAATTCTGTTGTCCCCAATAAGTACGTAAACCTCAACTTTTGTTTCATCTTCTTGCGATTTTCTTACGTAGAAGTGTTTATCGGCTTTTGAAGCGATAATTGCTTGGTGGGTGATAATTATAATTTGGTGAGATTTACTTAGTTCTACAATTTCATCGGCTACGCTTTGAGAAGCTTTTCCAGAAATTCCTGTGTCGATTTCATCAAAAATAACGGTGTCGATGTCGTCATTTGTTGCAAAAATTGATTTTATGGCAAGCATAACCCTTGAAATTTCACCGCCAGACGCAACCTTTGCAAGTGGTTTTAGGTCTTCAGATACGTTTGTAGAAATCATAAATTCAACATTATCAGCACCATTTGAGCCAAGTTCTTTTGGAGTTACTTTGATTTCAAATTTTGCTTTTGGAAGTTCTAACACTGTTAATTTGTCTTGAATAAGGACAGAAAGAACTTGGGCATAATTTTCTCTGCTTTCTGTGATTTTTGAGGCTAGTTCTTTTAATTCTTTTTCTTGTTTTGAAATTTCAAGTTCTAAGTTTTCAACGTTTTGAGTTGAAAATTCTATTTTTGAAAGCTCATCAGAAAAGTTTTGATAATTTTTAAGAACTTCTTCAAGTGTTCCGCCATATTTGCGCTTTAATTTGTCAAAAATAAATAATCGTTCTTGAATTTCATCTAAGCGCTGGGTGTCATTGTCTAAATTTTGACTGTAATCCCTAAGACTAGATGAAATATCTCGAAGATTTTCTATTGCATCAAGAAATTGAGAATAGGTATCTTCGAGCGAATTGTCAAAATCTACAGCCTTTGAGATGTCCATTTTAATTTTTGCCAATGCTTCTAAAATTGAACCATCATCACCATTTATAGCCCAATAAGAACTTCCTGTAAGTTCTTTTAACTTTTCTGCATTTGCTAGAACTTCAAGTTCTTTTGAAAGCTCTTCATCTTCTGTTTCTGATTGAATATTAGCTTCTTCAATTTCGTTTATTTGGAATTTTAGAAATTCAATTTGAGATTCTGTCGCATTTGCAGAATTTTTTGCGGTTTCGAGCTGTTTTTTTAACTCTTCATACGCTTTGTCCTTTTCTTTGTACTCATTTAAAATCTCGCCATAATCATCTCTTCCATAAGAATCCAGAAGATTTATGTGGTATTGCGGTTGTAAAAAAGTATAAGTTTGGTGCTGAGAGTGAATATCAACAAACAACGCCCTTAAACTTTTTAGCAACTCTTGATTAACAAGAGTTCCATTTATTCTTGAGCGGACAGAACTTTGAGTAATTTCTTTTGTGATAACTATTTCTGTCCCAAGATTGTCAATTCCGTTTTCTTCAAAAAGTTTTGATAGGTCGTGTTTTGTGTTTTCAATTGTTATTTCAATTGTTGCCTTGTCACAACCTGTTTTTATGACATCTTTTGAAACTCTTGCAGAAAAAACTAAGTCAATTGCACTTAAAAGAATACTTTTCCCTGCACCAGTTTCACCAGTAATAATATTTAGTCTGTTGTCGAAATTGGCGCATAATTCATCTATTAAAATGTAATTTTTTAATTTTAACTGTTTAATCATTGGCTTTTAGTGTATCAAAATTTTAATTATAAGTTTGCTCCACAACATTTCTTGTATTTTTTGCCGCTTCCGCAAGGACATGGATCATTTCTTCCGATTTTTTTAGAAGTGTCAATTTCTGGTTTGTTTTCATTATCTTCAATAATTCCTAAAGTTCCAGAAAATGCGTTAGAACGATATAAAACTGTTGTAGAAGAAATAATTTTGTTATCTACATATCTGCGTTTGTATTTTTTTAATAATTCTTCTAATGTGTAATTTTTAGCAAGAACGGAATTAACAATTTCCATAAAGTTTTTGTGTTTTGAAGCAACCATTCTGATTAAGTTTGCTGAATACTTGTCATTTGTTAGGAAGTACTTGATACAAGCATCATAGTTCAAAACTTTTGTGTAGTCAGGAACTTCAAAGATTTTGTTGAATGTTCCATAGAATGGCACAGCATAAAGTCCTAACTCTTCATCATAAATAATACCTACATCATAAGTTTCTTTGTGAGAAGAAAAACCGCCTAAAGAGTTTTCTAAGAAGTTATCATAAGAGTTGTTGAATTCTGTTACGTTGAAAAATTTGTACTCTTCTGGTTCTTTTATTAGGTCTTTGTAGTCACCTTTTTTGCCTTCTTCTGCATAATCATTGAACATTCCGATTAAGTCATCTGCACATTTGTTAGTAGTGATGATTTCTGTTGTTCCGAAAAAGTCCACGAATTTTTTATAAACATCAGCGACATCTTGTTCAATTTCTTTTTGTTTTTCTGGGTTATCAAGGTAAACCAATTCTGGGTTTTGAATGATTTTTGCAACTGCAAATCTGTAGGCATCATCTTTTCTAGATGCTGGTAAAACCCCAGAAATTTCTAGTAGGTAATAATCGCCATTAAGATTAACAAGTCTTGCAATTACGTAATCCCCAGAGCCTAGACCTCTGAATGCTGTCATTTTCATTAAAGAAATAACCATGTATTTGCGTTCGTTGACAATATTAAGCAAATCAAAACCAGTTTTTGTAACCTTTTTGATTTCAAATACAGAAGAAATTGATTTGTCGATTGCGTTGACAATATCTTTTGTTTCTTTGTCTAAGTTTTTGTTGTTTTCTAAATACAATTCAGGGATACTTTTTAAATCTTCTCCCAAGTTACGTTCAAGAATGTAGCTAAAACAAGCAGTTTGAAGAGGAACACCTGTTTTTGAAGAAGCTCCAATGGTTCTTAGGTATTCGTTGAAGTCTGTTTTTATTTCATCGTGAGTTTGTATAAATTCCGCAATGCTTTTAATTACGCTATTTATGCTTTCCATTCTATCTTGTAAAATCATGTTTTCTCCCCTTATATGTATTATTTTAGAATATAATTAATTTAGTTAAAACTCAAATATATTAAGAAGTTTATAACTTAGTCGGTTAGTTTGAAATCACCATTTTTCTTAATATGCTCAACTAATCCACCATCTTTCAAAAGTTTAATCATAACTGGTGGAAGTGGTTCAATTTGAATAATAGTGCCGTTTGTGTGGTTTGTGATAATTCCTTTTTCAATATCTAATTCTAATTCATCACCATCATCAATTGAATCTGTATCGCATTCAATTGCTAAAAGTCCGATATTGATTGCATTTCTGTAAAAAATTCTTGCAAATGATTTAGCCAAAACAGCTCCAACACCAGCAATTTTCATAATCAAAGGAGCGTGTTCTCTAGAAGAGCCAAGTCCAAAATTGCTTCCTGCAACAACAAAATCGCCTTTTTTCATTCTTTTTGCAAATGTTTCATCTGCATCCTCAAGAACGTGTTTTGCAAATTCATTCAAATCAGAACGTAGGTGATAAAGTCTTCCTGGTGCAATGTGGTCAGTTGAAATATTATCTCCAAACTTAAAAGCTTTTCCCTTCATGTAATTTCTCCTTATAATTTACACCTTCTATACTATCGCAAAAACAAAATCTATGCTATAATGTTAATATATATAAGAAATAAGGTTGCAAGTATTATGTATTTTAATAGAAAATGTAAAATAACTTTCATTTGCCATGGCGCAACAATTTACTCCGAAGAAGGTCGTTTTTCGGATGCAGAGAATTATCCACCGCTTTCAGAATTAGGTATTGAAGAAATGCAAAACCTAACAAAATATTTGAAAGCAAGAGGGGTTAAAAACGATGCAATTTATACTTCCCCTTCAATTCGTACTGTACAATCAGCAATGATGGTTGCAAAACTTTTCAAAAAAGAGTATGAAATCATTGATGAATTGAAAACTCGTGATTGCGGAAGTTGGAATGGTTTGACATTTAGCCAAATTTTGGATAAATGCCCAGAAGGGTTGGAAAGAATAATCAAGTACCCAGAAGAAAAAACTACGGCTGGTGCTGAAAGTTCGGTTGAGTTTATTGCTCGAATAAAAGATGTCATAGATTCTTTGGTTGCTAAAAATCTTGGAAATAGAATTATTATAGTAACTCATCCAGAGGTAATTCAAGCCGCAATTTGTGCTGCTCTTGATATTCCAGCTGACAAATTGCCCAAAATATTTATAAGAACTGGTAGTGCTACTCAAATCAGTTACTATGAAAACTGGGCAAGTCTTGTATATTCTGACCATGTTCCTATTTAAGAGTTAAGAAAGGATTGTATAAATGAAAGTTAAACATCTTGTTAGTATTTCTTTTGTATCGTTGGTTGTTTTGATACTATTTGTATCTGGTTTTATCACAACCCAAAAGCAAAAAGCGGCATTGAATACGATAAAATCAAGTTATTCATATTCTTCAACGGCTTTACCAAAAGACGTGAATGTTTATGAAAGAAAAATAGAAAATCCATGCGCAGGAAAAACTTGTGGCTGTGGAAAACTTCCAGCTTGCCAACCAAAAGACCCATGTGCGGGAAAGACTTGCGGATGTGGTAGTTTACCAGCTTGTGTTGACCCTTGCAAAGGTAAAACATGTGGTTGCGGTAATTTGCCAGCATGCTCAACAATAAATAATAGATATAATGATAACAACGAAGAAACTGCAAAAACAAAGACTTCAAAAAAACAAACAAGGGGCACTCTTCTAAATTATGATAAAAATAAACATGCTGCTCCTACAATTTCTAAGCGTTATAAATTTGTTGTTGAAGGTGATGATGCATCTCAATATACAATGATTTTATCAAGCAGTTCAAAGTATCCAACTTATTATCATCCGAATGCTAAGAAAAAAGTTGATTATTGTACTACTGGTTCAGATCATGTTAAACTTGCATTTGAAGCAAGCAAATCTAATAATCGCCCAGTACCTTGTTCTGTATTGATTTTGAAGGCAAATACTCCTCAAGTTCGTGATAATTCGCTTTTTATACCTGCATACGACCATTTTACAACTTGTCATATAGCAAAAGGTTCAAATATAATTAAAAGATTACCAATGAGTCAATGCAAAAATACTTACTTTAATCTTCCGTAAGTAATCGTTGACTTTCAGATATTAAAAATTCTTTCCCTGGTTTGATTTCAATGAAATCCCATGGGAAAGTTTTTTTATAGTCATAAGTTTCTGTTGCGTAATAATCGGTGTTGATTTTTAAATCTTTTGCCGCTTTTTTGAAAGCACCAATTTTTCCGCCTTGTTTATAAATTTCTATTAAATAATCTGTTAAATTCCCATCCCCACGAGATAGTACAGCTTGGTAATAATCCCATTTAGCGCTAGAAATACTTGCTTGAACACCAATTTTATGGAGTTCTTTTTTGAGGTAATTGGATTTCTTTTCTAAAGATTTTCCATCCTCTCGCCCAAACCATTGGAACGGAGTGTTTGCTTTTGGAACAAAAGTCGAAAATCCAAAGGAAATATCAAAACCTTTGTAGTTTTTTTTGATATTTTTCGCTAGGTTGATGATTTCATCTATGTCTTCTAGTGTTTCTGTTGGGATTCCTAACATTCCATAGAATTTAATTCCCTTTAGACCACAACTTCTAGCGACTTCAATTGCCTTATAAATTTGTTCTTCTCGGAGGTTCTTATTGATAACCTTGCGAAGTCTTTCACTCCCTGCTTCAATTGCTAGGGTTAAGTTCTTTTGCCCTGCATCAACTAGAGTTTGCACAATCTCTGGGGTGAAGGAATCAACTCTGAGAGAAGATACGCTCATTTCAATATCTTCGCCTTGTTTGATTTTATTATCAATATATTGGCAAATTTCATTAAATTTTGGGTGTGCTGTTACTTGAGCCCCAAGGAGTGCAAGTTTATTTGTGTGTTTTAGCCCTAAATCGATTGCATCGATAATTTGTTGATATTGAACAAATCTAATTGGTAAATTTATGTATGAAGCAATGCAGAAAGCGCATCTATTTGCACATCCTCTTTCAACTTCAATAATAAATGTGTTAGGGAAGAATGAATTTTCACTCAAAATTGGTGTATAAATACATTCTGCCAACTTTTTAGTCGCCTTTTTGACTCTTTGAGGATTTAGAGAAGGTACATAAATCCCTTCGATTTCGCTCAAAAGTTTTAAAATTTCAGCTTTGGGTTTGTTTTGGTTTTCTTTGCATAGTGTAACTGCTTGCAAGTTTGTATCTTCTCCATCACCAATAACCATAAAATCAAAAATTTCTTTGTATGGTTCTGGGTTTGAAGTGATTACTGGACCTCCCGCAAAAATTAGTGGTTCAGATTCTCCTCTATCTTTTGCTTTAAGGCTAAATTTATTATCTTCAAGCATTTTAAAAATAGAAAGAAAATCCATATCAAATGAGAACGAAAAACCAATTAATTTGACATCTTCTCGGTAAATTCTTGTTGTTTTAGAGTCAGCATAAACTCTTTCTATATTTATATCTGGTAATTTGTCAATTGCTCTAAATAGCCACAAATAACCTAGAGAAGCCATTGCAAAAGACTCTGGCCCTGGGAAGGCAAACCACATATTATAGTCAAAATCTTTTTTTATTGCTCTTTCGTATAGAAAAATTTCATTAGTGTTGTTCAATGTGGTTTTCCTGTTCTTTGGCGTTTATTGGAGCTAAATATAATTCATCAACTAGCACGCATAATGTTGCAGCGATTGCAGGGGATAAAATTACCCCGAAAATTCCTAAAAATTCTTCTGCTGCAAACAATGCAACCATGATTGTAATTGGGTGAAGTTTCATGAATTTACCGAACAAGAACGGTCTTATTACGTAGTTTGAAACTTGTTGAATAGTTAAGAATAATATAATTGCAAGGATAACTTTAACCATCCCAAGAGGGAATGCAATCATGACAATTACTGTTACCGCAATTGTTGGTCCTAAAACTGGGATGATTTCACAAATACCAGCAATTAAACCAAGTAATATTGGGTATTCAACACCTAGAATTGCAAGCATGATTGATATCATAACGCCAACGGTTACCATTGATAAGACTTGCGCTCTTACGTAATTACCTACTTTAGATGCAATATTATATAATATATTTCCAGCTTTTTCCTTTAAGTTTGGAGGGAAAAATTCAATAAACTTTTCTCTCAAGTAGTTTTTATCAACCAAAATATAATAGGTGAACATTGTAAGCGCTAAAGTGATGAATATAGCTTGCGCAAAGCCCATTGTAATATTTAATGACTGGCTGAAAACATTTTGTGCAATATCTGATGATGCACTTGCCAAATTATTTGTTGGGATTAAGTTTGATATAGTGTGTCCATATAGTTTTGTGCTTGTTATGAAGTTGTATAAATTAGTTGCTTTTTGTGGCAAAATCGATACAAATAGTTCAATTTCTTTGTAGCACATAACTAAGATTGGCAAAATTAGCGCAAATAAAGCCACTATTGCTGTTAATAAAATAATTGATGCAGATAATGCTCTATTTTTTAGCTTTTCTTGAACCTTGTTTACAAAAGGGTTCAATGCTGCCGCAAATACAAATGATGCAAATAATATCATAAGTAAGCTACATAGTTTTGGCATGAGTAATAACAATACGATTGCCAAAATTGTAAAAATTATCGTTTTTACGTTAAAAAACTTTTTAACCATTGAAAAATTCCTCCCTACAAATAAGTCTTTTCAAATTAATGTTACAAAAAACTATTATTTTTTTCAACCGCTAATTGTCTTGTATTTACTGGGTATTCCGCTGATTGAAGTGTTTTTGTTAGTCTTTTAAAAATACAGATTTGTAACATAACTTAACATGAAGCTTCAAAAAAGGCAATTATCAAATAAATAAATACTTTATATAATTACGAGGACACTAAACTAACACAAGGATCGAGGACAATGGGTTTCTTACTAGGAGCATTTGGAAAATTATCAGCGGGGCGTCGAATGAGACAGCTTCAAGCTCGCATGATGCGCGTCCAATCTCGTGCTAGACGAGTGACCCGCGATGTCGAGAAAATGGAGAAACTTCTTCAACGACAAGAAAAATCCGAATTAAATAGTTTAACAATGTATAGTAATGCTATATATAATGCGGCTCAACAGAATTTGTTACAAACTAATATCCAAGGTTTTGGTACAATTCAAGAATTACAAGGACAATGGGCTAATGGTCAAATTGATGACAAAGCAAGAGAGGCAATGGTTGCAGCACAATCTCAAATGTCACAAATGTTAGCTCAATCAAAAGCTCAAAACGACATGATGGCAGCTCAGATGAAGCAACAAATCGAAGACAAGTACGAGATGTTGAGAGAACAAATGCTCGAACCTCTCAAAGACGAAGAAGAAGAATTACAAACAGAAAAGGATTCTTTGGAAAGTCAATACGAAATTGCGAAAAACGATTACGAAGCTTGCAAGAAGATGGAAGGCGCAGATGCCAAGAACCTTGCTCCAAACTACACAGGTCAAGGTTAATCCAAAGCAATATAGATTTAACAACCGCTCTAGGGAATTTCCCAAGGGCGGTTTTGTTATGAATAACAATCCCCCTGTTTAGAGTAAGTCGGCAAACAACTTTACCATCAAAAAGTTTTTAGAACTTTTAAGAGTTTTTATTCTCTCGGGTGTGAGCCTTAACCGACCCTTCTAATATACCATACGATTTTGATTCTTGTAAATATCCGTACTTTTACGTACGTAAAAATACGACTAGCCACTTGGGTTAGTTTTATACTTGACAAGAAGTGGAAAGGGTTGTGGTTATGGGATTTCATTTGTAGGCTAAGTAACTAACATAACGACATTTTTTTTATTGGTGGGCTAGTGAGCCCACCCTACTTAACTATTGAGGCAATAAGGAAGAAGGGAATATGAGAATAAGTTCAATAAAAGTCTATAAGTCTATAAGTGGATAAGTCTATGAGTTCTTTATATATTTATTTGTTTCCCTCTCCAAGGGAGAGGGATTAAGGGAGAGGGGTTGATTGAATAAAAAATAAGAACCCTCTCTCGAAATTGTAACTTTTCGCCAAAGGCTCAAAGACAATTTCTCTCTCTCCCTAGGAGAGAGTATCTATTCAATTTTTTTGTGTTTTGAGACACTTCGCTTTGCTCCGTATGACGACCTTGAAAGAATATTATTCCTCAAAATACGTCATTCTGAGGGCTTTACAATTGAGATAATAAAATAAATTCCAAGTTTACCCGAAGAATCTCAAACTTAACGCCCCAGTAAGAGATGCTGAAACAAGTTCAGCATGACATAACCTATACAGTCATTCCGAATTTATTTCGGAATCTCTATCCGAACGCATCAGTAAGAGATACTGCTCAGTATGACAAACCAATTCAGTCACTCTGAACTGACAAGAAAATAAGTTGAGATGAAATCGAAACGTAAAATTTTTTAACTAATTTACAAAAACGACTTTATGAGATAGAATGGAGACATGGAAAATACGAGTTTAAATGAGAAGATTAACGAATTAGTCGTTAAAATGGCTAAAGAGCCAGAAAATATTGAAAATTACCATGCTTTGTCTGAGCTTTATATGCAGGAGCAAAATTATGATAAAGTTATGTCTGTTTTAGACAGTTTGCTTGCGATTAAACCAGATGATGTTCAAGCGCTTGTTGGAATGGGTACAATGTGGTTTTATGAACGTGATTTCAGAAAATCATTGTCTTATTACAACCGTGCGTTAGATGTAAATCCTAAGAATTTCTTGATTTACTATAACATTGGTAATGTTTTTGCAGAATGGAAAAACTTCTCAAAAGCTCTATTCTATTACAATCGTGCAATTGATTTAAACGCTTCTAATCCAGAAATTTATAACGCAATTGCTCTTTTGTATCAAGATATTGAAGATTATGTTGAAGCTAAAGCTTATTATGAAAAAGCTCTATCTTTAGACCCTGATAATGTTGGGGCAATGATTGATATGGGTAATGTTTGCTTCAAGTTGTATGATTATGCAACTGCATTAAAGTTGTTCAAAAAAGTTTTTGTTCTAAATCCAGATAATGAGTTAGTTGCTGTTTGTATCGCAAATGCTTTGACTTTAATGAAGGAAAAAGATGAAGCTTACAAATATTTTGAGCAAGCTCTTTCTATGACAGAGGACAAGTATTCTATTTATATTTGTTATGCAATTTCAAAAACTGAGTTCAAAGAATTTGATAAAGCTGAACAACTTTATAAGACTGCAATTGAATTTAACCCTAAAAAATCAAATGCTTACATTCTTTTGGCTAATTTATATTCAAATCAAGGTCGCCAAAAAGATGCGATTGATTATTATAGAAAAGCTCTTCATGTTGAAGCAAATAATCCAGAAACATATATGCTTTTAGGCAATGCTCATTACCTTGATAATGATATGGAACAAGCTATTCAATCTTATAGAGCATCAATTGCTTTAGCTCCCGAAAATGATGAATATAGACTTATTTATAGTCAAGTTATGGATGACTATGTAAAGTCAGTTAGAGGGGAAGTTTAAGATGTACAAATCTGGTAATCCTGCAAGTATTGGTGACAGAATAATTTCGGTTGCTTCCTATGTTACTGCGGGATGGGTTGGACTAATTTATATGGTTATTTTGTATTTTATGAAAAAGCCAGCTTCATTATTCCTTCGATATAATATTTTTCAGTCAATTTTTATATCATTCTTTTACTTTTTATTGTGCATGATTTTAGGTTTTGTCTCTAATATTTTGTTGCAAATTCCTTTGATAAATGCGCTTGTTTCTTGGTTTATTCTATTATTTAATAGACCAATCATATTTGAATACTCCGCAATTCAATCATTAGTTATTGGTTTGTTTATTTATATGTCTGTTGTTGCATTGTTGGGTAAAATGCCAAGAGTTTATTGGGTTTCAAAGATTATTGATAAATCCGTTCGATAAGATTTCATCTCAGCTTCCTTTCTTGCCCGTTCGGAATGACTGGGCTGATTCCGTCATTGCGAGCGAATGCGAAGCAATCAAGCTAATTCTTTAATGTCGGCTTAGTTTTATTTGTTGGGCTAGTAAGCCCAACCTACATTACTGAAACCAGTTCAGGGTGACAAATTTATATTGGGGTTCGGGGGCTTTTGCCCCTGATGACTCGAGCCATTTAATCATTCGTGTTTTTCTTTTTCGGTTCTACTTTTTCTTTTTTCGTCGAAATAAAAAAGAAAAAGTGAACATTGTACTATGTGTTCAGCTTAACCCCTCATCCTAACCTTCCCCCCAAGGGGAAGGAACAAGTGAACAGCTATTTATTATTGAATTAGTAGTAATGGAGTTTATAAAAATCAGCTGGATTCTTCGCCTCGCTCAGAATGACGGAATTTGTTAGAGCTATTCTCTATGTAATGAACTTATAGACTTATCCACCTATCCACTTATCCACGGATTCTCCTATAGACTTTCTTAACATCCTTAAAATTCAGTTGACATTTGAGTTTGGTTGATGTTTGATAGTAGTGTATTAGCCGAAATTTTCGTGCTGGATTTGACGGTTAATATCATTTGTATAAGCAGGGATGTGACGCCCAAGCACCCTAAACAGCTTAGAGTAGGGCAAATTTGGTAAAATTAAAAGGAGAAATTATGCCAACTATTAACCAGCTAGTACGTTCTGAACGTCAAAAGCTAAAATCAAAAACTAAATCTCCAGCTTTGATGAATTGTCCTCAAAGACGTGGAGTTTGTACAAGGGTTTATACTACTACCCCTAAAAAACCAAACTCAGCACTTAGAAAAGTTGCCAGAGTTAGATTAACTAACGGATTTGAAGTTACTTCATATATCCCAGGTATTGGTCACAACCTTCAAGAACACAGTGTAGTTCTTATTCGTGGTGGTCGTGTTAAGGATTTACCAGGGGTTCGTTATCACATCGTTCGTGGTACATTAGATACTGCAGGTGTTGCTAACAGAGCTCAAAGCAGATCTAAATACGGTGCTAAAAAAGATAAAAAGGGAGGTAAGAAGTAATGTCAAGACGTTCTAAACCTGCAAAAAGAGTTCCATTAGCTGATCCAGTTTATAATAGTGTTGATATTTCTAAATTCATCAACAGAATTATGAGACGTGGTAAAAAATCTCTTGCTGAAAGAATTTTCTACGCTACAATGGAAAGAATCAAAGAAAGAACAAATGAAGATCCAATCGAAATCTTCCAAAAGGCTATGACTAACGCTACTCCTTTATTAGAGGTTAAAGCTCGTCGTATCGGTGGTTCTACTTACCAAGTACCTATCGAAGTTAAAGCTGACAGAGGTTTCGCACTTTCTTCTTCTTGGTTGATTGAATCTGCTAAGAAAAGAGGCGGAAAATCATTTATCGATAAATTGACTAACGAATTAATCGATGCTTCAAATGGTCAAGGTTCTGCATGTAAAAAACGTGAAGATACCCACAAAATGGCTGAAGCTAACAAAGCATTCGCTCATTACAGATACTAATTTGTTGGATCTAATATTTAGAGTAAAACCACCCTTCAATTTGAAGAGTGGTTTTATTTATTTGTTTTCCCTTATGAGTTTAATATCATGTTCGGGTGTGGTAGTCGTTTTTATGTCGTATTCTCGTTTCAGAGTTGCAAAGACTGAAGGATTAAGAAATGTTGGTGGGCAATCTGCCATATAAATATTCTGAGCTTGATGTTTTTTGAGGGTAATGATGTTTGAAATGGTCATTACATCGCAATTTGTGAAAAAGAAATAGATGTTTTTTTGAGTAATTGGAATTTTTTCAAAAAGCGTGTGAAGAACATTTGCGGCAAATGGTAGAAAATTACCTAGATTTATTTGCAAGATGTTTTCTTTCTCTTTGGTTTTCATGAAACTTATAACAAATTCATCTGGCTCAATTGTACAAAGCAGTGTTTTAAAATATTCTTTTTGAAATTCAGAATATGTGTTCATTCCAATTATGAATAATCGTTTTATTTCACCTGTTTCTAATTTTGTTTTGAGGAGTGAAAATTCATGTTGAATATATTCTTTGTCATAGCCTAATTCAGCAGATGGCTTATTTTTCCCTGTTTTAAACCCTTTTGCTTCTTTGGCTGATTTTATGACCTCGGAATAATCTTTGTCTTTGATTTGTATTACGCCTTTAGGTACGATATATCCGCTAGAAAATAGTCTTCCCCTGTAAAGATATTCGCTGTTTTTCTTTGAGTTTTTGGTTAAGAGAATTGCCCCTGGGAAAGTTGCAAAATCTAGAATATTGTTTTCTGTTTTATCTCCGAAATGCCCTTTGAGGTGTGGATATTTTTTGAATTCAGGCAAAGTATTTGCTAGTAATAATTCCGAATGGGTATAAATATCTAGATTTTGATTTTTTGTTTGTTTAAGAAGTTCCTCAAGTTCAGAGAAATTGCTACCAGAAATAAGAATAGCCTTTCCTTGTTCTGTTGAATAAGAAACAGTAGTTTTTTCAATATCTCCGTATTTATCAGTTAAAATTTTGCTTATTTTTAACATCAAATCATTGTCTAATTCTGCGAGTTTTGAGGTATATTCTTCTACAATTTTTGTAGTTATTTTGTTATGGTTGTATTCATTAAGCGCCTTCAAAATTATATAAAATGTGTACTCCTCAAAGTTCCCCATATCGTTTAATTTTGCAAGATGTAAGCTTGTGCTTTTTATAACTATTTCTAAAATATCGATTAAATTACGTTTTTCCTTTTGAATGTTATTGTATTTTTGCAGTAGTAAATTTTCACCAAAAGATATGGCTTTTGGTAGTGGTGTTTTGTTGCTAAAGTTGATTTTATCTTTTAGCTCAAAACAGTTTGTATTGCATTGTTTTTTGTATGTTTGTTTTACATTTTGTAAGAGAAAATAATCTTTCATTGCAATTGTGAATAATTGTTCTTCATTAAATTCATTTACAAAAATTAGTGCCGATAAATCGTTAATTATTTCGGTTTTAATAGATTGATTGCTTGCGCCAAGTTTTTCTAGTTTAAGCAAATAAAATGCGGATTGTTTTAGAAAATACATCACAAGTTCTTGCAAAGAAGCGATATTTGGTGCAATTGAGCACATCCCCCTTGTGGTGCATTCGTTTATTTCTTCATTGTTTATGTTTTCGTTATTTTTTGTCATTTTACTTATTCCTGTTTTAAGTTATTCAAATATTCAAGTATAATTTCTGACTCATATATTTTATCTCCTGTTTCTTCGTTATAAAGAAACGGAACTTGGTCTTTCCCTCCGACAGATAACAATCTTAAGACATTGTCTTTATTGATTGTGTCGAATTTGTGATATTTAATTCCTTTTTCTTTCATAAAATTCATTACCTTTTTACAGTATGGACGTGTTTCTAAAATATATAAATCAAGCATGTTTTTTCCTCCCAAGTAAAGTTAAAGGAGTTTATTGTTTTTTATATCCGCTAATTGTGCAATTTCGTTTTCCATGTTTGGTAATTGCAAAACATTATTTTTTGTACTAATCTGTATTTATTATGAGTAAGAAGAATATTTTATTTGTTTTTGGGACTAGACCAGAAGTTATTAAACTTGCTCCAGTAATTTTGGAGTTAAAAAAATATCCAGAGAGATACAACGTTATTATTTGTAATACTGAACAACAAAAAGAGTTGTCAAATCAAACATTGAGCTATTTTAATTTGAAAGCTGATGTTAATCTTGATTGCATGCGCCCTAATCAAACGCTAGTTGAAGTTCAATCAAGAATTTTGACCTCTTTAGATAAAGTTTTTGAAAATAACAAAGTTGATGCAACCATTGTTCAAGGTGATACAATGACTGTTCTATGTGGTGCATTGACAAGCTTTTATAGAAAAATTCCTGTTTTCCATGTTGAAGCAGGACTTCGTTCATACGATATTTATGAGCCATTCCCAGAAGAAGTTATGCGTCAAATGACTTCTCGTGTTGCAGAGCTTCATTTTGCTCCAACAGAGAAAAATAGAAATGCTCTACTTAAAGAAGATATTGCAGAGTCAAAGATTCATGTTACTGGTAATACTGTAATTGATGCACTGTTCTGCTTGTCAGATGATGCGATGAACTCTGCAAAGGCTTTTTACCAAGATAAAAATATTCCTGTTGATGACAATGTTGTTTTGATTACAGTTCATAGAAGAGAAAATCATGGGGAAAGATTGGATAGAATCCTTGATGCGATTGAGACATTGGTTAAAAAATATTCAAACCATCATTTTATTCTTCCTGTTCACCCAAACCCAAATGTGAAAGACAAAGTTCATTGCAGGTTGGAAAAATATTCAAATGTTTATTTATTAAAACCATTGGATTATCCATATTTGGTATATTTGATGAAACATGCAAAACTTATTTTGACAGATTCTGGCGGTATTCAAGAAGAAGCTCCATCTTTTGGATGTCCAACTCTTGTAATGCGATATGAAACAGAGCGCCAAGAAGGTATAAATGCAGGTGTTTCTGTTCTTGTTGGCGCAGAATATGACAAGATTGTTTCTTTGAGTTCAGAAATTTTGGATAAAACAAGACAAGATTCAAGATTACAAGCCGCTAATCCTTATGGCAAAGGTGATTCTGCTAAGATTATTGAAGGATTGATTAGAGAATATTTTGCGTAAGTTCAAGTTTATAAGTCAATAAGTCAATAAGTCTATAAGTCTATAAGTTGATAAGTTTGTTACATTTCTTGTTTCCCTCCCCAAGGGTGGAGGGATTAAGGGTGAGGGGTTGATTTAAGATAAGAAAAAGAAGAACCCTCTCTCGAAATTGTATCTTTTCGCTGTTAGCTCAAAGACAATTTCTCTCAACCTAAAGGTACGCAGTCTCACAAGGTTCAGCTTCGCTTCACCTGTTCGGCTAGTGTCTCCCTTGAAGAGAGTATATGTTTCTGTATTGGCTAAGCTAGCCCTCCAAGAATCCAATAGTGCTTTGATTACACATAATAAAAAAGCAAGTTAGAAACTTGCTTATACATAAAATGTTTTAGGGATATATTTAAGTTTTTCGAGGTTTAATATTTCTATAGAATTGACGTTGTTAAACGTTCATCTATTTTTCTATCAATCTTTTTGAGCATACGTTTCATTCTCATATCTTGACGGTTATGGATTGATGGGTTTGTAACCATTTCATTTCTATAACGTCTGTATAACTCAATTTCTCTATCTTTAATGTCTTTTTTGATAAGTATTTTGTCATCTTCTTCAGATAACTTTTTAGATACCCTGATAATTACTGCAAGCAGTGCCATTACAAAGCCTATCCATAAAACTTTATCAACTGGTAAGGATTCTCCAACAATTGTACTTTGACCGTTTATTGGGTTAATTATTACGGTTGAATTTTTGATATTTTCAGCATCTACTGTTATTTTTAACTTGTTAGAATCAATATTTTCTACCACAAGTCCTTCAATACTATTTGTGCCTTTGTATAAAGCATTCACTGTATCAGAAGAAGTAATTCCGCTCAACTCTAATACTAATTCATCGTCTGACGGGGTTTTCTTCACGACTTTTGCCATGCTATCAGAACCAAGAATTACATTATATCCAGTATTACTTTTTTCTAATGTAATTGTGTGCAGGTAGTTCCCGCTCGCAAATGCTGCTAAGCCAGAAAGTATAAATGTAATTAAGAATCCAAATATGATAAATCCTTTTTTCATTTTTTCTTCCTCCCTAATCTACACATTTATACTATCGCTATTTGGTTTAAAGCACATCAACCCATGGATTTAGAAGAGTAGTTCAAAAGTTTTAAATATTTCATTAAGAATTGTAACGAAAATAACCCATGCTGAAATTGGAGATTTTTGAAATCCTTTATATAAGTGTAAAGAATATGAGATATTAGGAGATACAAAATGATATTACTATTCGGTGACAAAGCAACAAAGACAGCAGCTACAAGAAAAAATTCTAATATAAATAATCATCCTGTTGAAAATTCTGGAATTTTGGCAATGAGCTTGAGCGATGCAAAAAGTTTGTTGACAATGGGAGAATATGATACTTACGTTTCTTCTAATCCAGTTGCAGTTGATTATTCAGCTTATTCAGATTTTACAGATGGTTCTTCTTCTGAATCTGGTTTTATGGCAGGTTTTTCAGAAGCCGTTGCATTCTTAGGCGGTGATTCTGGAATGGGCGGTTATTCATCTGCGGCTTCATTCTCTGGCGCTTCTGCGGGTTCTTCTTGCGGTGGTTCATTTGCTTCAGTTTGTTAATGAGTTAACTAATAAAAATTTATATATGATGGATGAGATAATATGACGGTCAGAATAATTTTTCTGACCGTTTTGTTTTGGTTGAAATTGTGAACTTTTAGACTATTAAATTATTGTTACAAAATGTTAACAAAATCCTTTTAAATCCTAAAGTTTTAGGGAAAAGTGCCGATATATAGAA
This sequence comes from Candidatus Methanomethylophilaceae archaeon, assembly GCA_963590665.1. Classification (GTDB taxonomy): domain Bacteria; phylum Cyanobacteriota; class Vampirovibrionia; order Gastranaerophilales; family Gastranaerophilaceae; genus Zag111. Next base: position 26,394 of record CAVAPR010000011.1, read on the forward strand.
TAAGAAAAAGTTATAAGGAAATGAAAGGACACGTTAACTATGGGAATGGCAGCATCTCAAGCAAGATTATTAACAATAACTGCTCGTTTAGCTGATAATGAGTTGAAATCTCAATCCATTAACAACGCTAAAATGCGTTTGGCAACTCAAAGTTCTCAAGCTAGCGAAAAATATATTAATGCTTTGAATGAAGCAAATTTGATGTTCTCTAACTATGATTCAACTGGTTCTGAACAATCTCAATTGTTAACATTCAATGCTTTAACAGCTTTCAGTTCATATAACAATCAATATGGCTTGGTTAATGCTGCTGGACAATTATTGGTTAGCGAATCAGAAGCTAAGATTTTTGAAGCAGCTGGAGGTAATCTTAATGATTACTTACAAGCTCATGGTTTGGTTTATGACACAACTTATTTTGACCAATTAGAAGATATTGATAATGATGGTGTATATCCAGAACCATTTAATAATATTTCAACTGATACATTAAAAACTTGGTATGAAGCTTATGGCAGTCTTGAAAATTCTCAAGAACAAGAAGACTACAAACAAAAATACAACGATTATTCTGCTGATACAAATACATTCAAAGCTTCATTAAAAACAAGTTTCAAAAACTTTGCTAATGAATCAACAAAAGATGTTGTATCTACTTCTAGTGATGGTAAAACTGTAGAATTTAATCGTAAATTACCTAATAGTAAATTCTATGGTTCAGATACTACCTATGTTAAGAATTTTGCAAATAGCCTTCTATCAGATTTGAATAACTATCCTAAAGACACAAGCAAACTTTGGGGTTACTTAACAAGTGATGCTCAAGAAGAAATTAATAATATTAAAAACAGTGCTAAAATCAATGGCAATACTTTAACAATTTCTTCTGGTAAAAATATTGGGAGTATTGATGCTGATAATAAAATGATTACTATCAAAGGTTATAGTTGGACTTATCAATATGATGAAGCTTCTAAAACATATTCAATCGCTTCTTCTCCAGAAAGAGAAACTGATGAAAGTGGCAGAGATGTAACTACATTTGTTAATCCAGATAAAACTTATTCAAGTTTAGCTGATTTGATTAGTGCAATTCAAATCAAAGGTACTGAATATGATGAAAAAGGTAATGTAAAAACATCTGATACTACATGTATCAAAGCAACTCAAGCTGATGATGGTTCTTATAGTATTACTTCATATAATGACTATGATTTATCAGATTATGATTCTGATAATGAGGTTGTACTTGGTTCAACTAATGCTTTAAATGTAAAAAATGCGATGAATGACTTAGCTGCAAGAGTTTATGCTGTTTTGACTAATACAAATAGTATTAACCTTGATGCTATTATCTTGGATTACAACAAAAATATTGATACAGGAATTGATCTTACTCAAGAATATGAAGGCAAAAAGATTTCAGAATGGGGTAAAAAATATTCTGATAGTAAAGATTCTTATTTGAACTTTATTTTCGACGAAAAATCTTATGATTCAGTTAATGAAATGCTAATAAATGGTGAAATTACTGCAAAAGATTTAACCGATCCAGATTATGTATTGACATTGGCTCAACAGAATAAATTAGTTTTAGCTTCTTCATACGAAACAATTATTGAAGATATGTTTGTATCTAAAATGATTGAAGAAACTGGCGAACCAAAATATACTTGGATTGATGAAAATGATACAGGCAATACTGGTAACGCTGATGCTAAAGCTCAATGGTACACAAACTTGTTCAACAGAATGAAAGAAGGATACAAACAATTAGAAAATGGTTTAGCTTCTTCTTCTCAATGGATTGAATATGCCTTGGAAAGTGGTATCGTTACAATGGAACAAGTTGATAAAAATTACACTTGGAAATCTTTAGATTACAAAACTTGTACAAAAATTACTGAAGAAACTGATAACAGTGCAGCAGTTACAAAAGCTGAAGCTGAATACAATAGAGCAATGAATGACATCAATTCTAAAGATAGTATGTATGATATTCAATTGAAAAATATTGATACTGAACACTCAGCACTTCAAACAGAATATGATTCAATCAAAAATGCTTTAACTAAAAACATTGAAAGAACTTTCAAATTTAGTTCTAATGGTTAATAAATAATGTGATAATATAATCATTGAGGAATGCTTTTTAATTAAGTATTCCTCTTTTTATTGTCTAATAAGGGTTTGAGATTATACAAAACTCTTGTAATTTATTTTTGATTATATACAATTAGAATATAAGGTTTTTATAGAGAGAGGTTTAGGGATGATTAAATTCGATTACAGAAATGCGGATTCCGCTGTTGTTGGTTCTGCAGACGGACTTAACTTGTCTGAAGAATTTGCTGCATATAAAGACAGAATTGCTGAAATTATTGCGGATTTGAATAAGAGAAAAGACAAACCAGGACAATGGCTTCAGTGGATGAATCTTGGTTATAGCGAAGAAACAGCATGGTATGTAAAAGAATATGCCGCTCTTGTTAGAAATAGATTTGATAATATTTTAGTCTTGGGTATTGGTGGTTCTGCCCTTGGTGGAATCGCTGTTACAGAAGCGCTTTTGAAACCTTATTGGAATTTGTTAACTCCAGAGCAAAGAGATAATTATCCTAGAATTTTCTTTCTTGATAACATTGACCCAGATACAATGACTGCTCTTTTTGATATGCTTGACTGGAAGAAAACATTAGTGAATGTTATCACGAAATCTGGTGATACTGCGGAAACAATGTCACAATTCTTGATTGTAAAAGACCGTTTGGAAAAAGAATTAGGTGATGATTATAGAAAAAATATTGTTTCTACAACTGACCAAAGAACTGGTATTTTGCGTCAAATTTCTGAACAAGAAGGATATAAGACTTTTGTCGTTCCAGATGATGTAGGCGGAAGATTTTCAGTATTTTCTGCTGTTGGATTATTGCCATTTGCCTTAGTTGGTTTGGATATTGATGAAATTACTAATGGTATTAAAGATATGGATTTAGCATTGAAAAATACTGATATTAACGAAAATATTGCAGCTCAAAATGCTTTGATTCATTATCTAATGGATACAAAATTGAAAAAGAATTTATCTGTTATGATGCCTTATTCTAGCAGATTAAAATACGTGTCTGATTGGTATGTTCAATTGTGGGCTGAATCGTTAGGGAAAAATGAAGACTTGAATGGTGAGCATGTTCATATTGGTCCTACCCCTATCAAAGCTCTTGGTGCAACAGACCAACACTCTCAAATTCAGCTTTATAATGAAGGTCCAAATGATAAGGTTATCACTTTTATAAGAGTTGGTGAATTTGATAATACTTTAGAAATTCCTAAAATCTTTGAATATACAGGAATTGGCTACCTTGGCGGTAAAACTATTAACAGTTTGATGAATGCTGAAGCTGATTCAACAAAAGTTTCTTTATCAGATTATGCAAGACCAACTGTTACTATTACTTTGCCTAAGGTTGATGGTTATAATGTTGCACAGCTTCTTTATATGTTGGAAGTTCAAACTGCTATTGCAGGAGAATTATATAATATTAATACCTTTATTCAACCTGGAGTTGAACAAGCTAAGAATTATACTTATGCTTTGATGGGACGTGTGGGATATGAAGATTCTGCAAAATCACTTCAAGCAAGAGTTGCTTCAGTTTAGTTTGATATTTTTTGAATTTCTGTTATAAATTAAGTATGCGAAATTTACGAATACTTATAATTTGTTTAGTTTTTCTTTTGGGACTAAGTTTTCCTCAAGAAAATTTGTATGCAGAAGTTTTGACTGGTGGTGTTACTGCTGTGCCAGAAAGTTTTTTCGGTACTTGGAGGGTTGTTTCAAGGCTTGTTGATACTGATTCTGTAATTTTTAAAGAAAATAATTTAGATTTGTGGAACTTATCTCGCCTTGGTGACGTCATAACATTATGTAACCCGTTTAATGGGGCTGAAGCAAATATAACTGTTGATAGAGTAAATGGAAGTTATATTGTATTCAAAAAGACTGGTAAATACTCTGGAAAAGATTTAACTGACATAGTTGAGATTAAGTTGGATGGCGATAGCTTTTCTGGTACAGATACTTTAAAATTGGATACTTATTCAAATGTAACTGGCAAAATAATCAAGACTGAAACGGCTAAATATTCTATTAAAGGAGAAAAAATTTCTGGAGAAGTGGGTAAGTTAAAATAGATTGAGGATTTTTAAATATGCAAATAAAAGAGTTTGATACTGTTATTTTAGGTGGTGGTCCTGCGGGATTTTCTGCTGGCATTTATTGTGCAAGGGGTGATGTTTCTACTGCAATTGTTGATATTAGCATGCTTGGTGGTCAACCTTCTAACTATTTGGAATTAGAGAATTATCCCGCATTTATGAAAATTGGCGGATATGAGTTGATGGAAAAATTTGAAGAACATGCTGATATGTTTGGGGTGCAAAAATTTCCGATGCAAGAAATTGAGTCTGTTGATTTAGTTTCTAATCCTAAAATTATAAAGACTAAAGAGTTCGAATTTAGAGCTAAGTCTGTAATTATCGCAACAGGCGCTCAGCCAATGAAACTTGGGGTAAAAGGTGAAGCAGAGTTTGTTGGGCGTGGAGTTAGCTATTGTGCCGTTTGTGATGGTGCTTTTTATAAAGATAAGGTTGTTGCTGTTGTTGGAGGAGGTAATTCTGCGGTTGAAGAAGCAATGTATTTGACAAAATTTGCTTCAAAAGTTTACTTAATCCATAGAAGAGATGAACTTCGAGCTGATAAAATTATTCAAGAACGAGCAATCCAGAATGGAAAAATAGAATTTGTTTGGGACAGTGTTGTTTCAGAAATTCAAGGTGCAGATTTAGTTAATAATTTAGTCTTAAAAAATACGAAAACTAATGAATTTTCTAATTTAGCAGTTGATGGTATTTTCCCATATATAGGCATAACTCCGAATATTAATTATATAACAGGGCAAGTTGCTCAAGACAAGTCTGGATTTATTTTGACAGATGAAACTATGAAAACATCTCTTGAAGGGGTTTTTGCTATCGGAGATGTAAGGGTTACTCCATTAAGACAAGTTATAACAGCAGCTTCTGATGGTGCTATTGCGGGTGTTTATGCTGTTAAATATATAGAATCATTAAAAGAGATTACCGTTTAGTATATAAAATTTTGGCAAGTTATTATGAGGTCTTTTGACCTCTTTTTTTATGCGGATGTAAAGAAGATATTAATATTTCCCTCTCGATATAAAGATTATGTAAGGAAATCAAGGTTCATATTAATTTTAATTTATAATAATAATGTAAATACAAATAGATGGAGATTTTAGACATGCAATCATTAAATGAAGTTCTTACAGAATTAGAAAATGTTGATAATACTACAAAAAACAAAGTTGAAAATGAATTAGTTAGTATTGGAGAATCAGTTGTTCCTGAATTGGTTGACAAATTACAAGTTGTAAGAGGTCTTAAAAGAGGTGTTGTTGCAATGACTCTTATTCGTTTAGGTGATGCTTCTGTTAAATATTTAGAAAAAGCTGCTATGGATAACAAAGACTTTGAATGGGTTGCTGAATACCTAATCAGAGAAATCAAAGGCATGGCTGCATAAGTTTTATAATAAAAAAATAACTTTTTAGAAAGATTGGTTATATATACCAATCTTTTTTTATGCTAATATTTTCGTATTATGAGAGAGTATAACGATTTTAAATATGCGTGTTTATTTGGAGGAGGAGCAATTAGAGGGGCTGCTCATGTTGGAGTATTAAAAGCTTTACATAAGCTTGGGATTGAACCAACCCTTCTTGCGGGCTCTTCTGTCGGTTCAATTGTTGCAGCTTTATATGCTGTCGGATATTCAGATGATGAATTAGCGCAAGTGTTTTTATCTGTAAATTTTGAGCTTTTTCGTGATGTTTCTCTTGGTTTTAACAATAAATTTGCACTAAGTAAGGGCAATGTTTTCTTAGAATGGTTAAGAGATTTAATTGAACAAAAATATTATGGTGCTGCATATTTAAAGGGTCAATGTCGCCCAGTTACATTCAAAGATTTGAAGAAAAATCTTGTAATTATAACGACTAATATGAATAATTTTTCATGCCGTGAATTTTCTAGCTTTGAAACTCCAGATTTTGAAGTTGCTTTAGCTGTTAGAATTTCTTGTTGCATGCCTGGGCTTATGAGAGCTTATAACTTCAATGATGAACTTTTGGTGGATGGTGATTTGATGAAGGGTAAGCCTATGTGGTATTTATCTAAGAATATCCAAAATTCACCAGATAGAATCCTTGAGATTCGTCTAGAGGGAACATTCTCTGGTTCAGATATAAAACCATTAGAATATGTTAATGGCATGTACACTTGCATGACCTCTTCTGAAACTTCTTTCATCAAAGATTTGTACGGCAAATGTGATAATTATGATTACCTTGTTGTTGATACGGGGGATGTTGTCGTTGTAGATTTTAATTACCCATTAGAGAAGCGTCAAGCGATTATTGATAACGGTTATAAGCAAACTATGGATTATTTTACCAAATATTTGCCAATCAAGAAACAACGAATTGATGACATATATTTGAACATACTTGATGAATTGAGAAAAATCCAAGGTTTCATGCTCAGAAAAAAATATACAGCTGCAAAAAATAGTATTCAAGAGTTGTTTATTTTGCTTTTGCCAGAAAAAGATATTATTGATAAAGAGTTACTAGATGCACTATTAGCATTTCAAAAATTATTATCTTCAAACGTGAAAGCTGGCTTATTAGGGCGCTCAAAATGCTTAAATGCTGGTACTACATCTGATGTTTTGAATAACTTAATTGTTGATTTGACCGCTAGAATTTCTTCTTTAGAAAAATATATTGCTAAATTTTCTGATTGACAATGAAGTTTTTTTATTATACTATTTACACATAGCCGAAACTGATATGCTCCAGTGGCGGAATCGGTAGACGCGTTGGACTTAAAATCCAATTGGGCGTATAACCCAGTGCCAGTTCAAGTCTGGCCTGGAGCAATTTTAAAAGACCTGTTTATACAGGTCTTTTTTAGTGTTTGTTGTTTTTTTATCTTTTTATCTCTCCATGAGGTTAATACAATTTTTTATTCAAAATTTCTATATTATTTATGGAGATTTTTAAAGAGAGAGTTTTATGTTGTTTAGATTTATTTGTATTCTTTTTATTTTGTCTATGATGTTACCTGTATCTGCTCAAACGTTTGATGTGAGTAATAATGCAGAGTTTAAATCCGCCTTGGTGACAGCGGAAACTGAACCTAATGCTAGTCATTTGATTAATATAAATGGGAATATTCAATTTGATTCGGCTATTTCTGTGGCTTTAAATTTAGAGATTACGGGTGCTTATGATTTTGACTTAAATGGTTACGGTTTGAAATTTTCTGGAGCCGATAAGATTTCTTCACTTTCGAATTTGAATATTATTGAAACATCTCGAAATAGTTCAATTGTCAGCCAAAATAAAAAACTTTTAATTACTAATTCCACTTTTTTAGGGCATTCAAATTTCGGGAATGAGCTTGTGAAAAATATTGCTGGCGAATTAGTTATTGATAATTCAAAACTTACGAATAATTATGCTGAAAAAGGGGCTGGGATAAATTTTTCTGGAACAAATTTGGGTATTAGTAATTCTTCATTTTCGGGTAATAAGGCAAATTATGGCGGTGCAGTTTATTTAAAGAATGGGAATACGAATATTAATGGGTCTATATTTAGCAATAATAGCTCTTCTGCTGGAGGCGGGGCATTGCATCTTGATTCAGATGCGACTGCGATATTAGATAATACTTCATTTCGAGAAAACAGTGTTTCTACTGGTTCAACAGGCGGAGCAATATTAAATAAAGGGGATTTAACAATAAAAAACAATTCTGTCTTTTCTAATAATCAAGTGCTATTGGGTTCTGGTGGTGCAATTTCAAATAGTGGAATTTTAAAAGTTGATTCTACAACATTTGAAAATAACATTGCCCTAAATGATGGAGGGGCAATTGTTGATACAGGGTCTTTATCTGTAAGTAACTCCGTGTTTAGAAATAACAAATCGTTAAATTATATTGGTGGAGCGATTACAAGTTCAAATAATTTGACTGTTAAAAATAGTATTTTTGATAAAAATTCTGCGTATTCTGTTGGTGGTGCTATTGCTCTTTTGCAAGGTAGTGCAAAAATTTCTAATTCAACTTTTACAGAAAATTCATCACAGTCTTCTTATGGAGGTGGGGCGATTATAAATTATTTGAGTACTCTTGATTTAGAGGGGACTAATTTATTTAAAAATAACTCTTCAAATACAGATGGTGGCGCAATTATGGCGACTTCAAATTCCACTACAAATATTTCAAGTGGTACAAGTTTTATCGGTAATAGTGCAACTAATTTAGGTGGTGGAATTTTTTCGCAAGGAATTATTAATATAAATGCAAATGCACCAGAAAAAGATATTATATTTAGTGGAAATAGGGATTCAAATGGTTCTAATGCTATTCATTTGGATACTTCTTCTGCTGGTGTCGGAACACTTAATATCAATGATTCTAATGGAGCTAAAGTTATATTTGAAGACAATCTTTCTGGGGTTGAAAATACTGTTGTTAATATGACGGGAACTTCATCTTTTAATGACAAAGTTTATTTGGGAGCAGGAAATGAAAACTTAAAAAGTAACTTAACCCTAAAAAATATAAGTCTAGAATTTTATAATGAGCGTTCTGGGCTTTCAAATGCGATAATTAATGCTGAAAATACTCATTTTAATTTTATGAACGGAGCTATTTCTCAGAATAAATTAAATTTGAATTTGGTCGGAAATTCTAACAGTTGTTCTATTGATGTTGACCCTGCAAAGGGGATAAGTGACTATTTTGTTTTTGGAAATAGCCGTTCTGCTATGAATAATCTCGAAATTAGAGATATAAATGTACTTAGTGAACCAAATCAATCAATAACAATTTTTGATATTTTCAATCATAATATTTATGGTACAAATTTAACTCTATCAGACAAACTCCAAAAACAAACTGTTTATGGGGCAATAAAGAAATATGCTTGGTCTTTAACACCTAAACTAACTCTTGTTGAAGTTTCTGGGTTTAATCCAAATATCCAACGGTATCAAGGTGCGACGGCAAGTGCTTTTATGAATCAAATGTTGAGTTATGATTATTCTCTAAATAGAACAGATGAAATCTATTCAAATTTACGGGAGTTAAAAATTACTCAACGAAAACTAAATTCGTACGCTTTTGCTAGTCGTAATGGGGTTTATTTGGATGAATATGATGAAAATGGTTCTGCTATTTGGTTGCGACCTTATGTTAATTTAGAATCATTTCACTTGTCTGGTGCGGTTTCAAATATCAGAAGTCAATCTTATGGAACAATGATTGGTTTTGATTTTCCTATGGTAAGTCTTAAAAATAATTGGAAATTGTTTTCAACGATTTACGGTGCATATATTGGTTCAACTCAGCAATATGAACAATCTAATATTTATCAAAATGGTGGATATTTAGGTTATTTATTGAGTGCTTATAACAATAATTTTTATGCTGGTTGGACAATCAATGGTGGTGGTTTAGGTGTCGAATCTTATTATACAGGCAAAAAAGATGATTATGCAATTGTGACTGCTGGTACTGCATTGAAGCTTGCATATAATTTAAAGTTTAAAAAGTTAATTGTTCAACCAAATTTCACAACGGCATATACATTTTTAAATCCCGTTAATCTTGTGAATTTCCAAAGTGTTGATTTGAGCCAATCACAAGTTAATGGTCTAACTATTATGCCATCTGTCAGAGTGACTTACAGAAATGAAAAAGGCTTTGAACCATATATTTTTGCAGGTTGTGTAATTCCTATAATGAGTGATATTAAAGTTAATGCAAATTCTACTCGACTTGAAAAATTAACTCTCAATGCTTGGGCTCAGTTTGGTATTGGTGTGAGAAAACGAATTGGCAAACGAGTCACTTGTTTTGCAGAAAATATTATAAGAACTGGTGGTCGAGTTGGATGGGGCTTTATGTTTAATATTCAAATTTCGCTATAACATCCTCCAAAATAAAAAGACCGTTATTTGTACGGTCTTTCGGCTTTATAGTTAAATTATTGTCTTCTTATTTATTTTAAAATTCTTTCACCTGTAAAATTCTTTTGAGTATTCAAAAATTGAAGATTTTCAGGCTTAAGCATATTGTTTTCTGGTTGAGTAGCTTCTTGAGCTTGTGCTACTTTTGCTTCTTCTTTTGGAGCAGTAGCTTCTTTTACTTCTTGAGTATTTTGAGGTTGTTTTGCTTCGTTGTTAGCGCCAGCTTTTTGAGCCTTTTTAGCTTCTCTTCTATTTGTCAAGAAGATGTTTAATCTAGGAATACCAATACCAAGAACTAGACCAGAATATAAATATCCAGCTAATTGTGATTTTTTAAGAACTCCTAATTTTTTCTTAGTAGCTTGGTCTGCAAGTTTAACCATTTCACTATAGCTTAGAGCTTTTCCGTCTTTGAATGCTTTAGCTCCTAAGCCTTCATGTAAAACTTCATCTCTTGTTTTAAGGACAGAGTTTGTAATCCATTTTAGAACCCCTTCTCCTTCACGTTTGATTAGAGATGAGTCAAGTTTTTGAGCTACGAGTTTTTGTACAAAGTTACCTAATAATAACCAGTTTGCAAAACCTAATGTATCTTTAATTGTACTTTCTGTTAATTCGTTATCGTTTCTAGCAGACAAGAATCTAGACATAATTGTTACACCATAGATAAATTTGAATTGGTTGATAGAAGGTGTAAAGCCTTTGAATTGTAAGTTTTTGATAAGGTTTTTAGGATTTCCGATTGTTGCTAGAACACCACCACCAAAAATAGCTGCAGCGAGAGCTTTTTTGATTTTGAACTTAGATGAATCGTCTTTTTCTCCGCCACCTACGAATTTGTCACTACCAGTTTTTAATTTTGTTAGGTACATGTTCAATGGCTGAGCTGACATACCAACAGCAGATGCAATACCAATACCAATTAAAGAACGTTTGATGTTCATTGACTTCATTGCTTTTAGGAATACATTTTCTGCAATTCCTTTTGAGTTCATAAATGCTTCTTTAACTTTGTCATTAGTAAATACTTTACCTAATTTGTAAGTGTTTCCTAAGATATAATCTACTGTGTAACGAGATGAGTGAACTTTTTCTCCTTCACCAGCAATAATTCTAATGTTATTTTCAACACCATTAGAAGCAATAAGAATGTTTTTAGCATTTGCAAAGGCATCTTTAGACATTCCGCCTTTTTTATCACTCTTGATTTCTTTTTCAAGAATGTCTGCGGCTTTATTTATATCTTCATCTTTAAATTTAACCCATTTGCCATCAACAAGAGCTTCATAGTTTCTAAAAGTATCTCCAATCCATTCTCTTAGAGGGTTAGCATTTGGATTGTTTGCTGCGGCTTTAAGTTTAGCATCCCAAATTTTACCTTGCATATCAAGAGTTTCTGAATCTGCAAAGATTGAATGAGCTTTAACTCCGTTTTTGTCACCTAATTGGTATGTGTGGTTAAGTCCCATTGCAAGTGCAAGACCTGCTAATGTTCCATAAACACCAACCAATGAGTGGTTCATTGTGCCCATACCTTCACGTCTAGCAGTTTCAAGACCTGCTTCTGGGTTACGGCTCATATCAATTGCTGTTCTTGGAATTACCATTGAACCAAGGTCAACTGCGCAAGCACCCCAAGCTTGGTTTGTGTCTAAAAATCTTAGGAATAAATCAACACCACCAGTAAAGTTTGGATTACTTTGATTTTTATATTGTTGTTGGTTTCCTCTGTTTTCTACTTGAGGTCTAATTTGTGCTATATTTGGTTGTCTATAATTTTGTTCTACTTTCATATTTTTATATTTCGCCTTTACTTTTTATTTTACACTAACTAAAAAATGACTTGAATGTCGGAGAATTGTCTTTGATTAAATTTTCCGAAAACTTCGAGGTGGAAGTTGGTGTCGAAGTCGCCGTTAGTGTTGCATTCTGGTCATGGCGCATTTTTTCTTTTTTGTTGGATTGGGTTCTTGTGTAAATTGGGATAAATACTCCAAGAGATAATAGTGAGAATGCTATGTTCCCGAATTGGCAAATGCCTCTCATATTTCTAGCTTTTAGTCTTAAAGTCTTATCTGCAATTGAGCTAAGTTCATCTGTTGATTTCATCTTAGTATGTTTTGCCCAGTTCCAGAATTTTTGAAGGATGTTTGCACCTTCAGCTGGTTCTTTTAGTCTGTTAATTAATTTAATACCATCTTTGTTATGTTTTTCTAAGAATGTTGCAATTGCTTTAGCTGCATAATCTCCTAAGAAATAGAAGCTAGAGAATGTTGCAATATCTCTTATTGTGTTTTCTTTTAGTTCGTTAGAATCTTCAGCTGCTGCAAGACGGCTAGAGAATGTTGCAGCTGAAATAATTCTTGCTTGATCCATTGTTGGGAAGATGTTTTTGAATTGGAACATCTTCAAGCTTGGTTTATCCATAAGCATAGACAAACCTGTTACTGCCCACATCAAAGGAACAGCTATAAATTTATCTCTAGTTAATTTTGCTTTTTCTTCTGGTGTTAGAACTCTTTCTTTGTCATCATTGTAAATTGGAGCACCTTTTTTACCAGAAAGTTTGTGAGTAATCCATCTGTTAATTGGTTGAGCTGAAATTGCAAGAGGAATAATTATTCCTAAGCCTGCAATACTTTTTGCGTTGACTAATTTTTTAGCTTTTCCAAAGTATTTAGATAATTCTTCAACTTCTTTTGATACAAGTTTTTCTACTTGTTTCCCTTGTGCTGTATCAGGTGTATAATCTTTAATAATTCCTTCTTGATAAGCTCCATGTAAAATGTCGCTTGCACTTTCGCATAAATGACCTAATGAGCTAGAGAAGTAACCTTTATCTCCAGAGAATTTGATATTTTCAGCAATTCCAGATTTTTTAACAAGGAAGTTATACATATCACCAGCGAAATCTTTGTCAGGTTTATCGCTGAGGATGTTTTTAGCGAATTTTCTCAAATGTTCTGTATATTCTGGGTCATTTGCAAAAAGTTCTTTGAATTTCTTTAATCCGCCCTTTTCTGCATTTCCATTTACGCCTTCAACGTCATCGAACATTGATTTCAATGTTGAGTAAACTCTATCTTCTTTAGTTAAGCCTTGAGCATTGTTATAATATTTTTGAACACAGTTAATAGTATCACTGTTAGCCCAAGATTTTACTAAATTTGATTTTTTAAATTGTCCCATTATTGGTTTATTCAACAATCCAGCTGCGAATTTAACAATAAACCCTGGGATAAGGCAGTTGATTACAAGCCCAGAACCTTCACGTCTAAGAGCTTCAAAACCACCCATAATATTTAATTTTCTGTGGTGAGTGTCGTTCCCATCTTCATCCGTTGTTTTTGAACCAATAAAGGTTTCAAAGAATGTTCTAGGAATAATAGCTGTTGACAAGTCTAAAACTGCAACATTCACCATAGGCTTTTCTTCGCACTTTTGTATTCCTCTAAGTGCAAGATTCCCAAGCCCTGTGAAATTTGGTTGCCCCATGTTGTTATTTTTAATAACAATTCTATTAGGGGTTTGACTATTATTTTTTACACTACCTAATTCAACTTTATTTATCATAATTTAACTATCTACTGCCGAATGTAATCTTATTATAACCAAGACACATGTATATGAAAAGCCGTGAAAATTAAAAATTGCCCCCATGAGCCCAAATGTAAAATTAATGTAAAGACGGATTTTTGAATATTTAATTAAAAATTGCTTTTTTAGTTCAAAATTTTTATCAAAAATGTAAAAAATACACTCGAAAATTAAAAAATTGATAGATTTTCCTCAAAATTCTCATTAAAATTTATTGTAAAATTTTGTTAAGTTTTGGAAAATTTCACCCATTTTACTTCATAATTACAAAGGAAAACACGAATTTAGTACTTTTACCATGCTTTTTTTGAATTGATTTTGAAGAAGAAAATACGTAGTTTATTGTATATTTTTTTAATTCATTTATTATATTATTAATACGAAAAACACATGGTAGTAAGAAATATAGAGAAATGACATATATGAAAGAAAGAAGAAGACCCTCAAATAAAGGGAATGGACGTCCAAGACGTCAAAGAAGATACTCAAACGGTTCGGCTGATAATCCGTTCCAAGAAAATAATTTAAACAGAAAAAGTTCTCAATCATCATTTAGAAAAGTTCTAACTGTTATGATTATTGTTTTCTTTACTGCAATTTTAGCAATATTATTATTTGCGGATAACAAAGATTTTATTAATGGAAAATTAGGCGAAAATTCATTTATTTCTACCTTGTTATCTAAATTATCTTTGAGTAATAGTTCTAAAGACAAACCAGAATTTGTATTCCCGTTTGGACCAAGAAGACAAAATATTTTGTTATTAGGTGTTGATTCAAATGGTGCTGATTCTGATTTATGGGTTGGAACTCGTACAGATACAATGATTTTATTAAATATTGACCCTAGAACAAAAACAGTTAATGCTCTTTCTATTCCTCGTGATAGTAAAGTTTATCTTCCAAAGGGTATGGGTATTCAAAAAATTAACGCAGCTCATGCTATTGGTGGTATCGATATGACATTAAAAACTGTTGAAGATACTTTGGGTGTTCATGTTGATAAATATATTATGTTCCACGATGAAGGTGTTCGTGAAATTGTTAAAGCCCTTGGTGGTGTTGATATTTATGTTGAAAAAAATATGCACTATAACGATAATGCAGGACATTTACATATTAATTTAACAAAAGGTCCTCATCATTTGACAGATAAAGATGTTGTTGAATATTTGAGATTCAGACATGATGCAATGGGTGATATTGGTAGAACCAAAAGACAACAATGGTTCTTGAGAGGTTTGCTTGCTGATTTACAAAAGCCAGAAACAATTACTAAAATTCCTCACTTAATCGCTGTTACAAGTAAATATGTAAAAACTGATATGTCACCTTACGAAATGACACAGTATGCAGGACTTGCTAAACACTTTGATATGGATAATATTGAAATTGCAATGCTTCCTGGAGCTCCAAATAAACATGGTTATACAAGTTATTGGATTTTAGACCCAGATAAAACTCAAGAAGTTGTAGATAGATTAATTTATAGAGAAAATAACGTTGGCAGAAAAGAATCTTATACTGCTAGTATTATGCGTTCAGCTGATCAAGTTGAAGCAGCTAACAAATTGAAAGAATCTTTAGAAGCTAATGGCATAAGAGTTATGTGTACAGGTACTACAAATTCTATTCACTCTCAGTTTATTGCACATTCAAAATATGTTACAGTTGATTATTATGCTGATTTGAAAAAAGAAGTTCCTGCGGTTAAATCAAGACAATTCGTTTATGAACCAGGAAACTTTATGTGTGCAGATACTGATTTTACAGTTGTTCTTGCAGGTGATAATAAATAATTATCACCTGTTTAGTTTTATTTTTGAGGGTTAAACATTTATGTACGGAAATTCTGAAATAAGCCAGTTTAAGGCTAAGTATGATTTTATTGTAGAAAATAAAATTATTCCAAAGCTTGAAAAGGTCAATGATGAAAGAGGTTTCAAATATCGCATTTGGGGTATTGTTATCTCAATGCCTATTTCTATTGGTCTTGGTTATTTAGCTTATTTGTGTTCTATCCTAGAAGATTGGCTTTATGTTTTATCCTTTGTATGTTTAGCAATTATAATTCCTGGGATAGTAGCTCTTGCTTTAGAAGAGTATCTTTTAAAGAAATTTGAGTTAAAGTTGAAAACTCCAATTTTGCAAGAACTTTTAACTTCAATTCCAGATTTTTATTGGCAAGAAACACCTGTAGTTCCAGAAAAAGAAATTGAACAAATCTTAATATTTCCAAAGGCTAAAGATTGTACAAAATCGTTTGATGATAATTTCCTTGGTAAATTTAAAGGTATTCCTTTTGCGGCTGGAGTATGTAGTTATGTGTTTTACTCTAAACGTTCTATTCCTTTTGATTTTCAAGGTGTTATTATAAAAATCAAGATGAATAAAAATTTTTCTGGTCATACTGTTGTTGTTCCAAATAAAAAGGTCATGAATACTGAATTAAATTCGGATTTTGGATATTTTGATTATTATGGAGATTTGAAAAAAGCGGGGTTGGAGCAAGTAAATTTAGAGGATGTCGCTTTTAATAGTAGATTTGTGGTTTATTCTACAGACCAAATTGAAGCTCGTTATTTGTTGACTCCTAGTTTTATGGAAAAATTGAAAGATTTCAAAGAAGCATATTTGGCAAATGAAATTTATTGTGTATTTTATAAGGATTACATTTATATTGCGCCAAATACTGGTGTTGATTTATTCAGCTTGTTCCAAAATCCAGAAGTGTTATTGACTGACAAATCCAAATTTGATAATTTGTTTGCTCAGTTGGAGTCAATTTTTGATTTAATAAGTTTTTTTGCTATTGATAGTCGCTTAGGATTGTAAGAACTTAAAAAATATGATATAATCTATATATAAAACTGAAAGCGAGGAATGTTGATGAACTGTATTACTTTGATTATTGCTGCATTGGTTATTCTTTTATTGTTATTGGTACCTTTGTACACAATGTATGTTGCTCTTATTCAAAAAAGAAACAAGGTTAAAGAATCAATGGGTGGAATTGATGTTCAATTGAAGAAAAGATATGATTTAATTCCAAATATATTGGTTATTGCTAACAAGTTTATGGAACACGAAAGAGGTTTGATTACTGAAATTACTGCTTTGAGATCTCAAGCTTCAAGTTTACGTGCTGATAGAGATACAATTTCACAAAAACTTGATTTAGATAATCAGATTGCTAGTAAAATGGGTCAATTGATGGTAAATGTTGAAAATTATCCTCAATTAAAATCTGACCAAACAATGATGCAAGCAATGCAAACTTACTCAGAAGTTGAGGAACATATTGCGGCTGCAAGAAGATTTTATAACAGTGCAGTTAATGATTTGAATAACGCTGTTGAAATTTTCCCAAGTTCTGTTATTGCTGCTGCTTTAAATATTCGCCCTTATCCGTTCTTTGAAGCTGAAGAAGCGGCAAGAAAAGCGATTAATGCAGCTGATTATTTTAAAAACTAATTTTATTTCAATAATTAAGGCGGTTTATTCAAACCGCCTTTTTATGTCTTATAATAAGTGTCCGTAGCTCAGTAGAATAGAGCGTGAGTTTCCGAAGCTCAAGGTCAGGGGTTTGACTCCCCTCGGACACGTTTTTTATTGCCTTATGCAATTTGAGCGAAACCTGTGATTGTTCTATCGTTTGCTGAATATGATCTGCGAGCAACTTTATTAGAGGTGTTACCTTCGATTGTATTGATTCTGCCATCAGAGCCGATGCTTTCAACAATACCAACATGTGATCTTCCACCGTTTTTGAAGATAACCAAATCCCCAGCTTTAACTTTGTTTTTGATAACGCCAGATTTATTTGCCATTCCAGTTGTTTGTAAGAAACAGCCTTTTTGTTTTGCCCAAGACATCAATCCGCTAACAGATGATGAACCAAATCCACTAGGAAGTGATTTTCCTGCACCTCTGAATGCTTCTTTAACAACATAAGTTGAAAAATCTGCACACCAAGCATGATTTTTACCACCTGTGAATAGTTTATATGAGCCATTTCTTTCGTTGTAGCCAAGATATTTTTTAGCAGTTGCAACAATTCCAGAACCTAGATTTGAAGCCCATCTTTTTACGCTATTGTATGTTGATTTGAAGCCCCAATTTGAAGAAAACATATTAGAAAAACTAAAATTAAATGTTGGAGTTGCAAATGATGTAAAAGTTGGATATGAATATCTAGCAGCTGAATAAGAGTATTTAGCTGTTGGATAGCTAGAGAATAATGAAGCAGCTTTGTATGTTGCAGGTTTAGCTACTGCTAAAAATGGATTAACAGTGGTAGCTGCTCTAGAAAATAGATTTGTAAATACATTCCAGTAACTCATAGTATCCCTTTTTAAATATCCCCTTGTATATATATAAAGTTTATATGAGTTTTATAATTGCGTTATTTATCGCATATATTAACAAATATTAAGAACAATAAGAATTTATCTAAAAATGGCCCCGACGCGAGTCGAACGCGTGATCTTTGGTTTAGGAAACCACTGCTCTATCCTACTGAGCTACGAGGCCAGAACATTTATAGTATAGCATAAAATTAGAACTTTTTATGCTATATTATTTATATGGAAGAGAATAATTTAAAAATATCAATCGCTCATTTATACCCAAAATTGTTGAATTTATATGGCGATTTGGGAAATATTATAACTTTAAAAAAACGTTGTGAGTGGAGAGGAATTACCGTTGAATTTGAAAATATAGACATTGGAGATTCTATAAGAAATCATGATTTATATTTTATCGGTGGCGGACAAGATAAGCAGCAAGAAGAAGTTGCTGAAGAATTATATTCTCATAAATCAGAACTCTTAGCTCAACGTGACAGTGGTTCTGTTTTCCTTGGTATTTGCGGCGGTTATCAATTGTTTGGGCATTATTATCAACCGCATGATAAGGATAAATTAAAAGGTTTATCTCTGATGGATGCTTATACTGTTGCTGGTAAAAAGAGATTCATTGGAAATGTTACTATCAAAACAGATTTTTTGACTCCCAATACATTAGTTGGATTCGAAAATCATAGTGGATTAACCTATCTAGAAGGAGATACTAAACCTCTTGGAATTACTGTTGTTGGGAATGGTAACAACTCAAAAGACGGTCTAGAAGGAGGAAGATATAGGAATGTGTTTGGAACTTATTTGCATGGTTCTTTACTTCCTAAAAATCCTCATTTTGCAGACTATTTGATAGAACTAGCTTTAGAGCGCAGATATGGAGAGAAGATTAAGCTTTCACCGCTTGATGATACTCTAGAGTGGAATGCTCACAATTCGGTTGTTAATAAGGCTTATTAATTTATAGATATTTAAAGATATTAATGCCTTTTTTCAAACTTTTTGCAGTTTCTTCATCGGGTTCAACATTTTTATCCATATCAAAATAAAATTCGCAGTGATTTGGGATGGTCATTTCCTTAGGAAGGACAAATGTTGAAGTAATTGAACAATTTCGTTGTAGAATATTACACATTCCCTCTGGCATAGAAAAGTTTATGTAATATGTATCAACAGCCTTTCCTCCTTGAGTTTTAACGGAGAAATTTACTCTTGAACCATCTGTGGTCGCATTTTTGAATTGTTTTGCAAAATTTGCAGCTAAATCACTATCTGTCATAGATGAATTGAAACTGATTTTATTAAAATGTTTTAATTTTGAATATGCAACAACGCATTGTGCATTCCCAATAAATTCCATAGGGTTATCTGGTGATTTTTGAACAAATTTTCCTGCAATAATAAGCATAATTAGTGGGATAGAAATATTTAATAATATTGCCACAACACCCCATCTCATTTGGTTTTGTCTAAAGTCTTTTGGTGACATCCACCAATCAACTTGATATGCCCACATATTACCTTTAAATCCGCAATAGAATTGCAATCCGCAAAGTAGCAACCAGTTTAAGCCAAGTGGAAGTTGGAAATAAATCAATGGAATCGCTAGCAAAGTAATCCAAGCTTTGTGCTTTATTCCCCAGATAAAAGTAAGCAAAAATGCACCCCAGTTAAATTCATTTAACTCTTTTGGTATATTTTTTCCTTTGTATCCTGTTAAAAATTCTTTCCAGTTCATTCTTTTATTTTAGTTTTTTACTCAATTCTTGTCAATTTATTTTACTGCATTTTCAAATTCAGACCAATCAAATGTTTTTGTTTTAACAATATTGGCAATTTCATCTAAATTTTCGTTCTTTAATTCTTCAAATTGATTTCCAAACTCTTTATTCAATTCAATCATTGGAATATGAAATTCCTTAGAAATCTTATCTACTTTAATGTCATAGTTGATTGATAGAACTTTTACTCTAGAGATTAAGCCTATAATGATTGCATGAAATCTCATTCCAACCAAATATTGAGCTTTTGCAAGCTTTTGGATAATTTCTTCATTTGTAAGTCCTGTATATAGTGTTGTTTTCATCTCTGGATTTAGGAGTTTGAGAGCTTTTTCAAATTTTTCACAAACTTCTTTATCTAGTGTATCTTGGAATGAAAATATCTCAATGTTTTTATCTGAAAAATCTTGTGCAATTTTTTGAGCCAATCTATCAATGAAATCGTCGTTCATTGTTTTGAAATCTCTCAATTGAACAGCAAGTGTATTATTTTTTTCTGAAAAATCTGTTTTAGTTGAAAATATTGGGTCGCAAAGCAAATCTGTTTTAATTCCCCAAGAAGTCAATAACTGCAAACTTTTTTCATCTCTTACGCTCACATAGTCACAGTGTTTAAGGATGTTTTTAGTTAAAAATTGACCAAATTTACTTTTGATTGGACCAATCCCTTGGGCAAAAATTATCACTTTTTTCCTTAAAAATAAACCAATAAAAATAATCAAAAGATAATAAATTAGGCTTTTTAAGCTTGTTGCATCTTGTAAAAGACTTCCTCCACCTGAAACTAAGACATTCGATTTTGCAATTGCACCAATAATATCTTGGAATTTGAAAGTATAAACACTTCTAATATGACGGAATTGTTTTTTTGTATATTGCGGGTCAGAAGAAATAATCGTTATTCTCTGTCCATCTTCTTGTAACTTTTTGACCAAGACAGAAAGTATAGCTTCATCCCCAAAATTTTTAAATCCGAAATATCCCGATAGTACAAATCTTTTTTTCATTAGAAGTCCTCAGTTTTGAATATTTTGTAAACTTCGTCATAGTACGGAGTTGATTTAATAGCACCAATGCCTTGAGCTTGAAGTCCAGCATCAATTGATGCGATTTTACCAGCTTCAACAGGGGTGTAACCATGAGAAATTGCATGCAAAAATGCCCCATTAAAAGCATCACCAGAAGATGTCGTATCAACTGTATTTTCTGTATAGAATGGCACAAAATAATTTTTGCCTAAACTATTTATAAAATAACCTTTGTCTGGGCTTGATTTGATTACAACAGTTTGAATACCTAAATCAATAAGATATTTTGTAATATTTTCAACTGATTCAATTTCAAAAATACTTTTTGCATCATATTTTGCACTCATAAATAAAATGTCTGTATAAGGTGCAATTTCATCAAAATATTCTTTTGCATCCTCTGGCGTTGAAATTAATGATGAATAATTTGGGTCATAGGCTGTAATTACACCATTTTCTCTTGCAACTTCAAAGGCTTTTTTCACCGCTTCTCTTGAATTAATTGAAAGCGATTGTGTAATTCCAGATGCGTAGATTATTTTTGCGTTTTTGATAAATTCTTCATCAATATCATCAATAGACAATTTTGCAGGCGCAATCTTTTTGCGGTAGTACATAAACTCTTTATCATGAGCTGAGGTTCTTGAAACCATGTAAATTCCGTTTTTATCACTAACTGTTCTGATATGGCTAATGTCTAACCCTTCTTTTTCCCAGCTTTCAAGTAAAAATTCTTTGAAAACATCTTCTCCTAAACAAGTTATAAATCCAACTTCTGAATTTAATCGCTTTGCAGCAACTGCAACTACAAGTGAATCCCCACCATAGTATTTGTGAAGACATTCTGCATCTTTAAATTTTTGATTTGTAGAAAATTCTATTAAACTTTCTCCGATTGTAATAAGATCGAGTTTGTTTTCTTCCATTTATTTCAATTGCTCCAATAATTTTTTTGTTCTTTCCGTGATTTCTTTGTAGGAATTTGCGACAGTTAAATGTCTTCCAATTCCGACAGCAACAGCTCCAGCATCAATGTATTGTTTAACTTCTTCAAGTTTTACATCTCCTTGAGGAATAAGCTTCAAAAATGGCATTGGGCGTAACAAATTTTCAATATACTCAACCCCACCCATTGCTGTAATAGGATAGATCTTTGCTAGTGGAATACGTGATTTCCAAGCTTTGTAAGCTTCATTTGCTGTTGAAGTTCCAGCTATAAATGGAATTTGTGTATCTTTTGAAATTTTAATCAAATTTGTTTGAAATATTGGTGAAGAAATGATTTTTGCACCACATTCAATAGCTGTTTTTGCTTGTAATGAGGTGATAATTCCTCCTGCACAAACAATTGCATCTTTTGATAATGCTTCAATTGCATTGAATACTCTAGGAGATTCAATGTTGATTTCCATAACATCTAGCCCTCCTTCAAGTAAAGCTTGAGCTTTACAAATGACATCTTGCGGGTCAGAGCTTCTAATGATAGGAAATACTTTATTCTTTGACAATTTTTCTACTAAATTTATGTTCATAATCTACCCTTTTTTCAAAATTTATTATATCATAAAATAAAAAACTGACT
>CAVAPR010000011.1:48873-67993 GCA_963590665.1 Candidatus Methanomethylophilaceae archaeon
GGAGCTTCATGGATGAAAAAGATTAAGAATAAATTATTTTATTTATATTCATTTGTAATATATTTATTTCTTGTCGTGTGCATTTCATTCTTGGCTTCCAGATATTTAAGTGCATCTGTTGATAGCTACTTAATAAATAACTTTGTATCTATCAGAAATGGCAGTCATAATATTGCAGAAGTTGTTATTGATGATGATACGAATAGTGATTATAGCCCTTGGAATAGGCTTTATGAAATTCAATTGTTGGATTTTTTCTATTCTTATGCGAAGCCTAAAGTTATTGGTTTGGATATGATTATGCAAACATTTGATAAGTCGAAAAATGTTGATATTCAATATTTGAACCAAATTTCTAAAATGAATAATTTTGTCACTGGTTTTTTACCAGACAAATATGACAGCGACCCTAAATATGCCAAAGAGCAAGTTTTCAAAGATAAATATGCTTTAGATGCTGAAGTTAAGACTTCTAAATTTCCAAAGTCTTATGACGGGGTTCAATATTTGTCAGCTTTAACAGACTCTACAAAACATTTGGCATCTGTTTTTATTCAACCAGAAAAAACTTCTGGAACAGTTTTTTCAACTGTTAATATTTTAAAGATTGGAGATTCTTTTTATCCTTCTCTTTCTTTGAAATTGTATCTTATGGCAAATAATACCAATAATGTTATTTTAGAAGATAAATATATTGTAATACCTAAAACTGGTCTAAAAATTCCTTATACAGTTGATAAAAGTGGAATTTCTCAAACTCCAGTTAGATTTTATGATAACATTGAGAATTCTGACTATTCTCATAATAAAATTTCGGCTGGGAAAGTTTTAAGAACTTATCAAGCTTTGAAATCTGGTATTACTCCTCATACAAATCCAGAACTTTACGCAGAAAATGGAAAATATATCAATCCTGCTTTTTTCAAGGATAGTATTGTTTTTATCGGGAAAAATGTTTCTGGTCCATCTAACGATGTTTTGAAAACTCCAATGGCAATAAGACATCCAGGGTTAGATATACAAGCATCATCTTATGATAATATTGAGAATAATTATTTCCTTACTTATTCAAATTTTAGTGCATGTATAATTATTGTATTTTTGATGTGCTTACTGACCTTTATTCTGGTGTTTAAGTCTAAATTTTTCAAAGGTTTGCTATCTTTAGTTGGTTTAGATTTTATTTATTTTATTTTGGTAATTGCGTTTGCTGTCTTTGGGTACATGATTCCGTTTGTAATTCCAATTGCGGCTCAATTTGTCACAGTTGTATTTGGTTATTCTTTCAAATTTTTGTCTGAAAATAGAAACAAAGAGAAAATCAAACAAGCAATGGGTAAATATCTTTCTCAAGATATTATGAATAATGTTGTAAGTAATATTGATGACTTAAAACTTGGGGGCAAACGTGCAATTGTAACGGTTTTATTCTCTGATATTCGTGGATTCACAAGCCTTAGTGAAAAAATGTCAGCAGAAGAAGTTTCAATGATTTTGAATGAATATTTTGCAGAAATGGAGCCAATAATTACTAAGTATAATGGCGTAATTAACAAATTCATTGGAGATGCTGTTATGGCAATCTTTGGCGAGCCGATTCAAGATATAAACCATGCCAGAAATGCTGTAAAATGTGCCTATGAAATGCTTAAAAAAGTTGAATATCTAAGAGAAAAATGGTTATTTGAAGGAAAACCAAAAATTGAAATAGGTGTAGGTATAAATACTGGAGAGGTTTTTATCGGTAATATCGGGACTGAAACTCGTATGGAATATACCGTAATTGGGGATACCGTAAACCTCGCTTCTCGTATTGAAAGTTATAACAAAGTTTATAAAACAAATTTACTTGTAAGTAGTTCTACTTACGCTCATATTGCTGATATTGCGGATGTAATCAAGATTTCAGAAGTTCAAATTCGAGGTAAAGCAAAGAAAATGAATATTTATGAAGTGTTAAGAATAGATAGAGATAAGGATAAATAATAGGAGGGTAAATTATGCTAAAACGCAACAATAGCTTGAAAACGGGGGGGGGGTAACCTCTTAAAGGCTTTAGTAACCGATATTTTAGCGGGTGGTAACCGCTTGTTCCATTGTGGAGTTTTGAAGGAAAGGAATAGTAATTTGTTCCCTCGCCTAAGGGAGAGGGTTAGGGTGAGGGGTGACATAATGACAAAATGTGCATTTACTCTTGCGGAAGTGTTAATTACTCTTGGCATAATTGGGGTGGTTGCGGCAATGACTATTCCAACTTTGATGGCGAATGTGAAATATCATCAATATTCTGCGAAATTTAAAAAGACTGTATCAACACTTAGTAATGCCGCTAAAATGTCGCAAGCTCAGTATGGTTTTGATTATTCTGGACTTAGTGATAAATGTAATGCAAAATCTGGAACTGATAATCCAGAAGATAAACAATCGCTTTGTTCTTTATTAAATGGGACTTTAACTGGTGCAACTTATTATTACGGGATGAATAACTTTCCTAACTATGAAATTAAAGAGTCTGCAACTTTTAATACTGTAGATTCTTTGGTAAATGCAAAAAATAAAATTCCTATTTACCAATTGTCTGATGGTTCTTTAATTTTATTCTCAAGCATTTTATCTGAATATGCTTCTGGTAATGCTCGCCCATGCACAAGATCTATAGGTGGAGATCCTGGACATATCGCAGATGGAGATAACAAAGGCTATGGAACTGGTTGCTATGCGTTAATTGATGTAAATGGGGTTTCTCGACCTAATAAAGAGGTAAAGTGTACTAGAGGGACTAATAAACGAAATTCAATGGAGGCTGGAAATTGTATTGTTGAGCCAAAAGATATGGGAGATATTTTCCCCGTTGTTATTTATGACGGTTCAGTTTCGCCTTATACTGCCGCAGCGGCTTACGTCTTCACTCATTCAAAATAAAAAAATCCGAGGGTTTTATTTTCCCTCGGACTTTTTAAATCTTATCTATAGTTTGTGAATTGAAGTGGAACATCATATTTGTCCTCGTTTTTGCGTAAGTTTTGAATTACTGCTTGCAAGTCGTCTTTATCTTTGCCTGTAACTCTCACTTGTTCGCCTTGGATAGATGCTTGAACTTTCAATTTTGTGGCTTTAATATCAGATACAATTTTCTTTGCTAATTCTTGAGTTAATCCCTTTTTAAGATTGAATACTTGTCTAATATTTCCGCCGAGAGCGTTTTCTGGAGTTTGTGGGTCAAGAATTTTCAAGCTCAAGTTTCTTTTTACAAGTTTTGATTGAAGAATATCTACAATATTTTTCAACTTCATATCATCATTAGTTGTAATTGTGATTGATTTATCTGCATCTAATTCGATTTGAGAATTTGAATCTTTTAAGTCAAATCTTGTTGTTAATTCTCTTTTCACTTGGTCAACTGCGTTAACAAGTTCTTGTTTATTGTATTCAGATACAATATCGAAACTACAATCTTTAGCCATATAATAACCTCCTATAATCTTATAGGGTTATTTATAACATAAAAAAGCAGGATTTAAAAATCCTGCACGGGAAAATTACACACTATCTACTTTTCTATTACATGGAATTTATTTTTTGATTTTTGTTTTTATCTTATTGAATACATTTTTAATAACATTGAAAACTTTTTTGCCACCTTTGAATGCTAAAACTCCAGCAATTCCTAGACCAACAACAGCAAATATTTTTTTCCAGTTTTTGCTATCTTTTTGTTGTCTAGTCGGTTCAAATTTATCTTCTTTCAAATGTCCTTGCATATTAACATTTGACATTGAGCCTGTAATTCCTGGAGTGTACCAAGATCCAACAGGGTTTGGCACTGTTTGATTTAAAAATGCTAACCCTAAATCATTATTAAGGGCTGGATTTGACAAATTGTACATATAACTATTGTCTTGCATTCAAAAACCTTCCAATAACCTTTTACCTTACATTTATATAAAGTAATTTTTTGTAAAGTAATTTACTTTTTTGCCAAAATTTGCTTTAATAATCTTAACAATATGAGGGCTGAGTTATGAATATGTTTAAAAGATGGTATGATGCAGATTCTGTTGTGAGTCGTGCAATTAATGAATTAGAGAAATCAACAGAGGAAGTTCAAGTCCGTTGTGCTGATTACATTATTGATTTGCTTAAAGATGTTGAACTTGAGGAATTGAGTTTGGATGATCAATATAATTACATTATGCGCAGATGGTATGATAAAAATGTTAAAGTTTCACATGCAATAGAGTATTTGAGATTGTCACCAGATGATGTTCGCAGGGAAACAGCTCTAAAAGTTCTTAAGTATTTAAAAGAATTGAAAGCTTAACATTTTAGACTTTTAGCTTTTTTATTGTTCAATATTAGTGGAGGAAGAATTGTGTCAGATGATTTAAACAAAAATGTCATAAATTTATTTTCTGAGCATAACAACAACCATATTACCCCTGAAATTAGAGAAAAAATAAAGTATTATGCAGGGTTTAATTATGTAAAAGTAAAAAAAGATGCTAATGGAAATAAATTTAACAAAGAACATTTGCTTAAATATCGTCTTAAATGTCATTATATGGTTACAGTAATGAGAGAGATTGATGGTGAAGTTGTTTTGTACTCTTATGACGTCCCAAATGATGATTTGTTCAAGTTTATGAAATCGTTTGATGAAAATACTTTAGATGGAACAATTATTGAAATTGACAAGTACTTCCCAGAAGATTTAGCGTAAGAGAATTTGAAATATGTGTTTTTTTAAGAAGTATCACGATAGTTTATTTAGATGTACAAAGCCGTATCAGTATGTAGGTGGGGAATACCTATCTCACAATAAAGATTTTGATTCTGCGAAAGTTAGATTTGTTCTTGCATTTCCAGATAAATACGAGATTGGAATTTCTAATTTGGGTGTTCGAGTTCTGTATGAAATGATTAACCGTCAGCCTAATTATATGTGTGATAGAATTTATGCTCCAGAACCAGATTTTCAGCCAAATCCACTATACGCCTTGGAATCTAAAAGAGCGTTGAAGGAGTTTGATGGAATAGGTTTTTCAGCACAATATGAGCTCGCTTATCCAACTATTTTAAAAATGCTTGAAATGTCTGGGATTCCATATAGAAATGAAGATAGAACAGATGATGACCCAATTATATTTGCAGGTGGTCCTTGTACATACAACCCTCTTCCTTTGTCTGATTTTATTGATGTATTTTTGATTGGTGATGGAGAAGATGCTATTGTTGAAGTTTGTGAAATTCTAGAGAAAACTAAAGGATTGCCAAGACAGGAAAGAATAAAAGCCCTATGTGAGGGAGAAAATTCTGGAAGATGGTCAAAATCTATTGGTGGAAAAGTTAGAAAACGACTTGCAAAATTAAATAGAGAAAATGCACTTGTATCTTACCCAATTCCATTTTCTTCTTCAATTCAAGATAGAGCTGTTGTGGAAATTCGTAGAGGTTGTGGTAGAATGTGCCGTTTCTGCCAACCTGGTCACGTGACTTTGCCAATTAGAGAACGCAGTGCAGAAGATATTATTGATATTTCAAAAGAACTTGTAAAAAATACTGGTTATGATGAATATTCTTTGCTTTCTCTATCTTCTAATGATTATGCAAATATAAATGAAGTTATCAAAGAATTAGCTGTTGATTTTAATGACAAAAAGATTTCTGTATCATTGCCAAGTCAAAGAATTGATGGGTTTAATTTAGAGCTTGCGAACTTAGTTCAAAGTGTCAGAAAATCTACAATGACACTTGCACCAGAGGCTGGAAGTCAAAGACTTCGTGATGTTATCAAGAAAAATATCACTGAAGAACAGATAATGAATGCTGTTTTAACCTTGTATGAAAATGGCTGGTCTAGAGTTAAATTTTACTTTATTTGCGGGCTTCCTTCAGAAACTCTTGAAGATATGGATGAAATGGCAGAACTATTTAGACGTATTCGCTACCGTGCAAGATTGCTCAAGAAAGAAAAAGAGTTAAAGCATTCTCTTGATTTGACTTGTACTTTATCAATTTTTGTTCCAAAACCTTTCACTCCGTTCCAATGGTGTCCTCAGATGGATTTGGATGAAGTTACTGCACATATTCATTATTTGATGGAACAGGTTTCTCATATCAAAGGTGTAAAAGTTAATTATCACGAAAAATTTGTATCATTGATTGAAGCTGTATTAACCCGTGGTGATGATTCCCTTTGCAAATATATTGAAGCTCTTTATAAAAAAGGCTGTTATTTGGATGCGTGGGGCGAATATTTTAAGAAGAATGTTTGGTTTGAAACAGCGGAAGAACTGGGGCTAGATATGAACGCTTTAGCGCAAAAACAATTTGCGCTAGATGAAATTTTACCTTGGGATTTTGTTGATACAGGAATAAATAAAGAATGGTTTGTTGAAGAATATAATAAGGCTTTTTCTGTAGATGCAAATTCGCCACACATTGTTCCAACTTGCCAACAAAAGTGTGTAAATTGTGGTGTTTGTACTAATTTTAAAGTTCATAAAGTTATGGCAAAACCATTTGTTGCAAGTGATAAGGCTCAAGAATTGGCAAAGAAAATTGCGATTCCAACAAATCCAGCCTTAGCACCAAAAGATGTCAAAGAAGTATTTAGGTATAGAGTTAAATTGACCAAGACAGGTATTTTAAGATATTTTTCTCATTTGGATTGGCAAAATACGTTTTTCAAGGCTATTACTCGCTCTGATTTAAAAGTAGCATTTTCTTATGGATTCAATCCAACAATGAAAATTTCTATGGGTATTGCGCTCCCATTGTTCTGTGAAAGTATAACAGAACTTGTTGATATTGATTTATGGGAGGATGTATCCGCTGAGCACGTGAAAAAAGAACTCCAAAAAGTTTTACCTAAAGAATCTCAAATTGTAAGTGTTGAAAAAATTGATAGGTCTGCTCCGTCAATTGACCAAACAGCTTGTTGGGCTGAATATAAGATTAAAATTGCAGATGTGGCAAACAATTCGGACAAACCTCTTTACGATTTTGAAAATTTAGTATATAATACAGAAAAAGTTTTGGCTTCTGACGAAATTTTGGTTGAGAAGAAAAACAAAAAAGGTTTAGTGAAAACAATAAATATCAAAACTTCAATTGGTTCGCACCGATTTGAAGATGGTTATTTATTCATAGTATTAAAGACTGGTCAAGGGTCTGAAATCCCGCCATTAAGAGCTGATGTTCTAATGAATATCATTGCTCCTGATGTATTGTTTGATATTACGAGGGTTAAATTCTTAACAGAGTCTTTGCATGAGTTATAGAAAAGGATTTTTTATGAGTGACAAAAACAGAAATTCAAATCAATCAGTAGAAAAAAAGATTGTAATTGCAGAACGTGATAATATTGCTGCAGTTCTTGAAAACAAAAAAGTTTCAGACTTTTTTATTCACAGAGGAGAAGTTTTATTAGGTGATGTTTACTTAGCAACTGTTGATAATATTTTGCCAAGTATTGATGCCGCATTTGTAAATGTTGGTACAGATAAAATGGGTTTCCTTCATGCTCAAGATGTTATGGGTAAAGGAACATTGAAAGAAAAACTTTCTCCAAAACAAAAATTAGTGGTAC
The DNA here is from genome assembly GCA_963590665.1 of Candidatus Methanomethylophilaceae archaeon. GTDB lineage: Bacteria > Cyanobacteriota > Vampirovibrionia > Gastranaerophilales > Gastranaerophilaceae > Zag111. The sequence continues at coordinate 56,465 of CAVAPR010000011.1, forward strand.
AAGTTGTAAAAGAACCAACAGGACACAAAGGTCCTAGAGTTACAACTGAAATTAGCCTTCCAGGAAGATTTTTGGTTTTGATGCCAAATGAACCTGGAGTTAATGTAAGTAAAAAGATTGAAAACTCTAAAGAACGTGCTAGGCTAAAAGCTATTGTTAATTTAATCAAGCCTGTTGGTGTTGGTGTAATTATCAGAACAGAAGCTGAAGGTCAATCAGAAGCAGATATACAAGAAGATTTAGAAATCCTATTAGAAAAATGGAATAACATTATTACTTCTGCAGAAACTTTAACCCCTCCAAATTTGATTTATAGAGATCAAGATTTGTTGTATAGAGTTATCCGTGAAGCTTGTACTGAAGATGTAAAAGAAATTATTGTAGATACTCCATTTGCATTGAACCGTGTTCAAAATATTTTGCAAAATTGGCACATGGCAAAAGGCACTCAAGTAACTTTATATAAAGGAACTGAGCCACTTTTAGTTGCGATGGATATTCACAAAGAGATTAAAGCGGCTTTGAATATAAAAGTTAATATGCCATCTGGTGGTTATTTGTTTATTCAACAAACAGAAGCTTTAACAGTAATTGATGTTAACAGTGGTAAATTTATTAGTTCTGCAACTCAAGATGAAACAATCTTGAAAACAAACATTGAAGCTGTACACGAAATTGCTCGTCAATTGAGATTGCGTAATATTGGTGGTATGGTTATCGTTGACTTTATTGATATGATGTCTAGAGCTGATAAACTTGCAATGATGGAAGAATTAGAAATCGCTCTTGAACCTGATAAGGCAAAACCTCAAGTTGGTCAATTGTCTGATTTAGGACTTGTAGAACTTACTCGTCACCGTCAAGGTCAATCATTATCAGAAATATTTACGAAAAAATGCCCTCATTGCCAAGGCAGTGGATATTCAATGATTGATTTCAATTTTGCAACTCCAACAGCGGAAGGTGAATACCGTGCTAAAGCTGCTAAGATTAAACTTCCAACTGGAACATTTAAGAAAAATAATAAGTTTAATAATAACAATAAAAATAATCAACAACAGCAACCAGCTCCAGAAGTTCAAGAACAACCTCAACGTCCAGTAATTGAAACTGAACCAGAAGTTGTTGCAACAGAAGAAGTTGTTAAAAAGGAAAATAACAGAAGAAATAAAAATAGACGTAACAACAAGTTTGACAAAAACAAACAACCTCAACAACAAACAGGGGAACAAGAAGTTAAACCTGTTGAACAGTCAATTCCTCAAGAACAACCTCAACCAGTTGTTGAAGAAGTTAAAATTGAAGAAGAAAAGACTCCAGTTGAAACAACTGTAGCTCAAGAAGAACCTGTTGTTGAACCAAAAATTAAAGGGAAATCTAGAAAAAGAAAAGCAACGGCGAAAAAAGCTGCTGAAACACCTGTTGAACCAGAAGTAAAAGAAGCTCCAGTGGAAACTCCTGTTGTTGAAGAGGCGACAGCAGTTGATGTTCAACCTCAAGCTCAAGAAGAACCACAAGCAGAAGAAGCTCCAAAGAAAAGAACTAGACGACCAAATAGAGGAGCTTCAAAAGTCGCAAAAACATCTAGAAAAAAGAAAAAATCAGAGGATGAAGTTGAAGAATAAGTTTTTTCAAAATTTCATATTAGCAATATTAGTAGTACTTTTTAGTACTACTAACTTTGCTTATGCTTATGGTGCGAGATTACGTGCAATGAAGCCAATGATAGAAAAATATGCAATTGTAATGATTGCAATAGTTATTGCTTCATTTGTCCTTTTTATCGGGTTATCTTTGTATAACAGATTGTTGACTCTAAAACAGTTGAGTAAATTTAAAGAAGCTAACACTTCGCTCAAAACTCCAGAGTCTGTAGAAGATTCTATAACAATGTATATTACAAAAAATCGTTTGAAATAGAGGGAAAATATGAAAAAAGCTTTTGGCGTTTTGGAATTACTTATTGTTGTTGTAATTATTACGGTTTTGTATTTTACTTGTTTTCATTCAAATTACGGTCGTTCAAATCCTTTTGATGATAATGCCAAAGTTAATTCGCAAAAAGAACTTGTTGACAAAAAAGTTCAAGAAGTTGAAAATACAAAAGCGATGAAAGAACGTATTGAAAATAATTTAAAAGGTGATTATTAGATGAAAAAATCAACATTATTTGATATAATTTCGCCTATAATGATTGGTCCTTCGAGTTCTCATACGGCAGGGGCTGTTCGTTTAGGGTTGTTAGCAAAAAATATTTATAAAAATACCCCGAAAAAAGTTGTTTTTAAGTTATATAATTCCTACGCTCATACAGGCAAAGGTCATGGCACAGAAAAAGGACTACTTGCTGGCGTTTTAGGTTTGAGTGTTGATGATAGAAGGATAAAAAATATCTTTGATTCTGATTTAGCAAAACAAATTGATTATAGTTTTGAATATTATGACAATTTTAAATATCATCCAAACGCAGTTGAGATGATATTTGATGGTGAAAATAAAATGTTTATTGCTGGTGAATCAGTTGGGGCAGGTGAAGTTGTTATCCGTAATATCAATGATTTTAATGTGAAATTAACAGGGAAATATAATACTCTTATTCTTGTATATAAAGATATGCCTGGTATGATTTCACAAGTAACTTCTATTATTCAATCAAAAAATATCAATATCGCATCTTTGATTTGCGATAGAAATGCAAAAGGAAAAGAAGCTTCAATGATTATCAGCATTGATGGTAATATTGATACTTCTGTTGTTGAAACAGTAGAAGAGATTCCAGAAGTTTACTTTGTAAGTTATGTAGAGAAATTGGAAAATTAGTATGGATATAAGTATAAATACATTTGAACAATTAAAAGAGTCTTGCTTATCTTTAAATAAGCAAATCTATGAAATTGCACAAGAAAATATGGCTTCAGAATCTGATATTACAGTTGAAGAAGTTCGAGCTTTTGTGAATAAGAGTTTATTTGCAATGAAAGAAGCTATTCAAACTGGTATGGCAAGTAAAGAACTTTCGATGAGTGGAATGTGTGGACAGGATTGTTATCGAGTACAAAAAAGATACAAATCTGAACATTCTATGTTTGGACCTTTATTTGAAAAAATTATTGAATATGCTCTTGCAACGAGCGAAGAAAATATTCGAATGGGTAAAATTGTTGCTTGCCCAACAGCTGGTTCTTGTGGAATTTTGCCAGCTGCATTAGTTTCTGTATCAGAAGAATACAATCATTCTGAAAGAGAACAGCTGAATGCTTTGATAACAGCTGGAGAAATAGGTCGAATTATTTCTGCAAAAGTTTCATTAGCTGGTGCGATTGCTGGTTGTCAAGCTGAATGTGGCGTGGCATCTGCAATGAGTGCGGGTGCAGTTTGTCAATTGAGAGGGGGAAATATTTCTCAAATTTTAAATGCTGCTGCATTAGCAATGAAAAATCTTTTGGGTTTAACTTGTGACCCAGTAGCAGGGCTTGTTGAAGTTCCTTGTGTTAAGCGTAATCCATTTTTAGCGGTTCATGCAATTACTGCTGCTGAACTTGCACTATCTGGGGTGGAATCTAAAATACCTATTGATGAAGTAATTGATGCTATGGAACAAACTGGGGCTTTGATGTCCCCAACATTAAAGGAAAGTTCTCAAGCTGGACTTGCAACCACAAGTACAGGTCTTGCTGCAAGGAAACAAGTTTTTGGTGAATAATTGACAAATTAAAAGCTCCTAATTTTGTTTAGGAGCTATAAGCGTATATAGTTATATAAGAAGGATGAGGAAAATAATTACTTTCCGAACCCGATAGGGTTTCTATTTGATTTATGTTGAGTTTTAAATGATTCAATCGCATTTAAGAAATCTTGATGTTTTATTGTCGCATTTGCAATGTCTGAGTCCTTAAATGTTCCTTTCTCCATTTTTTCGTAAATGCCTAATCTTTTTAACATTTCTTCTTTTGCTAGTTTTGTAATGAATTTGATGTCACTACCTACTGTTTTAATTGAATACATTTTATCAATAAGTTCTTCTTGGTTAACATCTTTGTCTAGTGGTCTGCCTTCTGTGTGGATTTTGAATATTTGCTTAACACCATCTTTATCTGGTTCTCCAACTAGAATATGTTTACTAAATCTTTCAGCTCTTTTCAAAGCTGGGTCTAGACCTTCATATTTATTTGTTAGTCCTAAAATATAAACATTGTCACCGTTATCATAAATATCGGTCATACAAGTAAGGATTTGGTCAATCAATTTGTCGTCATAATGATCTCCCGTTCCTCTTTTAGCGCCAACAGCATCAATTTCATCAATGATACCAATTGATGGTTGAGATTTGGTTAATCTGTCAAAAAATTCACGTACATTTGCTTCTGATTCCCCAACATATTTTTGTTGAAATGCTGGCGCACTTATGTATTCACAATTTATTCCTGCTTCATTAGCAAGTGCTTTACATAATGCAGTTTTACCAGTTCCCGCTGGTCCATGCAAAATAAAACCTCTTGTAATATCTTCTGGAGAATAAACTGCAGGATATTTTACAGGATACAAAATACCTTTCTTAAGTTCCTCAATGGCTTTATCTTGTCCACCAATTTTTGAAAAATTTAGTTGGGTTACAGGTTTATCTGCTAATAAAATTCTTTTTGAAACAGTTTTTTGGTTTAATTTTGCTAAATCCTCTTGTACATCTTTTGAAAAATCATGAACTGTTGAGAATCCAGAACGCATTTTCCATAAATCGTGTTTTGGCTTATCTTTTAAGTGTATAATGTCACTTCCATATTGTAGTGTGTCATTATTAACTATATAGAAGCTATCGCCAGCATCTAGTTTATAACTTTTCCCTCCAGTAATTAAAGTCATTTTCTTATCATTGATGTTTAATGCCTCAACATCTCCAAGTGTATTTTTGAAGAATGCAAAGTTGTTTTTTAGGCTCTTTTCTGGCATAAAGATTTCTTTTTTAATTGCAAAGCTAATTTTATTTAGTTTCTTTGATAAAGCCTTTTGAGCATCATTGAAATTTGCACCAGTCACAATAATATCTCCGACTTTTAAATTTTGGAATAAAGATGCTAATTTATCTTCAAATGGAACTTGTTCAAGCAGAATTTTTGCAGCTTTTTGAACTTCATTTCCTTTGAAGGTTATGTTTGGTCTATTAACTAAATCTCTGCCATAACCAAAGTTTTGTACTCCTGTCATGAATGAAGATTGTGCATTTGTTGCATCTTTTGTAATGTTTGTTTTTCCCTGTCTGTAATTTGTCTGGTAAATGTTTGTGTTCTGTACTGGTGTAATTCTCATCTAACCGTCTACCTCATGTTTCTACTTACTAATCAATAAATAATTATTACGTACGTAGTAGATTATTCCTTTTTTCATTTTTTGTCAAGTAACCATGTGCTCTGATGGCGATTTTAGGAGTATTTAAAAAGATGTAAAAGCTTACTACAAGCGTAATTTATACACTTAAAATTTAACTTTACTTTTATTAACAATTAGGACATTCAACCCTCTTTCTGTTGAAATTAAGTGAAAAATTTGTTAAAATTGATATGTTATATGTTTATGTGAGGTTTTTATGAAAAAGTTATTAAGCTTAGTTTTGAGCATGTCAATCATTTCTATTGGGTCAATTTCATGGGCTGCTGGATATTATTGTCCAACAGAGAGTGAATATAGGGCAAAAGAAAAATCCTTTATGCAAAGAGTATCAAACCCTTCAATAAGCAAGAGTGAATATTTACGCATTTCAAATGAAAATGAGGCTTATGACTTATCTGTTTTCAAAAATTGTTTAGGATATTTAAAAACAACTCCTAATCCTGATTGTTCGAAGGTTACTATGCTACAAAATGGCTATTTCTCACAATTAGGAAGTAATGCTGCAGGAGCTAAAGCTCAAGTTTATGATGCTTTAAAATACCTTGGAACAAAATGTCAAGCTGAACAATCTGTATTAAAAATGTTTCTTCGTGCAAATTAGATTACAACAATCACAAATAGTAGAAAAAAGGATAAGGTAAAAACCTTATCCTTTTTATCTTTTAAAACTTACGCTCGAAGAGATTCGAACTCCCGACCTTTTGGTTCGTAGCCAAACGCTCTATCCAACTGAGCTACGAGCGCTTATCTTTTACAAAACTAATAATACATAAAAAAAAGTTTTTTTTCAAGTCTATTTTTTACTAAATTATATGGAATTATTATTAAGGCTTTTAAAAATCTAAAAATATATACTGTTTCTATCGGAGGTTAGATATGAAACATTTAACAAAGAGAGAATTGGAAGTATGCAAATATCTTATTCTAGGCTTAGATAATGCTCAAATTGCTGAAAAATTATTTATTAGCAAGCATACTGTTAAAATATATGTAAGCTCCATAATTGAAGCATTTGAGGCGAAAAACAGAACAGAAGTCGCCTATATCTTAGGAAAAGAGAATATTATATAGATGTAACATTTTTGCTCTTTCTAAAAAAGGATAATATAATTTTATAAAAGGTAAGATTATATGAAAAATATATTTATTAAGATTTTATTAGTATTTGCATTTATCCTCGGATTGAGTATTCCGTCTTTTGCGGGGGATTTAGGAATTTCATCAGTTGTTTATGACAATTCTTCTTCGTTTGTTGTAATTAATTCAACTGATAGCAATGATTATTCTTTTAGTCAATCTCCTAAATTAAATGTTGTAAAAGATGAAAATAAAGCGTATTTTGATATTAATTCAGCAATTTTAAAATGTCCATTACAAGACATTGTTGTAAATTCTGATGGAATAAAAGAGGTTGTTGTAAGCCAATTTTCAACTAATCCTAATGTTGTGAGAGTTGTAGTATCATATAATGATGGATTTAATCCTAACACTCTCCAATTGAGAAAGGTTGATAATACCCTCTTTTTAAGATTTAAAAATCCAACTATTACAAACTATTATTTTCAGCCAATTTATACTGAAAATAAAGTAGCTGAGCACTATGAAACTATAAATATTCAAAATCCTGTATCGGTTCAGAATAATAACCTTTTAGGGCAGATAAATTCAGCATTTAATTTAGGACAAACTACATCAGATAAAAATTATATTTTAACATCAAAGGATTTAACTTTCCATTCTGACTATTATGTAGATAATCTTACTGTAAAAGGTTCAGATGCAATTTTGACAGGGATGGGCTCTTTAACATTATCAAAACCAATGTACTTGTCTAGCCCTTCACGTGTAGCTTATGATATACCTAATACGGTTGTAAATCCTGCAATAAGAAACAAAGAGATGAAGTTTAATCAAGCAGATTCGATTAAAATTGGACAATTCAATCGGAATACAGCTAGAGTTGTTATAACTTGTTCTAATCCAGAACGTTATGTGCCTGTGATTTATCCAGACTCTCAAAGGTTAGTTTTTATTGATTCAAAGGCTTTAACTTCAACTCAAGGTTTGGCTTCTGTTAAAGCTAATTTGACCTCTGTATATGATGATATTACAGATATTTCATCTCATACAGTTAAATTAGTATTTTCAAAACCTGTTCTACTTGGGGTAGAGAGAAAATCTTCTGCACTTGATTTGAATTTTTATAATGTAGATAGATTCCAAGATGTAAATTTAAAAACAGCCTTTATTTTTGATGGTATAAAAATGACCGCAATGAAATCTGGTGGGGCAAAGTTGACAATCCCAACAGGGAAAGATGACGTTTTTGATATTCATGCTGGTGCAGATGGAAAAACTATCAGAATAAAGGTTAAAGGCTCAAGCATACAACTTGCTCAGCGACCATCTGAAAAAATCATGCCTGTAGAACCAGTTGTTGTTCCAAAGCAAACGGCTAATACACCTGCAAAAGTTTCTGGCAAAAAATATGTTGTAATTGATGCTGGACATGGTGGTTCTGATTGTGGAGCTATGAGAAACGGCATTTATGAAAAGGACATTACACTTGATGTTTCAAAACGTGTTGCTGCTATGTTAGAGAAAAAAGGCTATGTCGTAAAAATGACTAGAACCAATGACACTTATGTTTCATTGCAAGATAGAGTTACAATAAGCGAAAACTTTAAGCCAGATATATTTGTAAGTATTCACGTTAATTCTTCTAATAGTGATTCTCCTACTGGGCTAGAAACTCACTATTATAAAGATAATAGCTTAAAACTTGCTAAAAATATTCACGCTGCAATGCTAAATAACATTAATTCTAAAGACCGTGGCTTGTTCAAATCAAGATTTTATGTTATTAATCATACTACAGCTCCTGCTGTTCTTGTGGAAATCGGTTTTATATCAAGCCCTGTTGAAAGAGCTCAACTTGTTACCGAATCAAGAAAGCAGGCTACTGCAAAAGCAATAGCTGAGGGAATATATGAGTATTTTAAATAGCAAAGATAAAAATGCCCCAATCGCTTTTTTCGATTCAGGTGTTGGCGGTTTGACAGTCCTAAACAAAGTAAAAAAGATTTTGCCAAATGAGAATTTTATTTACTTTGGAGATACTTTGCATGTTCCTTATGGAGAGAAGACTAAAGAACAATTATTAGAATATTCAGATGATATAATAAAATTTTTTGAATCCAAAGGTTGCAAAGCAGTTGTTATGGCTTGTAATACGACATCTTCTGTCATATTTGATGATATAAATGGCAAGTACAATGTGAAGTTGTATCCAATTGTTCAATCCGTTGCTAAAATTTTAGCTCAATATCCAATTGATAGATTAGGTGTTTTTGCTACAAAGGCAACAATTTCATCTAATGTTTATCCAAGAGAAATTGCAAAATACAATTCAAGGATGAAAGTTTTTGGTCACCATTGTTCAAAATGGGTAAGTATCGTTGAAAATAATACGCTAAAAGACTTGGAAAGTATTGCGGATATAAAAGCAGATTTGGATGAAATGATGAAATTCAATCCTCAAAAAATTGTTCTTGGCTGTACACATTATCCATTTTTGTTAGATATTTTATCAAAATTTCAGCCTCGAGATTTATTTATAGACCCCGCAATTGATTTTGCAAATTATATTAAATCGGATTTAGAAGCTAATGACCTCCTTAATGATGGGCAAAATGGTCATTATGAAGAATTTTATGTAAGTTCAGATCCTAACAAATTTAGGATAGCCTCTAAAATGTTTTATAATTTGAAGCAAGCGCCCAAATTGCTAACTTTTTAATATTATATCAAGAGCTTTTTTGTATGTTTCTACTTCAACAATATTGGATTTTTTAAGAATATTGTTTTTAGAAATATTTAATTCTGTTGAATTTTCTTTTATTGCATAAACAGGAATATTGTGTTTCAACGATTCAAATACAGGAATTGAACCAAGGGCATCATAAGGCATTAGAAGAAAATCAAGGTTAGAGATATTTATACCTAATGTTTTATCAGTAGTAATTTTAGGCGCATTTGCAAGCCCAATTAAAATACAAGGTAAAAATGTTGGTGTAATATATTCTGCAGATGCCTTAGGATTTACTAAATCTGGTTTAATAGAGTAATCAACAAATGCTGGTGCATGGGCACAAGGAACTCTAAAATGCTTTGATATATAGTGAGATAATATTGCTTCTACCCCGCCTACAGGGTCAACTCCAATACCATCAGCATAGTTTTCATTGTCTTCATCTGAATCCTTAAATAGGCAAACAATTGCAATTGCTTCGCAACCTTTATCTAATAGTTTTTTGCAAGCTCTCCCTACTGTTTCAATGTTTTTTACATCCCCAGTTGAAACTCCACCTTCCGCAATAAAAAATTCTACTCCAACTTCTTCATCTGTAATTTCGTATTCAGCAATATTTATTCCATAGATTGTCCTTACCGCATTTTGGGTATTTATATGGACATTTAGCACATCTTGCGGAATTGCTTTATCGTAAATAATTCCGATTTTATTATTTTTTGATGGGAGTAAATTTATTTCACCTTTAAAAAAGCTATCTAGAGTATAACCCTCTGTATAGAGCATATTATCTGTTATTCCAGAAAAACAAGCCGCATTAACAACATTTGGATTCACGATTAATCTTGTATGCCTTGCAAATTCTCTAGCATAACAACTCGCATCTCCTGCATATCCCCCGATAGATGCTCCAATACCTGTAGGAACAATAAATGCTCCTATTTTTTCATTTCTATATGTCATTTTAAATAATTCTCCAATCCATGCAGTATGGCATCCGCAATTTTGTTTTGAAAATCTTTATCAATAAGTTTTGCGTTGTCGTCTGGATTTATAATATAACCAACTTCCACTAATATAGCTGGACAATTAGTATTTCTTACAACGGCAAAACTTTGAGCCTTTGCTCCATTGTTTTTTAACCCTGTTTCTTTTGATAAAGAATCAACTACCGATTTTGCAAGTTCTCTAGATTGTGGGTAAAAATAATATGTTTCAGAACCAGTACTTTTTAGATGGGCTGCGGAATCTGGAAGTGCGTTATTGTGGATACTAATAAAGATTTGAGCATCGTTTGCATTTGCAATCTTTACTCTATCGTTTAAACCAACATCAGAATCTCCAACTCTCGTCATTATGACTTTTGCACCATTTTTTTGAAGTTTATCCTTTAAGAGTTCTGAAATTGCCCAATTTACATCTTTTTCTTTATCACTAAGACAACCTATAGCTCCAAATTCATTTCCTCCATGTCCAGGGTCAATAGCTACCTTCAATCCTTGCAGGGGATGAGATTTGTTAATTATGGGGGAATTATTTACCTCAATGACAAGTGTGTTGTCATCTGTATAGTAACTGGTATAACCAAAAAGCTTACCATAACTATTTATATGAAATTCATATTTGTTATATGGATAACTTTTAACGTTATATACAACTAAATCCAGTCCATCGCTTTCTGATAACGTATATGGCACTTTATCGGAAAGTTTAATTTCATAAATTCTTTTAGTTTCGTTTTCTGTGTAGTTAAAAGAGATAATTTTCTGTTCTGGTAATATATTTTCAGACAATTTTTTTACATAGTCCTTAGAAATCCAACCAAAATCATCTCTAGAAAGCTGAACTTTGTAGAAATTACCAAATTCTCCAACTACTTGCATTTGAATATCTTTTTGCAAATGCTGTAATCGATTTAATCCAAAATCATTTGGCATAGAACGAAGTGGAACATTATTTGAAGTTGTTTCAACAATAATTGGTTTTTCAAAAGATTTATATGCCTGTTCTTGATTTTGAGCGGATGATGGTTTATTTCTTGTAATGATGTAGGTTTTCGAATCCTTGCCATTGTCTATTACAAATTTGTTTGCTCCATAATCAAGTTTGACAACATGCCAAAAGCCACCAGATGGGTGGATTGAAACATTCTCTCCATTTATCTTTAAACTATTTTCTGGCTGTTCATTACCAATGAAAAAAGTTTCGGGTGAATTTATTACCACATTATCTGATTTTGGATAGACAATTTCTGCTGAAATTGCTGGTAAAAATACTGTTGTTGAACTTAGCAATAATGCTAAACCTAGTGTTAAATTTAATCTCTTCATAGT
>CAVAPR010000012.1:0-16535 GCA_963590665.1 Candidatus Methanomethylophilaceae archaeon
TTTTAATAGATATTTGGACAATTAAAAAACTTCTTTCATTGAGAAAAACTACTTTCAAGAAAGGAGTTTTTATTATGAAAAATTTAGGTGAATCCATAAACAATATAATGGAAGAAAATTCTAGTAACAGAGTTCTAATTTTAACCAATCATTTACAAATTATCGGTACAATTCACGAATACAAAAACAAATGTGAAAATTGCCACGACTGCATAATTTCACTCAAACATGTTAAAATCGCACGAATTGAAGAGCTTTGCGATTGCGAAGAAACTTGCGAATGTAATCTACACGCATTTAAAGAATATGATTGGTTTAATATTTGTGTTGATGCAATTGTCGGATTTTCAATAATCTAAAAAAATTCTTCTTGCCACTAAAAAAGGTGCTCTGAAATTCAGAACACCTTTTTTAAACTTATTATTAAATCCTATACTTTTCTCTTACGAGCAGCTTCAGATTTATGTTTTCTTTTTACGCTTGGTTTTTCATATCTTTCACGTTTTTTAACTTCTGAAAGAATGCCAGCTTTTTGGATTTTTTTCTTGAAACGTCTTAAAGCGCTTTCAATACTTTCGTTTTCGCCAACTTTAACTTCTGCCATTTATATTTTCACCACCTTTATAGCTTATGTTATGTATCTAGTATAATATAAAAGCCCGAAAATGGCAACTTTTGCTCTTTTTGTTAACAATTGTAACAATGAAATTTATCTTCCAAGAGCTTTACTTGTGCAATCCCAATTATTATTTGAAGATTTATCATCACAGTTTTTACCCTTATCATCTGCACCAGATGGAATTAAGCCTTTTTCTGTTAAAACAAACAAAAAAACATCTTTGCCTAAAGTATTTGGTCGAGATTTCCCATTGACATCAACAGCAATAACAAGATTAGCTGATGGATTTATTAAATTATTCGTGGATACACCCGCAACATTTTCTATATTATAACCTTGCCATATATCAAAAGCAAAAGCAAAACCATCCATCAAAATAAAAGTATAAGATTCATCCAACAAACCGTTTGAATTTGCATAAAGAGCATTTTGACCATTTTTCGCCTTTGTTTGTGCCCAACAGTCATTTGACATTCCACAATTCTGAGCGACTTTCATATATTTTGAGAGTTTATTATAAATATCTTGAGTACAAGCAGGTTCGTGGTAATAATCCCAAGTTGTAAAGTCTTCATCATCCTCCTGCGCTAGTCTTAATGCTCGGCTCAAAATTGAATACGCTGCCTTCAACTTTGTTTTATTTTGCGCATCAGATATTTTAGTCATTATTGTCGGAATTGTCATTGCAGCAACAACACCAATTATTCCAAGAGTAATTAATACTTCTGCAAGCGTAAAACCCAAAAACTTTTTCATATCGTTCCTTATCTATTATTTTAAATTACTAGATGTAATACATCTTATTTATAAGATACAACACATCATATTATAAGTCAATTGTATATATCACATCGTTTAACTAAATTAAATATGATTGTATCTTTAAATAGAGGTACTTATGTCAGAAATCAAAAAACTTTTAGGACGTAGAATCCAAGAAATTAGAAAATCACAAAAAATTAAGCAAGAAGAACTTGCAGAATTGATAAATATTGCTCCAAGAAATTTGAGCAACATTGAAACAGGAAGAACTTTTCCTTCTCCTGAAAACATCGAAAAACTAGCAAAGGTACTTGGGGTAAAAATAAAAGACCTATTTGATTTTGACCATCAACAAGATGACGAGGAACTTCTTGAAGGTATCGTTTCAAGAATAAAAACCTTGAAGCGTGATAAGCTTCAAGATTTTTATAAAATTACTCGTTCTTTAACAGACTAATGACTATCTTCCTCTAAAGTAATCACAAATTAACTTTTCTTGTCGAGGAAGCAAATGCTTAATACGATTTACCAAAGAATTGTTTTGTAAATCTTCAAGTTGTTTTTTTAAAATTGCTTTTTCTAATAACACTTTATTGTATAAATCTGAACACACTTCACTTTTATCAATATGTGCTTTTAATTTCGCCAGTTGTAATTCTTTTTCACGAATAGATGCAATAAGTTTTCGTTTCACCTTGAATAAACCTCTCATATATCACATTATTAGAATAAACTGTTCTAGCAAATTTAAAATCAACTTTTTAGGTGATTTTGAACTATGCCTTTAATAAATCATACTCATAGCCTAGTTTTAATGCTTCAACATTTTTTGGAATTAAATGTTTTCTATGAGGTGGAATTACGTTATATAAAGCTTTTTCAAGAGTTTCTAACGAAACTAATCCACAAGCTTGAGATAACAAACCTAATGCAAGTATATTAGACATTTTAATATTACCTAGTTTTTCCTCAGCCATTTGAGTTATTGGAGCAAATACGTATTTAATATCATCTCTTGTTTGAACTTCTTTAGCTAAAGAAGTATTTACAATAATTGTTCCACCTTTTCTCACAATTGGAGTGAACTTATCAAATGAAGCTTGGTTTAACACAATAATATAATCGGCATGCGATTTTTGAACCGCACTAACTTCTTCATCTGACATAGAAATAGAACAATTAACTGTTCCACCTCTCATTTCTGCGCCATAAGAAGGATACCAAGTAACTTTTTTATCGTCGAGCATAAATGCATTTGCTAAAACTTCACCTGCAAGCAAAACACCTTGTCCGCCAAAACCTGCAATTATAAAATCTTTTTCCATAATTTTTATCCTTAATTATTATTTTCTGTCAAATCTTTATATACGCCTGGTTTGAATACTTCCATCATCTCATTTTTCACTCTGTCATGAGCTTTTTCTGGCGACATTCTCCAGTTTGTAGGACAGCTTGAAAGAATTTCTACAAAACCAAAGCCCAAGCCTTTTTCTTGAACTTCAAAAGCTTTTCTTATAGCTTGTTTTGCTTTTTTAATATTTGGAACTGAATCCAAAGAAACTCTTGCACTATAAGCAGTACCATCACACATTGCAATATGTTCTGCAATCTTGATTGGATAACCATAGTATGGAACATTTCTACCAGTTGGAGATGTTGTTGTAACTTGTCCTAACAAAGTTGTTGGTCCAAGTTGTCCCCCAGTCATACCGTAAGTTGTATTGTTTATACAAATAGCAGTAATTTTTTCACCTCTCAAGGCTGCGTGCATACTTTCAGCTAAACCAATTGAAGCAAAATCACCATCTCCAGAATATGTAAATACACATTTTTCTGGATGTGCTCTTTTTACACCTGTACCGACAGCCAAAGCTCTGCCGTGAGGAGCTTCAATAGCATCAACATTGATAAAATCATAAATCGTAACTGAACAGCCAATAGAAGTTGCTGCAATTGTATTTTCAGTCAATCCCATTTCATCCAAAACTTCTGCAACCAATCTTACGGCAACACCGTGGTCACACCCTGGACAAAATGTATATTTTGCATCTTTTTTTAAAGATTTTGGTAATTTGAATACTTGTGTTTCCATTATAATAACCCCTCCACTTGAGCTGCAATTTCTTCTGGAGCAGGAGGAGTTCCAACTCCTTTGTGAATTAATTCAACAGGAACTTTGCCATTTACAGCTAATCTTACGTCATTTACCATTTGTCCCATATTAACTTCCACAACAACAATTTTCTTAGTTGTGTTAGCTAACTCTTTTAATCTCTTATTAGGGAATGGGAACAATGTAATAGGTCTTAATGTTCCAGCTTTAATACCTTTTTGTCTTAACATTTTTGCAGCTGTTCTAACGTTTCTTGAAGTTGAACCGAAACTTACGAGAACAACATCTGCATCTTCTGTTCCAATTTCTTCCCATTCAGTTTCTTTTTCTTCGATTTCTGCATACTTTTTATATAAGTTTTCCAAAAATTCGCATTGTTTATCTGCTAGTGGAGCGTAAGAACGAATAATACGAGCCTCACGATCTTTTGCACCTGTCAAACACCAAGAAGAATTGTCAATTTCTGGATATGGATAAGGTTTAAACTCAACTGGTTCCATCATTTGACCTAACAAACCATCTGCCAAAAGAACTGTTGGGTTTTGATACTTATGAGCAAGATAAAATGCTTTGTAAGTTAAATCAACACATTCTTGAACAGTAGATGGAGCTAAAACAATTAGTTTGTAATCTCCATTACCACCGCCTTTTGTAGCTTGGAAATAATCTCCTTGAGATGGGTAAATATTTCCTAACCCAGGACCGCCTCTCATTACACTAACCAAAACGATAGGCAATCTATCTGATGTTGCATAAGATAAAGCCTCTTGCATAAGAGAAACTGCGCAAGAAGAAGATGAAGACATCGCCTTAACCCCAGTAGCACATGCTCCAAGAGTCATATTGATAGCAGCAAGTTCACTTTCTGCTGAAACGTAAGCTCTACCAAGCTCTTGCATCTTTCCACTCATAAATTCTCCGATTTCACTTTGCGGAGTAATTGGATAACCGAAATAGCACTGACATCCCGCTAATACAGCAGCATTTGCTATTGCATAGTTACCTTTCATTAAAACTTTTTTACCTGTTAAACATTCCACCATTATATTATCCTTTATAAACCTCTGTAATTGCCAAATCTGGACATCTAGTTGCACACATTGCACAGCCTAAACATTCGTGATTTGGATCGCAAAACTCAACAACTCTATCACCAAGTTTGTTTGTTCTGTCACTAACCTTAATCAAATTTTTCGGGCATTCTTTAATACATAAGTAACAAGATTTGCATTTGTTTTCATCTATTACTATTCGGCTCATTGTATCCCCTCTTTCAAATCTATACCTCACAAACATTTTAACACTAATACTAAAATTGAATAACTTATTTGATTTATTCTTAACATTTGTAATAAATACACGTAATAAAATTTACTAAATTATCTATGCTTGGTAAGATGAAAATGTAGGGATATATATTTTAAGGACTAAGAAATGGCTCAAGAATTAGAACTAATTGTCGATTTACTAAAGGAGATGAAGAGAGTAAATAATACAAACATGGAGGGTTTTGACCGTCTGCTTGCAAATATTAGCAGCAAGTTAGATTCTCTTGATGGGAGTGTTGCTTCTACTGAATTATTGAAAGCTTATTTGGGAGAATTGACAAAAAATGTAGAGGACAAATATTCGACTACAATTACTAAATTCACTGATATTGAGCAAGCGCTACGTTCAATTTTCTTAGACCAACAAGAGCATGTCCACAACAAAGACATGAAAGAGTTGTTTGATATATTTTCAAAAAACATGAATGGTTTCTACACAGAAGCAAAACAACAAAAAGCCCTACTTTCTGGAATTGAATCCCGTCTATCAGACTTGAGCAATAATAAATCAGATAAAGAAGATATTTTAAGAACCATTACCCTATTAAGAAATGATTTTGAAAACCTTAACCATGCCTACAAAAATACAATCGACGAAGTTAATTCTAACTTAAAAGGAATTTTAACAAACCTAATTAAGATGGACCAAACTGCCATCAATACAGAAATGAAAGAGCAATTGGACAATCTTTACAAGGCTGCTAGCGATATTGTTAATTACCTAAAATCAATTGATGAAAAAGATGCACAAATTGAAAAAGTATTAGCAAATGTTGCAACAAGTGAAAACTTAAAAATTGCTCAAGGTGTTTTAGATTCAATTATTCAAAAAACAATTGAGATAACAGCATCTATTGAAAATCTTTCAGACAAAAAAGATATTGAAGGATTGCAAGCTGCTGCAGTTATTATGAATAACAAGCTTGACGAAGCCTCTACAAAAGAAGATTTTTCAAAAATAAACCTTAAAACAGAATCCTTACTAACTCAAGCAGAAGAAGTTAAACAAACGCTTGCAGAAGTTACTAAAAACATTGAGGAACTTCCAAATACAACACAACTAGAAGAATCTTTAGCTGGAATTTTCCAAGATACCAAAAAACTTCAAGAGGATATTGAAGCTTCAAATCTAAAAAAAGAAGTAAATGATATTGAAAACAAAATAAACAATCTTACAGATGAATTAACAACTGTTAAAAACATTATAGAAGACATTAATGAAGTTTTGGCTTCTAAGATTTTAACATCTATCGAAAGCATTTCTTTTGAAAATGAAACTTATGATATAAAAGAACATGTTTCTAAAATGGTTGCTCAATTACCTCAAAAAGAAGATATTGACAGAATTTTAGAAGAACACAAAGCACATAGTCAAGCACTAAACTCAATCATTGAAAAAACAGACATTATTCAAGACAAATTAGATAATCTTCCAACTCATCAAGATATAGAAATCTTGAACAACAATCAGCTTGGACTTATTGAAAATCTTCAAGCAGTTGCAACAAAAGAAGATTTTGAAGCATTATCTTCTAAATCTGATGAAATTGAAGATAAATTAGACAATCTGAACTTTGATAATGAATTTGAACATATCTACGACAAAACTTCTTCTATTGAAGAATGGCTAGAAAAATCAAAAATTAAAGAAAAAACAGAAGCAATTAGTGAAAAATTAGAAGCAAAATCTGAACAAAAAGATTTATTAGAGCTTCTTAATTTAACTAAAAATATCATCAAAGAACTTGAAGAATTATCAGAAAATGCTGACGTTAAAAAGGTAAATAGAACAGTTTCTGATATTTATCAAATGATTGACGAATTGAAAACAGATTTGATGAACACTCAAGAAATGCACAATGATTCAATCATTGTACAATTATCTGAACTTCAAAAATCAATTTCAAATATTGTTACAGCAGAAGAGTTTTCAAAATTCATTGATGAACTCAAAGATTTTATCCAAGGAATTTTAAACCACACAGAAAAGCTTTCTTCTGATTTTGATGATGTAAAAAAACTTCAAGACGATATTATATTTAAGCTTGAAAACCTAGATGTTTCAAATATCAAGAACGCAATTGAATCCGCAACGCATGATTTGAAACAAACAATTGAAGAAAAACATAACGACTTATCTGAAAAAGTTTCAAGCATTGATTCTAAGCTTGTCACGATTTCTGAATACCTAAATAACGGAATTAAATTAGATGATGAAGCACTAAAAGCTACCATCCAAGAAATACGTGAAGTTTTGCAAAATAAAAAATCTAGCTTTGACGATATTGAAAAAGATACGAATAATGTAGTTGATGATGTTCATAAATATATAAGTGAAATCAAAAATTTATTAGAATCTTCAAACAAAGATATTTCTAAAGATGTAAAAGAAAAATTAACAAACCTAGAAAATATCATTGTTAGCTACAAAGCTTTTAATGAAAATAATTTTGAAAAAATTATTGATAGACTTAGTGCTTATGAAAATTTAGCAGGAACCAAAAGCCTTCCTTCAAGTGAAATTATTGGTTCTATTTCTGAATTAAGAGAAATTAAAGACCAAATCCTTCAACTTGGAGAAACTTTTAATTCTTTAACAAAATCTGAAAATTTAACAGATAAAGATGTTTCTTCATTCATATCAGATAAATTGAATGAACTTGGCAACAACTTAAATGAATTATCAAACAATGTAGAAAATGGGATTCAACAAGGCTTTGCTTACAATGCAGAACTTATTGAAGAAAAAACTACAATTATTTTAGGATTTATCAAAGAACTTCGTCATGCCAGCACTGAAGACATTGATTTGTTTGAAAGATTAACTGTTACAGATAACAAATTAATGGACTTGCAACAAGAATTAGAACTAATTAATACAGATGTTATCAATGGTTTGACTTCTAAAACAACAACATTAATTGAAGAACTAGCACCTATTAAAGAATTAATAAATGTTCTAAAACAAAACAATTCCCAAATAACAAAACAAGAAGTAAGTGAAAAACTTACAGATTTGCACGACACTATCCATGAAGATTTAACTAATAACCCTAAACTTTCAAGAGCATCATACGAAAATCTTGAAAACACTTACGATAGAATTTCTGATAGATTGACAGTTACAGAAAACAATTTGAGAGATTTCATTTTAGGAGATGTGGATTCTGTAATCATTAAAATTGATTCTCTAAAAACAGAATTGGAAGAACAATTAAATAGAATAGCACCTCCAGATGCAGGACACATGGCAGAATTCCACAAGTTTATTGATGAAATCAACGACTTCAAGCAAGAACAAAAAGACTTGTTAACAAACACAGCAGAAGACATTAAGACTTCTCTTTCTGAAAAAATGGAAGACCAACATGACGAAATCAAATCTTTATTGACTGTTGCTGTTAACAATGAAGAAATCATAAACGCAATTGAAGATTTGAAAAAATGCTTCAAATCAAGAATTAAAGCCCTTGCAAAAAATGCAGACGAAGAAAAATCTGATGAATTTGCGACAAACGAATATGAAGAAGCGTTTGAAGAAAATTCTAAATCTGCACAAGTTATTGAAGATATTAAACAAGACTTTAACAAATTCTCTGATTTGATTAACAATTTGTCTGGGGAAAACCCTGAAATTGAAGAAGTTTTAAATACTATCAAAAACAAAATTGATACTATTACAATTGTTAAATCAGAACCAGATGAAAATAACATGGATTTTGACATCATAAGAGATGAAGATGATGAAGAACTTCCAGACGAAAACATTGAAACAATTGTGGGCGAAAACAATTTTGATTTTATTAAGGCTTTTGACTTATTAAAACAAGATATTACAAAACTTCGCACAGATGTAGAAAAAGCAATTCCTCAAGAAGGAAAACAATCTACAATTTCTTCACTATCATCAATTCCAAAACTTGGAAATGATAACTTATTAATTAATCTTAATAACAAAATTGATGTACTTTCAAAAGAACTCAACAAAGACTGGTTAGAGGAAATCAAAGGCTACATTGCAGGTAGTGAAATCCAATCAATGTTAGAAGATATTAGTGGCAAAATTGATATTCTTACCCTAACAGATAATTCTGAATGGATTGAGGACATCAAAAATACACTTCAAAACCTAAATACTTCTGATTTCTCTGGAGAATCAAATAAAGAAATTCAAGAAATGCTAGAATTGATTAGCCAAAAAATCGATATTTTAGCTTCCTCTGATGATTACGACCTTATCGAAGATGTTAGAGATTCTATTGAAGCATCTGAAGAAATCAAAGAAACACTTAATCTTTTAGATAAAAAAGTTGATATAATTGCAACATCTAGCAATGAGGATGAATTTGAAGACATTCACGAATCCTTAGAGAATATTGAAACAAAAATTGATGAGATGTCTTCTCTATCTGGAAAGAGTGAAGGTGTTGAAGGACTTCAAGACACTTTATCTAGTATTGAGTCAAAAATTGATGTAATGTCACTATCTGATAATACAGAAGATTTTGAGGGTATTCACAGTTCATTAGAAAACATTGAATCTAAGATTGATGTTATTTCGCAAACTGATAATACTGATGACTTTGAAGATATTCACAGTTCATTAGAAAATATTGAGTCTAAGATTGATGTTATTTCGCAAACTGATAACACTAATGATTTTGAAGATATTCATAGCTCATTAGAAAATATTGAGTCTAAGATTGATGTTATTTCGCAAACTGATAATACTGATGACTTTGAAAATATTCATAATTCATTAGAAAATATTGAGTCTAAAATTGATATTATTTCACAATCAGATGACAGCGCAACACTTGATGAAATTGACGAATTAAAAAGTCAACTTGAAAACTTAAGTTCAAAAGTAGATGTTGTCGCTCAAACTGATTATACAAATGATTTAGACGAAATCAAAGATTATATCTATGGATTAGAAGACAAACTTTCAGATATTTATATAAAAACAAAACCGATAGAAGAAAATGTTAGAAAATTATCTGCTACAGATGCAAAGCTAACATCAATGCTTGAAACTCTTAACCACAAAATTGATGAGATATTTACAAATAATAATGTAAATTCTCAAAAAGAGTTTGAAGATATTAAGCATTTAATTTTCGCTCAATCTGATTTTATCAAGAACTTTGAAAATAACAGCAAAACAGAAGCATTCAAAAAATGTTTGAAAGAATTGACTCTTGAAGTTAATAACCTTAACTTGAACTCTCACACCGAAACAAAACAAGTTCAAAAATCATTGAAAGAAATGAAAGAATCAATCATGGCTGCGGTTGTAACCATCTTCAACCAAGTTTCTTTCATTGAAGAGTCAGAAGATATTAAAGATTTTGTAGAAGAACGTACAGACGAAATCAACCAAAACTTGGAAGAAGTTACAAAACAATTGAAGCAAATCACAAGTTCAACTGATGAAACTGACTACAACTACTCAATGCAAGATATTGAATCTGATTTGGCAAAACTTAGATTGGCTCTTAATGAACTTCAAAACAATGAACTCGAAAGCCAATCAAGCGAACTTGCAAATATTTCAGACAATGTCTATAGAATTACTTCAACAGTTGAAGAACTTCAAAATTCAATGACCCAAGACGAAATTAAAGATATTAAATCTGAAATTTCTAACTTGAGAGAACAAACTCAAAAGATTTTGGCATCTTCTGATGAATCATATAATGCTATCAATAACGGACTTGAAGATTTTAGCAAAGTTATCACAAATCACTTAACAGATAAAGTTGATAAAGTTACACAAATGCTTGAAAAATCTTCTGTTTCAGATAAAGTTATGCGCCAAGCTCTTATTTATATGGGAGAATGGATTGATTCCGCAAGCGAAAGTATGGATAAGATTTCATCAAATTCAGAAGAAATTGTTGATGTGAAAAATACAATTGAAAAATTGAAAAAAGAAATTCCAGAACAAACAGATATTCTTAATTCAATTGAAGAAAAGTTTGATGAACAACAAGAAAGACTAAGCTATTTTGAAAAACAAATATCTAAACTTGGAAATCTTGAAGAGAAATTTGAACAACAAGAAGAAAGAATTGACCGTTTAGAAATGACAATTGAAAAAATTCTTTCTGCGGTTGAAGATATTGATGATTCAAAAGTAAGCAAGAAAATTGACAAACTTGACAAACAATTAGCTAAACTAAGTATGAATATAGAGAAACTTACAGCGTATGTTGACTGATAATTTGATAAAAGAATTAAATAAAGCCCTGCCCAAAGAAAACATTCTATCTGACAAAGAAGAACGGTATGTTTATTCTTTTGATGCGTCAAATAATCAAAATCAAACATCATTGCCAGATGCAGTTGTATTTGTTGAAAATATTGAACAAGTCCTTCGAGTTGTAAAAATTGCAAACGAACAGATGACACCAATTATTTGCAGAGGAGCAGGAACAAACACCGTTGGAGCTTGCATTCCAACTCATGGCGGAATTGTCCTTAATTTTTCTAAAATGAATAAAATATTAGAAATCAACCCAGAAAACATGACCGCTAGAGTTCAACCTGGAGTTGTCGTTGGAGATTTGCAAAGAGAGGTTGAAAAAGTCGGTTTATTTTACCCTCCTGACCCGTCAAACCTAAAAATTTCTACAATTGGAGGCAGTATCGCCCAAAATTCAGCAGGTGCTAGATGCTTTAAATATGGAGCGACAAAAGATTATATTATAGATATGCTTGTAGTTATGGCGAATGGAGAACTAATTAGAACAGGTTCAAACACAATCAAAAATGCCACTGGCTATAACTTAG
This sequence comes from Candidatus Methanomethylophilaceae archaeon, assembly GCA_963590665.1. Classification (GTDB taxonomy): domain Bacteria; phylum Cyanobacteriota; class Vampirovibrionia; order Gastranaerophilales; family Gastranaerophilaceae; genus Zag111. The sequence continues at coordinate 11,618 of CAVAPR010000012.1, forward strand.
GAAGCCTTTTTATTGGTTCTGAAGGAACACTTGGAATTGTAGTAGAAGCAACGATTAAACTCATTCCAAAACCAGAAGAAACTCAAGTCGTTATGGCATATTTTGACAATGTTGAAAACTCTATTCTTGCTGTTAATAAAATTATTGAAAAACAAGTTTTCCCTGCGACAATTGATTTTATGGATAAAAATGCAATTCAAACAGTTGAAAAATTTTATCCAACAGGATTGCTTTGTGATAAGGAATCTGCGTTAATCATTGAACTTGATGGGTATAATACTGAAATCGAAAGACAGAGAGAAACAATTTGTGAGATTCTGAGAAATAATGATGCCGCAAATATACAATATTCAAGAACAAAAGAAGAAGCCGACCACATCTGGGCAGCAAGACGTTCTTCTATGGCAGCTTGTACAAAACTCAAACCAAATGTGACAACAGACGATATAATTGTTCCACGCTCAAAACTTGCGAAATTAGTTAAAGGAGTACAAGATATTTGCGAAAGACACAACTTAACCGTTTGTTTAGTTGGTCATGTTGGAGATGGAAGTGTACACCCACAAATCCCAATAGATTATAACGACAAAGAAGAATACAAACATTATAAAATTGCTAAATCCGAGATTTATCAGCTTACATCTAGATTAGGCGGAATTATTTCTGGTGAACACGGAATTGGATTAGAAAAGAAAGCTTACATTGCCCAAGTTGTTGATGGCGGGGCTTTAGATTATATGCGACAAATTAAAAAAATCTTCGACCCTAAAAATATTCTAAATCCATACAAAATTTTCTAATTATAAAATTGCCAATGAAAACTCGCAAACTTGAAAACCGTTTATCCTTGTGTTATCCTTATCTTGCTAAAAATTTTTAAAGAAAGAAGGCTAAAATGTCAGAAGTAAGAGTAAGAATTGCACCATCCCCAAGTGGTAATTTACACATCGGGACTGCAAGAACTGCATTATTTAACTATTTATTCGCTAAAAAAATGGGCGGAAAGTTTATATTGAGAATTGAAGATACTGATGCTGAAAGAACTTCACAAGAATATATTGATAATATTTTTGATAGTTTGAAAGCTTTAGGATTGAACTGGGATGAAGGTCCAGATGTTGGAGGTCCTTACGGTCCTTATACTCAATCTCAAAGATTTGATATTTATCCAAAATATGTTCAACAACTTCTAGATTCAGGCTTCGCTTATGAATGTTTCTGTACTCCAGAAGAACTTGAACAAGAAAAAGAAGAAGCAACTAAGGCTAAAAAACCTTATGTTTATTCTAAAAAATGTGAAAACTTAACAGAAGAAGAAAAAGCTAAATTAAGAGCTGAAGGTAGAAAACCTGCAATCAGATTTAATATCGCTAAAGCTCAAAAGGCTTTCCACGATTCTTCTATATTGAAATTTGATGACGTTGTAAAAGGTGAATTGCACATGGATACAAACCTTTTAGGCGACTTCGTAATTCAAAAATCAAATGGCGCACCAACTTACAACTTCGCTGTTGTAATTGATGATGCTTTGATGAAAATTTCTCACGTTATCCGTGGAGAAGACCACATTTCTAACACATACAAACAAATCCTAATATTTGAAGCTTTAGGTTTTGAAGTTCCAAAATTTGGACATTTAGGAATGATTTTAGCTCCAGATAGAAGTAAATTGTCAAAACGTCACGGAGCTACAGCCGTTTCTGATTTCGTAAAACAAGGATACTTAACAGATGCATTGATTAACTTTGTTGCTTTGTTAGGATGGTCACCATCTGACGGAGAAGAAATTAAATCAGTTGATGAAATTGCAAAAGATTTCAGACTTAATGAAATTTCTTCATCTAACTCAATTTTTGAATATGACAAATTGAAATGGATGAACAGTCACTATATCAAAATGCTTCCTATGGAAGAATTGAAAGAAAGATTGAAACCATATTTGACTCAATACAATTTGAATGAATTGACAGATGCTCAATATACAAAAATGGTTGAAATTACAAGAGAACCATTAACATTACTTTCTGATATTACTGACGCTGTTCCATATTTCTTTGGTAAAGATGTTCATATTGACGAAGAAACTCAAACAAAAACTCTTGATACAGAAGTTTCTCAAAACGTATTGAAAGACTTCGTTCCAAAAGCTCAAACTTGGGATTGGACAGATGAAAATCTTCACGAAAAATTAGCTGATTTCAGAGCTGAATGGAAAGAAAAAGGCGTTAAACCTAAAGTTACTATGTGGGCAATTAGGGCAGCTATCACTGGTAGAACTTGTGGTGCTGATATGGTTGGAATCCTTGATATTTTAGGAAAAGAAACATCTTTATACAGAGCTCAAAAAGCTATCAAATAGAAGCTTATTAAAATAAAGAGTACAAAAGAACCAAGTCTAATTTCTAGATTTGGTTCTTTTTATTTGTAAATAAATGTAAACATTTCTTCTTTATATTTAAAGTTTTCTCTTCAAAATGTCGTTACATATTATGCGGTTACGAAAACGAAAGAGGTAAAAAAATATGGAATTTAAGTTTAATGACTCAACATTATGGGAACACAAAGAAAATTGCGACAGAGAAGAAAACTCCTATATGATTTTATCAAAAGCTCAAGAAGTTAAAGATGTTGATATTCAAAATATAATCCAAATTGTCGATGAATCAGGCGAAGAAGTAAGTTGCACATACGACAAATTTGTTGAAATTTTTGATAACCAAGGTTTAGCTGGTTTTATCATGTAGAAAATGAAATAGCTGAAAGATGAATAGCAAAGAGTCACCAATTGGTGGCTCTTTTTGAATATGATAGTTAAATTCACAGCAAGAAAAATCATAATATTATCTTTACATCTGAGGACAATAATTTATGATATTATAATTGTATGGAAAATTTCAAACACTATACAGTAATGAAAAATGAAGCGGTTGATGCACTAGATTGCAAAGACGGGCTTGTATATGTTGACTGTACACTCGGAGGAGGAGGTCACAGTGAACTCATCCTAAAAAGAATACAGCCAAATGGGAAACTAATTGCGTTTGATATTGACCAAGATGCGATTGATGCAGCATCTGAAAGATTAAAAGATTACAAAAACTTAACAATTGTAAAAAGTTCTTATACTAGTATTAAGAAAGTTTTAAAAGATTTAGGTATCGAAAAAATTACTGGCGGAGTTTTGTTTGACCTCGGAGCCTCTTATCACCAGCTAACAAAGCAAGAGCGAGGATTTTCTTTTTCAAAAGAAGCACCGCTTGATATGAGATTTAATATGGATTCTGATTTTTCGGCGTATGATGTTGTGAACGGATATACAGAAGAAGAATTGGTTAAAATCTTCTCTGAGTACGGAGAAGAAAGATTTTCAAAAAGAATTGCCAAAGCAATAGTTGAACAAAGAAAACTAAAACCTCTTGAAACAACAACTGAATTAGCAGAACTAATTGTAGCTTCTACACCAAGAGTAAAAACATCTATTCATCCAGCTACAAGGGTGTTTCAAGCCATTAGGATTGAAGTAAATCACGAGTTACAAAATGTTAAAAATACATTAAATGATGTATTGGATTTATTAGACTTTGGTGCTATAATAAGTGTAATAAGTTTTCACTCTCTAGAAGATAGAGTTGTGAAACAGACATTCAAATATTATTCTACTCGTTGCCACTGCGAAAAGAATCAAATGATTTGTCACTGTCCACCTCCAGCATTGGAGTTAGTCAACAAAAAACCAATAATGGCAACAGAAGAAGAAATACGAGAAAATCCACCTTCAAGAAGTGCAAAGTTAAGAATTGCAAGGTGCATCAGAAAATAAGAGCAATATATCAGAAGTTTATTGGTAGGTAGTTTAGGGAATGATTTATAATACAGCGAGAGTAAAAATTGAAGAAAAGGATGAGTTACTTTATCAAGGAAGTAACTATACATCTAATCCTGTAAAGGAAGAAAGTTCTGTTATCGAAGGTTCTTTTTATCAAGTTAAGCCGATGACAATTCGTGAAATGGTAACAAGAAAGATTAACAAATCTTTGTGTTGCTGTTTGATGATTACAATTGCAATAACTTTTGTTAGTTACTATATTGCAATGAATTATGAAGCAAAAATGAATAACTTGGATAACGAAATTGTAAGACTAAACGCTGAAAACCAAGACTTACAAGCAGAATTAGACAAATATAAATCTTTTAACAATGTAGATAGTAAAATTGGAGAATATAATCTTCTTCAAAAGGCAGATAAAGTTATTGAAGTTACAGCGCTAAATAATGCAAATAAAAAAGCTGTAATCAATACAACAAAAACTGCATCTAGCGGATTTAATTGGGCTATTGGTTACTAATAAATCTAGGAAATAAAATTTTAAAAAGACTTTGGGTTAAGTTCTCAAAGTCTTTTTTTGAATAGAACGAACGGTTAGAGATTCTCCGGGTAAATTTGTCAAATATTTTTATCTAATCATTTGACTATCCCTCAGAATGACAAAGTTGTTAAAATATTCTATCAATTACGTCATTCTGAGCGAAGCGAAGAATCTCTAGATTATTACAAATTTTAAAATACTTTTGAAGGAAAAATCCCATACTTTAGTATGAAATTTTTAAATTGGGGCTAAAGTTATTCAAATTTATGCCGTAAATATAAATAAGAAGGCATGTATTCAAAAAGGAAAAATTATGGATAAAGAAGAGAAAAAGCAAACAGGAGTTTCATTATTCGGACAATCTGAATATTTGGTTGGTAGTGACCCAATAGAAGAAATGTTTGCACTAAATCTTGGAGATTTTATATCTGAAAACTTGATTTCTGAAGATTTGGCAAAAAAAATTAGTTCAAAATCTAATAAAAAAGAACGTCTAAAAAATCAATTGAGAGAATTGACAGACATTTATTCTTCAAAGAATACTCTTTGCG
>CAVAPR010000012.1:16545-64441 GCA_963590665.1 Candidatus Methanomethylophilaceae archaeon
TGAAGAAACAGCTATCTATACTTCTATTGCAAAATCAATTGTGCAAATGATTGAAGTTCAAAGCTGTAGAATTTATCTTGTTAAAGATGGAAATAAATTAGTTCTTATAGGAAATTCAACAGACAATGAAGAAAATTGCAATGTGCAGTTAGAAGAATTAACTCATAGCGAACTTATTGAAAAAGATGGATTTATTTATATACCAATGCGAAGTTCATCTGTTCCTGTTGGGGTTATTGAAATTAAATCTGAAAGCAAGCTTGACGAAGATTTTCTTGAACTTGTTATGAATATTGCAAATCTACTTGGAACAACAATTACATTGCAAAATGAAATTGAACATACAAATAATTTAATCAATAATGAATCTAGCGAATTTGAATTAAAACAGGCAAGAGCAGAATTGACCGCTTTAATCGGAGATTTATGCGATTATCAACAAAACTTTGTAGAAGCATTGGCAAATGCAGTTGATAAAAAAGGTCAATACACAGTTTCACACTCAAGAAACACTGCCAAACTTGCTCGTGGAATTTGCAAAAAATTAGGGTTAAATGAAAAAACAACAGACCTAATTTACTATGCAGGATTATTACAAAACATTGGCAAGATTACCCTTCCAGAAAAGATTTTTGCAAACAACGGGAAATTATCTCCAGAAGAATTGCAAAAAATTAAAAACCACACAAACGTTGGTGTAAACTTGTTGATGAATATTAACTTCTTATCAGAGGTTGTTCCGTATATTACTTACCAAACAGAAAGGGTTGATGGTTCTGGAACTCCAGAAGGATTGAAAGGACAATCAATTCCTCTAGGTTCAAGAATTATTGCAACAGCTGATGCTTATTCTGCAATGACCTCAGATAGACCATACCGAAAAGCAATGGAAGCAGAAAAAGCAATTGAAATTATAAAATCCGAAGCAGGCACAAAATGGGACAAAGATGTTGTTAATGCTTTAGCGCAGATTATATAAGTATAAACATTATAAATTATAAACTAGCAAGGATTTATTTTATAGTCCTTGCTAATTTTTTGAAATAATCAGCATCCGATTTAACTTTACTTGCACAAGTGATTCCATTTAGGCTTGAAGATGAAGTTAAACTACAATATTTATCAACATCTGGGTATGCAGTTCTTGAATCACCCATTGGCAACAATTCACCATCAATATATTGAAAAGTAAATAAATCATACCCTGCACGATTTGGTTTATTATTATAACCATTCAAATCAACAGAAATAAAAATATTACCACCTAAATAATTTTCAAACAAAAATAACGAACCATCTTGCATCGCAATCTGCCCGTCGTCAAGATAATTTTGATTAAAATTAGATTTTCCATCTAAACTTTTATATGGAATTGCCGAATCCTTTGAATTTGATTTATAGCATGGGACTTCTTTTTTATTTCCTTGAGCTACACCATAATCTCCACCTAATCCGCAGTCGTAAGGAGCAGATAAATATCTCATGAAAACTTTATAAAAAGGATTAGATAATGCAGAATAATCAGCATTATCCATTGAAATATCATCAGCTTGCATTAGTTTCAATGCTTGAGTAATAGTTGAATAAGATTTGAAATATCTTGATTTTAACTGCGCAGCACGGGTATTTGCTATTAAGGTTGGAATAGTCATTGCCGCCACAACTCCAATTATACCCAAGGTTATTAACACTTCAGCTAAAGTAAATCCATTCTTTTTCATATAAGCTCCTTTGTTCTAGTATTAGCACAACTTGTTCTTAATTTAGCACTAACATTAAAAACATGCAACAGAGTTACACAGATAACAAAAGTAAGTTACAAAAGGCTATTTCAGAGATAATTAAAACTCACAGGCAAAAGCAAAACAAATCAATCAGCCTAATTTCAAATGAAATAGGGATGACGAAATCAATGTGGGCAGACTTAGAAAAATCAATAAAAGACCCACAACTTAGCACTCTCTGGAGAATTGCAGAAGGATTAGAAATTCCTTTATCAACGATTATAAAAGAATTAGAGAAAAACCTTGGTAAAGATTTTTCTCTAATTGGTTAACTTATTTACTTTTTATTTTGATTTTAATTCATTGACTTTGTTTCAATAAACTCTGTATTTGGAGAATAAGAACCTTCTTGTTGGTTCATATTCAATTTGTTAACAATACTTGCACGTTTTTTACGGAACAACATATCAACAAATGCTTCCAAACGAGTAACAAAACCAGCTTCACCAGTTTGCTCATCTATAGTTAAGTTTAACAAAGGTTTGTTGAATTGTTTTGCTCGTCTAGTAATTCTCTCAACCATCAATGAGTCTGGCCCACAACCAAATGCAGTGATAGTAATTACACCATCAACTTTATTATCTTTCAAATAATGTCCAGCACTACCAGTCATTTCGTCTTCATTTGCCCAGTATTTTTCATTTCCTAAACTTGCAATACCTTCATCTAATTGTTCAGCAGACAATTGAAGAGAAGTGCAAACTTTAACATCCATTTTTTCTAACTTGTCAAATATTTTCATACATACACGTTCGTCATAAATATTATAACCATGACCAACTAATGCAATTGAAATTGGATACTCTTTAGTAGTATTAGAAATAACAACTTTACCTTGCAAAGCATAGCTAAGAGCTTTTGAATATGGAAGCCCTGATTTAGTCATTACATAGAAATTGTTATAACATCTCCAACCAGCTTTTGAAGCTCGTTTGATAACATTCATATCTGTAATGCCAAAAGGTTTTACAGCTTCTGCTAAGAAATGATAAAGTCCTTGGTGTTTTTCAGATTTATCCAACGTTGCTTCAATCATAGTGAAAGGTTGTTTTACAACGTTACGAACCAAATCTGGCAACCCTCTAATCTTTGAGCAGTTGTAAATCTTGTTATCAACAGATTGTAAAGATGGAACAAGAATTTTATCTACACCTTTATTAATTAAATTCAAAATATGACCAATGTAAACTTTGATTGGCAAACAAGTTTCAGTAACAACTAATGCTGCACCATCAGACATTGTTTGTTTTGTAGTCACATCAGACAAAACTATTTTGATACCTAAATCGTTAAAAAATCCATAATAGAATGGATAGTTATTGTAAAAAGACATTGCACGAGGAATGCCGATTACCTTTTCTTCACATTTTGAATTTGTCATGCTATTTATCCCTAATCTAATTCTACTATATTTATAATAGCTCAAAAAAATATTTTTTGTCAGTTAAAACAATATTATTTACGTTAGTTTATATATTTTAGTTCATAAGTCAATAAGTTGGTAAGTCTATTTCAAGATAAAAAAGAAAAAGTGAACATTAGTTTATTTGTCAGCTTAATAAAGCCAAGCTACATTTTCTAAAAGGAATTAAAATTCATCAACCCCTCTTCCCTTAATCCCTCTCCCTAGGAGAGGGAAACGCCCAAAATATAGCATAACATCTAAAAACTCTCTCATAGGGAGAGAGAGAAATTGTCTTTGAGCAAAATGCGAAAAGACACAATTTCGAGAGAGGGGTCGTCTTTTTATAAATCATAAAAAACTCTTCCAATAGCCCCCATCCCTTGGAGAGAAAGCTATTGTTTAGCTTGAAGCAACCATACCCTTCACAAATTGAGAAAGAATTTTTAAATTCAAATTAATATTTCTTAACAATTGAGCAATAAAAAGGAAATTTTTTATATCAAAAATACTTTATTAGTATATAAGGAATATCTAGGATATATTTTTTACAGGAACAGGATACACAATTTAAGAGAAATCAATGGGAGGACAACGAATGGGCGTTGGTGCTGATGATTACATCGATAAGATGTTAGTACAAAAATATCAAGAAGAACGTGTTGATAATCATGACAACATGGAGTCAATGGTCGATCCAAACAAAATGTTAGAAGCTATGAATGATTACGCTGCTACTGTTCGTAACATGATGGAGCTTAGACAAAGATTGAACATTGCTTGTTATGCAATCAATGCAAGAACAGCTAGATACCAAAAATCTTTGGGACAGCGATAAAAAGTTTTGTGTCTAATTGTGCCTATTTGAGATAGAATAAGGTTACAAGGAGACTACACCATGGGAAAAATTATCCTAGGTTCTTCATCTCCCAGAAGAGCCGATATTCTGAAAAAACTAAAATTGGATTTTGAAATTATTCCGTCTTCTTATGTGGAACCACATGACCAGACGGATTTCTCTTATGCTTATGTTGAAAATCTTGCTTACAACAAAGCATTATATGTGGCAAAAGATTTGCACCCCGAAAAACATCTTGTCATTGGTGCGGATACAATTGTTGTAATTGATAACAAAATTCTTGGCAAACCCAAAGACCACCAAGAAGCGACAAAAATGTTAACAGAGCTATCTGGCAAAACACACTTTGTCGTGACCGCAACATCTGTTATCAATTCTGAAACAATGGAAGCAATTACAAAACCAACCACAACTTATGTAACCTTCAACAAACTAACAACAGAAGAAATTGAATCTTACATAACAAACTTCAAACCATTTGACAAAGCTGGTTCTTACGGAATTCAAGAATTGCCCGATGGGTTTGTAAAATCTGTTGAAGGAGAACTCGATAACGTAATTGGGCTACCTTCAAAAACAGTTTTAGAACTTTTAAAACATTTTGAATAGCCAAACTAAAGGCTGACAAATTATGCCAGCCTTTTTGGATGAAATAATAAACACATAAAGATGAATTATACCATACCTTCTTTTACTGCTTTTACAGCAGCTTGAACTCTATCATTTACACACATCTTTTGCAAAATTGAACAAACATGAGCTTTTGCAGTATGAACGCTTACAATTAATTCTTTTGCAATTTCAGTATTACTTTTACCTGCAACAAGATGTTTCAAAACTTCGCATTCTCTTTCAGTTAAAGGAATTCTCGCATGAGCAGACATTTTTGAACCTGTGATTGCAGAATTTTCAACTTTTGGAATAGATTTTAGAGCCATATTTGCAACAACAGAATCAATCCAGCATACGCCTTGATGAACATCACGAATTACATCTGCTAATTTAGAAGGATCAATATCTTTCAAACAATAAGCATTAGCGCCAGAACTCAATGCAGCTAAAACTTCCTCTTCTCTATCATGAGAAGTCAAAACAATAATTTTTATATCTTTAGAAAATTCTCTAATCTTGACAGTTGCTTCAATACCATTCATTGTTGGCAAACCCAAATCCATCAACACAACATCTGGTTGAAGTTTTTGAATTTGCTTAATTCCATCTATAGCATTTTCACATTCTGCGACAACATTTATATCTGGATTAGAATTTAATGCGCATCTCAATCCTACACGAGTTAATTTAAAATCTTCTACGATTACTACTGAAATTTGTTCTTGCTTAGTTTCCATAATTGATTCTCCATTATCTTGTTGGGGTTAACATCTTTATCCAACAATTTCAATTTAGTACTTTAAATTCAAGATACTATTACCTAGTTAGCTAATATTGAAATCTTTACAATTCAAAAATTTTCTTATGGTATAATCTTTATATAATAGGGAGATATTTATGTTTAATTTTTTATTTGGAAAGAAAGAGCAGCACTCTGCGACAACAGACGTTGAACTTAACAAAGTGTATTCAGAACTAAAAAAAGCTTATCCTGCGGACAACATCCCAGAAATAAGAAAAAAATATTTGTCCATGCACATACAAAAATATGGATATTTAACTTATTCTTACCAAAAAGCTCTTGATGAATTAACAAATGAAGAAACATTATTTGCTCTAGAAGAAAAATGGAAACAAAATAACACCTTCAAAAATGGTGAATTTTCATTCAAAGCAAATCAAATAAGTCCACTTGCAAGAAATCATGAAAAAACATCTGATTGGTTCAAAAAAGAAGGACATGACATTAAGTTGATTAACCTTGCAGCGCTTGGCAATGGAAATAAATCAGAAGAAACTGGCAAATTTTTCGACTGGTTAAAACAACTTTTAATTCTTCCAACAGGAAATCTTGAAAATAAAATTTACAACACAACAATCTACCTAATTCCATTCCACCCAAGAGAATTTGGATGTGCTTATCTTCCAAAAAGCAGTGATGTAAGCGAAAAATTGAACGACAAACACCTTGAAGAATTAACAGGAATGAACGCAAAGCAACAGTTGCAAACATTCATCCACATGGCGCAACTTGCTGGTCACCCTGTAATTTATGACATCCTTCCTCAAACAGGAAGATTTTCAAAATTCGTACTCGCAAATCCACAAGTCGCACGCTGGTACGATATTACAGAATTGCAAAAACAGCTAATGAATAAAATTGATGAAGTTGCAGAATTTTTATCAAAAGACCACGATTCAGATGATATTCAAATTGTTAAAGATATTTATATCCAAAGACTTCAAGGTAATTCTGGCGACTTAAGCCCAGCGTTCCAAGAGTTGTACAATAGCTTTGACGGAATTATGATTGAGCATAAAAAAACTTTCTCAAACGCAATGTTAGAAAGAAATTATCAATTAAAAATTCAAAAAAGAGTTAAAGAGATTGTTGCAAAAATCCACGGATTTAAGAACGATAAAAAACTACTTGAAGAAAAAGATATTACAAAACAACTTGATACAATTCAAGCACTTATGACAGAAGGATTATGGCCAGCTCCAGGAGGAGCTTGGTGTTCAGCTGGAGTTCCTATTTATGACGGAATGAGTGAATGCGGTGGCTACCCAACATTCAAACACTACGATTTTAAAGGAGATGACGTTACAGCATTAGCAAACCTTGATTGCCAAACGCCATACTACTTTGTAAATCTTGAAAATGGAAAATACAATGAAGATGTTATAGATTTATTTATTAATAGTATGAAACAACTTCAACAAGATTATAACTTCGATGGTTTCAGAGTTGACCACATCGACCACATTGTAGATGAAGTTTCAGAACAAAATGGTAGACCAATAAGTTATAGAGCGCCACGCTATGTTTTGAACAAATTAAATACATCTATGAAGAAAAAATTTCCTTATTTTGCCACCCTTGCAGAATATATGTTGTGGGATAATTTCTACAAAGAATACCATCAAGATATGAAGTTTGATGTTTTGTGGGGAAATGATATTATTTCACAATTCGACAAAACACCAGAAAAAATTTCTGAAGATAACCAAAATTTGACAAACTATAATACGAAATTCAAAAAAGGTAACATGTTGTCAATTTTGAAAACTTATAACAATCAAGATGGGGAATTTCATTGCATAGACCAATACCCAGCGCAACTAGGAGAACAAGGCGCATTGTACAAATGGGCAAAATATAAACTTCTTCCTGGTGGGAAATATGCACAAAGACCAATGATGTATGTTGATGGGGATGAAAGCTTTACCCAAGGCGGAATTGAGTACACTATTGGCGAAGAAGTTGCAATGAAAAGAGCAAATAACGAAGATTTTTATACAAAATTTGATGCAATAGATAGATTTGTAAAAAATAACAATATTATTACAGATGGCGAAGCTCAAATTATTGTTGACGACGAAGATGGCTATAGCGCTTGGTTAATTACAAAAGAGCCAATGAAAACAGCATATTTAGTTGTATCTAATCACAAATACCCAACAGAAAAGGTTACAAAAACTGCAGCAACAGGTGAATCTTATAAAGAAATAGTTGAAGGTTACACTATTTTTGATAAAGAAATTCCAATTCCAGGGGATTATACATTGAAATATGAGTATTCTTTGAATGAAAAAGACTATGAAGCAAGAGAAATCGAGCATACAGATAGACTTCATTTTGAGAAACTTGAACCAAGCGAATTTAGAATTTTCGAACTCGAACGAGGCTAAACGCAAATACTTGAAAACAATATCAAGAAATAACTAAATAACCCTCTCCCCAACCCCTCTACCCTTGGAGAGGGGCAATAGTCAATTATTTTCAATTTCAATATCACAAAACATTACTTCTTTAAGTGAACATAACAGGTCATCATTCCTCTCCTAGGGAGAGGTTAGGAGAGGGGTTGATATTTTCTCCCTCGCCCTTGGGGGGACACTAGCTGAACCAACGAAACGAAGTGGAGTCGTGTGAAACTGCGTGCCGTATGGCTGAGGAGTGAGGTGAGGGGTTAATCCTAACGAGTATGGATAGAGATACTTCGCTCCGCTCAGTATGACGAAATTTGATAAAATAGACCACCATTCCTCTCCTAGGGAGAGGTTAGGAGAGGGTTATTTATTCCTTCCCCTTGGGGGGGGGGAAGGTTAGGATGAGGGGTTTAACTGAACAAAGAAGAAATAAGAAAAATAAAATGCTCAATAATCCACCTCACCCCACCCTCTCCTCAAGGAGAGGGTTCTCTCAAGACATAGACCATATCATTCCTCCCCAAGGGGGGGGGAGGTTAGGAGAGGGGTCAATTAAAACCTAACCCAAAAGAATTAAAATATTAACAAAAATTAAGCTCTAAAAACAGATTTTCAGAATTATTTACAAATAGTTACAATAGGCAAAACTATCACTACATAAGCTTTGCAACCCATCAAGCAGAACAAATATAATCCAAAAGTATTAATTTTAAGAAATTAATGTTATTTCATTAGTAATTTTGGGTTTAATAAATTTGTAAAGCGATGAGGATGATTTATATTTTGAAAATTCGAGAAGTTTTAAACACGGAATAAATGTTAAAAGTTTGGGATACGACTCTAGAGAATTTGGAGAAGTATCCCGTTGTGGTTTTGGATGTCGTTTGGGACATAAGAGCAACCCCTCTAAAAATCCAAACAAGTACGTCATTCTGAGCAGAGCGAAGAATCTCTTACAGAAGCGAAGAGGAAATCAACCCCTCTCCCTAACCCTCTCCCTCGGAGAGGGAACTAGACCACAAACCCACAACAAACAGCGAGAAACACAAGTATTTCAAGCAAAATCATACAAACGGTTGACAGACTTTGAAAAAAATAGTAATATAATCGTTATGTAAAGCGTATGTTATAGTTTTATTTTAAAAAGAAAGGCGAAAAGATTATGACAAAAAGATTCGGTTTTACTTTGGCAGAAGTTTTGATCACATTAGGTATCATTGGTGTAGTTGCTGCCATGACTATCCCAACATTGATTGCTAATACTAACTCAGCAAAATTCAGATCACAATTTAAAAAATCATTATCAACATTGAACCAAGCAGGTTTGATGGCACAAGCTCAATACGATTTCGATTATGCTGGTGCTGATACAGCTTGCGGAACAGATAAAGCTGGGGCTACTCAAAACCCTGAAAACGTTATGTCATTCTGTTCATTATTAAACGGTACTTTGACTGGACAAACTATGGTTGGTAAACCATCAAACTTAAAAAGAGCTAACTCTGGAGATACTAGCAAAGAAACAGCTTACTCTATTAACAAAGCCACACAGGGTTATACATTCTCTTTAGGTAATGCTCCATCTTTAGATAATTATGTAGCATACCAATTGGCTGATGGTTCAATCGTAGCATTCCCTCAAGGTGCTACTGGTTGTACTCTAGAATTAGGACAACAAGTTACTGCAGATACATTAGGTAAAGCTCCATTGAATGGTTGTATTGGTTTCATTGATGTAAACGGAACAACATTACCTAACAAAGAAGTTACTTGTGGTGATACAGCAACTTCTGGTACATCAAAGAAAACTGTTGAAACTCCATGTACAGTTAAAAATGATGCTAAACACATGACAGACGTATTCCCAGTTGTATTCCACGATGCAACTGTTGAACCAGCATCTGATGCTGCTAAATATGTTTTGACATCTGCTAAATAGTTAGATGAAAAAAGTTTTAATTTAAAAGCTTTTAATAGTGGAGATTCCATCTCCACTATTTTTTTGTAATTGAAAGTCAAATTTGTCAAGTTTAACCCCTCTCTCAAATTGTATCTTTTCGCATTCTGCTCAAAGACAATTTTGCTCTCTCCCTCGGAGAGAGCTTTAGTAAACTATAGAACATCATTCCTCCCCTAGGGGGAGGTTAGGAGAGGGGGCAATCTTAAGGAGTTCAGCTTGAGATACTTCGCTTCGCTCAGTATGACGGATTCGTTTAGTTATATAGGGGGTTCGGGGGCGAAGCCCCTGATGACTCGAGCCATTTAGTCATTCGTGTTTTTCTTTTTCGGTTCTGCTTTTTCTTTTTTCGTCGAAATAAAAAAGAAAAAGTGAACAAGAATTTATCAAATCAATCCCTCTCCCCAACCCCTCTTCCCCTGGAGAGGGGCAAATTTTGAAAAGCTCTATCCAAATGCACCAGCTTAGAGATTCCGAAATAAATTCGGAATGACTTTAAAAAACTTATAGACTTATAGACTTATCCACTTATTGACTTATTAGCTTCTTAATATTACATCTTTTCAAAAAACGAAATTTGGTGTATAATACTACTAAGCTTTGTTTAAAAAGGAGAAAGAAATGGGATATAAAATTTTATCTAAAAAAGAAATCTGTCCAAACCAATTTGAAATTTCGATCGATGCTCCTTATGTCGTTAGAAATGCTAAAGCTGGACAATTTATAATTTTCAGAGTGGAAGAAGAAGGCGAAAGAGTTCCTCTTACCATTGCTGACGTTGACAAAGAAAACGGTATTCTTACTATCGTTTACATGGCTGTTGGTCATTCAACCAAAAAGCTCGCTCAACTTGAAGTTGGCGATGAGCTTCTTGACATCGTTGGACCTCTTGGCAAACCTACAGATATTAAAAACTACGGAACAGCCGTTTGTGTTGCAGGTGGTTATGGTGCTGCGCCTTGTTACCTAATTTCAAAAGCTCTAAAAGAAGCTGGAAACAAGGTTTACATGATTGCAGGTGCGAGAACTAAAGACCTTCTATTCTGGGAAGACAAAATGAAAGATGCTTGTACTGAATTATACCTAACAACAGATGATGGTTCTTATGGTATCAAAGGTTTCGGAACAACAGTTCTTCAAGAAATCATGGATAGAGAAAAAGTTGACTACGTAATCGCTGTAGGTCCTATGCCTATGATGAGAGCAGTTGCAAATCTTACAAAAGACAAGGGAATTTACACAGAAGCTAGTATGAACCCTATTATGGTTGATGGTACTGGTATGTGTGGCGCTTGCAGAGTAACTGTTGGCGGAGAAACAAAATTCGCTTGTGTTGATGGTCCAGATTTCGATGCTCACAAAATCGATTTTGATGAAGTTATCAACAGAACAAGAATTTACAAAGACCAAGAACGTAAGCGTTGCGAAGATTGCAACTTGTTAAAACAAGCAGAAAAAGTATAGGAGAAAATAATTATGGGTAAAAACGATATTCCTGTATGTCCATTAGTTAGTATCGGTTCTGGTATTGATATGGTTTGCAGCCAAACAAAATGTGCTTGGTATGTTCCAAGTGTTCAAAAATGTTCTATGTATTTGTTAGCTTATAACGCATTATTAGATGCAAACGCTAAACAAAGAGCCGCAAAACAACAGCAACAACACTAATTTTGGGACATAATGAAAATAGCTTTATGTATAAAACAAGTTCCAGATACAACGGACATTCGTTGGACTGAACATAATACGATTCAAAGAGAAGGGGTTGAGAGTATAATCAATCCTTTCGACGTTTACGCAACAGAATTTTGCCTAAAAATCAAAGAACAAAACCCAGATACTGAAATCACAGTTTTCACAATGGGACCCGCTCAAGCAGAATCAATGTTGCGCAAAGTTATGGCTTTGGGTGTCGATAATGCGGTTTTAGTTTCAGACAAAAAATTCGCAGGTTCTGACACTTATGCAACAGGATTAACACTATCTAGAGCTATCAGAACAGCACTGCCCAATTTTGATTTAATTGTATGCGGACAATTTGCAGTTGATGGGGACACGGCTCAAACGGGACCAAATATTGCAAGTTTTCTATCACTCCCTCAAGTTACTTTTGTAAAAAACTTTAAATCCTTGGAGGATAAAAAATTAACTCTTACAAGAGAAATGGAAGACGGAATTGAAACAGTTAGAGTGAATTTGCCTGCATTAGTTTGTGTTATGCAAAACGATTTTGAACCACAAAGAGCAAGAATTAACGGAATAATTTCTGCAAACAAAAAAGAAATCAAAACATTATCAATGGAAGATATTGGTTTACCCCCCCAAAAAACGGGGATTAAAGGCTCTCCAACGTACGTAAGCAAAGCATTCCGAAATCTCACAACTCACAACGCTCAAAAGTTCAAAATGAATGTTGCGGACAGCGTTAATCTTTTATCTGAAAAATTAAAATCCTTGGAGGTTATAAAAAATGCCGACTAATGAAAACTCTGGAATTTTAATTTACGCACAACTTACAAGAGAAGAATACATTCACACAGTATTTTTTGAACTTGTTGACAAAGCCAAAGAATTAGCTCAAAAACTTGGCGGAGTTGATGTTGAAGCCGTTTTGATTTCTCGACCAAACCTCATAAACTCATTCAAAGAATCTTTTCAAAACATGGGAATTAACAAAGTTTATTACTTTGAATCCGAAGATTTAAAAGAATATTCAACTGAATACTACTCAAAATTAATGGTTGATTTGGTCAGAGATATTAAGCCCGAGATTTTATTGATTGGCGCAACAAATCAAGGTAGAGATTTAGCACCCCGAGTTGCTAGTGCCCTCGGAACAGGCTTAACCGCAGATTGTACAGGACTTGATATAAATGAAAAAGGACAACTTGCGGCAACTCGTCCAACTTTTGGCGGTCAACTTATGGCAACAATTTTATGTAAAAATTACCCTCAAATGGCAACCGTAAGACCAAATGTTTTCAAGGTTAACTCTGTATCAGACAGAGTAGAAACAGAATTTATTTCTCGACCTGCAAATATTTTAGGAATGCAAAAACACATTCAACTATTATCATTCAAACGCACTGTTGAAAATAACATAAATGACTTAGATAGCGCAGAAATCATTGTTGCTGGTGGGAAAGGGCTCAAAAATGCAAAAGGTTTTGAATTATTAAAAGATTTTGCAAATTCAATCGGTGGAACAATTGCTGCCACAAGAGGAGCAGTTGAAATGGGACTTGCACCACAAAGCATTCAAGTAGGACAGACAGGAAAAACTGTTCACCCTAAAGTTTATATAGCTTGTGCAATTTCTGGCGCTATTCAACATACAGTGGGAATGACGGGTTCTGATTATATTATCGCAATCAATAATGATGAATCAGCTCCAATTTTTGAAATTGCAGATTGCGGAATTGTTGGAGATGTTTTTGAAATCTTGCCAGAATTTATCAAACAGCAAAAATAATTCAAGCTTGCAACAACAAACTAAAAAAAGTATAATAAAATTATGATAAAAATAAGAAGATTAACGTGCTTTGACCATCCAAAATTAAAAAAACTAATTTCGTATCTCTGCACAGATGACAACGACAAATTAGCAAAATCTTTAGCAGAAGAGCCTGTTGGTTTTCTTAATGCAATGCTACCATTGAAGCTTAAATTCAAATCAGAATCATTTATTTTGATAGACAAACACGAAATTCTTGGACTTATCACAACTGTTCGCACTCCAGGAAATCCTTACAAAATCAACATTACAAGACTGATTTTTAAAGACAATATGTATGAAATTGGAGAAGGTCTTGTTAAATATGTTATGGAAAAATTTGGAGAAAAAGGTGCAACATCATTCACTGTAACAATTGATGAGTGCCACGACGAACTATTTAATCTTTTTATTAATGGTTGCGGATTTAGGCAATGTGCCTCTGAAACTCTCTGGAAAATTGAAAAACCAACTCCACAAAAACCACACCTTCACTGGCGTTATGCTCAAAATTCTGACGCAAAACAAATTGCACAAATGTACAATGATGAAGTCATAAATATTTATAAACCTTCACTTATTAGGCAACCTCAAGAATTTCAAACGCCAATATTTGAAGGGTTTATGGATTATTACAAAACAAGATATTTAATTGAAGAATGCGAAAAAATTCTCGGATATTTTTCAATTACAACAAGCGATAATTTGAACTATATCTTAGATATTACGACCAATAGCGGTTATGATTTTGACTATTTTGAAATTATAAATGTTATGCTCTGTGAAATTGCGAGAAAAAAACGTGCATTCTATCCGCTAATAAAACAAAAAAAATATATTAAAAATTCAAACAAATTAGAAGACTACTTGAAATCTCAAAATTATACCCCAATCCAAACTCAACAGATTTTAGTAAAAGATTACTATAAACCTGTTAAAGAAGAAGCTTCAGATTGGAAAGTATTTATATTGGGTGAAAACCAAATTACAACGAATTAATATCCAATAACTAGCATTAAAATCCTCTTCGTGATACCATAATGTGATAGAAAAAGAAATCGAGGTGGATATGGATAATCTAAAAATTTATCTTGATAAAGATATTAATCAAGAACTAATTAAGTCTAAAAAAATTGCAGTAATTGGGTTTGGCTCTCAAGGTTATGGGCAATCAATGAACCTTAAAGATTCTGGATGTGATGTTGTTTTAGGTCTTAGATTAGGCGGGAAATCTGATGAAAAGGCTAAAAAATACGGTTTCAGAACAATGACAATTGAAGATGCCGTAAAGTATGCGGACATAGTTCAAATTCTAATTCCAGATGAATTACAAGCAGAAGTTTATGAAAAACAAATTAAGCCAAATATGAAAGCTGGTCAATATTTGATGTTCTCTCACGGATTTAATATCCACTACAAAAAAATTGTCGCACCTAAAGATATTAATGTAATTATGGTTGCGCCAAAAGGTCCTGGACATACAGTTAGAAGTCAATACCTTGAAGGTAAAGGTGTTCCTTCTCTAATCGCAATCTACCAAGACCCAACAGGAGATTCTAAAGAGGTTTCTTTATCCTATGCTTCTGCTATTGGAGCTGGAAGAGCTGGAATTATAGAAACATCATTCAAAGAAGAAACAGAAACAGATTTATTTGGAGAACAGGCTGTAATCTGTGGCGGAGTTTCTGCATTGATGAAAGCAGGTTTTGAAGTTTTGACAGAAGCTGGATACTCTCCATATATGGCATATTTTGAAGTTCTTCACGAAATGAAATTAATTATTGACCTAGTTAACCAAGGAGGATTAGCAGATATGAGATACTCTATTTCAAATACTGCTGAATATGGTGATATGACAAGAGGACCAAAGGTTATTGGAGAAGCTTCAAAAAATGCAATGAGAGAAATCTTGAAAAATATTCAATCAGGCAAATTTGCAGATGAATTTACCAATGAAATGCACTCTGGTTGCACAAACTTTAACAAATTAAGAAAAGAAAATGCAAATCACCCAATCGAAAAAATTGGAGAAGAAATTCGTTCTTCTTTCGTTTGGGGTAACGATGACAAAATTATCGATAGAAACAAAAACTAAGAAACGACAACACTTGAAATAATTATAAAGGAATAAAAAATGTTCAATACAGAAGATACATACGAAGTTGTTATATTTTCAATCGGAGATACAAAAGCAGGAACGAAAATGGGGAAATTGCAACTTAAAAATACAGTTGATAATTCCATTTTGAACTGCATTTTGTGGGAAGAAACTCTTAACCGTTTTGACAGTAAGATTTTCAGAACAGGTAATTTAGTGAGAATCGTATCCGCAAGTTTCAATGAAAAATTTAACAATTGTTTAATTTCAGCCTTAGAATTAATAAAAGAAGCAAAACTTGGATTAGATAAAAAAGAAATCGAACAATATTGGGCAAAATTACAATCTTATATTTCAAGAATTAAGGATGAAAAATTGCACGATTTTGTTGCAGGATTATTTGAAAAATATGCAGATGTTTTTAAAATTATGCCTGCAGCAAAACTTATGCACCACAATTATATTGGAGGACTTCTTGTCCACACAGTTGAATGTGCAGAATTTGCAGAACTAAATATGAGCAAATTTACATACAAAGCAAATGAAGATGAAATTTATGCAGCTTGCTTATTACATGATTTTGGTAAAATCTTTGAATACACAATTGACACCGAAACAGGTTTAATTGATTATGCTCAAGGATTTAGAGAAGAATGGATTTCACACTCACAATACGGATTTTGTATATGTATGAATGCAGGATTCAAAAAAATAGCCAAAATGATTGCAGCGCACCACGGAAGAGCTGAATGGGGGGCAATCATTGACCTAGACCAAAAAGATTTAGAACCAGAATTATATTTAATTCACTTTATAGATAATCTATCTGCAAAATTTGGAAAAATCAGCACTAGACTATTAGAAAAGAAAGAGGGTTAGAGTATTGTCTAAGCTTACGGAAAAACATCACTACGACGGAACTCTTGTTTGTGTTGAAGGAATTGACGGCTCTGGTAAATCTACTCAATTAGCACTATTAAGAGATTGGTTGAAAGATATTGGGCAAGATGTAATTTACACAGAATGGAATTCATCTGAACTAATTTCTCAAACAACGAAATTAGCTAAAAAGAAGAATATGCTTTCTCCGAGAACATTCAGTTTGCTTCACGCTGTCGATTTTGCGGATAGGCTAAAACAAGTTATTGCACCCGCTCTAAAAGCTGGCTTTATAGTTCTTGCAGATAGATATGCCTACACAGCATTTGCAAGAGATGTCGCAAGAGGTGTTGATCCTAACTGGGTTAGAGGGGTTTATGATTTTGCCATAAAACCAGACTTAGCCGTATATTTTGATATTGACCCTAAAACATCACTAGAAAGAATATGTTCAAACCGTGCACCAAAATTCTATGAAGCAGGTATGGACTTGAAAATCAGCAATGACCCATACGAAAGTTACGTGATTTTTCAATCTCGGGTAATTGAAGAATATAAAAATATGCTAGATGAATTTGGAATTGTGAAACTTGATGCAAACGACACAATTCACAAAAAACAAGTAGAAATCAGAAAGATGTTGAAAACAATTCTACAAAACAAAGGAGTTGAAATATAATGGAACAATTCGAAAGGAAACACAAATATAATGGGCTTTTGGTTGTTATTGAAGGAACAGATGGTTCTGGCAAATCCACACAGCTTCAACTCCTAAAGAAATCGCTACAAGACCAATGCTATGGAGTAATGGTTTCAGAATGGAAAACATCTAGACTTATTGCAAACGTTATTGATGATGCAAAAGAAAGAAATTTGTTAAACGCAACAACTTATAGCCTTTTGTATGCAGCAGATTTTGCTGATAGATTAGAGAACCAAATTATTCCTGCATTAAAATCAGGTTTTGTTGTGTTACTTGATAGATATTACTACACCGCACTAGCAAGAGATGTTGTAAGAGGACAAAATATAGAGTGGGTTAAAAACCTATACGACTATGCTCCAGAACCAGATTTAGTATTCTATCTTGATATGCCTGTTGATACTTTATTAAAAAGAATTATCGGCACAACAGGCTTGGACTTCTACGAAAGCGGTAGAGATGTAGGTTTTTCAACAGACTTCTACAAAAGCTTTGGAATTTACCAAAACAAATGTCTTGAACAATATAACCAAATGAAATCAGAGTATGGATTTATTAGTATTGATGGAACAAAATCAATCAATGAAATTCACGAAATTATGTCAAATGAAGTACAAAAAATCCTTGATACTGGAATTTTAGATTAAGCACTAGAACAAAGAAAATCAACACTTTCAGCTTAAATGTTAACAAAATAAATAAAAATTTACGTTGCGAAACATTTTAAGTCATGGGGCATGGTTTATGATAAATTAAATGTTGTAATAAAGGATGTATTTAGGAATAGTTGAGTAAGGAGATAATTAATGTCTGAATACTTGAGCAAAGAAGAGATTAAACAATGGAGAAGCTCATTAGAAAAGATAACATTAGAGGAGTTCGCTGCTAGATTAGGGAAAAAAGTCGAAGAGAAAAAAGAAACTAACGACCTTATTGACATTGTACTACACGGAAAACCAGTAGTATCAAATGAACCTGAATGGAATGCGAAAGCTGAAAGACTTAGTACAATTGCAGATAGAGCGTATGAAAAAGAAAAAGAAATTTATATTTCGCCTTTCTCTGCTAAAAATTTAAAACTTGATACAGAAGTTGAAAAACATGAAGTAAAAAAAGAAGTTAAACCATCTAAAATCACTCATAAAACAGAAGTTAAAGAAGCAAAACCTGTTGCACATAAAACAACTAAAACAACAGCTAAAAAAGCTTCCGCACATAAAGAAATTGCAAAAGCTACAAAAGCTGTTATGTCAGAAGAAAAAACAGGTGATGTTGTTAGAGATGAAGTTAGAGTTGTATTCAAAAAAGCTTTAACAGATAGAGAACAAAAAGTATTTGATTACTTCGCAGCTCATAAAAATAAAATCGTTTATGCTAAAGATTTGGCATCTCTACTTGAACTTCCAAGAGATTACGTTTACAAATACATCAAAAATCTAAGAGCAAAGATTGAAGGAGAATCTTTAAAAAATGCTGATAAAGGCGGTTTTGTTCTTACAATAGACTAATTATTATTCTTAAAACTATATACAACTAAAAAACCTCTTAGATTTAACTAAGAGGTTTTTAATTATAAAAAATTTAATTCAAAATTATTTTATTTCAACTTTTGCACCAACAAACTCAAGAGCTTTTTTAGTTAAATCAGCTTCTTTGTCTGAGATAGAAGTCATAAAAGTTGTCGGAACAAATTCAATAACCTTTTTAGCTTCTGCATAACCTAGACCAGTAATCTGACGCAAAGTTGCCATTACAGTAGCCTTATTAGCACCAGCATCCAGTAAAATAAGAGAATTTTTGCCAGTCCCTTTATTGATTACAGGAGCTTTATCAAGATGAATAGAGTTTTTAGTAATAAGAATTTTATCCATATCAATATTATAATTTTTCTTTAAGTATTCACGAGCAATCATGATAAGCATTATCAAAATTCCACAAATTAAAAAAGTCATATTCATATCAAAGCCCTCATGTAAAATTATAAATAGACGGTAACTTTACCGCCCACTCATAATAACACGTTATTTTTTGAAAATCAAATTACTTTTGGATAATTTTTCATATTAAAAAAGCGAGCGGTTACAATGTAACCGCTCGCTAAACTTGTTATTGATTAAAATCAAACTACTTGATTTCAACAACAGCACCAGCTGCTTCAAGAGTTTTCTTGATTGATTCAGCTTCGTCTTTTTTGATGTTTTCTTTAACTGCTTTAGGAGCTGATTCAACTAAATCTTTAGCTTCTTTCAAGCCTAAACCTGTCAAAGTTCTAACTTCTTTCAATACAGCGATTTTCTTATCAGCTGGAACTGAAGCTAATACAACTGAAACTTCTGCATCAGCATCATCTGCTGGAGCTGCTGCTGCTGGAGCTGCTGCTACTGCAACTGGAGCTGCTGCTGATACGCCGAATTTTTCTTCCATAGCTTTAACTAATTCAGCTGCTTCTAATAATGTTAATTTTTCAATTGATTCTAAAATTGATTCTACACTCATGATTTTCTCCTTTTATTTTAATTTATTTGAGTTTTCTAATACGTTGTTAAGCGCAAAGGCTTAAATAAGTTTGCTGCAAAACTATGCAGCTTTTTGATCTCTGACAGCTGCCATTGCTCTTGTAAGTTGAGAAAGAACAGCGTTGATAGAGTTTGCGATACCTGATGCTGGGGAATTGATAGAACCAAGCATTTTTGCATAAAGTTCTTCTTTTGAAGGAAGAGCAGCCAATGCTTTAGTTTCTTCAACTGTTAATAATTTACCATCCAAAACTGCACCAAGGATTTCACCTTTTTTAGTTTCTTTGATAAATTTAGTAACAGCTTTCGCAGGGCTTACAGGATCTTCAAAACCGAAAGCTAAAGCGATAGGACCTGTTAATTTTTCAGTTAATGCTTCATATTCAGTTCCTTTTACAGCGATTTTAGCCAAAGTGTTTTTAGTAACCATGTAGTCACCGCCGTCTTTTTGAATTTCACGTCTTAATTTTGTGATTTCTTCAACGGTCAAACCTTTGTACTCAGTGATAACTGCAACTTGAGCTTTTTCAATTTTTGATTTAATCGCATCTATTTTTTCTGATTTAAATGCTTTTGTTGCCATTTTTAGCTCCTTTGATTTCTGCGACGAAAGGAAACTTATCCATTCGTTGTTTTTTATTATCGACCTATAAAACTAAAAAAGACTTTGCTTTTCTAGTTTTACCGCAAAATCTTACACATAAGTCTATAAATGCTATTTACTTTCGTGTAACCTCGATTAGCTGATTTCTCATTTAACCTTGGTGCATTTAAAGAAGCCCCCGCCCCTTTTACGCACCCTTGGACTAATTGTCTGCGGCTATGGTATTACTTTATATGAAACATAGAAAAAAATCAAGTTGTATAGTAAACTCTAGCAAACTATAGTAATATTTATTTACAAATTGAGATAATTATCAGGCAATTTTGAAAGATAAAATGTTTTAATTAATATATGGTAGATAAACTTCAAGTAGATAATCCTGCGAATAAACAGATGCACTATGGACAAACTTCAGTTGGTATTTTAACACCTCCCGATAGATTGCCCAAAGTTTTGGTTTATTCGGGAATTGAAGCTCAAAAACGATATGATGACATGCAACATGACCTTTATATTTCAGAAAAAAAAGCTAAAAAATATGAAAAAAGAGGTTTTCCAACTATTTTGAAATATTTGGGAGTTGGAATTGTTGCTGCAGGAATTATTAAATGCCGAAAAGACATCGTCAAAGGATTAAAAAAACTACTGCATTTTTAAAAATTATTCTTCAACTTTAAACTCTCTTAATTGAGAATAAATAATTGGAGAAAAGTCCTTTGTTGTAACAATATCAATAATTTTATAAGATTGAGGAAGTGTTAATATTGATGGAGAAGAAATGTGATAGACTCCATTTTCCATAGTTTCACTATTTGTATGGAAATGCCCAGTAATTATAGCTAAAACGTTGTTATGTTTAGCTAAAACTTCTTTGTAATCCTCTACTCTGAACGTCTTGTGAGTTTTCAAATCAACCCCATCGGGATAAATTACAGGAAAATGTTGAAAAATAATAACAGATTTGTTTGCATACTTTGTCAATTTTTCATCTAACCATTTCAAAGTATCTTCTCTATAATATCCAGTTGAACCAGGAATAGCTTCTTTTGCGCCATCAACAACTAAAAAGACAAATCCATTTTTCTTAAACTCATAATTCGGACGTCTTTGAGGAAATAACATATTTTCTTCTCGGACAATTTCAAAGTATCTAACTTTAGACATTCCCTTTGATTTGTAAACATCATGATTTCCTAAAGCGAGATAAAATGGGACTTTTAACTTGCTTGCAATTTGAACAAATTTTCTCAAATTAGCTTCAGAAGGATTATTGATATTATCACCTGTAAAAATTACAAATGAAACATCTGCTTGATTATTTATATCATCAACAGCACTTTTCAAAACATTTTGAGAATATTCTGAATCCGCAGACAAATGAGTATCTGCAATTTGAACAAATTTAATATTTTCTGCAAAAACTTTTTGAGCAAAACCTGTTAATAAGATAAACAAACCTAAAAATAAAGAATAAATCCTTCTCATAAAAAATAATATCTCCCTTGGGATAATTATATCATGAAATCTAAATATGTGATAGAATATTGATATTATGAGATTAGATAAATTTTTAAAAGTTTCAAGACTTATTAAACGAAGAACAGTTGCCAATGAGGTATCTGATATGGGCAGGGTTTTAATCAATGGTAACCCTGCGAAACCAGCAAAACAAATCAAAGAAAATGATGTTATTACAATTGAATATGCAAACAGAACAGTTAAAGCCAAAATACTTAAAGTGCCAACTACAAATGTAAGTATCCAAGAAGCACCAAGCTTATATGAATTATTAGATTAGTTTATTTATTAACTTTTGTAACAAAGAAACCGTTCACTGAAATTTTGCTTTTTAAAAATACTTTATTAAAGTATAGAGAGCATTAAATATGGAGAGCACAAAATGAGCGGAGTAGAATTTAACGGTAACGTTGGTGGTATTAAAAACACAACACATTTAACTAATATTGGACATATAAGTAAAGCAATGAACCTTGGAATCATGGGTTACGGTCATTCTGGAAACACTGGTGGAATATCCGTAGAACGAAATATTCCAGGATTGCAAGCTGCTATCCAACATTTTGAAGATGTACCATTGATGGTATATAACAACAAAGGTCAAACAAATCTTGATTTAACAGGAGCTACACTTATCCCTGACTACGGAGCTGAAACAGCAGAAGTATAAAAACAAACCCCAAAGACAAATGAGAATAAGTTGGAAATAAAGAAAAACATAAGGAAATTAAAAAAGAGCTAAAGAAAAAACTTTAGCTCTTTTAATATTGACTATTTGAACACAAAACTTAAGCAGAATAAACGCTAACTTGTTTTCTATCACGTCTATGTGGTTCAAATTTCACTTTACCATCAATCAAAGCATATAATGTATCATCTGAACCGATACCTACATTATTACCAGGATGGATTTTAGTTCCTCTTTGTCTAACAAGGATGTTACCAGCTTTAACAGCTTCTCCGCCGAACTTTTTAACGCCTAAACGCTTAGCTTCGGAGTCCCGGCCGTTACGGGTAGATCCCATACCTTTTTTGTGTGCCATTTTCTATTTCTCCTTTTTACTATTTGTTAATAATACGAATTAGGCTACTTATTCAGCAGCTGTTTCTTCTGTTGCAGACTTTTTAGCAGAAGTTCTGATTTTAGAAATCATAACTCTTGTAAAACCTTGTCTGTGACCTTGTTTTTTTCTATAACCTTTTTTAGGTCTTTGTTTGTAAACAATAACTTTTTTAGCCTTGTCATGTAACATGATTTTGCCTTCTACAGAAGCACCAGCTACATAAGGTTGACCAACTTTTGACTTTTTACCGTTTACTAACATAACGATTTTGTCAAAAACGATTTTTGCGTCTTTTTCGCCTTCTAATAGTTCAACATCAACGTAGCGTCCTTCTTCTACTTGATATTGTTTTCCGCCTGTTTCGACTATTGCGTACATCTTTTTGTCCTTTCAATTGTGGGTTTCGTAACCATTAAACGGTTTTATAAACGATTGACCCGAGTAATCACGTATAGTCATTATCACCCAGAGAGGAATTGATGTCAAGTAGTTTTAATATTTATTAACGTTGTTGTTCAGCCAAATTGTTTGAAGTATGATAGTTCTATGATGTTTACGAGGGATGAATTAATAACCGCAACAGGGGCAGTTGTGTTGAGAGATAGCTTAAATGATAATGCCCAAACCTTTGACATATCTACAGATACAAGAACTATTAAAGCTGGAGATATTTATTTACCATTAAAAGGAGAGTCTTTTGATGGTGAAAACTTTATTGATAAAGCAATTGAATCAGGAGCAAAAGCATATTTCACAACAAAAGAAACCTGTTTTGAAGGAGCTGATTTAGTCTTAAAAGTAGGCAATACACTTGAAGCATACCTAAATATTGCAAAATATTATAGACAAAAAATTAATCCAATTACAGTTGCCATAACAGGAAGTTCTGGGAAAACAACAACAAAAGAAATTGTTTATTCTGTTTTGAGTCAAAAGTTCAAAACGCAAAAAACTTTTTCTAATCACAACAACGAAATTGGATTTTGTCAAACAGTTCTCGGAATGGACAACACAACTCAAGCACTTATTGTCGAAATGGGAATGAGGGGACTTGGGGAAATTGAATTAATTTCTACTCACCTTGAACCCGATTATGCTATTATCACAAACTCTGGCTCTGCGCATGTCGGCAGACTTGGGAGCTTGGATAATATTGCAATCGCAAAATGCGAAATTGCAACAGGCTTAAAACCAACAGGAACATTTATTGCAAAAAATCAAGAAATAATAAAAAAACATATTAATTTTAATGGTGAAAAAATATATTACTCAATTGATGATGTTAAGGTTCTTGAAAAAAAACAAGCTTACACAAAGTTTCAATATAAAGAAAACACTTATGAACTAAATGTTGAAGGAGATTACAACATTGAAAATTCATTAGCCGCAATTGAACTAGGTTTTAAGGTTGGATTAACATTTGAAGAAATTAGACAAGGTCTTTTATCTTATCATCCAATTGAAAAAAGATGGGAACTTGAAGAAATTAATGGGTTGAAATTCATCAATGACAGCTACAATGCAAATCCAGAATCAATGAAAGCGTCAGTTAAAACATTTATTGAGCTTTACAAAAATCCAGTAGTTATTCTTGGAAATATGGGAGAACTTGGCGAAAATGAAGTTCTTTATCATAAACAAGTAGGAGAATATTTAGGCAGTCTCAATAAAAGTGTTAAGTATTTAACTGTTGGAAACCTTGCAAAAGAAATTGGAAAAGCATTGGAAGCAAAAGGGAATTCCGTAAAATATTTTGAAACAAATGAAGAAGTTTCTCGTTACATTCTTGATAATTTGAATGAAAGTTATACAATATTTTTAAAAGCATCCAGAGCGATGAAGTTTGAAGAGATTTTAGATTACGTAAAAAGAGGGATATGTAAATTATGATAATGATTACAATAGCATTCTTGCTTGGAATGATTTTGTGTATGCTTTTTGGCGTACCATATATTGATATGCTAAAAAAGAAAATGATAGGACAATATGTCAAAGATTTAGCACCAGAAACACATGCTAAAAAACAAGGAACCCCAACAACAGGTGGAGTTTTTATCATCGTAGCAATAATTATGACATCTGTAATTACATTGCTTCTTGCTCAAAAAATGACCACAATAGCTCTTATTACAATTATGACTCTTGTTTTTTATACATTTGCAGGTTTTCAAGATGATTATATTAAAATTAAAGGAAAAGGCAATGATGGATTAACACCAAGAGGGAAACTCTTTAGACAAATTGCTATTGCACTTTTACCAACATTATTTTTAGTAACAACAAACCCAACAGCTTGTACTTTTGAAATTGGAAATATTGTTTTAGATTTAAAATGGCTTTATCCATTTTTTGCAGTATTCATTATCACAGGGGCTTCAAACGCTTACAATTTAACTGACGGATTAGATGGCCTTGCCGCTGGGTGTGGTGTTCCAGCATTCATAGCTTGTGCGATTATTTCTCACGCTTTAGGAGAAATGGAACTTGCAATAATTGCTTCTGCTGTTGCTGGTGCATTATTAGGATTTTTAAAATTCAATAAACCAAAAGCTGAAGTATTTATGGGTGATACAGGCTCATTAGCAATTGGAGGACTTTTAGGAACTCTTGCAGTATTAGGAAAATTTGAGTTTCTATTAATCTTTATTGGAGGTGTTTTTGTTATTGAAACATTATCAGTAATTATTCAAGTTACAAGTTTTAAAACAACTGGTAAACGAGTTTTCAAAATGGCACCAATTCACCACCACTTTGAATTATTAGGATGGAATGAAAAGAAGGTCGTTGTTGTATTTTCAATCGTTTCATTAATTTTATCAATATTTGCAGTGGCATTATTTGAAATATTTAGTAAAGGAATTTTATAATGAGTATATCTGGGAAAAAAGTTCTTGTTTTAGGATTATCAAAAAGCGGAATTGCAGCAGCTAATTTTGCCAAAAAACATGGAGCAGAAGTTTATTTATCAGAAGGAAGAGAACTTCAAGAAAATAAACTTGAGCAAGTAAAAGAACTTCAAGCTAACGGAATAAAAGTTGAATATGGCGGACATAGCGATAACTTTGTAGATAGTGCAGAACTAGCCGTAACAAGCCCAGGGATACCTCCACACAGTGAAATTATTACCAAATTAAAATCAAAACATATTCCAGTAATTTCTGAATTAGAACTAGCATATAGAGAATGTGATATTCCATTTATTGTAATCACAGGGACAAATGGAAAAACTACAACGACAGCTCTTACAGAGCATATTTTAGCTAAAAAGTTAAAGGCTAAAGCCTGTGGGAATATTGGAACTCCACCTTGTAGCATTGCAGACGAAGATTTGGATTACTTTGTATGTGAAGCCAGTTCATTCCAACTTGCAATGAGTCCAACACTTAAACCATATATTGCAGTATGGACAAATTTCACTCCAGATCACATTGATTGGCACCAAGGACTAGAAAATTATTTCAAAGCAAAAGCAAGAATTTTCCAAGAACCACAAACTGCAAAATATTGCGTATTAAATGCAAAAGATACAAAACTTTTAGAGTTTTCAAAACAAGTCAATGGAACAGTTTTCATGTTTGCTGGAAATATTGGAGATAATTGTTGTTATGAAGAAAATGGCGCAATTATTTATAAACAAAATGGGAAATCTGAAGAAATAATTAAACTTGCAGAATGCCCACTAATTGGAGAACATAATTATCAAAACATTATGTGTTCAATTATTTGTGCAAAATTAACAGGTATAGATAATGCAACAATTAAACAAGCAATTATGGAATTTAAAGCACCTGAACACAGACTTGAAAAAGTCAGAGAGTTTAAGGGAATTACATTCTATAACGATTCAAAAGCAACTAATCCTGAGGCATCTATTGTTGCAATAAATTCCTTTAACAATGTTGATGTAGCATTGATTGCAGGTGGAAGGGACAAAAATACAGATTTAACGGAATTTTGCAACTCAATAAAAAAACATATTAAAACCGTTATTTTAATTGGAGAAGCAACAGAAAGATTTGAAGAAAATCTTAGAAAAAATGGTTTTACAAACATTATAAGAGAAAAAACAATGGAAAGCGCTATAGATAAAGGAATAGAACTAAAACCAGACGTAGTTTTATTATCACCAGCTTGCGCAAGTTTTGATATGTTCACAAGCTATGAACATAGAGGAGAGGTATTTAAGGAATATGTCCTATCGAGAGTATAGATCCCCAAAGAGAATGGTGGAAGAAAGAAGAAGAAAAAGACACCATTCAAATTCTAATACAATTTTATCCGCACCAGACAAATCTTTGATTATTATAGTTGTATTCCTTGTAATCATTGGTTTTTTGGCAATATTCTCTGCTACAGCTCCAAAATGTATGAGAGAAGGGACAAATCTGGCTTCTTATTTGATTAAGCAGGCTATTTTTGGCGGTGTTGGATTTTTTGCAATGGGATTTTTTGCAAAATTTGATTACAAAAAACTCGAAAAATACAATCTAAAATTTATGTGGGCTGTAATCGTAATGCTTTTCATTGTTAAATTTACCCCACTTGGGATGGAAATTAACGGTGCAAAAAGATGGATTAACTTAGGTTTTATGCAATTGCAGCCATCTGAATTTGCAAAGCCTCTATTTTGTATGCTTTTAGCTTCAATGTTTAAAGACAAAATAGATATGAGCACTCTAAATAAAAACATGCCAGTAATTTTAGCGATGCTATTTATTCTATTTTTGATTTTAAAACAACCAAACTTGAGTATGGCAATTATCTTATGCGTAACTACTTTTGGATTATATCTAGCTGGAAGAGGTCCGTGGCAGCCAATTGCAGCAGGGGCTGGAGTTATGGGGTTAGGCATATTAACAATGTTACCAAAACTACTACACGGTTATCAGATGGATAGAATTACCGTATGGTTAAACCCTGGAAGTGATGCTCAAGGAAAAGGCTATAATATTATTCAATCAATGATTGCGTTTGCATCTGGAGGATTTAGCGGAACTGGTTATGGTGGTTCAATCCAAAAATTAGCATATTTGCCAGAATGTCATACCGATTTTATTTTTGCAATTATAGCAGAAGAATTTGGATTCTTGGGTTGCTTATTTGTAACAGCACTATTTGTTGCGCTTGTTCTTAGAGGGTTAAGAATAGCTAAACGATGCCCAGATATGTATGGGAAATTGATTGCAATAGGAATTACAATTATTTTTGGATTCCAAGCATTTTTGAATATGTCAGTTGCAAGTTCATTCTTGCCTGTAACAGGTGTAACCCTACCATTCATTAGTTATGGTGGAACATCTATTATCGTATCACTTGCAATGGTTGGAATTTTATTAAATATATCTAAACAAAGGATTCAAAGAATAAGGACAGAAGCTCATGGACAATAAAAAGACTTATTTTATAACAGGCGGAGGAACAGGAGGTCATATTTATCCTGCAATTGCAGTTGCAGATGAACTTCTAAAACAAGAAGATACAGCCAAAGTATTTTATGTTGGAAATCCTAATAATTTAGAAGCAGAAATTGTGAAGGATAAAAACTATGAGTTTTTACCAGTAATATCTTCTGGAATGCCTAGAAAAATAAGTTTTGAATTTGTCAAATGGACAGCAAGAATGTTCTTTGCATGGATTAAATGTTGCAAATATATCAAACAATATAAACCAGATATTATATTTGGAACAGGAGGATATGTTTCGGCACCAGTTCTTTTGGCAGGTTTAACAATGAAAGTGCCATTTGTAATGCACGATTGCGATGCAAACCCAGGACTTGTAACAAGAGAATTATCTCCATTTGCAAAAAGTATCTCTATTGCTTTTGATGTTGCAAAATCTAAACTTAAAAACACTAATTGTTATATCAACGGAAATCCAATTAGAACGAAATTCGCAACTCTTACAAAAGAAGAAGCTAGACAAGATTTGGGGCTAGAAAATAAACTTACTCTTTGCATAATGGGTGGCTCACAAGGAGCTAAGGCAATAAACAATGCCACAATTGAGATATTACAAGACCTATCAAAAACTTATGATTTGCAAATAATCTTCCAAACTGGAAAACGTAACTTTGAAGAAGTTACGAATAAGTTAAAAAAAATTTATCCAGAATACGAGCAAGACAAAAATTTAATCATAAGACCATACTTTGAAGATATGGTTACGGTACTAAAAGCTTGTGATATTGCAGTTTCAAGAGCTGGTTCGTTAAGCATTTCTGAACTTTGTGCAAGCTCTATTGCTACAATATTTATTCCATACCCTTATGCAGCAGCAGACCACCAAAGAAAAAATGCAAAATATATGGTTGAACATGGAGCAGGGTTATATTTAGAAAATAATGACACTAATCCTGAAACCCTTAAGAAAGAAATTGTACAATTACTTGAAAATAAAGAAAAATTACATCAAATTCAAGAAAACGCTACAAAACTTGCTAAATTTGATGGGGTTCAGAAAATTGTTGAACAATTAAAAAACTAGGCTTCAACCAATGAATCTAGAACTTCTTTATTTGCTTCTAATGAAGGTTTAGTTGCAGTAATTGAGTAAATTGGTTTAGCAGAAAATACATTTTGTGCAGTATTCAAAAGATCATCTGCTGTAATACTATCAATCATTTCTAACTTTTTATTTATATATCCTAAACCGTAAGGATTTTTTGCAGAAGAAAGAAGTGTTGAAGTTTTAGTTGAAGACATTTCTAATGGAGATAGAATTGCCGTTTTTAAAGCTTTTTTAGCAGATTCTAATTCTTCTGGAGTTACTTTTTCTGTTTTAATCTTTTGAATATTTTCATTAAAGCCATCTATTGATTTTTTGATATTGTCAAAAGTTTGTTCACCAGTTTCTTTATTTTCAGTAGTTGTCCCTATTGTCATATACATAGAACCAATATTATCCACAACATCCCAAGAAGATGATACAGAATAAGCTAAATGACGTTGTTCTCTTAAATCAGAGAATAAACGAGAAGAAGGAGAACCACCCAAGATTTCATTCAACAATTCTAAACATACAGAATCTTTCAAATTTTGAGAATACTTAAATTTAAACCCTTCTACAATTTTTGCTTGGTTTTTCTTGTTTTCAGCGGTATAAACTTCTGTCTTATCTTGAGGCATATAACTATCTTTAATGTCAATAGTTTTTGGTTTTACAGCATTTAAAGAACCAATATTATTGAAAATTTGAGTTTTTAATTCTGGATGTTTTGAAAATGGACCAGAAACAACAACTTGACCTTCAGATTTTTCAATTAATTCTTTGTACAATGCTTTCACGTCATCCAACGTTACAGATGGAAGAGCTTCTTTTTTATCGTCAACTGTTACTTCCCAAGAAGTATTTTTATACATAGCTTTGTCAAACTTGTCAAAAGGTGACACTTCATGAGTTGAATAAGCATCTGAACATCTTTTTACAGCTTTTTTAAAATTATCTTCTGTCAAGCTTGGAGTGAATACATTTTCTTTTGCTAAATCCAAAACTTTTTGCAAATTATCTTTAGGGAAACGAGCAGAAAATCCTATACCACCAGTATTTGCAGAAATATCAGTTGTAGCTCCTAATGTATCAAAAGCTGAAGAAATGTCCGCAAATGATTGTTTTTGAGTTCCACCATACAACAACATATGGTCAAGGACATCTGCAACTGCAGAACGTTTAGGATTATAATCTTTATTGTTCAAAATATAATGAAAATCTATGACATCAGAATTTGAATCGTTAAAAATAACATCATAATTATTTGGGAGCTTATATTCTGAAACATTTTCCATTTTGATTGGAGTCTTTTTATTTGCACCCGTAAATGAAACACTTTCAGAAGCTTTGTAATTTTTGTTTATATCTTCTGGTTTTGTATTACTTGGATGAACAACCGTCAAAGCAACTTTATTCAAATCAAGATATTTTTTAGCAATATTTGAAATATCTTGAGGAGTAAGACTATCAATCATTTCATTATATTTAGACAAGTAATCAGAACGCCCAGCAAGCATAGAAGAACCAACAACTTGATTCAAGGCATGAGAACATTCTAACCATCTATCATGACCCATTTTCATTTTGTTTTTAATTGCTGTTAACTCTTCATCTGTTGGAGGATTTACAGAAATTTTTGCAATATCTGAATATAATTCTTTTAAAAATGGTTCAACATAATCATCTTTTACCTCAGTTTCAAGAACGAGCATTGAATTATCATTTGGTCTAGTACTTATGCGCTCTTTTTGAAGAGACACAGAAGTCGAATATTTTTGCTCTAATGGAGAAAATCTTGAATTAGCTAAATCCCCTAACAACGTATAAAGGGCATTTATCTTAACTAAATCTTCCACATTATTATTTTCTGGACCTGCAAAACCTAAAAAGACACTAGCTCCACCTTCGGATTTTGAAGAAATTAAATCTTGTCTAACAGGTTTATCAATTGGAGTCATTTTTTCAAAATGTCTATTTTGATTTGGAGTTTTTTGAGAATTAAAATATTTTGAAACAAGTTTCATTGTTTCATCTGGATTAACTTCACCAGTAATAACAGTTGTCATATTTGCTGGGTAATAATTATTGTTGAAATAATTTACAACATCATCTCTTGTTAAAGCAGTAATATTATCTGTTGAACCTGCAACTAAATCGTTTGATGAAGATTTTATATTAAATAAATTTTTAACAGTTTGTGTAAATCCAATATTTTCATCTTCTGACAAACACATATTTATTTCTGAATTAACAATATTTTTCTCTTTTTCTAATTTTTCTAATAAGAATTTTGGAGATTGAATCATTCCAGCGTGAAGTTTAATTTTATTTTCTAAATCAGAATCATCCAATAAATTTGAACTTATATAATAATCTGTTACCGCAAAAGAAGTTGAAGCATTTGTATTTGCGCCCATTTTGTTTACTTCATCAAAAAAGACTTTATCACCCAAATCTTCTGAACCGTTAAACAAATTATGTTCAATATAGTGACTAATGCCACGTAAATTGTCTGGTTCATTCATTGAGCCCGTATTTACGTAAGTCTTAACAAGAGTTGTACCCTCTTTTGGAACGATTGCAACTTTTTGACCATTTGCAAGTTTATAACATTGAGCAGTCAAATCATCTGAGATTTTTACCTCTCCAGTTTTTGTATATGACATTGGAGCTTTTACACCATAATCTGGAGTAACATTTGAAATACTATTAACCTCTTGTTCTTGCTTTTGAGGTTGAGCTTTTTGTTCTTCAATTGGTTGAGAAGCCCCGAACTTAGGAGCATACACAGAATGATTTGCTATTCTAAAATTTTGGATATAATTCATAAAACAACTACCTTTTTATTGTATAAAAAACTACAAATAAAAAATTATTGCCTTTTATTTAAGAAATATTACAAAATTACTGTTATTTAAGAGTTTTATTTTTTGAAAATAGTTTGTTCTCTATCTGGACCAACTGAAACAATTGAAATAGGAGTTTCCAATATTTCTTCAAGTCTTTCTAGATATTTTTTAGCATTTTCTGGCAAATTTTCATACTCTCTAACACCTGTAATATCAGTATTCCATCCTTTATGAGTTTCATATACTGGTTCTAAATACTTGTGAATAAACACATCTTCTGGATATGAAGTATAAATCCTGCCATCTCTTGTATCTTTATATGCTGTACAAACTTTGATTTCATCAAAAGAATCAAATACATCAATCTTAGTCAAAGCGATTGATGTAATACCACCAACAAGACAAGCATATTTCATTGTCACGGCATCAAACCAGCCACAACGTCTTGGGCGACCAGTTGTAACACCAAATTCATGACCAACTTCACGAATTTTATCACCTATAGAATCTGTTAATTCAGTTACAAATGGACCTTCTCCAACTCTTGTAACATAAGCTTTTGCAACTCCGATAACTTCATTGATAGTTGTTGGACCATAACCAGAACCAGTTGCAGCTCCACCACCAACAGGATTTGAACTTGTTACAAATGGATATGTACCAAAATCAACATCCAACATTACGCCTTGAGCACCTTCAAAAAGAATTTTCTTTCCGCTTCTTTTTGCATCACGTAACATCTCTTGCCAATCAAAGCATACATAAGGTTTGAAAATTTCAGCATATTTTTTGCAGAGTTCTAAAACTTCATCTTTTGTGTAAGTTTTCAAACCATAAACTTCTTTTAATTGTTTATTTTTCAAAGGCAAAATAATATCTAATTTTTCTGATAGAGATTCTGGAGAATATAAATCTCCAATTTTCAAACCAATTCTATTCATTTTATCAGTATAAGTAGGTCCAATACCTTTTTTAGTAGTACCAATTTTACCTTTTTTAGATGCATTATCCTCTGAATACCCATCAACTTCTGTGTGCCAAGGCATTGTAATAGAAGCCAAAGGACTAACTTTTAAACCAGATAAATCAATATTTTCTTTTTTTAGACCTTCAATTTCTTCTTGAAAATATTCTGGAAGAACAACTGTTCCGTTACCGATTAAACAAATTTTATCTTTATACAAAATACCAGAAGGAATCAAGTGGAATTTAAAAGTCTTGCCATGAGCAACAACGGTATGACCCGCATTACAACCACCTTGATAACGAATAATCAAATCCGCATCTTGAGCTAGTAAATCTGTAATTTTAGCCTTTCCTTCATCTCCCCATTGAGCACCGATAACAACTCTATTTGTCATAACAATATCCCTTCTTTTTATGTACTTTGCGCAAGGATATTTTACCATAAAAATTTTGGTCAAGTATTTTCACATAAAAAAAAGACCTCATTATGAGGTCTTTATAAATAAACAGAAAATAACAAAAATTACTTTTCAGTTTCTTTTGCGGAAACTTCTTTAACTGGAGTTTCTCCATTATCAACTTTCCCCAATATTTGAGGAAGTTCAATTCCTGCTTGACCTGCCAAATCATGCATTGCAGGAAGGGATTTGATTAAATCTTTCATAAAGTTTGCAGTTGTAGAACCCTTTTCAGAACCAGTTCCACCATCCCAAACAGTGATTTTATCAAATTTGATATTTTTAATTGCATCAACTTGTTTTTCAACAATTTTTTCAATTTTTTCAATCATCAAGAAGCTTGTAGCAATTTCTGGGCGGTTATTTGAAATCTTAACAAGGTCTTGATAACCTTTAGCTTTTGCTTCCAATACAGCCTTAACACCTTCTGCTTCTGCGAAGTATTTAGCTTTGATTGCATCAGCTTGACCAGCAGCAATACGTCTTAATTTTTCAGCTTCCGCATCTGCTTCAACTTGAACTTTCAATTTTTCAACTTCTTGTCTTGCAAGTTCTTCTTTTTTCAATTTTGCTTCTTCTTGTTCTTTTTGAGCAAGTAATACATCTCTTTGGGCATTTGCCTTAGCAACTTCACCTTCTCTAAATGCATCAGCTTGTTTAACCGCTAATGTTGCGTTGTAATCAGCGATATTTGCTTTTGAAATGTTTTCACCTTCAACAGCTTGAGCTTCAAGTTCAGCAGTTTTAATACGTTGTTCTCTTTCAGCATTTGTTTTACCAATGAAAGTTTGAGCTGTTTGCTCTGCAACTTGAACTTCTTTTTCTTTATTTGCAGAAGCTTCACCTACAGCACCAAGTTTTTCTTGTTGAGCAACTTCAACTTTCGCTTTGTTGATTGCTTCTGCTGCAGCTTTTTTACCAATAGCATCAATATATCCAGATTCATCTGTAATATCTTTGATGTTTACGTTGATAATTTCAAGACCGATTTTATTTAACTCAGTATTTACGTTTGCGTTAATTTGTTCCAAGAATTTTTCTCTATCTTGGTTAATTTCTTCAATTGTCAATGTAGCAATTGCAAGACGTAATTGACCTAGAATAATATCACTTGCTTGAGTGATTACATCTGGTTTTGTCAAACCTAACAAACGTTCTGCAGCATTTATCATAATTTTTGGGTCAGTTGAGATACCAAAAGTAAATGTTGATGGAACGGCAACACGGATATTACCTTTAGACAAAGCACCTTTAAGGTCAATATCTGTTGTCATTGGTTCAAGTGATAACACACCATAATCTTGAATCAATGGGATAATAAATGTACCACCACCGTGAACACATTTTGCAGTTTTTTCTCCACCTGTTTTACCATAAACTACAATAATTTTGTTTGAAGGGCATCTTTTGTATTGATTAGCGATAAATACCAATACCGCAAGAAAAATCAATGCACCCGTAATCGTTAATCCAAACATGTTTTTCTCCTTTTATTATGTAATAACTGATTATTTTTTAACTTTTTCTATATACAAAATATCATTTTGAACATTTAGAACTCTGATTAAATCAAAAGAATTTATAGACTCTTTAGTGGCATTTACAGCATTTACAACCTGTAATTTACCGTTAAATTCAACTTCCACTTGACCATTTGAATTTGGGCGAAAACTTGTGT
Organism: Candidatus Methanomethylophilaceae archaeon; assembly: GCA_963590665.1. Classification (GTDB taxonomy): domain Bacteria; phylum Cyanobacteriota; class Vampirovibrionia; order Gastranaerophilales; family Gastranaerophilaceae; genus Zag111. The sequence goes on from CAVAPR010000012.1 coordinate 51,688, forward strand.
AAGCTCTCCCTACTTTATTAACCGCACTAGCTTTATCATTAGATACATTCTTTTCTAATTTTTTTGCAAAAAACATTAAAGTTGCACTCATAAACATAAACATAAAGCCAACAGCAAAAGCTAAAAGGAATGCCATCTTATGACCAAAAGAAAATTGGTTTAATGCAGCATAACCCATCCAACCAAAGCCCATAAAAAATGCGGTTATTGATTGAAAAGAGAAAAAGCCAAAAGACGGATCGGTATCTGTTTCAGTATTGAAATCCGCAATTACTTCACTTTCTCCACCACCCGTAAATGAAAATAATATCAATCTACAGATAAATAATACTGTTGAAAAAATTCCAATATAATAATAAACCTTCCAAGGATTTGCAGCCGCTTCGGACAATATATTACTGATATTACTAATCATTATAAAACTCCTATTTTACCATACTAACTTTCAGTCTTCTTAGGACGTCTTTTTTGCCTAAATCCTCTTGAAGTTTTGCTTGCAGAAGATTTTTTAATCATACTAGAAGATGTTTGAATACGTTTAACACTATACACATCTGGCAAATTTTGAACGCAAGTAATAACTTTTTTCAATGTATCGATATTATCAAGTTCTAAACCAATTTCAATAATACCTACGTGATTTTTTGTTTTAATATTTGCATTAACAATATTTGCATTATTATCGGAAACGGCAGCAATTACATCTTTCAACAGACCTAATTTTTCAGCAGTTTCAATTCTAATAGTCGTTGTATAAGTTTTATTTGTATTAACTCCAGCCCAACGAATATCCATTAATCTTTCATGTGGAATTGTTTCTAAAGTTTTACAATCGACTCTATGGACAGTAACACCTTTTGCTCTAGTTACAACACCAACAATTGGCTCTCCTGGGATTGGAGAACAGCAATGAGCGAATGAATATAACAAACCTTCTAAACCAATAATATCCTTGTGAGAGCCCTTTCGCCCTGATACGTGGAAAGAGTCTTCTGGCTTCTTTTCAACTGGTTTTTTGAGTTTATTTAGAACTTTTGTTAATGTTGTTTCGCCATAACCCAAAGCGGCAAATAAATCTTCTGCAGATTGATAATTCATAGTTTTAGCAACTTTATCAAATTCTCCAGATTTCACATAATCATCAAATACAGCTTTAGTTAGTTCATGTTCAAGATTTGTTTTACCAAGGTTAACATGTTCTTCTCTATTATTCTTTTTGAACCATTGTCTAATTTTTTGAGATGCTTGTTTTGTAACAACAAATGTCAACCAATCCAAACGAGGAGCTGGCGTTTTAGAAGTTAAAACTTCTACAATATCACCATTATTCAATTTTGTATTCAATGGAACAATACGACCATTAACCAAAGCTCCAACGGTTCTATGACCAACGTCAGAGTGGATTCTATAAGAAAAATCAACAGGAGTTGCATCTTTTGGCAAATCAATTACATCACCATTCGGAGTGAATGCAAAAACTTGATCTGAAAATAAGTCTAATTTTACACTTTTTACATAATCTTCTGCATTTTTCATTTCCTTGTCATATTCAACAAGTTTATGCATCCAAGAGAATTTCATATCGGAAGCATTATCAGCTTTTTGAGAACCTTTTTCTTTATATCTCCAATGGGCAGCAATACCATATTCTGCAACTTGGTGCATTTTCCAAGTTCTAATTTGAACTTCCAAAGGTTTTGAACGAGGTCCAATTACCGAAGTGTGCAAAGATTGATACATGTTGCCTTTTGGCATCGCAATATAATCTTTAAATCTTCCTGGAATTGGCTTGAATTGAGAGTGAATTAACCCTAAAACTTCATAACATTCTTTAACAGTATCAACAATTACACGAACTGCAGTAATGTCATACAAATCGTGGAAGGTAATATTTTGACGTTTCATTTTTGCGTAAATACTATAATAGTGCTTTGCCCTTCCTGTAATTTGAGCATTGATACCACTTTTCTTCACATCTTGAGAGATTTTTTCAATTAAAGCATTAACAGTTTCTTCTCTATCAGCTTTTGTTTGAGCAACAAGTTGAGCAATTTCATAATACTTTTCTGGCTCTAAATATCTCAATGATAAATCTTCTAATTCTGCTTTAATTTTATAAATACCTAAACGGTTTGCAAGCGGAGCAAAAATATCTAAAGTTTCTTGAGCAATTTTTTTCTGCTTTGCAGGTTCCATAAAATTAAGAGTACGCATATTATGAAGTCTATCAGCAAGTTTTAAGAAAATTACACGAATATCATTTGCCATCGCAATAAATAATCGTCTAAAGTTTTCGGCCTGTCGTTCTTCTTTTGATTTGAACTGAAGCTTGCCAAGTTTTGTAACACCTTGAACAAGTATTAAAACATCTTCCCCAAAAAGTTCTTTTATAACCTCTGGTTTTGTATCTGTATCTTCCAAAATATCATGCAAAAAAGCTGCAATTAGAGTATGAGTATCAACTTCAAGTCCAGCAAGTATTTTTGCAACTTCAACAGGGTGAATAATATACGGTTCACCTGACACTCTAAATTGACCTTCATGAGTTTTTTTTGCAAATCTGTAAGCCTTCTCAACTTGAGCAATATCTTCTGGAGAGTGCTGTTGAGAGATTAGTAATTCTTTTAATTCTTTAAATGATTCTACGTCTGACATAATAGATTTATGATACAGATTATAATAATAAATCGCAAGAGAAATCAAAAAATTTCATATAAAGAGTTTAGAAAAAATTTTATGATAAAATTTTAATATGCTTAAAGAAACTAAAGACGGGTTAATTGTTAATATTAAAATCGCTCCTAATTCTAAAAAGAATGAAATTATCCAAGAAGAAGAATTTGTCAAAATAAAAATTACAGCCCAACCAATCGATGGGAAGGCTAACAAAGCATTGATTGAATTTCTATCTAAGAATTTTAAAATTCCTAAAACTTCTATAAAAATTCTAAAAGGTGAAACTTCAAAAGAAAAAACAATCCTTTTTGAAACACAAGATGAAGAAAAATTACAAAAACTTAAAGAAATATTATAAAAGGGCAAAATTTATTTTTAGAGGTTTTAAAACTTACAAGAGGAAATAAATGCACAAAATGTTAAATACAAATGCATAAATAAAACATAGGGGGTAATAAATGCAAATTTCAAGACTGAATCCTTTTGGATACGAGGCAACTACAGAAAAGGGCAATAAATATAACGCAACAAATACGATTGCAACTTTAGCCATTGCAAACAACATTGTAACAAATTCTATTCCCCTCATAGCAAAAGGTTCATCTCTTGCAAATTCAATAGAAAGCGTATCTGTTGGTCCCATGGTAAGAGATCTTATTGAGATGAAAAGGCACAAAGATCTACCAAAAATAGCAAGAGGAGCGATATTACTAGGTGGATTTATGATTGAAATGGTTATAGATGTCGCTATCGGGCACTGGATAGACTCAAAAATAAACAAAAGACGAGCTAAAAAAGCAGATAAAAAAGCCGAAAGTTTAAACACAAATGCATAAGCTTTACATTTATTACTTTTGTAATATAATTAAAATATAAAGGAAATTTTATAATAAATGACACAACAATTTTTACAAAAACATCATCATCACGTTCATATCAACCTGAAGAGGTTGTAGAATTGGTGATGCGCTTGTAAAAATAATTCAATTCTTAATAACAACTTCTTCAGGATACCCCAAAGCGAAGTTGTTTTTTAATTTTAAGAATTGAGGAAATAATAATGACAATAACAAACATCATATCTGCCATTGGCAATAATAGTAGCATTTACCCCTTACTTGTGAGAGATTGCGGAATTGAAGCCCCATCAAAAATAATCATCGCAAGAAATGAAAACATGAAAGAATCAAAAGAGATTGCTGATGATGCAACACGAGAAAAAATTATTGATGAATACGCAACATCCGCAATTTGGTTAGGAGGAATCCCCACTGTTGAATATCTTGCAGATAAATTTATCTCTAAAAAAGGTTACAATCCAAACGTTAATATTAAACTCTTCAAAGAAGAACAGAATAAAAATTCTAACAATATTTTTCAAGGTATTGAATATAACATCAACAAGTTCAAAAACATCAAAGAAAAAGATGTTCAAGACGCACTCAAAGATTTAATCAAAGTAAACGAAAACAAATCAACTTTTGAAAACCTTTTAACAAAAAAATTCTTTGCAGCAACTATCATTCCAACAATTATAATGGGTTTTGTCCTTCCTAAGTTAAACTTTGCACTCACTGCAAAACTTAGAAAAAATAAAACCGAACAGGCTCAACAAAACACACAACAACAAATTCCAAACTTCTTATCAAATAAAAATATCAACTTTACTGGGAATTTAACATCAACAATCGCAAACCTTAGAACCGTTGATAAAATGGCAATTTCAGATGGAGGTTTAACAGTTGGTAGAGTTTCAACATCAAGAAATAAAGACGAAGGTTATGTAAACGCATTCAGAATGATTGGTTCTATGATTTTGAATTTCGTAACCCCAGCATACATCGCAAAAGGACTTGATAAAACTTCTAACAAATTATTCAAGGTAAACGTTAATCTAGACCCAAAAATTTTGGCAAACGAAGAATTTATTTCAGCAATAAAAGAAAACAATTTTGAACTTCCAAAATCAGCTTCTGCCAAAGATTTATTTGAATTTATAGACTCAAAACAAAACAGCTTATTTTCAAAAATGGCACAAGAAATGAAAAAAGTTTCTTTCCTAAAATCAGGATTTAGAGATCCTAGAAAATACGTTGATATTAAAGATTTAGCAAAATTTAGAAATGAAATAGAACGATTTGTTAATCTTGCACAACAATCAAAAAATATTGAAAAATTTGCAAAAAAAGCAAAGTACATAAAATGTGCAAATATTTTAGCAAATGTCGGAATTTCAAGTTTCTTACTCGCTGGAGTTTTACCAAAATTACAATACGGATTTAACAAACTTGTAACAGGTTCTTACTCTGACCCTGGGCTTAGAAAATAATAACAAAACTTGTAAAAATCTCATCTCAATATACTATACAAAAATCCAATTACGTGGTATCATATAGGCAGATGTAGTAGGAAATATTTTTTAACGTATATGCAATGATTTTTATTTAAAACAACTAAATAGAAGAGTTCGGGTAGGATACATGTACCCGAAGTTGCATGTATTATAAAAAAATAGAAAAGGATAAGGTATTACTTTATGGAAGCAAAAACCTTGTTGTTAGTCATTGCTATTATTGCGGTAATAGTTCTAATTGCAGTACTAATTATTCAAAAAAACAAAGTTAAAAGCGCTTTAGAATCCTTGGAAAAAGACAAGAAAGCTCTTGAAGACAAGGAAAAAATTCTCTACAAAGAAGCTAAAATTAAAGCTGTAGAAGAACTTCAAGAAGACAGAGAACAACTTAATGAAGAAGAAAGAGAACGCAGACAAGAAATTGCTCGTCAAGAACAAAAATTAGCAAAACGAGAAGATGTACTTGAAGATAAAATTCAAGAATACACAGAAAAAGATTTACAAGTTCAAAGAAAAATGGATCAATTGCTAGAAAAAGAAGACTACTTAGCTGAATTGGTTCAAAAACAAACAGAAGAACTTGAAAGAATTTCTGGAATGTCTTGCGAAGAAGCTAAAAGAACTCTCTTAGAGCAATTAAAAAATGATTTAGCTCAAGAACAAATGCAATTGATAAAAGAAAATGAAGCTAAAATCAAAGAAGTTTCTCTTGAAAAATCAAAAGAAATATTATCAACCACAATGCAAAGATGCATGATTGAACAAGTTGTAGAAACAACAGTTTCAGTTGTAGCACTTCCAAACGATGAAATGAAAGGTCGTATCATCGGAAGAGAAGGACGTAACATCAGAGCTCTTGAAACTTTAACAGGAGTTGATTTAATCATTGATGATACACCAGAAGCAGTTGTATTATCAAGTTTTGACCCAGTAAGACGTGAAATTGCAAAACTTGCATTAGAAAAACTAATTGTTGATGGTCGTATCCACCCAGTTAGAATTGAAGAAATGGTTGAAAAAGCAAGAGAAGAAATCGACAAAAAGATTTGGTCTGAAGGTGAAAATGCCGCTCTTGAAATGGGTGTTATGGGCTTGAATAAAGAACTTATTAAAACACTTGGAAGACTTTATTACAGAACAAGTTATGGACAAAATGTTCTAAAACATTCACTAGAAGTTGGTCATATTGCAGGAATGTTGGCAGCTGAGCTCGGGGCAAATGAAAAAATCGCAAAAAGAGCTGGTTTGTTACACGACATAGGAAAAGCTGTTGACCAAACTCAAGAAGGAACACACATTCAGCTTGGTGTTGAACTTGCATCAAGATATGGCGAAAGACCAGAAGTTATTCATGCAATTGAAGCTCACCATGATGACATCGTAGCTAATACAATTGAAGCTGTATTAGTTAAGGTTGCAGATGCTATTTCAGCAGGAAGACCTGGAGCTAGACGTGATACTCTTGAAATTTATATCAAACGTTTACAAAAAATTGAAGAAATTGTAAACAGCTACGAAGGAATCAAACAATCATTCGCAGTTCAAGCAGGTAGGGAAGTTAGAATTATTGTTCAAGCAGAAATGTTTGATGATTTAGCTTCTGGAAAACTTGCAAGAGATGTTGCAAAAAGAATTGAAAACGAACTTGATTACCCTGGACAAATTAGAGTAACAGTTGTTAGAGAATTTAGAACAACAGAAATTGCAAAATAAAAACAATAAAGCATAAGGCTCTAAATTAGAGTCTTATGCTTCATATATAAGATACAATTTGGGATTATACAAAATGTCAGACGGAAAAATTATAAAAGTTATATTTTTTGGAGATATTGTCGGAAAACCAGGAAGGTTTGCGGTTCGTGATTTTTTGCAAAATAACGATACCTTCAAAAATTATGACTTTATAATTGCAAATATTGAAAACGCATCTCACGGTTTCGGATTGACAGAAAAAAATTACAAAGATTTTATTGAATATGGAATTAACGCAATGACTTGTGGAAACCATATTTGGGATAAAAGAGATATTTACAACTACATCGATTCTGCAGACAAACTACTAAGACCAATCAATTATCCAGAAGGGACAAAAGGGGTTGGAAGTAGAATTTTTGATATGGGAAGTTTTAAAATTGGAGTAATCAATGTTCTAGGCAGAGTTTTTATGAACTTGGTAGATTCTCCATGGCTAATGGTTAAAGAAGAAATTGAAAGAATAAAACAAATTACACCAATCATAGTAATCGATTTTCATGCAGAAGCAACAGCAGAAAAGATTTGTTTTGGGAAATATTGCGCTGAACTTGGGGCAAGTGCTTTTTGGGGCACACATACCCACGTTCAAACAGCAGATGAAAGTATTATAAACGGAATGGGATACATTACAGATGCAGGTTTTTGTGGAGCATCCGACGGAGTAATTGGTATGGATTACCAAACATCTCTATCTAGATTTTTAACAGCTATTCCTGAACGTTACGAAGTAGCAAAGGGTGAAACAACTCAAGTTAATGCAGTAGAAGTTCTCATTGATTCCTCTACAGGGAAAGCCCTTTCTATTAAAAGAATTTTTTGTAGTAGAAGTAATTTAGAAGAGGAAAGTGGAAATGAGGACTGATTTACATATTCACACATATTTCTCGGATGGAGTTTTTTCTCCAGAGAAAATTGTGGATACGGCAATAGATGTCGGCTTGCAAGCTATCGCTATTACCGATCACGATAATGTTTTAGCCTATGATGTCGCCCAAAAACACATCAAAGATAATCATTTAGAAAACAAAATTGAAGTTATTCGAGGTATTGAAGTTAATACTTTGTACAAAAATCACGAAGTTCATATCTTGGGATATTTTATGAATACCAAAGATAAAGATTTTGTCGAACTATTAAAAAATCAACAACAAGCCAGAATTAAACAAACTAAAGAAATTATTGCACTTCTTGCAAAAAAAGAAGGGATTAAAATCAAGTTTGAAGACATAAAAAAACTTGTTGCAGAAGGCGGAAGTATTGGACGTCCGCACATTGCAAAGGCAATAACAAATGCTGGCGGAACAAACAATGTTATGGATGCTTATGCAAAATATATTCATGATGATTCCCCTGTTTATGTTCAAAGAAAAACAGTAACACCTTTTGATGCCGTCGAAATAATTTATGATGCAGGCGGAGTTCCAGTAATTGCCCATCCTCACGATTTAGAAATTGCAGAACCATTGATTAAGGAACTTATGAATTATGGACTCCGAGGAATTGAAGCTTACCACAGAAAACATTCTCCAGCATGTGTAGAATACTTTTCTTCAATGGCTGAAAATCTTGGACTTATCGTTACTGGAGGTTCTGATTTTCACGCTCCAAACATCATGAATGGACAAATTATCCTTGGGAAAAACTTTGTTCCAGAATGGGTTTACGAAAAACTTGTAGCAGAGAAAAAAAGAATTGATATGGCATAAGAATTTATGAGAAAACGATTTTGGAAAATTGAATATTCTATAACAATCTTTGTTATTTTTGCAATCGTACTTCTTTTGATACCGTCATCATTTATTTCTTCAAAGGAAGCAGCATATATTCACAAGTGGAATGAAACTTACAACAAAGTGGATTATATGTTTACGGCAATGACTGCGCAAGCAAACGAAAATATTGTAAAAGGTTTCCATAGAGCAAAGACAAATGAAGAACGTGAGCAAATGATGATTACTTTGGTAAAACCATACCTTAGAATCCAAGAAGAAGATACTCTCAAAACAAAATATAACCAATATTATATGAATGGAAACAAAGTAAATTCCAAAGACCCATTCTATTTTGACAAGTTATATAATTCAAGTAGCGGACTTATTGTTGGAATAAAAGATATTAAGGATGACGATATTTATCACCCTGGGTTTATCATGCTATTTGACATGAATGGCTTAAAAGGGCCAAACACTTGGGGGAAAGACATCTACGGAATAAATATTTTTGTTGATGGTAAAATCACACCAATTGGCGCTGGTTGGAATATTGATAATGTCAAAAAAGATTGTTCCGAAACGGGAACAGGAGTTTCTTGTTCATATTATTACAGAATAGGCGGAGAATTTAATGAATAACAATATAAAAAGAGTTTGCGTATTTGCATCTTCTTCAAATTTCTTAGACGAAGTGTATTATGAAGATGCAAAAGAACTCGGGAAATTATTAGGTCAAAATGATTATGACATCGTATATGGTGGAAGTAATCTCGGATTGATGTGGGCTTGCGCTTCACAAGTTAAAGAACACGGAGGGAAAATCACAGGAGTTATGCCAGAAAAACTTCATAATATGGGAGTTTTTACAGAAGGCTGTGATGAATTTATAATAACTGCGGGGATGAGAGAACGCAAAGCTAAGATTGATGAAATTTCTGATGCGGTTATTACTCTAGCAGGGGGATTTGGAACACTAGAAGAAATTTCCGAGATGATTGTACAAAAACAGCTTGGCTATAACAAGAAGCCAATAATCATTTTAAACACAAACGGCTTTTATAACAAACTAAATGAATTTTTTGAAGAAATTATTGAACAAAAATTTGCTAATAAAAATATGAGAAAAATTTACTTTATCGCACAAACTCCAGCAGAAGCAATTGAGTACTTAAAAAATTATAAACCATCAATCCTAGATGTTGATAAAAACGCAATTTACGCAAGATAAAATCCAACAATTTTACTGCAATATTTGACCCTTTGTGGTAAAATTAAGTCAAATAAGGAGATAAAATAACAATGGATCAAGAACTAAGAGACAAATACGAAGTCGTGATAGGCTTGGAAGTTCACGCACAATTAAAAACAAAATCTAAAATATTTGCACCAGATAAAAATGAATTTGGACAAGAACCAAACTCTTTGACAAGTCCAATTACATTAGGTATGCCAGGGGTTTTACCTGTATTGAATAAAGAATGTGTTAATATGGGAATTTTAACAGGTTTAGCTTTAAACTGTGAAATCCCATCACGCTGCAAATTTGATAGAAAGCAATATTTCTATCCAGACCTTCCAAAAGGTTACCAAATTTCTCAATACGATGAGCCAATTTGTGTAAACGGTCACTTAGATATTAACGGAAAAAGAATCGGCATCACTCGTGCTCACTTAGAAGAAGATGCGGGTAAACTTGTTCACGCAGGAGCTAACGGACTTGCTGGTTCTACATATTCACTTGTTGACTTAAACAGAGCTGGAACTCCACTTTTGGAAATCGTATCTGAACCAGATATGAGAAGTTCTGAAGAAGCAAAAAATTATATGGAAGAATTAAGAAACATCGTTAGATATATTGGTGTTTGTGACGGAAACTTAGAAGAAGGCTCAATGAGATGTGATGCAAACATTTCAATTATGCCAAAAGGTTCTAAAGAGTTTGGAACTCGTGCTGAAATCAAGAACGTAAACTCTTTTGCAGCATTACAAAGAGCTATTGAATACGAAATCGAAAGACAAATTGAAATAGTTGAAGAAGGCGGACAAGTTGTTCAAGAAACAAGATTATGGGATGACAATGCTCGTGAAACTCGTTCAATGAGAGGAAAAGAAGATGCTCACGATTACAGATACTTCCCAGAACCAGATTTGATGCCTTTAGAAATTTCGAGAGAATGGGTTGAAAGAATTAAAGCAGAAATGCCAGAATTACCTAGTCAAAAACGTGCTAGATACCAAGAAATTGGTCTTAGCGAATATGATGCAAGCGTAATTGTTGAACAAATGGGCTTAGCTTTATTCTTTGATAAAGTTCTAGAACTTGGCGCTAACCCTAAAACAGCTGTTAACTTCATTATGGGTGAAATTGCAGCATACTTGAAAGAAGACCACATTGAAATCACTGATACAAAATTAACTCCAGAAAACTTAGCTGAATTAATTTCATTGATTGAAAAAGGAACAATTTCAAATAACATCGGGAAACAAATCATTATTGAAATGTTAAAAGATGGTACAAAAGCTTCTGTAATCGTTGAAAAGAAAGGCTTGAGCCAAATTTCAGATGAAGGAGCAATTAAAGAGCTTGTTCAAAAAGTTGTAGATGCTCATCCAAACGAAGTTGAAGCTTATAAAAATGGTAAAACTAACTTGTTAGGTTTCTTCGTTGGTCAAGTAATGAAAGAAACAAAGGGTAGAGCTAACCCTAAAACAGTTAACCAATTACTTAGAGAAATTATTGGATAATTTTGAATAAATAACTTAAAAGGTCATAGTTATATTTCTATGACCTTTTTAATTAAAGAGAAGGAATGAAAGATGCTTTTTAATTTTAGAAAAAAAAGAACTTGTATGGAAAGAGAAATTTTGGCACAAGCTGAAATTTCAAAACACATTATTGAAGCGTACGTAACAGAAGATGGAAATATTTCTATTGATTTGCCACAAAATATCAGTAGAATAATTTTAGTTGCAAGTGGTTCTTCATACCATTGCGCAAGATATGCTGCAGAATTATTTGGAACAATTTCAAAAATTGAAGCAAGCGCAGTTTATTCAAGCGAGTTTTTACTTGAAAACACAATTGCTCATGATGAAAATATTCTGTACATTTTCATTACCCAATCTGGAGAAACTACTGATACAAATAGTGCCTTAGAGAAAGCAAAAGAACATGGAGTAAAAACTCTTTGTATCACTAATAAGGAAAATTCTACAATCTGGAATGCTTCTGATTACAAAATTGCCTGTCTTGCAGGTGAAGAAAAAAGTATCGCAGCAACCAAATCTTTCACCTCTCAATTGTTATGCTCAACACTTTTGGCTCTAAAATTTGCACAGAATAAAGGAATTGATGTCTATGATTATATTTTAGACTTGAAGACCATTCCATCATATATAAATAAGGCATTTGAACTTAGACCAAAAATCAAACAACTTGCAAGATTTTTATCAAAATTCAAAAATATAATTATGACCGCAGATGGTCAATCTTATGCACTTGCAAAAGAAGCATCTTTAAAAATCAAAGAAACATCATATATTAGCACAACATCTGCAATTTTGGGCGAGTTTATGCACGGTCATGTTGCGGTTTTGAATAACAAAAACGCAGTACTTGTTTATATTTTGAATGACGATTTAACTTATACTGCAACAAAAAACTTAAACAAAATAAAAGAAAGCTATAATCCACCAATTTGTGTAATTGGAAATAGAACAAACCAAGTTAAATCAACATATAATATAAATATTGATTGCGAAAAACCAATTGTTAAAACATTCTGTATCGCAATTATTATTCAACTTTTAGCACTACAAATCGCATTAAGAATGCACCGAAACGTAGATAAACCACACGGTTTGAATAAGGTTGTTAAATAACTATACTTTAAGCGCCATTCTAAAAAAAGAATGGCGCTTTTTTAGCACAATTATTATACCAAAAAACGGTCTTGAACAAATGTTCAAGACCGTTTTCAAGTTTATCCAAATTATAAAATCAATTATAATTTTTCAGCAACCATCAATGTAGTTTCAGCTAATCTTGTAGAATAACCACATTCGTTATCATACCAAGAAATAACTTTAACCATGTTGTCACCCATAACTCTTGTTAATAATGAGTCAACAGTTGAAGATTGGTGAGAACCGATGTAGTCAGTTGAAACTAATGGTTCATCTGAATAGCATAATACGTGACCATCAGCAGCTTCTTTCAAAGCAGCGTTAACTTCTTCAACAGTAACTTTCTTTTCAG
>CAVAPR010000013.1:0-63388 GCA_963590665.1 Candidatus Methanomethylophilaceae archaeon
GCTGTTGCATCACAATTATTGATAGGGAATTCGGCAACAGGTGCAGTTATTGGAAGTAGTGGAAGCAGAACAATGTCAACAACATACAATACAAAAATAAATTCAAGTTATACTATAAATATTTATCTTAACCAACTTCAAAATTCTATTATTCATATAAATTCTAGTAATAGAAAAACAATAGATGATATTATTTCAGTGCTTGAATATATAAATAATTCTGAAAAAACTATATAGAATAAAAAGAAAGGAGAAATAAATGTTTAACGATTTAACAGAAAAAGAGCAATTAACATTGAATTTACTTGTGAAAGAAGAACTAGAAAAAGATTTTGATATTCCTAAAGGGGCAATAGAAGATGAAACTCTAATTTCATTAGGGGAAAAAGAATATGTTAATGTTGATGCTTCTATTGGTTTTCAAGGAAACTCAGAAACTTCGTTTGATTACAAAAAAAATGGACATAAGTTATCAGACAAAGTTTTAGAATATTATAATATTAAAAAGTAATTTAACAGGTAATAATTTTAATAAAGTGACGAGGGAAATAGGTGCATAAAATGAAAAGAATCATAACTGTTATATTTACAGGACTTATCTTATTTATCAGTACTCCAACATTTGCAAATACAGTTGTTTATAATACCAAAACACAAAAGTACCATGCTCCATATTGCCAATGGGCAAAACGTTGTACTAAAAATTGTATAAAAATTGAAAAACAAAAAGCTATTCGTAATGGTGGTAAGCCTTGCAAAGTTTGTGGTGGGGGTTAATTTAAATATTTATTGATTTACAAATATTTAAATTAAAAAATTTAACACAACATCGTCGTCGTATTGTTTTAAAATTCTATATATTGAAACTTCATCTTTTGGATTTGCCATTATATATGTTTCTCTACTCCAAGGTAAAAATAGAATGCCATATTCCTTATCCCCAAAAGGACTTCCCTCTCTGACAAATTTTGCCATCCTCATCTTTTCTTGCATTGTGTTACTACAATATCTTGTTTTATGCCCTAAGCAATCAAAACCAACACGTTGAAGTTGGAGCATTATATTTCTTGCGCTTTTAAAATCTGGATTAGCTAACTTTACTCCAGCAAAATTTTGAGTATTATGATTTGAATTAAATTTCGTATTAATATTCATCTAAAATTTCCTTGAAAAATTAAAAACCCCAACAAAAAATATTTTGTTAGGGTTTTATAAAAATTTTCAATACTTCAATTTATCTTTATTTATTTAAATCCCATCTATTTGCAGCTTTAACCGCTTGCGGAATAACATTTTTCTTTCCGCCAATCTTGATAAATGCTTTTGTTTTTGGATTGATTACACAGTATTTATTATAACAATTTTCATACAACCAACCTTCAAAGCATGTTTTGTCTTGATTTTCACAGTGCGCTTTTAAGTCATATTTATCCATTTGAATATTTTTTCTAGACTCAATCAAATTGCCACTTGCATCATGAATTTCCACTAAAGTTGGAACTAAAATAAATCTATCTTTTATAAGTTCTTTTCTTTCTTCCATTTTCTTTTGAATAAACTCTAAGTTAGAATTTTCAAAATCATTTTTATATCTTACCCAATAAATAATATATTTATCAGAATTTAAAAGGTCATTATACTTATCTTGAGCTGTTGTATTTTTGTAAACCTCATCAGGAATTTTCATTTCTCTTGTCGTAGAAGTGAATGAGGTCATTGATTCTTGGGTTTCAACTTGTTTTTGCTTTGGCATTGAACCCAAAACAATAAGTCCAATTACAATAAGTACTGACAAAATTCCAAACCACGCTTTGACCCATTTTTTTTGAGCTTCATGAAAGTCCTCTTCATTTTCATACTGAACTTCTTCCCAAGCCCATTGATTCCCTTTCATGCCTGCCCAAATGCAAAGAACTCCCGCAGGAATAAATCCATAAGGAATAAACAACATCACAGGAATAGCTAAAAGCCACCACTTTTTATATTTGATAGCCCAAATCCAATTGAACAAAAATGCACCCCAATTGAACTTATAAGCAATACTTTCGGGAGCTTCTTCTCCTTCGCCTGAATTATTATCATGTTGAGTGATAAAGACCTTTTTCTCCTCTTTTTTAGTAACTGTAAATTTATCTAAAAAATCCTCAATGGTTGTTTCATCACTTTCTAGTTCTTGCTGATTATTTTCATTTTCTTCTGGATGATTTTGGTTTTCATCTTCTGGAAACATTTTATTTTCTCCAATTATTTATTCTCATTCGTATTTAGTATATATTTTCCAAACACAAATGGCACGAATGTAACATTTTTAAATAAATTGTATTTTATACACTTGATTTTCCATTACTATTGTGGTAGTTTTAAGAGGTAAACTAATATAGGAATCTTTTTATGAATAATCAAAACCGACGTAGCAGAAGATGTTTGAAAGGCTTGTTTTAATAACGAGGCATCAATTCTTGCGTTGGCATAAGTTTTAAAACAAGACCTTGAATATATTTCGAGGTCTTGTTTTTGTAACAAAAGGTAAAAATAAATTGTAAAAAGGGCAATTATTCAAGTTTACAGAATTTAGTAATAAGGTGAAGGTAGAAGAAATGAAACATAAAAATATTCGACGAAACTCAACAATAAAAGCGAATGCTCCAATCGTGAAATTGATGAATTTAATTTGGGGCTTGTAATACACAAGTTGAGGCGGGGATTTTTGTCCCTGTAAAAGGAAGAAAGTAAAAATGATACCAAATATAACAGCAAGTACAATATACTCCACACTAGGAAATAATAGTTCTCTAGTTCCACTAGCTATCAAAGACGTAGCTAACAGTTGCGGTTTAACAGCAGCTTCATATATTGCAGGGGATACAGTAGAGGGAAAAGATAGATTTATTGATGAATTCGGAACTCAAGCTATTTGGCTTGGGGGTATTCCAACATACAAATTTCTTTTGGATAAAGTAATGTTCAAACCAGCAAAAATTGATCCAAAAGTAGATGTAAGATTATTTAAAAATCCAAAAATTTTAGCAGCAGCAAAAGAATTTGCACCAACTAAAGCCATTAAAGAAAGTATTGAATACGCAACAGCACATCAAAAAATGGCAAAAAGCTTGAATATCGCAAAATTTGCAGCATCAACTATTTTGACAACATTAACATACTTTGGTTTGACTAAATTTAGACACCAATATACAGAAAACCAAATTAAAAAAGACTACCTTGCAAAACATCCAGAAATGCAAGACACCTTCACAGGGAAAGCTAATAAAAAAGAAGAGAACACAAAAGCAACACAACAAACAAAGAATGCTCAAAACCCAGCGAAAGTATCATTCACTGGCGGAGTGCAAGACTTTATATTTGACCCAGTAAAAAATCTTATGATTGTTGATGCCTCAATTACTGGTGAAAGACTTACTCACGCAAGAAACCCTCAAGACTTC
This sequence comes from Candidatus Methanomethylophilaceae archaeon, assembly GCA_963590665.1. GTDB lineage: Bacteria > Cyanobacteriota > Vampirovibrionia > Gastranaerophilales > Gastranaerophilaceae > Zag111. The sequence goes on from CAVAPR010000013.1 coordinate 3,444, forward strand.
TTTGGCTATGTTATCAAGGAAGGAAGCTTCTGGGCATTTATGTATTTTGCTGGACCAATGATTTCTAAAGCACTTGAAAAACACGCAGATAAAAAAGGAAAATCAATTGACCTAGATGCAAGAGTAATCTTTAATGACAAATTGAAAGAATCATTTAAAGATGGAACTCTTAAAAAACACCTAGCAGAATTTAAGGCTGCTGATGTTTCGGATGTTGATATTTACAAATTCGCAGTAAAACCAGAAAATAAAAACATCGTAATTGATTTTGCTAAAGATTCTGACGTAATCCAAATGCTAAAAGAAGATAAATTATTCTTTGCGAAAAAGACTAATAAAGTTGATACTAGAAAATACATTGATTTAAGCGATTTAAGAGGTGTTAGCGCCAAGTTAGAAAAACTTCTTAACCAATACGAAAAATCTGGAGAATCTTTAGATGAATTCTTCAAATCTGTTAGAAACTTCAAGAAAACAGCAGTATTGAAAAATATGGGAGCATGTATCGGAGCTCTAGGCATTTTAGCTCCTGCAATAATGCTTGCCGTTAGACACTTTAGCCCAGAATATCAAGTTAAAAAAGATGTTGAAGAAAAACTGGCAAAAGAAACTGCAACAGTGTAACCATTGACAAAAACTTAAATACCAAGTAAAATGATAATAGTTATCAATTTAGGTGATTTATGAATTATTCCAAACAAAGAGAAAAAATACTTGATGTTTTAACTCAAAATGCTGTCCACCCGACAGCCGAAACTCTTTTGGAATTTCTAAAAAAAGAAAATTCAAATGTTGGAATAACGACTTTATATAGAAACTTAAATCAACTCGCAGAAGCAGGATTGATAAAAAAAATTGATGGCTTAGAACCTTCAGCTCACTTTGACCACAATACTTTTGAGCATTATCATTTTATTTGTGAAAAATGTAAAAGAGTTTTTGATGTGCCAGCTGGAGTAGCTCCAGACTTGGTAAAAAATACCCAAGAGGCTATGGGCTTTGAAGTGAAAAGTCATGATATAGTATTTCATGGTATATGTAGTGACTGTAAAAAGAGAAAGGAAAATGATTAATTATGGAAAAATGGGTTTGTACAGTATGTGGTTATGTTTATGATCCAGCAGAAAATGATGGCGTAAAGTTTGAAGATTTACCAGATGATTATGTTTGTCCACTTTGCTCAGTTGGCAAAGACCAATTTGAAAAAGAAGACTAATAAACTCAAAAAATAATAATAAAATTAGCGGATTTGGATTTTCTAATTCATCTCCGCTAATTTTTTGCAATATAATAGACCTATGGGATTAAGAGAAAAAGAGTTAATCAGATATTTAAAAAGTTTAGGAATTGAGGTTCACACCAGCACAAAAGCTCGTGGGCACCAAGGTTTTTATATGAAAAATCGCATTGATATTTCTAAAAACATTCCAGAATGCAGAATTATGCCAACATTACTACACGAATTTGCGCACTATATCCATTCTCAAATTGAACCACAAATGCTCCGCACAGGAGGAACTCTAGAAGTTCTATTTAAGGATACAAATACCGCCCAATATAAAGAAGAATTGATTGAAGTAACACTATTTGTTGATAAAAATGCAAAATGCGAAAGACTTGAACACCACAAGGAACTCATCAAAGAAAAAATATTAGAACAAGAAAATATAATAAAAAAAACTTATCCGAATTTTCAACGCTCAAAAAAATTCAAAGAATTTGACAAATACATAAAAAATTCAAATGCTAAGTATTTATTGAAATATGACAGAGTAAAACTTGTTACGGGAGTATTTTTCAAAAAAACAGAAGTATATTCAATTGAAAACATTGAAAAAGATTTCTACGACATGCCAGAAGCTTTTGCAGCCTATATCAGGCTAAACTCTTGGAAAAAGAAGCAAGCCCGAATTTCAGCAAAAATTAACAAACTAAAAAAATATTATCAAAAACCTACAGAATTATTTGCTAGACTAATAGAAGGGCTATATCTAAACCCTAAAAAGATTCAAACTATAGCCCCTCATACTTGTAATAGATTTTATGAATTACTCAACTCTGGATATTACAAAGAGTTAGGTAACTTATCTGGATATTTAACCCTCAATAATTTTAGAAACGATTGAACGTAATAAAGATCTATTTGGTTTTATTGCAGCATATCTTCTATCTTGTTCAGCCAATTCACAACCAACGGTTCTATACATCTCTCTAATAACATCTTCACTTCTATCTTCTTCAGTGTCATATTCTTCACGAATTTTAATAAGTTCATCTCTATCTAGGAATTTTCCACCACAGGCATAACATTCATCAATTTCAATAGTATTGTGGATACTTGAGTGATTTTTTACCATTTTTTGACCACAACTTGGGCAAATTCTTACTGCATCTTCTGATACATCGATAAAGTTTTTCCCTTCAAGTTTTTCTAGAATTTTTGAAATATCTTCATTCTTTTCGTCAAATTTTTCTAACTCTCTGTTGTCAAAGAAAATTCCACCACAACCTTGAGTACAAATATCAAGATTTATACCTTCTGTAGGAATAAAAACTTTTTCCATTTCCTTGCCACAAGCAGGACATTTAATAGTCTGTAAAGTATCAGCCATATTTCACCTCATTTTTATTTACTCTCACCTTAAAATATACCATTTCCCCTGCTAATTACATCATACAGCTACATTATTTCTCTTAAATAATTATGTTAAATGACAAATTCAATATAATTGATATAGCAACATCGATAATTACAATGTTCATTTTTTCTTTTTTCTAATCAACCCCTCTCCCTAACCCTCCTCCCTTGGGGAGGGAAACAACTAATCATCGCAAATGTCATGCTGAGCAGAGCGAAGTATCCAGCTGATTTATACTGTCGGCAGAACATGCACCTCTAAAAAATACAAGTTCTCATAAAAAATAAAAAGGTCAGCTTTGCTTGACTGACCTTTTGTGATTATTATATTATACTTCTTTTTCATATATTTATGATATTACAGATAATTTGAACTCTGATTCTTTCGCCATACGAAGCAAAGTCTTAATATCTGAAGTGTCACCAAGAGTAAGATATTGTCCTTTGGTATCAAAGAGTTGCAATGTCTTAGAACCTTCATATTTATCTAATCTAAATGCTCCAATACCGTTATCTCTCAACGGATGAGTTTTAGGTAATTCTACTAATTTAGAAAAAGTGCCTCCTTCCATGATACCTACACCCTTGTATCTAGAAACTACAGTTCCTTTGGGATAAACTACAGATTTTCCTATTTTTACAAAATCCTCTAATCCAAATTTTATCATTTATTTTTCCTTTCAAATTTTCCCTTACATAGTTACAAAATTATCTTAAACTTTACTATTTATTTCTGATAGTGTCATTTTTAATAACATCACCATCTTTATTGTATTTTGGAACTACTGTGTACTCCAAAACTCCTTTGTCATCATATTTCTTTTCTTTGATTGTTTTTCCATTTTTATCAACTGTTTCTTCTGTTTGCAATCTAGAATCCCTAGTAGTTACAGAACCATCTTTATGGTATGTATAATCAATAGCAGCTGGGACATACAAATTATCATCTATTTTGTGTTCAAATTCATGATGTACTGGACGTCCTTCTGCATCATATTTAGCCCTTAGCCAAGAACCATGTTCTGATTTATAATCCATTGTCCAAGATTCATCTGAGCCTTTTCTAGTTTTAATATCTCTTTCACCTTTTGCATCATAATGGTCATACCCACCGTTACCATAAATGGTGAAGCCCTTTAATTTTCCTTGCTTATTTAATTCTGTATCACGAACAGGATCTCCATCCTTATCCATATATGTAATCACTTCTGGTTGTTTTGTACCTGCATAGTAGGAAGTATCAGCTTTTACAATACCATCCTCACCAATTTTTGGTTTTGCATACTCAAATTCTGGTTCTTTTTTAGCTTCTGCTTTTGGTGCTGCAGGTTTACTTGCGACTTGTTGTGGTTCTGAAGTTGTTGGTCTTTGACCTGCAAATAGGCTATATGTTGCTACTGAACCAGTCAATGCTCCTGCCCCGAAAATTAAACCTTTTGTTGCTTTTGGTGGCAATGTAACTCTTTTTGCTGCACCCAATACTTTTCCTGTTAATCCAAATAATTTTGATACGTTTGCCATAACAATTTTTCTCCTTAATAATTTTTTAAATAATCCCCGTAAATTAAATCGATTTCCCTTACTCCTTTATAAAAAATTTTAAGGATTTATAATTGCCACACCCCACCACATCATATCATATCATATCATATCATATCATATAGGGCATTATAACTGGGTTTCAGCCTTTTGAAATTCATATTTACATTTCTTTACAATTGGGATTGTTTGGGGATTAATTTGGAATAAGAAAAAAAGTGAACAGTTAAACATGTCGGATTAAGTAAAGCCGAACTACAAACTAATAATAAAAATCAGCTGGATTCTTCGCTCCGCTCAGAATGACGGATTAATTACATAAAGAACTCAGTGCCTTAGTACCTTAAAGCCTTTTTGTAAAGGACTTATAGACTTATCCACTTATTGACTTATAGACTATTATTCAATCAACCCCTCTCCTAACCTCAGCCATACGGCACGCAGTTTCACACGACTCAACTACGTTTCGTCGGTTCAGCTAGTGTCCCTAGGAGAGGAATGATGTTCTATTTTTTCAAACTATGCAATACTGTCACCCTGAACATGTTTCAGCATGACATATTTGTTCAGTTTGAGATTCTTCGCTTCGCTCAGAATGACGGATTAATTACATAAAGAACTCAGTGCCTTAGTGCCTTAAAGCCTTTTTGTAAAGGACTTATAGACTTATCCACTTATTGACTTATAGACTATTATTCAATCAACCCCTCTCCTAACCTCAGCCATACGGCACGCAGTTTCACACGACTCAACTACGTTTCGTCGGTTCAGCTAGTGTCCCTAGGAGAGGAATGATGTTCTATTTTTTCAAACTATGCAATACTGTCACCCTGAACATGTTTCAGCATGACATATTTGTTCAGTTTGAGATTCTTCGCTTCGCTCAGAATGACGGATTAATTACATAAAGAACTCAGTGCCTTAGTGCCTTAAAGCCTTTTTGTAAAGGACTTATAGACTTATCCACTTATTGACTTATAGACTATTATTCAATCAACCCCTCTCCCTTAATCCCTCCACCCTTGGGGAGGGAAACAACTAATCGTAAATGTCATGGAAGTATCTCTAACTGAATACTTTTACCACAATAGTTTCAACCCTATTACAACATTTATTATTTGAAATTCAATGAAAAATATTGTACAATATAAGAAAGGGTGATTAAGATTTATGGTAGAAGGCAGAGTTAAAACAGAAGAGGCAGAAAAGTTAATTAAATCTGGATTAGATTTAATTGATGAAAAAAATTATTTCACTGCGCAAGAACAAGTCAATAAAGCGTACGAAATATTTAAAACAGAACACTTTACAGAAGGGATTTCTATCTGTTTAAGCTTGATTTCCTTTTTGGATTATTCTCAAGGCAAATATGATTACGAAAAAGCAATTGCAATGCTTCAAGATGGAACTTTTATGGCAACAAGAGCTAACAGCATTACAGCACAACTCATAAATGAACTTATCTTCGGAAATATTCATTTTGCAGAAAACAATAAAGATGTTGCAATAATTCACTATAACAATGCCCTTAAACTCTCCGTTGAAGAAGATAAATATAGCCTTTCTGACACCATAAATACAAGAATTAGACAACTACAAAATGGAATGGATTATTCTCTTCCAACAAAAAGTGACCCTTTGGTTTCACTTGTAAAAATTAGCCGTTCAATTACAGCCCTAACGGATATTGATGAGCTTTTGAGAGTTATTGCCGAAGAAACAAAAAATGCAATCCAAGCTGACCGCTGTACTGTTTTCTTATGGGATAAGGATACAGATGAATTGTGGTCAAAAGTTGCATTAGGATTAAATTCAAGTCAAGAAATCAGATTTCCTGCAGACAAAGGACTTGCTGGTTATGTTGTAAAAAGCGGAGAAACGCTTAACATTGTCGATGCTTATCAAGACCCAAGGTTTAATCCAGAAGTCGATAACAAAACAGGATACCGCACAAAAACAATTCTTTGTATGCCAATAATGAATAACAACAAAGAGATTATTGGTGCTTTCCAAGTTTTGAATAAAATTGATGGAGTTTTCACTAAAAATGATGAAGATTTGCTAATCGCAATTGGAGGAAGCGCAAGTATAGCTCTTGAAAATGCCCAACTATTCGACCAACAATTACAACTTTACCGTGAACAAAAGTTACTATTTGAAAGCTTTATTGATACCCTTGCAACATCAATCGATGCGAGAGATAAGATTACGGCTGGTCATTCAACAAGAGTTAGAATGTATTCATCACTTCTAGCAGAAGCCGTTGGAATGAGTGCAAAAGACAGAAGCTTAGTAGAAAAAGCGGCAATTCTTCATGATATTGGAAAAATCGGAATTAGAGATTCTGTTCTACAAAAAGAAGGAAAACTTACAGATGAAGAATACAAACATATTCAAGAACACGTAAGAATTACTCATAATATTTTGAACAAAATCTATATGTCCCCAGACTTTAGAATAATTACAGAAATGGCTTGTTCACATCATGAAAAATGGGATGGAACAGGTTATTACAGACACCTAAAAGGAGAAGAAATTACTCTTGGCGGTAGAATTTTAGCTGTTGCAGATGTTTTTGATGCAATCACTTCAAAACGTCACTACAGAGATAAAATGCCAATTGCAAATGTTCTAGATATTTTGATGAAGGGTGCGGGTTCTCACTTTGACAAAAATTTAGTTGATACTTTCATGTCAATTCCTTGTAGCAAAATCATACGAGTATTTTTATCTGAGTACAATGGACAAATGAATCCAAATGATGAAGAGCTCTTAAAACAATACGATTTGATGTCTATTTACAGATTTGTAAATTCTGAAAAATTATCAGAAGAAAATCAAAAAATTGTGGATTTATTCAACTATTATTACTTGGGCAAGACACAAAAAACAGAAGAGAAGGAGCAATAAATTATGAAAAAATATTTAATTATTTCTTTGCTTTTATCAATGACTCTTCAACCAACATTGGCACTTGATTTTGGGACAATAAAGCCTGTCAATCCGTTAGAGCACAATCCTTCAACTTTTATTGAAACAATTTCTCAACCTACTTATGATTTAAAAAGAGGAACACTAACTAAAAACGCAATCAAAAACCAATACACTATTGCAATGGATAAGTTTATGCAAAGCAATGTGCGCTCTTCCTATCAAGATTTTAGAATGTTAATAGAAAATATTCAGCCAAGTGATTATATCTATATGAGATTAGTTCAAGAAATGGCTTCTATCGGATTTTTCAACTTGGCAGATTTAGCAATGTCAAAAATTCAAGATGAAGAAATTGCATCTTTGCTTGAAGAAGATGTTAAAAACTTCTATTTCCCAAATTATAACTTGACATACAAAGATCAAATTTACTTGGCAGAAATTTATTCAAATATCATGTACAATGACCAAAGTAGAGAAGCAACAGCCGAACTAATGAAACAAACTTCCCTACTTTCTGAATCAGATTATGCAAACTATCTTGCAGCTTTCGGAAGTATGAAAAATGGGGATGTAAAACAGGCTGAAAAGTTTATTGATTCTGCAATTTCTAAAAACCCTAAAAATATAAATTATAAAAGGTTAAAGGCTGAAATACTTGCACAATCAGGGAAACCACAAGATGGGGTTAAAGCTTTAAATGATTTAGAATCAAGTGAAATTAATACTGTAGTTTTCGATAATGAGCTTCATTCATCTCAACAATACATCTTGTATAAAGCTGCAAAAAATGATTATTGGAAGAAATATCACCTTGCTTATTACTATTATTACGAGGGAGAATACAACAAATCTTTGAGAGTTCTACAAGCATCAATCTCTGGAAAGAAAAATATCAATAAAGAGGTTTATGCCTTAACTTCACTTGTATATTTCAAGTTGAAAGAATTTGAAAAAGCACAAGATTATGCACTAAAATCTATTGATATTGACCCATCAAATTATAGAGCATTGATTGTTCTTGGAGATGTTGCATTTAGAAATAAAGATTACAAACTTGCAGAAGGTTATTACAAGAGAGCTTGTAGCAAAGATTCATCTCACAATGCAGAAATTAAACTTGCGCAAGTTTATCAAAAAATGAATAACGTAAAAAAAGCAAAAGAATTATATTCTAGAGTTTTGAGAGTTGCATCAAATTCTTACGAAGCATACTACCAAATGGCTTTACTTGAAAAAGATAGAGAAGTAACCTATCTAAAAAAAGCTGTTGCAATCAATCCAAACTTTAGTGCAGGCTGGGTAGATTTAGCAAGAATATCTATTACCCAAGAAGATTATGACAAAGCTCAATCATTCTTAGGGATTGCCAAATATATTGACGAAATTGATTTTAGATACTATTATTATTTGGGGTTAGTCTTGAAAAATAAAGGCTTAACAGCTGATGCTCGTAAAAATTTTGAAAAAAGTTTGGACTTAAATCCTGATTATGATTTAGCAAAAGAGGAACTTAGTATATGAAGAAAAATATTTTAATTGTTGAAGACCACGAATTAACTCGTTTTGGGTTAAAAACAACATTTGAAGATGTTGATTTTATCGGAACAATTTATGAAGCATCTTCTGCTGAGGAAGCTCTTGAAATCTTTAAAAACAATGAAATTGATTTAGTTATTATGGATTTAGGATTGCCAAACATGAATGGAATTGAAGCAACAAAAGCAATCCACTCAATGAGAAAAGACGCAAAAATCATCATTCTAACATCTCACAATGACGAAAAAGAAGTTTTAAACAGTTTGAAAGCTGGCGCAAATGCTTACTGTTCAAAAGAAATCAATCTTCAAAGACTTGTTCAAGTTGTACAATCTGTAGCAGACGGAGCAGCATGGTTTGATCCAAGTATTGCCCATATTGTACTTCAAGCAACGTCTAATACAAAAATGGATGTACCAGAAACTTCTTACAAAAATTATGACCTAACCGCAAGAGAAGCTCAAATCTTGAAACTTATGACAGAAGGTTATAGTAATATGGAAATTGCTCAGCATCTTGTGATTAGTGTAAACACAACAAAAGCTCACGTTGCAAGTATTTTACAAAAATTGGAAGTTGATGATAGACTTCAAGCAGCACTAAAAGCGTTAAAATACCAAATTGTTTAGGATAAGGATTTCACAATGTCTGATTTAACTAAAATTCTATTAGTTGATGACAATCCTCGTTATCTTGAAGAGGTTCTTCCTTTTTATGGTTACGATTTGACCTGTGCGCTAGATGGTATTCAAGCTCTCAATATTTTAAACTCTGGCAAAACTTTTGATTTGGTTTTATTAGATGTTATGATGCCAAATATGAATGGTTGGGAAACATTAAAAGCAATTCGAAAAAACCCTTCAACAACTGATATTCCAGTTATTATGGTTACAGCCGTAAATGAAGATCAAAAAATGATTTCTGGATTAAAAATTGGAGCAGATGATTATATCGTAAAACCATTCATTTTACCAAATCTTTTAGCTCGAATTGAAGCGGTATTACGAAGAGCTAAACGTTCACAATCTCAAACTCAAGCCCCAAATGTTACAATAAATCAAGCTGAAAATTTCAATTCCTTGACTAAGCGTGAAAAAGATGTTTTATTATTAGTTACGCAGGGCGAAAGCAACAAATCTATTGCAGAAAAATTAGTCCTTAGCGAAGTAACAGTAAAAAGCCATCTTGGCAGTATTTTTAAAAAATTAAATGTTACAAATAGAACCCAAGCAGTGCTTCTAGCAATGCAAATGAATTTAGTAGAAAAATAGATATACTATTAAGGAGATAAGAATGTTAGACTATACAAAAGAAGAATTGTTGTCTTTAATTGAAAATGACCCCGAAAAATTTAACGAATGGAAAAAAGATGTTGAAGAAGTTGACTTAAGCGAAGTTGATTTTTCAAACATGTCATTAAAAGAAGTTGATTTTTCTGATGTTGACTTAAATTCAAGTTCTTTTGCTGATAGTAGTTTATCATTAGTAAATTTCTCTGGAGCTGATTTAACTTCAGTTGACTTTACTCGTTCTCATGTCTCTGAATGTGACTTTTCTGAAAGCTTGTTAACTGGTGCAGATTGTAGCTATGCCGAAATGATTTATTGTAACTTTACTGATTGTGATATGGCAGGTTGCGTTTTATCAGAAACAGTTTTGACAAGTTCAGACCTTTCTGCTTCTGAAAACCTAGCCTCTGCTAGATACGATAACGATACAGTTTGGCCAGATGATGATATGTTGCCAGACGGATTTGATTCTGTTTGCAAAGATGACTTATCGGCACTAAAAGATGACGAAGATTCTTCAATTGGGGACTACTAATCCAACCAAAATTTTAATTGAATACAAAAAGGTTAGATTTTAGTCTAACCTTTTTTGTTGTAAAATAAACGAAAAAGATACTTAATACAAAAGGAGATTTTACAATGATAAGAGTTGCTGTATGTGGCGCAATGGGCAGAATGGGGAAAGAAGTTTGTGCAGCTGTAAATGCGGATTCTGCAATGGAACTTGTTGCACAAATAGATATTTCTGGAGATGTTTATAAATCAATTGAAGAAGCCCACAAAGCTTGTGCCATTGATGTATTGGTAGATTTTACTCAACCTTCATCTATCTATGAAAATGCTAAATATTGTTTGAATAACGGAATTAAAATTGTTATTGGAACAACAGGATTAAAAGATGAAGAAATTGAACATTTGAAAAAATTATCAACAGAAAATAAAACAGGATGTTTAATTGCTCCAAACTTTTCAACTGGTGCAGTTTTGATGATGATGTTTGCCAAAATGGCTGCAAAATATTTTGATAATGCTGAGATTATTGAATACCACCACAATCAGAAAAAAGATGCACCATCTGGAACAGCAATTAAAACAGCATTAATGATGTCCGAAGCAAAAGACTCATTCAAAGGCGGGAATTGTCCAGAAACAGAAACAATTGAAGGTTCTCGTGGAGGAACATCTTATTCTGATATTCAAATTCATTCAATCAGAATGCCTGGCTTTATGGCTTCTCAAGAAGTTTTATTTGGCTCATTTGGTCAAACTCTATCAATTAGACACGATTCTACCGATAGAAAATGTTACATGCCAGGAGTAGTAATGGCTGTTAAACATGTATTTGACAAAAATGATTTTGTTTACGGGTTAGAAAATATTATGATGTAATAAATATTGTTTATAATACAAAGCAGGATGTAGTTGTTAACTACATCCTGCTTTTGTTTTCCATCAAACCTAAACATCTTTTATCAGTTCATTTATATCAACATCTAAAACTCTTGCAATATCTATAACTTTTAAAATCGTTGGATTTTGTCGAGCTGTTTCAATAAAACTAATTGCTGTCCTCGACAAATCAACCAATTCCGCAAGTTGTTCTTGAGAAATACCCTTTTTCATTCTCGCAAACTTTATATTCAAACCTAATATCTTTAATCGTTCATCCATAATTATATTTTATAGACTTGACAATTATTAAACTATAAAATAAACTAAATATATGATAAATATATTAAACAAACGCAAAATAAATCACACAGGTTTTACTCTTGCAGAAGTCTTAATTACATTAGGAATAATAGGTGTTGTTGCAGCAATGACAATACCAACTTTAATTACTAAAATTCAAAATCGACAATATGCAACAGCATATAGAAAAGCGTTTAGTTCATTAAATCAAGCATTAAGGCTTATGCAAAATGACGGTTATGATATTAACTTAACTGGAGAGTGGAAAGGCTTTCAAACAGAAGGAGCAGTTGGAGATAATTTCAAAATTCTTTCATCTTATTTTACAGGCGCTACCACTTGTTTTGAACATAACGCTAAAAATTGTTTTGAATGCGATAATGGTCAAGCGGGATTTATTGGAGGGAAAAATTATAAGGGCTGTGGTGCAAGCATGTATGCTTTTATGGATGCCTCTGGAATGCAATATTACTTATATGCAAATTCGGAATGGCCCATTATCATTGACGTAAATGGATTTTCAAAACCAAATGAATTAGGGAAAGACCGATATGTAGTATATTTTGGAAACAGCAAAAATAAAAATGATCTATTCCCAGCAGAAGTTGATGCAATTCTTCCATACAGGGATATTACCCAAAGACAACGATGGTGCCCATCTGGCGATTGCCCTAATACGAGTAGATTATTTGAAGGAGCAGGACATTTTAACGCTTTAGATTTTGATATGGATGGCAACTAAATCCTTTTATTTATTATTGTAAATTTATATTTTGATTGTAAGCTCAACAATTATTCTTGTAGTAAGATTAATAGCATACAATAAAGAGGGGATTATATATGTCAAAACAAAAAGCAAACATTGCAATTTTAGGTGCTACAGGTGTTGTAGGAAGAGAAATTACAAAGATTGTTGACGAATTAAAAATTGATTTTAATTCAATCAAATTTTTATCTAGTGCCAAAAGTGCTGGAACAAAAATTGAATTTCAAGGCAAAACCTACACCGTAGAAGAAGCAAAACCCGAGAGTTTTGATGGGGTAAATATCGTATTAGCATCTGCTGGCGGTTCTACATCTCAAAAATTTGCACCAGAAATTGTAAAACGTGGCGGAGTTTTGATTGATAACTCTTCTGCTTTTAGAATGGATAAAGATGTTCCATTAGTAATCGCATACGTAAATGATGAAGATTTAAAAAAACACAAAGGGATTATTGCAAATCCAAACTGCTCAACTTCTCAATTGATGCTTGTACTAAAACCACTTAATGACAAGTTCAAAATCAAAAGATTACTTGTTTCTACTTATCAAGCCGTTTCTGGAGCAGGTTTAAAAGCAATCAACGAGCTAACAGAAAATACTAAAGCAACTTTAGAAGGAAAAGATTTTGAAAATGAAGCGTTCAAAAAACCAATCTCATTCAACGTAATTCCTCAAATCGATGTCTTTTGCGAAAATGCTTATACAAAAGAAGAAATGAAGGTTGTAAATGAAACTAAAAAAATTCTTCACTTGCCACAAGATTTGCCAATTTCTTGTACAGCAGCAAGAGTTCCTGTTTACAACGGACACTCTGAAGCTGTTGATATTGAATTTGAAGAACACGTAACACCAGACGAAGTTCGTGATATTTTATCAAACTCTTTCGGATTAAAAGTTATTGATAATCCCGCTAATTTTGAATATCCAACAACTCGAGATGCTTCTGGTGTTGACCCAGTATTTGTTGGTAGAATTAGAAAAAATCTTGCGTTTGATAACGGAATTTCTTTATGGTGTGTTGCAGATAATCTAAGAATTGGTGCCGCACTAAATACCGTCAGAATATGTAAAAAAGTTATAGAAATGGGTCTGTACTAAACAGACCCTTGAAAGAAGGATATAAATGTACATTAACAAATTAACAATTACCTCAATTTTTGAAAAGAACAAAAATTTATTAAAAGCTATCAATCCAGAAAAAGAAAGAGCCATTAACTTGATGAAAGATAGATTGAATACAAGAGATGGCTATCTTGTCGGAAATGATATTCCACATCGATTAAAAAACAGAGTGCCAAAGATGTTTATTGATAAAACAGAAACAATAAAAGCACAAGGTGCAACAAAATCATTTATTGGATAATATACACAAATAAAAAAGCCCTATTAATTATTACTTTTTGTTAATATAATAGGACTTTTTAGCTAGTTTAGGGTATAATTTAGGGGTATTAGAGGATATATCTTATGGGACAACTCTTACAAAGAGAAAACGTAGCGGAATTCGTAAAAAAACTGCATCAAAGTGGGAAAACAGTAGTAGTAACAAATGGATGTTTTGACATCTTACATGTTGGTCATGTTAGATATTTGCAAAAAACAAAAACGTTTGCAGATTATTTAATAGTACTTTTAAACTCAGACAAATCAGTTAGAAGTATCAAAGGACCAACAAGACCGATTAACAATGAACAAGATAGAGCAGAAGTTTTATGTGCATTGTCTTGCGTAGATTATGTTGTGTTATTTGATGAAAACAGTCCAAGAAATCTATTAGATGAAATCAAGCCTGATGTTTATACAAAAGGTGCAGATTACACAATGGAAACACTTCCAGAAGCTGATGTTATGAAAAAGAATAATATCAGAGTTGAATTTATTGATTTTGTAGCAGGAAAATCCACCACAAATACAATAAACAAAATGAAAGAATCATAAACAATGAGTGGATATGTTTATATTCTATTTAATAAAAAGAATGGAACGCTATATGTTGGAGTAACATCAAATTTAGTAAAAAGAATATATGAACATAAAAATAAATTTGTAGCAGGATTTACAAAAAGATATAGTATAGATAAACTTGGATATTATGAAATATTTGATGATATTTCAACAGCAATAGAAAGAGAAAAGAAGTTAAAAGGAGTAACACGAAAGAAAAAATTAGAACTTATAGAAATGAATAATCCAGAATGGTTGGATTTATATTATGAAATTATATAACTATAAGCTGGATTCTTTCGGGCTAAAGCCCTCAGAATGACGGAAGTCGAAAGGAATAAGCAGGCAGTCATTGCGAGCGAAGGCGAAGCAATCCAGCCAATAATATAAACAATCATTTTTCATTTGTACTATAATAATAAAAAAGGGATTCTTTTTAGGAGCAATACAAATAAATTAAACAAATAAAAATATATTATATAAGGAGAAAAAGATGAGATCATTTACAGTTGATGAAATTACACAAATTGTAGGGGGTATGTTAACAAAGGTTGCAAGTCCTGAAATTACTCATATTGCACCACCATTGTTAAGTGATGAAAATACTTTGGCTTTAGCTTTAGGAGAAGAAGAAATTGCTAACTTGGCTCATTCAAAAGCAAAAGCAGCATTAGTTCCTCTAGGAGTTCAATTAGATGGTTTTACTACAATTGAAGTTGAAAGACCTAGACTTGCAATGATGAAATTGTTGAACTTATTTTACGTTCCACCTGTTGTAAATAAAGATATTCATCCATCAGCTGTTGTTGATCCAACTGCTAAATTAGGACAAAATGTTTGTATTGGTCCTAACGTTGTTATTTCACCAAATGCAGTAATTGGCGATAATACAAAGATTTTAGCAAATTCATATATCGGAAGTAACGTAAAAATAGGAAACAACTGTTTCTTCCATCCAGGAGTAAACATTGGAGATAGAGTTCAAATTGGTAATGATGTAATCCTTAACCATGGTGTTTCTCTAGGTGCTGATGGCTTCAGCTTCGTAACTGAAAACCCTAACAATATCGAAAATGCAAGAAAAGAAGGCGAAATTAAAGAGGGTGATGTTGAACAAGTTATCTTCAAAATTCCTTCAATTGGTTCAGTTGTAATCGGAAACAATGTTGAAATTGGAGCTAATACAGCTATCGACCGTGGAACTATAGAAAACACAGTAATTGGTGATAATACTAAAATTGATGACTTAGTTATGATTGGTCACAACTGCCGTATAGGTAAAGGTTGCTTAATCGTTTCTCAAGTAGGTATTGCAGGAAGCTGCGTAATTGGTGATAGAGTAGTAATTGCTGGACAAGCTGGTTTGGCAGACCACATTGAAATTGGTTCTGATACAATTATTACTGCTAAAGCTGGTGTTACAAAATCATTCCCAGCAAAATCAATTATTGTTGGTATTCCAGCAGTTCCAAGAAAAGATTTTATCAAGCAATTGAAAACAATGAAAGATGCTCAAGATATTTTTGCAAAATTCAGAAAATTTGAGCCAATCTTGAAATCTTTCGAAGAAGCACATCAAGAAGAAATTGAGGTAAACAAATAGAAAATGGTAACTCTAAAGAAGGAAGTTAAGCTAGTTGGAAACGGTTTGATGAAAAACAAGCCTTGTGAGGTGACATTGTTTCCATCAAACTCTGGTCAGATAAGATATTTTGTAAAAGACAAAGACTCTTTTACTGCAAGCGCTGATAACGTACTTGCTACAGACCATTGCGTTGTAATGGGAACTAAAAAAGCCCGTGCGATGCTTACAGAACACTTATCTGCGGCATTAGCATTCTGCCATATTGATTCAGTTGATATTTGTATGACAGAAGAAGAAGTACCAGCACTTGATGGAAGTTCTTTAGAGTGGGTTAAAGCAATAAAAGAAGCAGGAACAGACAAGCCATTTTTCGCAAAAGAGAAATATTATACAGTTTCTGAACCTGTTTATTACCTAAACGGAAAAACAAGTCTTGTTATTTTACCATCAGATAGCCTGTTTATGTCTTATGCAGTAAACTACGCTCATCCAGATTTAACAAGAAAATTTATTAACTATAACCCTAAAAACAAATACGAAATAATTGAAGCGAGAACATTTGGTTTTTATCACGATTTGAAAAAGTACCAAATGCTTGGATTTGCCCAAGGTGTAACTCAAGATAATACCGTTGGCTTTACAGATGACGGAGGTTACACAACTGAATTACGCTCTGAAAATGAACCAATTAAACATAAAATGCTTGATTTGGTCGGAGATTTATATTTAACAGGTGTAAATCCTTTAAATATGAGATGTCAAATCTTGGCAAAAGAAGCAGGACATGCAGTTCATGTCAAAGTTGCTAAAATGTTAAAAGATAAATTAGTAGAAATATAAGGAGAGAAAAATGTCAGAAGAAACTAAAGAAGTGTTGAGCTTCGATACTTTACAAATCATGGATATGATTCCTCACAGATACCCATTCTTGTTAGTTGACAGAATTACAGAATGTGTTCCAGGAAAATATGCAAAAGGATATAAAAATTTAACAATGAATGAACAATTTTTCCAAGGACACTTTCCTGGAAATCCAATCATGCCAGGAGTTTTACAACTTGAAGCAATGGCTCAATGTTCAGCTCCAATCTTAATGACAATGCCAGAATTTGCAGGCAAATTAACTCTATATGCTGGAGTTGATGGAGTAAGATTTAAAAATATTGTTAGACCTGGAGATAAATTCGAAATGGAAGTTGAACTAACAAAAGTTAAAGGACCTATCTGCAAAGCTCACGGTATTGGAAGAGTTTACGGAAAAACTTGTGTAGAAGCAGATATGACTTTTGCATTGAAGTAGTTTTCTAATATATATTAAAGAATAAAAAAGAGGTTATTATATATAGCCTCTTTTTTATTACGAATTGTAACAAATTGCATCTTTATTGAAATTAGGTATTTTATATATACTTTATATATATGTAAGCATTAAATAAACACGAGAGATATTAAAAGAGAGATTTCAAAATCCGTTTAAATACAAGAGAGAAGATTAATTCCTATTCCTAATTCCCTAGAAAATTTTAAAACCCGCAAATACTGCGGGTCTTTTTTTATCCTAGATATTTTTGAATAGTGTCCCTGTTAAATACTTCAACACTTGTTTGAGAATGAATAAATATCATACAGGAAATTATTGACTTTAAAGTATCAAAATCAGAGAAGGACATTTTATTTCTCAAATCATCCATATTGTTTGCCAAAAATTCCATAATAACAGTTTTGTCATTATAAACAAGACTTGAAAAATAATCGAAAGACTCTTTTGATTTAATACCTTCAAGATAAATAATATCTGGAGCTTGAAATTCAATAAATCTCGCAGCCTTATCCATATTGAAGCCAACATTTTCATTAAATTCACATTGATTAACCCCTTCAAGTTCGTATTTAGAAATACTTTCAAGGGTCATTATATTTTTAGATTTATTTTTTGCAGCCTCTAACAACAAAGAGTAAATCACATGTGTTTTCCCACTCAAAGCAGAACCGCAAACCAAAATTATCCCAGGTTTATTTAAAGCTTGTTTTACTTCTGCTAATCCTGTTTTTGATGAAATAATTTCTTCTAATTTTTTAGGTGGTTTATAAATTTTCAAGAAAATTCTTTCACCCATAATTGTTGGGAAAGTTGAAACACTAGCAATAACAATAATATTATCAACTTTGAAGCACAATTTGCCAAGCTGTGGAACTTCAGAAACAGAAGGATCTAATTCTGATAAAGATTTTAACTTCGCAACAAAAGATGAAACTAAAACAGTTGGGATAGAACCTTTATTTGAAAATTCACCATGTTTTTTGAAATTCACCCCTAAACCATCATCTTCACCTTGGAATGTTACTTCATGGATACCTTCTAAAATTGCTTGTTTTAAAATTGCTCTAATAATTTTTTGAATATGATTATCACTCAAATCTTCCTTGTGCAACTCATCTTGCCAATCATAGCCAGAGTTTTCGTCTGTTGAAATATTACCAACAGTTACATCAATCTTGTAATACTCATCAATCTTTTTCAAAATACTTTCTTCTGAAGATAAGACAGGGTCAATCTCGCATTCTGCTGTTTCCATAATTTTGTCTATAGCAAACAAATCACGAGGATCAGCCATTGCAACTGTCAAAGTATTTTCAATTTTAAATAGTGGAATAATCTTATATCTTCTTGCATCAGAATAATTTATGTATTTTAAACAATTTGGATCAAGTTGATAGTCATCCAAATTTACGTATGGAGTATGAAGCTTGGATTCTAAAAATTTAATTAGCTTTTCTTCTGTCAAAAAGCCAGAATTGATAAGAGCTTGCCCAATATTGATATTTTGAGCATTCGCAATTTCTTCTGCTTGTTCAACAACTTCATATTGAACAAGTCCTTCTCTTACCAAGTCATATTTTAATGTTTCTAATGTTTTGTTAGTAATAATATTCATCTTATTTTTCTGAATCCAAATATTTTTGAACTATTTTTACAACATCATCAAGGTCAAAAGGTTTTGTAATATATTCATCTGCGCCTGTTTCTTCCCCAATGAGTTTATCTTCTTCTTGAGAACGAGCAGTAACCATTAAAATTGGAATATTTTTATACTTGTTATCAAATTTTAATAGCCTGCTGATTTTAAAGCCATTGATTCTTGGCATCATAACATCAAGAATAATTAAATCTGGAATAATTTCTCTTGCTAATTTCAAGCCATCTTCACCATTGTAAGCACAATAGCAAGTATAATTACAATTTTCCAGTACGAATTTAAGGCTTTCAACTATATCTTGTTCGTCATCTACAATTAAAATTTTTTTCATATACCCTCTAATCATTGAATATCAATTTAATAATAGTATAACATATTTTTATTAGCGCTTCTTTATTATTACAATATGTAAAACAAAGCGTAGTGCAATCTTCATCACGCTACGCTTAATTTTATTTAAAACTTATTAGTTCAAAACTACTGAGCTAAAATATAACTCAAAATTGTTCTTACCCCAATACCTGTTGCACCTTTACAAAATTCTTTTTGAGGTTTGTCAATCAATGCAGTTCCTGCAACGTCTAAATGAGCCCATTTTACGTTATCAGTAACAAATTCTTTCAAGAACATACCTGCAGCAGAAGCGCCACCAAATCTTGTTCCAGTATTTTTCATATCAGCGACATCGCTATTCATATTATCACGGTATTCTTGCCACATTGGTAATTGCCAATATTTTTCACCAACATAATTACCAGTTTTAATTAGGTCTTTGATAAATTCGTCATCATTGCCCATAATTCCAGAAGCAACAGTACCCAATGCAACCATACAAGCACCAGTTAAAGTAGCAATATCAATTACTTCATCAACTCCAAGTTCGCAAGCATAACATAAAGCATCCGCTAATGTTAAACGACCTTCAGCATCTGTATTATCAACTTCAATTGTTTTACCATTTTTAGCTGTAACAATGTCACCTGGTTTGTATGAACTTCCAGATGGCATATTTTCACAAGCAGCAATAATACCATTAACTTCAACTTCTGGATGAAGCTTTGCAATAACCTTCATAATACCTAAAATACAAGCGGCACCAGACATATCATCTTTCATATTTAACATAGAAGCAGCAGGTTTAATATCAAGCCCTCCACTATCAAAGCATAAGCCTTTACCTATAATCGCAATTCTTTTTTTAGGATTTTGTGGAACATATTTCATGTGAATAAATTTAGGAGGTTGTGCACTACCTTGAGCAACTGCAAGATAAGCACCCATGCCCATTTCTTTAATTTTAGGCTCATCATAAACAACTGTTTCAATGCCTTCAATTCCTTGAGCAATCTCTGCAAGTTTTGTTGGAGTAGCAAATGCAGCAGGTTCGTTTGCTAAATTACGAGTAAACTTCATTGCATCTGCAACAATTTTAGCGGCTTCAACATCACTTGATACATTTGAAAGATAAATTTCAGAAATTCTATGTTCTTTTTTAGTTTTATATTTATCAAAATGATAATTTGCAATAGAAGCACCAATTACTGTAGGAACTCCAAAACTATAATCTGTATCAAAATCAAATGCTACTGTTTTTGCTTTCATTTCAATACATTTTTTTACAGCTTTTGCTACATTTTCTCTAACAACATTATTATCCATGTGACTTTCTTGACCTAAACCAATAGCCAAAATTTGTTCAGCAGGATATTCTTTTTGAGTATGAATTACAAACATTTGTCCAGCTTTACCTTGAAAAGATGCTGGAGCAAATCTGTTAACCAAAGCATTTGAAGTTTCTTTACCTTCAAACTTATTTACAACCAAAACATCACACAAAACTTCTTTTGTGTTTTTTACAATTTTAATTTCCATATAAGACTCTCCTTTTCAAGTCAATTATAGCACCAAGTTCAAGGTTTAAACCTAGTACAAATGATGGAAATTGTGATTATTTCACAGCTTGACCAGTTAAAGCTTTTATTGCATAAGAACGCAAGTCGTACGCTTCTGTATTTTTAGGATTAATTTTTATTGCGATATTCAAATCATCAATCGCAACCAAATACATTTTTAACTTGCAAAAAATCATTGCTCTCGTTAAATATTTTTCTGCATCATAATTGTCTAGTTCAATTGATTTTGTCAAATCTTGTTCTGCTTTTTTCAAATCACCACCAGAACGATATAACAATTCACCTCTATCTGCATAATAATCAGCATTTTTCGGATTCAATTCAATAGCTTTAGAATAATCATCAATTGCAGATGAATAATGAGATAACTTTGCTTCTGCTAAACCTCTATCATAATAAGCCTGATCATTTTTAGAATTTTGTTCAATCTCTCTTGTAAAATCTAAAATTGCATCTTCGTATTTAGACAATCCTAAATATGCAAGCCCACGGTTATAATAAACTCTCTTAAAGTTTTTATCTAATTCTATTACTTTGGCATAATCAGAAATTGCACCAGCATAATCTTTTAAATAATACTTTGCAACCCCTCTATTATTATAAGCATCTACAGATTTAGAGTTAAGTTCAATAACCTTTGAATAATCAGCCAATGCACCCTTATAATCTTTATTACAACGTTTTGCAATCCCTCGGTTGTAATATGCCATCTCATTTTGAGAGTCTAGTTCAATTGCTTTAGAAAAATCAGAGATTGCTTCGTCAAACTTATTAAGCATGACTTTTGTTGTTCCTCTATTTAGATAAGCATTGATATTTTTAGGATTTACTTCTAATTCCTTAGTATAATCAGCAATTACATTATCATACGCTTTTAAATTAGCATTCGCAATTCCTCGATTATAATAAACATTTTCTTTATTTGGATCAATTTCTAATGCTGAGGTATAATCTTTTACAGCATCCTTATAGTTTCCATTCATATACTTTGCATTTGCACGTTTTGCATAACTTTCGGCATTTGTTGGATTTAATTCAATAGCCTTTGTATAATATTCAATTGAAGTATGATAATCTTTCATTTCAAAGGCAGATGATGCCGTATCTAAATATTGAATTTCTTTTTTTTGTTTTCTTGTAAGCTTTTGCGCAGCATACGAAGCGGGAGCGAAAACAGAAGTTCCGCTAGTCATAAGCCCTATCAAAAGTAAACTTGTTAGAATTTTCTTTTTCATAATAAATACCAAAATTGCAACCTTTAAAATCACAATGTATGTTAAGAATATTACAAACATGCCTAAAAGTCAAATTAGACGGACTTATACAGGCTAAAAGTATTAAAAACAGGAGCTTTTACGATTAAGTGTACATAATACAATATCCATTCTTTGCGATATAAGAATGGATATTATTTCTTGTAAATATAACCTCCGCAATGGGGTAATTGTTTCAGTTAATTTGTGGGGTAAATGAAAGAGTTAAGTCTTTCTTAATTGGTGAAATTAATCACTATGCCATGTATGGCAAGTGAATGTATTTTGATTCGGTTTGGGCGTCACGTCTTCTTGGCGTAACTAGTATATTATAAGCCTTAACAATATTGTATCCAATAGCTTTTAATGGATTAGATTGTACAGAATCAGCTTTTTGAGTAATGTACATATCTTTTTCAAAGTTAATTTTTGCACTTGGTTTTTTGTCTAATGACATAACACCAACTTTAGAATTTATATTATTCATATTTCCTTCACCGAAAGAAACATATCTTTTTGAACTCATATTTACAGGATTTATTGTTAACATCTTGTTACCTCCTTTGTTATTAAGTGTTCGTTTAACACTTCTTTTAACACTTTCACTATAAACCATAACTTTTTGTTTGTCAACCCCTCCTATGAAGTTTTGTTAAGAAGCTGAAAGTATTGAATTTATAAGCGTTTAAGCAATAAGTGTATAAAATGCACTTATTGTCTTATTCTACACCTTTTCCCACATTAAAAAATTAGCAAGTCGGGTTATATTAATTATAAACACATGGATTAGAGAATCTTACATTTATTACCTTACAGGGGAATAGAAAACATCAAGCATGTATCTTTTAATATAATTAATCTTTTTCATACTTCCAGCTATTCTTAATTCAAATGAGGGCTTTGCCCTCTTTTTTTATTATTTTAAGTGCTTATTTTAACCAATAGCATGCGCCTATTAATATATCTAAAGAAATTATAAAGATTGTAAAGCTTACACTTGATTTAGAATTATCTTAGTAGTAAAATGTAATTGTGATAAATTTCACAAATTAAAATAGGTAAGAATATTATTTATTAATACTAATGCGTGTTACTAAAAGGAGAAAAAACATGACAACAAAAAACAAAAAAGCTGTCGAAAACCTTGAAAAGACTTTAACTAAGTCTAACGTGGTTGATACTGCTGAACAATTGGAATTACTTGTTGAAAGAGTTAAGAAAGCTCAAAAAATTTATTCTAAATTCTCTCAAGAACAAGTTGACAAAATCTTTAAAGCTGCTGCTACAGCTGCTGATAAAGCTCGTATTCCTCTTGCAAAAATGGCTGTTGAAGAAACAGGCATGGGTGTTTTAGAAGATAAAATCATCAAAAACCACTTTGCATCTGAATACATTTACAACAAACACAAAAACGCTAAAACTTGCGGAATTATTAAAGAAAATAAAGCTGACGGTATCAAAATCGTTGCAGAACCTCTTGGTGTTATTGCAGGTATCGTTCCTACAACTAACCCAACTTCAACTGCAATTTTCAAATCATTGATTGCTTTGAAAACTAGAAACGCAATCATCTTCTCTCCACACCCTAGAGCTACAAAATCAACAATTGCAGCTGCTAAAATCGTTTTAGATGCTGCTGTTAAAGCTGGTGCTCCAGAAGATATTATTGGTTGGATTGATGTTCCATCTATCGAATTGTCTAGCCAATTGATGAAACACCGTTCTATCTCTTGCATCTTAGCAACAGGTGGTCCTGGTATGGTTACTGCAGCTTACTCTTCAGGAAACCCTGCATTAGGTGTTGGTCCTGGTAACGCTTGTGCTTTAATCGATGAAACTGCTGATATTCAAATGGCTGTTTCTTCAATCTTGATGTCAAAAACTTTCGACAACGGTATGATTTGTGCTTCTGAACAATCAGTTGTTGTAGTTGATGAAATCTATGAAGCAGTTAAAAAAGAATTTATCTACAGAGGTGCATACTTATTAACTCCAGATGATGAAAAGAAAATGATTGATCTTCCATTCATCGATCCAAAACGTGGTACTGCTCACCCTCAAATCGTTGGTCAAAGCGCTTACAACATTGCTAAACTTTCAGGATTTGATATTCCAGAAACTTCAAAAATCTTATTAGCTGAAAGACCAGAAGTTGATTGGGAAGATCCATTCTCAAGAGAAAAATTATCTCCAATCTTGACTATGTATAGAGCTAAAGATTTCGAAGATGCAGCAAATGTTGCTTACACATTAGTATCTAAAGGTGGTGCTGGTCACACTGCAGACCTTTACACAGATGCTCGTCATCAAGAAAGAATTGACAAGTACGCTGAAATGATGCCAGCTTGTCGTGTATTGATTAACTCTCCATCAGCTCTTGGTGGTATCGGTGACTTGTTCAACTTCAAACTTGAACCATCTCTTTCTTTAGGTTGTGGTTCTTGGGGTAAGAACGCTGTTTCCGGTAACATCGGTGTTGAAAACTTACTTAACTACAAAACCGTTGCAGAAAGGAGAGAAAACATGCTTTGGTTCAAGGTTCCACCTAAAGTTTACTTCAAGAGAGGTGCTGTTGATTTAGCTCTTCGTGAACTTGAAGGTAAAAAACGTGCATTCATCGTAACTGATAGATTCTTATTCAATTCAGGTGCGGTTGATAATATCGTTAAAGTGTTGGATGAAATTGGCATTGACCACCAAATCTTCTTTGATGTAAAACCAGATCCAACATTATCTACAATTAAGCAAGCTATGGAAATGATTAAACCTTATGAACCAGATGTATTCATTTCATTAGGTGGTGGATCTCCAATGGATGCTGCTAAAATCATGTGGTTATTATATGAACAACCAGACATTAACTTTGAAGATATTGCTATGAGATTCTTAGACATCAGAAAAAGAATTTGTAAAATCCCTGAATTGGGTAAAAAAGCTACTATGGTTGCTATCCCAACAACTTCAGGTACTGGTTCAGAAGTTACGCCATTCGCAATTATTACTGACGATGAAAGCCACGTAAAATACGCTATTGCTGATTACGCTTTGACTCCAAATATGGCTATTATCGACCCTAACTTTGTTGATGGAATGCCAAAAGGCTTAACAGCTTCTTCAGGTATTGATGCTTTAGTTCACGCAACAGAAGCTTATGTATCTTGTATGGCTACTAACTTCACAAATTCAAATGCTTTAGAAGCAGCTAAGTTAATCTTCAGATACTTAGAAAGATCATACAATGAAGGTGCTAACGATCCTATCGCTAGAGAAAAAATGCACTACGCTGCAACCATCGCTGGTATGGCATTTGCTAACTCATTCTTAGGATTGTGCCACTCTATGGCTCACAAATTAGGTGCTATGTTCCACGTACCACACGGTGTAGCTAACGCATTGTTATTCAGACAAGTTATCAAATACAACGCTGTTGATTGTCCTAAAAAACAAGCAATCTTCCCTCAATACAAGTTCCCTAACGCTAAGGCTAAATATGGTCAAATCGCTGATGAACTTGGTTTGGGCGGTAAGAATGATGATGAAAAAGTTGAATTGTACATCAAGGCTATTGAAGATATGATGAAGAAAATCAACTTACCATTCTCAATCAAAGAATTTGGTGTAGATGAAAAAGAATTCTACGAAAAACTTGATGAAATGGTTGAATTGGCATTCGACGACCAATGTACAGGTGCTAACCCTGCATACCCAATAATGACAGATATTAAACAAATTTATATCGATGCATTTGAAGGTGTTGTAAGAGATTACTATCCAACAGCTAAAAAATCAAAATAGTTGAAGGATAAAATCTGAAAGCTTAAGAGGTGGATATTTCATATCCACCTCTTTTTTATTAAGTTTACTTAAACTTTTTAATAATAATAGCAATTTTTATTTTTAGGAGATTTAATTATAGAAAAACTAAGGAGTTAATTATATGTCTATGAATGTCAATAATGCAAAATCAAATCTTGGAATGGGTGCAACTCTTGGAGTTGTGGGGATGAGTGCGTATTACCTTCCTGTTACAAAAGATAGATTTATCAGAAATGCGTATGACATTCGAAAAGAAATGGCAGAAGATAAAATTGAACTACTGAATAAATCCGCAGAAGAACTTTCTAAAAAGAAATTGAGCTCTGAATCTAAAATATTTTTAAAAGATATAGGAGTAGCAGAAAACATTGACGATATTGCTAATAAATGTGCAGAATTGAAAAAATCTTTCACAGACGACGGTTTAGTAAAAACAATGAAAACTTATTATGCTGATAACTTTAAAAATTTCAAAAAATCTGAGGCTCTTATGGATACCGTTACATCAAAAGCATTTTCAAGAATTAGATGGACAAACTTTGGTTGGGGAGCGGCTATTGGATTTATATTGGGATGCGTTGCTGCAAATGCGAAACAACCTCCTATGCCTCCACAAGGTTAATTTTGAATAATAACAACCCTTCTTTACTGGTAGCCATATTTATAGTAAAATGTTGGTAAATACAGAGATAGGAAGGTTGTTAAAATATGTCAATAAGAAAAATTTTAAACTATGGAGAACCATCTTTACGAGAGGTTTCTAAAGAAGTTCATAAAGTTTCTAAAAAAATAACAGATTTAGTACAAGATTTGTTAGATACAATGTATGCAAAAAATGGTGTTGGTTTAGCAGCGCCACAAATTGGAGAAAATGTTAGAGTATTTGTTATAGATGCTTCTACTGGAAAAGAGCCTTTAAATCCAATGGTATTCATTAATCCTAAGATAATTAAAAAAAGTGGAGCTATAAAAAGTAATGAAGGTTGTTTGAGCTTTCCAGAAGCTTATACTGACGTAAGAAGATACAAAAATGTCATGATTAAAGCTCTTAATGAACACGGAAAACCTTTTGTTTTAGAAGCAAAAGATGGAACACTTTTGGCTAGAGCAATTCAGCACGAAAACGACCACTTAGACGGAATTTTATTCATTGACCATTGTATCAATAGATTTGAAACAGAAAACATTTTGCAAAAACATAATTTACCAAGCCTAGACCCAAATGCGTTGGTCGAAGAGAAAGAATTAGAGGATGAATTAGCAAAAAATGATTAAGATTGTATTTTTCGGAACTCCTGATATTGGATTGAAATCTCTAGAATATTTGTATAACTCTGACAAAATTGATGTTTTAGCAGTTGTAACACAACCAGACAAACCTGCTGGGCGTGGACACAAGTTGCAAATGTCACCAATTAAAAAGTTTGCAGTTGAAAATAATATTCCAGTTTTTCAGCCTAAATCCATCAGAAAAGAACCTGATATTCAAGAAGAGTTGAAAAAACTTTCTCCAGATTTCTTTGTAACTTTTGCCTTTGGACAAATTTTATCACAAGAAGTTTTGGATATTCCAAAATACGAAACTATTAATCTACACGCATCACTACTTCCAAGGTACAGAGGAGCAAACCCAATCCAACGTGCAATTATTAATGGGGACAAAGAAACTGGTATTTGCACAATGATTACAGAGTTAGGTCTTGATTGCGGAGATATTTGTCAAAAATTAGTTATACCAATTTCTAACACTATGAATTGTGAGGAACTTTGGAACGAAATTGCTGAAAAATCTCCCCAAATGATTGAAGATACATTAGAAGGATTGAAAAATAAAACTTTAACTCCACAAAAACAATGTGAAGACGGAGTTTGCATGGCAAACAAATTAACCAAGGAAGAATGTTTGATAGACTGGAACAAATCTAATCTTGAAATTCACAACCTTGTTAGAGGAATTTGCCGTTGCCCAAGTGCATACTTCTTATTTAATGGCAAAATTATCAAAGTTATTGAAACTCAACCAATTGAAGGAACTGGCGAAATCGGGAAAATCGTCGCTCATTCAAAAGATGGAATTGACATAGGTTGCGGAAAAGGATTATTAAGACTAATCAAAGTTAAACCAGAAGGGAAAGGCGAAATGTTTGCCAAAGACTGGTACAACGGAGTAAAAAAATAATGATTACGAAAGGAATACGTGGGGCAATCACTGTTGACTCTAATACAGAAGAGGCAATCAAAAAAGCAACCTTAGACTTATTAGATGAAATTTTAAAACAAAATGATTTAAAAGACACTTCCAAAATTTCTCACGTAATTTTCACTACCACTCCAGACTTAAACGCTGCATTTCCTGCGAAATTTCCAAGAACAGTCCTTGGTTGGGATGATGTTGCAATGATGTGCTTCCATGAATTAGATGTTCCCAATTCTCTTAAAATGTGTTTAAGAGTGCTAGTCGTAATTAACTGTGAAGATAATTTTAAACCTAAGTTTGTTTATCTTAAAGATGCTCAAAAACTAAGGAAATAATATTTAATAACATAGCAAAAATATTTTTTATACGTTTTAATTATACAGAAGGAAAGAAACAAAACGAACAGGAGTAAAAATGGGAATCCCACCAATAGGAAATATTTCAAAAACACAACTTATTAATAAGTTAATGAGTGACACATCTTATGATGTTACAAAAAGCTTCAAAAATTTAGAACTAAGAGAAACACCTTTTTTCAAATATTTAGCAGATTCTAATAGTCATGTGCGAGGTATTAAAATGGATGGAGATAAAGTAATACTTCGTTCAGGGCAAATAGATGGGCAAAGTTATACATCCTTGATTATGCCAAATAAAAAATCTACAAGTTTCGTTATTGATGATGCTTTTGCTGAAAAAATTTTCCCAGCACACAATGATAACGCTGTAAGAAATTTCAGATTACAAGGCGAAAAAAAAGATGGAAAAATTATCAGTTTATCTACTTGTGGTTTTAATGAAAGAATAGGGGATAAACCTATTTGCGAATGTACAACTTTAAACGCAAAAAATTTGGAAGGTATTTTAAAACAAGTTAAAGAAGAAGGAATTCAAATGCACAATTTAACTAAAGTATATATTAATAAAGCAATTGAATTTTTAAAAAGTAAAAACGTATAATGATTATCTATTAACATAATAAAGCCCGAAAGTTAAATTTAACTTTCGGGCTTTTAATATCTCTTCTACAACTCTATAACTTTGTAAACTCTGAAATTGATGGGTCTAAAAGCCTGCGACCAACATTTTCAAAAGAAATTGAGCAAAGAGTTTTATTTCCATATTTAATAATTTTTTCAATAACACCTCGACCATATCTTGGATGAGTAACCGCATCTCCTTGAGCAAACTGAAAATCATCTTCTGGAGAAAGAGAAGAAGAATCTTCTTGTGCTGGATATACGGGAACAACAGGGGTTTGTTCTTCTATATAAGGTTCTTCAACATAATTATCTTGGACTTGAGGTTCTGAAATAACCTCTTCAGTTGTAACTGCTCCATTATCCTCAATAAAATCTAAATCATCTTCGGTTAAATCTGGTAATTCCTCACCAGCTTCTTCATCATTTAATTCTTCAATTTCATCAAACCCTAAATCCTCATCCTCTTGAGGAGGAAAATCAGAAGCTTCTAAATCACCCTCAGCTAATTCATCTTCAGCCAAAAGATTTCCAACAGGTTCAACGATATTTGCTGGAGTTTCATCTAATTCTTCTAAATCATCTTGTGGCACATCTGGATATTCAACCAAAACATCACCCTCTGGTGATAAAACCTCTTCCTCAACTGGAGAATCTTGCGGAATCTCTTCTACAGGAACTTCCTCTTGTGGCAATTCCTCAACTTCAACCTCTGGTTCTTCCAATTGCTCTTCAACCGCTACATCAATTTGAGGTTCAACCTCTTGAATTGGTGCTTCTGGCAAAGACGTTACTTCTGGAAGCGGAGTTGTTTCAGGTAGAGAGGCTGGAATATCAGTATTATCTAAAGTCTTAGATAACTCAACATCTTCTGTAGCCATCATTTCAACATTTTCTTGAACAGGTACAAATTGATATTTGTCACCCAATACATCATCTTTAGTCAAATCTAAATTCAAATCTGACATTTCAACAATAAATGGAATTCCTTGGGTCAATTTACCAAAGACAATACATTCTCCTAAATTCAATTTATTCAAGAAGGTATTATAAGCTGCAAACTCATGTTGAGCATCTTCTGGCGCAAAAATAATAACATTTTCAGCACAAGCCTTTAATTCCTTTACATACTTGTATGAATTGCTAACAAGAATTGCCGTAAAAATATGACTATGATTTATAAATCGTTTTAACAACTTTTTATCTGAATTGCCATCTGTCAAAGGGCAGAAGAAATAAACATATTTTTTTAGACTTTCTAATGCCTTATGAATAAAGGTAATAACTTCTTTTTGCAAAGCTTCATTTACATCGGTCAAATTGATTATTGTACAATTTTTCTCTTCTAATTTTTTATTAAATGCCAAAACTTCTTCTTTAGTATTTGCAAAAACATTAGAATCACGATACTTCAAAAGTTTATTTTTTAATAATGCTAACTCTGGCATCTGAGTTTCTTTATATTGATTTGCAACAACATCAACAAAATTATCAATTGGTAAAAACTCGAAATCTAAAGTTTTGATATATTGTTGAACAGCATAAAAGACATCTTGAATAACAGCTTTTGTAGAAGCATCAACCTCTGCTAACTCATAATCAAAAATAAAATCAATCATCTCTGAATTGAGCGGAAGTTTAAAATCTTTAGCAAATTCAATTCTTGAATAATCAGAAAAATTATTATTCAAATCTATAATTACACTTTTTTCCTTCATTTGGAAAAGTTGTCTTATACAATTAGAAATGAATGTAGTTTTATCAATTTCTCTTTCTGCAAAAATTGTAAAATTATGTTCAAAAACAGAAA
Organism: Candidatus Methanomethylophilaceae archaeon; assembly: GCA_963590665.1. GTDB lineage: Bacteria > Cyanobacteriota > Vampirovibrionia > Gastranaerophilales > Gastranaerophilaceae > Zag111. The sequence goes on from CAVAPR010000013.1 coordinate 34,313, forward strand.
TATCCAAACTCAAAGATTCTTGTTGTTGAGCAAGCTGTCCAATTTTGATAGCCGTTTCAATAGGTAACAAATCTAACAATTCAGCAGAATCAAGGAATGAAAGCTCTGATGACATACTAGGAATAGAACCATCATAATTATCAACAACACCATCTGGCGTAAAAGTAAATAACAACTTTGCAATTGCAAAATTATTTACACTATCTGATTTTAAGTTAACTAATTGAGCAACATACGATTTTTCGGAAGTTGCAAGAACAATGAATTTGCCCAAAACAGGATTTTCATTTTCTCCATACGATAACTTAACCAGATTATTTTTAATTTCCAATAACTTCATCTATTCCCTCTCGCTCTTGTTTTTACAAAAATTGTACCATGAAAAGTAAAGAAATATGTTAGAATATTAAATTAGTTAACATTCACAATATCTTCCAAATTATTATATATATCAATAGTTACAGGACATATTTTCAAATCTCTCTTGACTAAACTCTTGATTGTTTCTTTATAACAAATAAGCATGGCTTTATTCAAACCATCAGTCGAATTTAAGACCTCTCTTACTTCTTCTAAATAATCCTTATTTCTTGTTTTTGGTTCAACCTTATCGGCTAGGAAAATTATTTTTTCAAAATCTGTCATATTAATTCTGCCTAAAGTATGCCAACGAATAGCGGAAAGTATTTCATCATCTTCAACTCCAAAATCTTTTTCTGCAATATATGCACTCACTGGAGCATGTAGAGTTTTATAATTCATAAGCTCAACATCTTCAACTTCCAAATGTTCTTTGATAATTGCCATCAATTCTTCATTTGGGAAACATTTTGCGCAATCGTGTAAAAGCCCAGCCATATAAGCTTTTTCTTCATCTAATCCAAACTTTTTAGCTAAATCTCTTGCGCATTCTGCAGTTCCGATAGAATGAATATATCTTTTTTCGCTCAAATGGTCTTTCAACCACTTCATCAAATCTTCCATGCTAATCTTTATATAATCCATTTTTCTTTATATAATCCTCAACTTCCTTTGCTACAAAACCAGATATACTTTTGCCAAGTTTCAAATCCTTTCTCAACTCAGTAGAAGATATATCTTCAAAAGATAATGGCTGAAATTCAAATTCATAACCTTTCTCTTTTAAATAATCATACTTTGAAATATTGAAATTGTCCTCCCTAACAAAGACGATAAATTTCACTAAATTTTTCAAATTTTCTGTTTCATACCACTTTTCTATATACTGAAAAGCATCTGTACCGATTAGAAAATTTATTTTCCCATCTATATCAAACTCGTTATACAATTCTTTTATTGTTAAATAAGTATAAGATTTTCCCTTCCTCCTAAACTCAATATCTGAAACCTCAAATTTTGGGTTATTTTTCACTGCAAGTTTAACCATTTCTAAACGGTGATATGACATATCCAAATTCACGTTTTTATGTGGAGGATTAAAAGCAGGGATAAAAAGAATTTTGTCGAAATCATATTTTGAAGCAACAAATTCAGCAACTCTTATATGAGCGTTGTGAATAGGATTAAATGTTCCCTGAAATACGCATAATTTCATACCCCAATTATATCACAAAATTCAAACCAAACAGGTGGTGTATCATCTTATTTTTCAACTGTGATATAATGATTTTATGGAAGATAAAGAAATTGATAAAATATATGAGCTTATTGACTCAGGAAAATATGAAGAAGCAAAAAAAATAATCGTTGAAATTCTTGAAAAGGATGCAACCGATATTGATGCTCAAAGATTACTTGCACTATGCGAGGTTAATACAGAACACTACGATAACGCTAGAAAAATACTTGAAGATGTTATCAAATACAGACAAGACGATGCCTTATGCTGGTATTATTTGGGTTGTTGCTATGACAACTTAGAAATGTTTACTGAAGCAAAATTTGCATACAACAAAGTACTTGAACTTAGACCAGAATATGTTGATGCTTACAAAAGTTTAGCAATTGTTTATATCAAAACTCAAGATTTTGATAAGGCTAAAGAAATTGGCAAAAAAGGATTGGAATACAGCCCAGAAGATGACTATTCTCTTTACTACATCCTTGGAACAGCTTGTATGGCATCTAAAGATTTAGAAGGAAGTATAAAATATATTTCAAAAGCAATTGAGCTTAACCCAGAAAATGTTCAATTATACAACAATCTAGGAACAACATACTTAACTTGCGGAAATCTTGATAAAGCTTTTGAAGTATATGAAAAAGCCTCTAAAGTTGACCCAAAAGATTCTTTGACATACTTCAACATGGCTTCAATTTTGCAAGTTCAGAACAAACACAAGGAAGCATGCGAATATTTTGAAAAAGCTTATGAACTTGAACCAACTGAAGATAGCTACATTGTAGCTTGGGCAATTTCCGAAGTTAAAGCAGGAAAATTCAAAGAAGCTATTGAACATTACAAATATCTGGCTTCTTCTTATCCACAAAAAGCGACTTACAAATACAATCTAGCTTGTTGTTATGAAGTTATAGGAGAATTTGAAATAGCAATCTCTTTACTAAAACAACTTGCAATGATGAACCCTAAAGCAACAAACATTTTGAAAAAACTTGCAGGAATTTATATGACGACTGGTCAATATCAAAATGCAAAAGAAATATACGAAAGAATAATTAAACAAGGAACAACTTCACCTCAATTGCATTATGAATTAGCCCTATTATCTGTAAAAATCGGAGATATTGATACCGCTGAACAAATTCTAAAAAAAGTTTGCAAACTAAAACCAGAATTTGCCCCTGCGCATAAAGATTTAGGAGTAATTTATCTAAACAAAAGATTATTTGATTATGCTAAAGATGAATTTGAACTTGCTTACAAGTATGACCCAGAAAATTATGCAATCGTTTTAGAATATGCAAACTACTTACATTCAACATCCGACTTTGAAAAAGCAGATGAAATGTATCAAAAAGCAATTGAACTTGCTCCAGAAAATCCAAATGCTTTGGCATTTTCTGCACTAAATAAAACGCATTTAAAACAAATTGACAAGGCAATGGAACAAATTAACAAAGCAATGAAAAAATCTTCAGATTCAGCGTTCTTGTTATTCATTGCAGGGAGAATCTACTTCCTAGCTGGGGATTATGATTGTGCGAAAATGTATTTGGTTAAATCTTTTGAACTTGAAAGAATCCCAGATGTTCAAAATTTACTTGGACTTTGCTATATGGAACTTGGAAATTACAAACAAGCGAAGTCAATTTTCTCAAGTATGCTTGAAAAAGCACCTTTAAATATAAACATTTTACTAAATATGGCAAAATGTTGTGACAAGCTTGAAGAAAAAGACGAAGCATTGAAATATGCAGAAACAATTACAGATAATTTCCCAGAATGCGAAGAAGCACAAGAATTGATTAGAAAATTATCATAAAAAAAGCTCCCTGACTACTTGGGAGCTTTTTATTTATAACCTTAATCTACGATTTCAACTCTATGGTCATCTGTAATTTCAATTGGTTGATTTAGTTTTTTGATATAATCGCAAGCTAATTTGTTTTTGTCCATATCAAATTTTTGAAGGACAAAATCTGGATTTTTGTTACTTTCTAAGTATCCATCACCACCTGTAGCAAAGAAATCATCGGCAGCTACAGTATATTTTTTATTTGGATCTGGATTATTTACATCAATCTTATGAACTTGATTATTCTTATCTGTGAATTCAAGTTCTAACAATTCACCTTTTTTATTTCCTTTGTATCTCAATCCTGATACTAGAAGAATTCCTGGTTTATTAGTACTTCTTGTTACTGATTTCAAACCGAATTTAATTGAATCTACAATTTGTTTTTCCGTTAAATTCAAAATCCACATACGGTCTTCAAATGGAGTAATATCAGAAATCAATCTGGTATCAATTGGACCTGCGGAGAAAGAACCTCGAATATTACCAGAATTCAAAATCGCAATATCAGTACCGAGTTCTGTTCTCATTGCATCAGCAATCAAGTTTCCGTGAGGATTGTTTTCAGCTAGTCTTTTTTCTGGAGGTTCAACAGCTGATTTTACTCGACCAATAACTTCAGGTTTGCCTAAAATATCTTCAACAGAATCTTTAATAAATAATGGTCTATTATAATTTCTTGTCTTAATTACGTTGTTCTGAACTTTTGTAATAACACCTTTATCATTGAAATCAACATTCAAGATACCAACAGTTTCACCATCTTTACCCGCTTGAGTAATAACTACTGGCTCACCAGATTTTGAAGAAAATAAGTTTTCACCTTCTTTAATGCCTTCAATCAAGTCGTGAGTATGAGCGCCAAAGATAATATCAACACCTTCTGTTTCTTGAGCTAATTTTTTATCATTTTTTATACCTTCGTGAGAAAGGACAACTATTTTATTTATACCTTGTTCTTTTAATTTATTTACTTCATCTTGAACAATTTTTATGGTGTCATCAACATTTGCAACTTTAAAATCCTTCAAAGTATTGTTCATTTTTACACGTTCATTCATATCAGATGGAGCAATACCAATAAGTCCGTATTTTTCACCATCTTTTTCTACAACGATTGATTTCTTAATTCTTCCATAAACTGGAGAATTTTTATCGACCTCAACATTTGCAGCCAACATTTTATAATTTGCATTATCTAATAATTTTGCCATCTTTGTCGGATCGACAATATCTAGTTCGTGGTTACCTAAAGCAGATGCAATAAATCCACTCCAATTCAAGAATTGGTTTGCAACTTGGTTATGCGTATAATTTGCACCTAGAATAATATCTCCTGATGAAACTTTGAATTTCGAAATATCACCTTGAGGAGTATCTTTATAGAAATTTGTAACTTCTTTTGGATTTGCACGGTCAAACTCTTCGGTCATATTATAAATACGTTCCATATTAGTCATTTTTCCGTGGACATCATTTATATAAAACCAACTTGTATGAGTTGTTTTTGGAGTTTTTTCAGAATTAGAAGAAGGATTATAAACACTTCCTTCTTTTGTTTCCCAAAGAGATGTTGTTTTTTCTGGATAAATCGTTTGGGTATAATTTTGAGTCTGAGATGGGGTTTGGTTCAATTGAGTCTGATTTGGCACTTTTTCCTGTTTTGGTTGGGTTGTGCCAATATTACTTGCAGTTTGGTTAATATTTGGTACGTTAATCATGTTCCTACCTTTACACTTCACCATGATAAAACCTGCTGAAAATAAAATTTGCCTTCATAACGGGTTTTATTAAGAACTGTAAAGTTAAATAGTTTTACAAACCAATAGATTTTTTAAATCTCTTTCAACATCTTTGAATACAGCATTCCAATCACCGTGGTCAGGCTGCCTATATAAATTAACACTATCATACCAGTCACAGTGGCTCAAATCCATGTGCCATCTCCAATTGTAAATATAAGGAAGTAAAATCCAACAACGCTTAGTCATTGCTCCAGCCAAATGCGCAAGAGAAGTATCATTACAAATTACCAAATCCATATTCTCAACAGCCCCAGCTGTATCAGAAAAGTTTTTGAAAGTCGAACCTAAATCAATTACATTATATTTATTTTTAATTTTTTCAAACTCTTCAGAACCTTCAAATGTCTGACATGAATAGAATTGAGTATTTTCAAGCTCAAATAAATTGAAAAAGTCCTCAACCTTTAAAACTCTTTCTTTGTCATAAAATGTATTTCCTTGCCATTTTATACCAACTTTGAATTTATCATTATTAAAATATTTTTCTTTGTAATACTGAACTTTAGCTGGATTAGCTTTTATATAACCGTCATCATGATGGACAAAAACATCTTTACCTTTTTTACCAAGAACATAAGGAATACTTAAAAACGGAATGTGATAATCAAAATCTAAATATTTTTCAAAATCATACATTTCCATAATTTCAGCACCATAAGAGTTTTCTCTAAATAGAGGAGCTAATTCCTTTTGAGGTTTGAATATAACTTTTTTACACATTGAGGTTAACTCTGGCATAAAGCGATAAAGCATAATTATATCGCCAAATCCAGCCTCATAGTAGGTATAAAGGACTTTGTCTTTTAAATCTTCACCTTGCCATAAAGGTTTTTCTTTCATTAAATGTGGATATGTTTTTTCTTGGGAAACGATTGCACTATGACGACACAAGCGAGATTCAAAAGACTTCAAACCATTTTCATAATCCATAGTCTGCATTTGTGCCAAAGATAAAAAATATGTTGATTCCCAATCTTCGGGATTTATTTCTAAAGCTTTTTTATAACATTCAACGGCATCTTGCGGTCTATTATCATTAAAGCAAAGATATGCAAGATTGAAATAAGATTCGTGAGATTTCGGATTTAATTCAATTGCCTTGTGATAAGCCCTTTTGGCAAGTTCCCAATCTTGATGATTCTTATAAGACATCCCAAGATGGAACCAATATTCATAACGATTCGGGCATTGTTTAGTTAATTCTTTATAAAAATCAATAGCTAGTTCATAATCCCCTTTTTGAAGATATACTCCAGCTAAATTTTCAAAATAATATAATTCTGGTTGAATGGATATAGCTTTTTTAATACAAACTTCTGCTTCTAAAAAATCTTTTACTTGATAATACAAAAGCCCCAACAAATCCCAAACTTCATGATTTTTAGGTTCATCTTTCAATATTTCCATATACAAATCTCTTGCAGGAGTTAATTTTCCCTGTTGATGAAATTTGAATGCAGTATTGAATTTTTCAGATTGAACTTGTTTCATACCAAACCTCAAAAATTACAATTGAATACCAATCAATTTAAACAAAGAACTCAAATGAAATACATCGTATTGGAAAGCTAAGCCAATCAATGTACCGACAACCACAAGAATTGAAATAATTATTGCAGTATCTTTTTTGTCTTTATTTTTATTCAATAAAACAAGAATACCTAACCCTCCAGAAGTGCACAACCCAGCAAGCAATGAGCCAAAACTAATTGTATTTTTAACAAACAAAATAGTTAACATTACAGAAATTGCGCAATTTGGAATTAAACCAACCAAAGATACCAAGAATGGCTGCAATGGAGAGTTCATTAAACAATATCTAGCCATAGCTTCTTCTGTTCCAACCCTTGAAAGAATAAAGCCTAAAATTAAAGAAATGACTAAAATAAAACCAAAAATATTTAAAGTATGTTTTAGTGGATGTAACCAAAAATCCATTGTTTTTGTTGCATCTGCCAACTGGTGGTGACAACAACCATGTTCTGAATGAATTTCAACAGAAGCAAGATGATGGTGTTGTTCAATTTCTGGTTCTTTCGCCTTATAACCAATCAAAATATCAACTAAATAACCCGCAATGATTGCAACCACAATTTTTATTGCAATTATTGGAATAATAATATATGCCTTGTTTGGATAAGTTAATAAAACTGGAATAGCTTCATCAGATGTTGCCAAATATACTGCAATCAATGTACCTCTGCTCAAAATCCTTCTAGTATAAATAGTACTTGCAATTACAGAAAATCCACATTGCGGAATAGAAGCCAGCAAACTACCAAAAATAGGTCCAACTTTTTTCATAAAAAAGACGAATAAATGTCTTTTCTTTGTAAAATATTGTTCAATAATCTCAATAATTACAAAAACAATGAATAAAAATGGTAAGATATTTAAACTATCAATTAAAGCATCCTTTGCGAAATCTGGAAGAAAGCCTATCGGTTCTATCAAATGTTCTGGCAAATGACAAATAATATTAAAACAACTTGTTATTAAATTTATAAATCCGTGCATCTTTTTATCCTATCCAACAGTTAAATCTTTAAACAAATCTAATACTTGCATATTATAATATGCAATCAAACCAACTACAATTGCTGTAACTAACAATACACCTGTAATAAAACTTACATCATTTTTCTTGTCGCATCTTTTAGTCAAGGTCATTAAGCCTAAACCAGTAACAGTAATTAATCCTGAAAGCAATGCAGGGAAACTAATTACCCCCTTTACATACGCAACAGCTAAAAATACAGAAACAAAACAATTTGAAACCATACCAATTACAGCAGTAATAATAACTTGAATTGGAGAATCAATCATAAAGAAGTTCGCTAAGTTTTCAGCAGAACCCATTGCACTGCTTTGAATTAAGCAATAGAAAAACGCTAAACAAATGAATGTAAACATAAACATATTGAAAGTATGTGTAAATGGATGCATATACCAATATGGAGGATTTTCAACCGTTTGGATTCTGTGATGACAACAAGCAGGTTCATTCAAGTCAGAATTGATGGCATTTGCATCTTCAATAAGTTTTTTCTTTCCAGAAACAATTGCTTCAATAATATCAACAGAATAAGCAACAACAATACCAACAATAATTTTAATAATAACAATCGGAATAATCACAAAGGCTTTGCTAAAATCCATAAACAATAACGGCAAAGCATCATCAGAACCAGCAATCAAAAATGCCAACAATGTTCCTCTGGTCATCATTCTTCTAGAATAAAAGGTACTTGCAATTACTTGATAACCACATTCTGGAACGTTTGCAATTGTTGCACCAAACAATGGTCCTAATTTTTGAATCAATTTTACAAAAATTTCAATATGAGTTAAAAAATATCTTTCTAACAATTCAATCCCATAGTACAAAATGTACAACCAAGGAATAAAATTTATACTGTCAATAAGTGCTAATTTTATGTACTGTGGTAAAATTGGACACTGGTTGATTAAAAAAGCAGGTACACCTAAAATTTCTTTTATATTTTGTAAAATTTGTTCCATTTAATACTTCCTCACATTATTCCAAAACAATCGTAGCATAATCAACTTAAATATGTATCAAATGATTGAATGAGATTATTTTATTGCCGATAAATAAATTTTGTCCTATACTAAAACTGCTATGAAAAACACACGACAAACAAATATAAATATCCACCGTGATGCGTGGGTTGAAATCAATATTTCAAATTTAGAAAATAATATTAGAGAGATTAAAAAAAATGTACCCCAAGGAATTAAACTTCTCGGAGTTGTAAAAGCAGATGCATACGGGCATGGAGCGGTTATGTTAGCCCCAACAATTTTAGCTAGCGGAATTGATATGCTAGGGGTTGCTTCAATTGATGAAGGAGTTGACCTTCGTCAAGCTGGAATTAACTGTGATATTCTAGTACTCGGAGCTGTTCCTGTTTGGGCAGTAGAAAGTGCAGTAAAAAGTGATATTAGCATTTCAATTTTTTCAGAAGGACATATCCAAGCTTGTGAACAAGCCTACAAACGAACAGGAATCAAACCAAAAGTCCATGTAAAACTTGATACAGGCATGAATAGAATCGGAGTTAGAGCAGATGTTGCGATTGATTTTATTAAAAAAGTTCAAAATTGCGACTTCTTAGAATTTCAAGGCATTTTCACACACCTTGCAGCAGCCGAAGAATTAGACAAGGCAAAAGAACAAATTGCAAAATGGAATAGCGTTATTGATAATATTGATACCAAAGGATTGTTATTGCATATTTTAAATACAGCAGGAACAATTTGTTATGATGTACCTAATTCAAACATGAGAAGAGTTGGAATTGCGCTATATGGATTGTATCCAGATTTCCCAGAAGGGGTAAAATTTAGGATGCCAAAACTTAAACAACTTATTTCTCTAAAAGGAAGAATTGTAAATATCCACACTGCAAAAGATGGAGAAGGGATTAGTTATTGTCACACCTATACGGCAAAAGGTGATAGAACAATTGCAACAGTACCATTAGGTTATGCAGATGGGATTCCAAGATTGTTATCAAATAAAATCACGGGAAGATTAAATGGTGTTGAAGTTCCTCAAGTTGGGAATATCACAATGGATCAAATGATGTTTGATATTACAGGAGTGAAAGCTACAACAGGCGATGTCATAACCCTTCTTGATGAAGATAAATCAATTGACGAATGGGCAAAAATCTTGCACACTATTAACTATGAACTTACTTGTCGTTTAAAAGTAAGACTTCCTAGAGTTTACACAAGATAATAAGGATTAAAACAGATGAATGAATTTGATTTAGGGATTATCGGAGCTGGACCAGCTGGATATACAGCAGCGTTACATGCCGCAGCGATTGGAAAAACTGTTGTTCTTTTTGAAAAGGACAATATCGGAGGAGTTTGTTTAAATAAAGGCTGTATTCCGACCAAAAGCATTATTCACGCTTCTGAAATTTTTAAATCAATTCAAAATTCTCAAAATCTTGGAATTTCCGTTGAAAACGTAACTCTTGACTATCCAAAAGTAATTGAGAGAAAAAATCAAACAATCGAAAAATTAAGAAAAGGGATTGAATTAGCTCTAAAAAATTCAAAAGTTACAGTTATTAAATCAGAAGGGAAAATTCTATCCTCAACAGAAATAGAAGATGCAAATGGCGAAAAATACAAAGTAAAACAAATTATTTCAGCAATCGGTTCAAAACCAAAAACAGTTAAAGGCTTAGAATTTGACCACAAGTTTGTATTATCTTCTGATGATATTTTAATCCTTACAACACTTCCAAAATCTGTTTTGATTGTTGGTTCTGGAGCTATAGGGATAGAATGGGCAAGAATTTTCTCAAACTTTGGTGTTGAAACAACCGTTGTAGAACTTGCTCCACATCTTTTACCTCTTGCGGATACAGAAGTTTCAAAAAGAGTTGAGAGAATTTTCAAAACTAGCAAGATAAAATTCTATACAAATAATTATGTTGAAAAAATTGAAAATAAAACAGTGACACTTTCTACAGGAGAAACATTAACTCCAGAAGTTATTCTTGTTGCAATAGGCAGACAGCCAAATTCGCAAGACAAAATTGAAGGAGTTGAATATATTGGAGATGAAGCTGGGGAAATTCAACTAGCTCACTATGCAATTAAGCAAGCTATTGAAAAGACCGAAAATATTCCATATAGAAAAGATTTAATTCCTGCAGTTGTCTATGGAGAACCTGAAATTGCATGGGTAGGGAAAAGAGAACAAGACCTTGAAGGAGAAGAATACAAAAAATCTATGGTTCTAATTTCTGCCCTTGGGAAATCACATTGCGACAATTCAACAGAAGGTTTTATCAAACTTTTAATCCAAAATGACAAAATTGTTGGAGCACATATTGTTTCTAAAGAGGCATCATCTCTTATTCAAGAGATTTTAATTGCAATGCAAAATAATATAACAATTGAGAAGTTAAAAGAAGTATGCTTTGCACATCCAACATATTCTGAAGGAATTTTTGAAGCATTATTCAAATAAAAACAAACACTATTCCTTGAACTCGACATTACAGAAATGTTTATGTTATACTAGGACTATAATGTATTTTTGGAGAGGAGAAAAATATGCGAGCAGAAGAAAGAACATTTGTTGCAGTAAAACCTGACGGAGTACAAAGAGGTTTGGTTGGAGAAGTTATCAAAAGACTTGAAACCAAAGGCTACAAAATCGTTGCATTAAAAATGCTTCAAGCAACAGATGAACAAGCAAAAGCACATTACGAAGAACACAAAGACAAACCATTCTTCCCTAGACTTATTCAATATCTTCAAAGTGGTCCAATTGTTGCAATGGTAATCCAAGGCTATAATGCAGTAGCAGGAGTAAGACATTTAATGGGTTCAACAAATCCAGATGAAGCAGAAGTAGGAACAATTAGAGCAGATTTTGCACAAGTAAAAGAATATAATATCGTTCACGGTTCTGATTCTGTTGCAAGTGCTGAAAGAGAAATCAAAATTTACTTCACAGAAGATGAATTATGCACAACTTCTAAATCAATGTCTGAACTTGTTGTAGAACATTTAGACGCTGAATAGATTAAAAAATTTAGAAAGAAGAATTATGCAAGAAAAAGATTATTTTAGCTATGAATTAATTCACGAAGATGCTCAAACAGGGGCAAGAGCAGGAATTTTGACAACACCTCACGGCAAGATTGAAACGCCTATATTCATGCCAGTTGGAACAAATTCAGCAGTAAAATCTTTGACCTGTGACCAAATTCGAGATACAGGAGCTCAAATAATCTTAGCTAATTCTTACCATTTATATTTAAGAGCAGGCACAAAGAGAATCCGAGATTTTGGCGGAATCCATGGTTGGATGAATTGGGATAAACCAGTTCTTACTGACTCTGGAGGTTTCCAAGTATTTTCACTATCACATCTTAGAAAAATAACAGAAGATGGGGTAGAATTTAGAGATCCAAAGGATGGGACAAAACATTTTATCTCTCCAGAAGTTTCAATGGAAATTCAACAAGACATTGGAGCAGATATTATGATGGCATTTGATGAATGCGCTCCATATCCTTGCGACTATGAAACTGCAAAAGCCGCAATGGAGAGAACTCATCGCTGGTTAGAAAGATGCTTTAAAGCAAAAACTAACCCTAAACAGGCACTCTTCCCTATTGTTCAAGGAGCATTTTTTGACGATTTAAGAAAAGAAAGTGCCAGAGTAATCTCCACTTTTGATGCAGTTGGTTATGCGATTGGTGGAGTTAGCGTAGGTGAACCTACAGATATTAAAAATCACTTTACCGAATTAACTGCTCCACTCCTTCCAAAATACAAACCAAGATATTTGATGGGAGTAGGAACTCCAGAAGATTTGTTAAATGGAATTAAATATGGTGTTGATATGTTTGACTGTGTCCTTCCTACAAGAAATGCTAGACATGGCTCATTCTTCACTTGGGATGGAAAAGCAAATATCAAAAATAAAAAATACCAAGACGACCACGCACCTCTTGTTGAAGGTTGTGATTGTTATGCTTGCAAAAACCACTCAAGAGCATATATTAGACACCTTTGGAGATGCCAAGAACAAACAGCATCAACACTTTTGTCAATCCACAATATAAAATTCTTAATTGATTTTGCGAAAAAATGTCGTCAAGCAATCTTAGAAGACCGCTATGGCGATTTTTATGCAGAACACTATGACAGATTAATTAAAGGTTAATTATTTTTTACGTTTCCAAACTTCATCTGATATTTGCCAACCGTTTTGCATAATATATGCTAAACACCAGTATCCATTACCTTTTAGGCAATTTTGTTCTACTTGCGCACGAGTTCTGTCATTTCCAGCAGGAACTAGACCTTTATCGGTAAAGCCCATAATATAAATATCTTTTCCGATTCGGTTTGGTTTTCTATCACCATTAGCATCAAAATAGAAAATTAAACCTTGGTTATCAGTATCAATACCAAACAAATTTTGCATAGCACCAGGGGAATGTCCATCAATATCAAAATATGCACCTTTTGCAATAATAAATGTAATAATATCAATACCTAGACCATTAGCTGTATCCCAAGGAGAAAGATTCCCTTGTAAATCCTTTGTTTCGCCTTTTTTATGCCAACACCCAGGAGAGTTATAACAAACTTTTTCAGTTTTTAAATATGGAGCCATATAGGTTTGAAACCATTCTTTCATCCCATCTACGCTTCCATCTTGAATCTGCATATCAAAATCTACACCATCAGCCTCCGCTGAACGCATAGTTTGAGCAATAGTTGCATAAGATGCCTTGATTTGAGATTCCAACTGACGTTTCCCAACTTTAGAAATTAATGTTGGTATTGTCATTGCAGCAACCACACCAATAATCCCAAGAGTTATCAAAACTTCAGCAAGCGTAAATCCTCGTTTAAAAACCATTATTTATAACCTCTTCCATAACTATTAATAGGAATATTATACAAAATTGAAATAGATTATCCGACAGCATATAATACTCTGTTTGGATTATTTTAGTTGGTTATAAACATATTATAAGTAGTCATAATAAATATATGAGCGAAGAAGAGATTATAAAAAAGATTGCATTCAACATTAAAGTTGAAAGAATGAGAAAAAATCTCACACAATTTCAACTTGCAGAAATGATAGATGTTCACGAAAAATACATAGGCAAAGTTGAATCTGGCAAACAAAATTTGACAATAAAAACCCTTATCAAGCTTGCCAATGCGCTTGACATAAAACTATCTAAACTTGTAGATACAGAATAATCTTAACTATCTCTATGACCAACTTTTAACTGATGATCAATATCAGCTGTTCTTTGGTTTGCAGACAAATGACCTTTCAATGCCTGATAACCAAACGATCCTACTGCACCAACTACTGCAAAAATCTTTCCAGATTTGCTAATATGGTTCAAAGGATGTTTGATTGTTGCTGATAATTTGGGACCATCTTTCATAAACGCTTTAGGCAAAGAATTGAACAACCAAGAAGCAGAAAGCACAGTACCTGCAGTAACTGTAGCATAAGCAATACCTTTTGCATAAGCTTGGATTAACTTATTTGCAGATGCAAAAAACTTCCAAACACCAGCAATTCTTTCTCTTGCAGATTTAGGCGGTTTCTTAACCTCTGGATCTGGAATTGTAGTATTTTGTTCTTGAGCTACAATTGGAACTTGTGGCTGATTGTTCTGTAGATTAAATTGATTTTCCCCTGCCCTAAAACTAATTGGGCTTAATCCTACTTTCATCATAATATACACTCCTTGCTCAATTTTTAAAACACTAAAATTAATATTTTTGCTATCTCTATTTAGAAAACTTTACATGCCAAATAAAGAAAGCTGAGGAACTACATCATCATTATTTACCATTTTCTTACGAGTTGCAAGGTTATTTGAAAAATCTCTTTGCATTTTTAACATTAATTCTTCAGATCTTTTCACTACAGAATTAGGAAGCCCAGCCATTTTTGCAACTTGAATACCATAACTCTTGCTTGCCCCACCTTGAACAATTTTTCTCAAAAATTCAATTTCACCATTATTTTCAGCAATCGTAATTCTATAATTTTTAATTTGCGGATAAGTTTTAGTCATGACATTCAATTCGTGATAGTGAGTAGCAAAAATACATCTTGCACCAATTTTTGTAGCAATATATTCTGCAACAGACCAAGCAATTGCAACACCATCATACGTACTTGTACCACGACCAATTTCATCTAACAAAATGAAACTTCTATCAGTTGCAGTGTTCAAAATGAATGATGTTTCAATCATTTCTACCATAAATGTTGATTGACCAAGAGTTAAATCATCACTTGCGCCTACTCTTGTAAAGACTTTATCAATAACCCCGATTTTAGCAGAATCAGCAGGAACCCAAGAACCTATTTGAGCCAAAATTGCAATCAAAGCATTTTGACGCATATATGTAGATTTACCAGCCATGTTCGGACCTGTCAAAATCATAAATTGTGTTGAATCGCCATTTTTAGAATTAGATTTCAAGTCTAAATCATTTGGGACATATTCACCCAAAGGCAAAATCTTTTCTAAAACAGCATGACGACCATTTTTAACAATAAAGTCATCAGATTCATCTATCACTGGGCAACAATAATTATTTTCAACTGCTATTTCTGATAATGAAGTCAAAACATCAGCTCTGGCAATACAATCTGCAATTTCTCGAATTTTTGATACAAATTCTTTTGAATATTCTCTAAAATCAGTGAATAATTTGTATTCAAGTTCTGTTGATTTGAATTTTGCGGATAAAACATCATCTTCATGGTGTTTCAATTCATCTGTAATAAATCTTTCCGCACCAGTCAAAGTTTGTTTTCTAACGTAACTTTGCGGAACCATATTCAAATTAGAATTTGTAACTTCAATAAAGTAACCAAAAACTTTGTTATAGCCAATTTTGAGGTTTTTAATTCCTGTACGTTCTTTTTCTTCTTCCTCGAAATTACGAAGCCATTCCTCTCCACCAGTAAGCAAATCTCTAAAGTAATCCAATTCTCCGCTTACTCTTTCTTTAATAATTCCACCTTCTTTAAGCAAAATTGGAGGATTATCTACAATTGTGTTTTCAACAAGTTGAACATAATCAGAGATTTCATCTCGATATTCTCTGATAGTTGAGAACATATCATAGTCAAGTTCTTCTGTAATATCCAACAATTGAGGAAGCATCATTAAAGACAACTTCAAACTTACAAAATCCTTCGGGCTTGCAGAACCATTACTCATTCTTGTTGCAAGTCGTTGAATATCATAAATCTTTTCCAAAGTTTCTGACAAACTATAACGCACTTCATTTTTCGCAACCAATTCAGATACAGAATTTTGTCTTTCCATAATATCTGAAACATTCTTCAGTGGTTGACAAATCCAACTTCTTAATAACCTTGCGCCCATATTAGTTTTGGTTTTGTCAATTGCCCAAAGAAGTGAACCATATTTATTCTTTTCCCTCAAAGTTTCAACAAGTTCAAGATTTTTTCTTGTTGAAGCATCCAAAATCATGTACTCAGAAAGTTCATAAGCTTCAATTCTATCAAATTTTGGCATATTGCCTTTTAATGTTTCCCAAACATAAGCAAGCAAAGCTCCCGCAGCTCTGAAACCTAATTTGTATTTTGAATACCCAAAACTTTCTAAACTTTGAGTTTTAAAAACTTGTTTCAAATTATTCTGAGAAAAATCCACATCAAAAACAGATGGCGGAATTTTTGAGCAATTATATCTTTTCGTAATTTCTTCTGGCAAATTCACAACTTCATCGGGAACAATTTGGAATGGTTTTATATCTTGTTTTAAACTAGGAGCAACCACTTCTGATGGATTTAATCTGGCAAGTTCAGCCATGACAAGATTTAAAGATGCTTGAGTAACTTTAAATTCTCCAGTTGAAATATCGGTATAAGAAAATCCAAACAAATCACTTTTTTCATCTTTATAAATTGCGCAAATATAATTATTTGAATTTTGGTTTAACAAGTTGCTCTCTGTCAAAGTTCCAGCAGTAATAACTCTTGTAACACCACGTTTAACAAGTCCTTTTGCAAATTTTGGATCTTCTAACTGGTCACAAATCGCAACTTTATAATTTTTTTGAACAAGTTTTTCTAAATATGCATCCGCAGCCTTGTATGGAATACCCGCTAATGGTATTCTACCAAGCTTTGCACCTGCATCACGCCCAGTCAATGTAAGCTCAAGCTCTTTTGACATAATCAGAGCATCTTCAAAAAAAGTTTCGTAAAAATCTCCAAGCCGATACCATAATAAAATTTCAGGGTTTTCCTGCTTAATTTTCAAATACTGCTGCATTACAGGAGTAGTTTCTTCTGGGTTCACTTCCCAACTATTTATGTGATTGATTTCAGACTTGGTCATATTATAATATTCATATAAAAACGAAAGGATTTCAACATGGGCTGTTTAAAAAACGTAACAAGAGCAATATTTTTTACAGTTATAATTGTAGGTTTTATGACCTTTGGCGGTCAAGACTGGATAAAACAACAGTTCATGAATTTTGTAAATCCGTCAAAAGATGTCGTACTTGAAAGAGCTCAAAAAGTTGGAGATTTTTCTAAAGTAAACAGGGAATTTGAAATAGAAAAAGCCGCTGGAATTTTGGGATATAATGCAGTACTTGCAGAACACAAAGCATCTGGCCAAAAAATGGTGGTTGTAGATTCTGGGAAAAAACAAATTCTCACTCAAGAAGACATCAAATCATCTCAAGCAGAAGAAAAAATCAAGGCTGCGATTAACAAAATCAAATATCAATCAGCTGCTGTAGAAGAATTTCACGTGACAGAAAAAGGAACAATGAAATCATACGGAAAAGAAATTCCTTACGTAAAATTCACTGCAAGAATTAAGAAATTCCCAATTGGCGAGATTTCTGGAATAATTTCAGTTGTTCAAGATTCAAAAGGGAACGACAAAATCTTAGTTTCAGCAAACGAAAAGAGCAAATACTCACAACTAATTTCAAATGAATTTTTCAAAGAAATCAAATAAAAATTTCAGAAAATCTAAAATTTCATATTGACATTTAATTTTG
Organism: Candidatus Methanomethylophilaceae archaeon; assembly: GCA_963590665.1. Taxonomy (GTDB): domain Bacteria; phylum Cyanobacteriota; class Vampirovibrionia; order Gastranaerophilales; family Gastranaerophilaceae; genus Zag111. Next base: position 52,188 of record CAVAPR010000013.1, read on the forward strand.
AGCAAGTAGAATAAATATTGTTGATAATTAAATATTGGGACGTCGCCAAGTGGTAAGGCAGCTGGTTTTGGTCCAGCCATCTCGGAGGTTCGAATCCTTCCGTCCCAGCCATTTAAAAGACATTCGCAAGAATGTCTTTTTTTACGTCATTTATTCTATATTCCCATCGATAGCAACAATTTTTTTGTGCAGATTTTATATAGGATATGAAAATTAACCTTAACTATGACTATGTGCCAAAAGTGTACAGTTATAAAGATTTAATGGAAGGTAAAGTTATCTCAACCACCCCATACCAAGAAAGATTGTCTGATAACGTTATAAAAGCGGCAACTAAAATTCATCAAGAAATACAAGCAAAAAATAATGAATTTTTTCTAAAACATATTTTCAATCCTTCTAAAAAATATATTCAAAAAATTTTATCCTTACCTAACTACGGAGATTACATCATTCCGTTTCTAGCAGAGAAAAAGCCCGCAGAACTTGCTTATTTATATAAACTCGCCTCCAAAAAGGATAAAAATAATGAAATACGTATCCCTGGAATTTGCTTCCCTTACTTTTCAGCAATTCCAATGGAACGACTTAAAATGTTAGAGCCGATAATTACGTCAAAAAACTATCTTGGGAGATGGAATTATATCCCAAGGTTTATTGCAGATTTGGACTTATATTCAGACAAACAACTTGAACTTATGACAAAATTAGCCAAATATAAGTTCAATAGCTACGATATGCACCAAATTGCTCTTCGCCCTTTTATAAAAGAATGGGAAAAAGTTTTAGAAAAATCAGAAACTCTTCATAAACTTTATGGCAAAAATCTTATGGAAAGTGGACTTTATGTAGATAACAATAAACTATACATTTGTGCAAAAATCGGATTACCACAAAACAGCAAAGCTCAAAATTTTGAAAACTACAAAGAAGTCTATGCAAATATAGACCTTGAATTAAACCAAAAGGGAACTAAAACTAAAGAGAATATTGATTCTGTAATTGAAACAATATCTAAAAATATAAAAACTAAACTCTCTATATTCACAAGAAAAGATATGGATGAAGTTGGAATTAATATTCAAAATGCAATACCTTCGACCAATGCAGAAGAAATTTTACTCACAATGCAAAAACTTACACAGTTTGCAAATTACTCCAGCTTAAAAAATATTGCTAAAGAACTTCAAAATCTAAATATTGGCAAAATCCCAGCGATTGGAGATATAAATCCAATTTTTAATTATTTATGCAGCGCAAAGAAACTTTGTCCACTATCAAATACTCCAAATACGAACTATGCTTACTTCATAACCAAAAAGGATTTAGAAAACAAAAAAGAAATGGATTTTTTGAAACAATGGTTGAAACAAGGAGAAATGAAAAATATCAAATTCATAAACCTTGAAGGTTGGTCTGATGGAGTGAATCTTCTCTCTGACGATAAAGGATTAGAAGAAAAAGCTAAAAAAGTAATCCTTAAAGCTCACAAACTAATGGCTAAAGATAAATACCTGACTTTTAGAGATGCGATTGATAAGGTTCTAAATAATCATATAGAAACAACTATGAAAAATCTCGGAGCGGACATTACAACAATTGGCTCAGATGCACCAGCAACAGAAACCGTAATTCTTGGTCAAATGAAACCAGATTACCCATCAACGGGGATTGTTAAATCAACAATTCAAGCAATTGCAAAAAACTACGCTCCAGATGAAAAAGCTCAAAAAGAACTAAGTGAAAGACTTGCAAAATATTTTGATGCAAACCTTGATGTATATTCAAAACAAAGTATAATCGACAATTTAAAAATTATTCATTCTAAAATTGACAAATATCTTCAAGAAAACAATCTACCAAAAGAAAATGTATATCTTATTACCCCACCTAAAAACATTGCACGAAAAAGCTTTGAACTTATAACCAAAATGTATTCTGAATTATATAACATGCCAGAAGAAAAAATTATACCAATCAAAAATATTTACCAACTAAACGCATGTCCTAAAAACTCAACTTTTGTTGTTCTTGATGATATTGTTGGCACTGGAAAATCAATGGCAAGTATCGGGGAATATGCCTTTTACGGACACACCATAGCTCCTGACAAACACATATTATTCGCACCTATTTCTGGCACAGATTTCGGGATTGAATACATTAGAAATTCCATATCCTCTGTTAATAGACTTGGGAAGGATAAAGTAATCTATATTGATAAGAATATAAAACAACCTGTAAATCTAAAAAAGGTTTTCAAAAATCTTTATTCTAAAATTAATTCTGAAAAACACATGTACGGAACTGATGGTTATGATAATAGCTGTCAGTGCATAGCATTCCCATATATGACCCCAGATAACAATTCTGTTATTGCAAATGATATTACAAAATATTTTGTCGCAAATTATAATTGCATAAAAAATCCAAATATCGATATGCAAAAAATTGAAAAAGATGCATATTTTACAAATCTTTTTGGCACAAAAAATAATTAGTTCTATACTACTCAGCCCCTTGACAACAATCTATAATGATATAACATGAAATTGCCCCACATTGAGTTGACATTTTAACTCAATTTAATAGTTTGAAATACACATATAGATATAACATTCGGAAAGGAGTCCAAATGAAAACCCCTATCAATTTTGGGAAAGCAGTAATTATTGGCTGCGGATTTGTTGGTTCAGCATCAGCTTTTAGTCTTATGGAAAGCGGACTATTTAGAGAATTAGTTCTAATCGATGCAGACAAGAAAAGAGCAGAAGGTGAAGCTATGGATATTAGCCACGGCATTCCATTTTCTAAACCAATGAAAATATATGCTGGAGATTACGATTCTGTCAAAGATGCAGGAATTATTATTATTACAGCAGGCGCAAACCAACAACCTGGAGAAACTAGACTTGATTTAGTTAAAAAGAATATCAATATTTTTAAATCAATCATTCCAGAAATTAAAAAACGTGATTTCAACGGAATTTTGCTTATTGTCGCAAACCCTGTTGATATTTTGACATACGTTGCAGTTAAATTGAGCGGACTTCCAGAAAACCATGTAATCGGTTCTGGTACAGTTTTAGATACCGCAAGATTAAAATACGAAATAGGGAAACACCTTGACGTTGATGCAAGAAGTGTCCACGCATTCATTATCGGAGAACACGGAGATAGTGAAATTGCAGTATGGAGTAGTGCAAATGTTTCTGGTATTCCGTTGAATAATTTCTGCGAAATGAGAGGTCACTATGACCACAAAAACGCTACAGAAAAAATTGCATCTGATGTTAAAAATAGCGCTTATGAAATTATTTCAATGAAAAAAGCAACAAACTACGGTATTGCAATGTCTGTAAAAAGAATTTGTGAAGTCATTGTAAGAAATGAACGTTCAATTCTTCCTGTATCATCAATAATGCACGGAGAATATGATATTGAAGATGTTTCATTAAGTATGCCTTCAATTGTCGGTAAAGACGGGATTGAAACATTAGTTCCTATTTCTCTTAATGATGAAGAATTAAAACAACTTCAAAATTCAGCTAAAAATCTTAAAGAAATTTTAGTCCAAAATGAATTGCAATAATTATTCAAAATAAGGTTCAAAAATTCAAAAGTCCTTGGATTTATTTTCAAGGGCTTTTTTATGCTCTTTTACTATTCCTCAAAATTACGAGCATTACACCAAATAAAATAAAAATAACACCGCATAAAATTCTAAAGGTTAACGGTTCCTTGAAAAACAAAACCCCAACTACAATTGCAGTCAAAGGTTCTAACGCACCAAGAATTGCGGTAGAAGTAGAACCAATCAACTTAATTGCAATAGTAATAGTTTCTATTGAAATTATTGTCGGTAATATTGACAAACCCAACGTACATAACCACAAGAACGGAGAATGTAAAACTTGTAATTGGGTACAGAATTTTAAATTATAAATATACACTAACAAGCCAAAAAGCATCACATAAAAACTTAGTTTTTCACTTTTCATGTGCTGAACTGTTTTATTATTTTTTACTCCAACAATATATAATGCATAAGACAAAGCTGACAACAATACCAACCCTACACCATATAAATTCAATGAAGCTCCAGAGGTTGTATGGTATAGCAAAAATATTCCCAAAGATGTCAAAAGAATAGCAAAAACAACAGACTTAGTAATTTTCTCTTTATAAAATAAAGCCATCATTAATGCAACAATAATTGGATATATAAATAAAAGAGTACAAGCTATTCCAACTGCTATATATTTAAACGCACAAAACAAAGTTAAAGATGAAATAGAAAACAACATTCCAAAAACAAATAATGGTAAAATCTCATTTTTTGTAATTTTTAAAGAATGCTTTTTGACAAATTTTATCCAAATTGCATACAAAATAACTGCAATAAAATATCTATAAAACAAAACAGAGTTAACCCCAATACCTCTATTATATAGAGGAAGGGCAAATAGGGGATTTGTTCCATAACTTGCAGCCGCAATACAACCGTATGCCAACCCAACTTTGCGATACTTTTTCATACCTATATTTTTACATCAAATAACTTAAACATTCAATGAAAAAATTTGGCTATACAACACCTTGTGCAAGCATTGCATCTGCCAATTTTTCAAAAGCGGCAATGTTTGCACCTGCAACATAATTACCAGAACACCCACATTTTTCGCAAGCATTTTTACAAGCATTGAATATATTTACCATTATTTGATTTAATCTGCTATCAACTTCTTCAAAAGTGTAATAATAACGCATACTATTTTGTGACATTTCGATTGCAGATGTTGCAACACCTCCAGCGTTTGCAGCTTTTGCAGGAGCAACAAGAATGCCTTTTTCTAGGAAATAATCAGTAGCCTCTTGAGCGCACGGCATATTAGCACCTTCTCCAACTGCAAGAACACCCTTTTCTACAAGTGCTTTTGCAGAATTTAAACTAACTTCATTTTGAGTTGCACAAGGAAGAGCGATGTCAGTTTTTATTGCCCATATTGGAGAATCCTCTCCTGTTTTTTCCATATATTGCGCTTCTGGATGTTTTCTCAAATATTCTTTAATTCTTCCACGTTCAACTTCTTTTATTTGTTTAACTAATTCTAAATCAATTCCATTTTCATCATAAATACAACCATTTGAATCACTCATTGCAACAACTTTAGCACCATAAGAATAAGCCTTCTCTGCAGCATAAATTGCAACATTACCAGAACCAGAAATAGTTACAATTTTGCCCTCTAAAGTATTATTGTGGGCACTCAACATTTCTCTCATAAAGTAAATTAAACCATAACCCGTAGCTTCTTTTCTCGCTAAAGAACCTCCATAAGAAATTGATTTCCCTGTCAAAACGCCACCTTCATAAGCGCCACGGATTCTTTTATATTGCCCAAACAGATAACCAATTTCTCTTGCGCCAACACCAATATCACCTGCAGGAACATCTATATCCTGCCCAATATGTCTATAAAGTTCAGTCATAAAACTTTGGCAAAAACGCATAATTTCTGCATCTGATTTTCCTTTTGGGTCAAAATCGCTTCCACCTTTTGCCCCACCAATTGGCAAGCCTGTTAAAGCATTCTTAAAAATCTGTTCAAAGCCCAAAAATTTCATTATACTTTGATTTACGCTTGGATGAAATCTCAAACCGCCCTTATATGGTCCAATCAATGAACTAAATTGAACTCTATAACCTCTATTTACATTGATTTTGCCATTATCATCACGCCAAGGAACTCTAAATAAAATAATTCTTTCAGGTTCAACCATTCTTTCTAAGATAGATTCTTTTTCATATTCTGGATGGACAGCTAATAAAGGCTTAATCGTTTCTAAAACTTCTCCAACAGCCTGTAAAAATTCTGGCTCATTTGGATTTTTCATTTTAGTATCTTGCAAAACTTTTTCGATATAATTAGTCATATTTATCCATCCTATCTTATTATTAAACATCTAATACGTATGGTCGTAATTTCTTTGAATACTCTTCATCTGCTTGTAAAAATCTATTTTCTCTCAACAAATCAGACATATTAGTTATTGAAACAAAATAACCGTTATATCCAGCAGTTTCACCTTGATTATAAAGACGTTTAGCCTTTAAATATGCAAGAACCTCCCTATGTTGAGGATTACCATTTTCATAGAAGAAATCAACCGCTTTTAATCTATCTTGATATTTCAATTCAACAGAACGACTAGAAAGTTCATTTGACAATGTAAATGAGCGAATTTTTCTATCCCATTCAACGCAGACTTTATCTACATAGCACAATGAATCTGCCCAAGACAAAATATATGGAGTCCACGCAACATCTTCATAGGATAATAATGGAATTGGATGTTCTTGAACAAGCTTAGTTCTATACATCTTGTTCCAAACAGCAACATTATTATAAGTTTGCGTAAATAATAATCTCAAATAATCTTCTGGGTTTATTGATTTATACGCTGGAAGAGGAAGAGTATGACGGACATAATATCTATCGTTATCAACTTTGTATAATCTTCCAATTGCAATATCCGCACCAGTATTTTGTAATGATTCATACATTGTGCTATACGCATCGGGTCTAATCATATCATCACTATCAATAAAAGTAATATATTGACCTTTCGCTTGAGATATTCCATAATTTCTAGCTTCTGCAGCTCCGCCATTTTCTTTAAAAATTTTCTTGAAAAATTGCGGGTACATATTTTCATACCAACTCAAAATATTTTGGGTTTCATCCGTAGAACCATCATCCACCGCAATTACTTCAATCTCTTTTAAATCAGAAGCTAAAACTGTTGAAATACACCTTGAGATAAACTTTTGGGCATTATATGCAGGTATTACAACGGACAATTTGTATTCTCTTGGCATCTTCATATTTGCACGGTTATTTGCATCCGCAACAAATGCTTCGTCAGATTCGCAAGTGAAAACTTTTGCACCAAAAACATTTTTATATCCTCGAATTTTAAATTTTCCAGTTGAATATTTTACCATTGCAATATGAGCAAGTCCATCTTTTATATCTAAACATTCAACACCATTTTCTAATAGCACAAATCCATCAACATCACCATTGAAAATCCAAGAAACAGCAACTTCTCCACCATAAGCTTCATTCACAACCAAGTCTATTTTTGGAGTTTCATAAGTTTGAATAGCACATTTTGCCTCTAAATCGCCATACAACCTCTTGCCATTTTCAAGAATAAATGGTTTAACCTTAAATTCACAAAATTCCCCTGGAACAATATTTTCAACAGTGTATTTTGCATCAACTACAGTTGCAAATCCTGTAAAATTGCCATCTGAAGTTTTCTTAAAAATTCTATAACCTGCAACCCCTGGAGCCTTGTTCCAATACAAAACAACCTTATAATTTACATTTACCCCAAACATTTCTACATCTTTTATGTTGCAGACCGTAGTTTGAGAAACAGATATAAGTTCTTCACCTTTACAGGCAACAACCTTGAAATAAGAAAAACCAACAGGCAAATAACTCTCTGAAAAATAGCAATTCTCAACAGAATCCTGAAGCACATATTTCCCATTAGTTAATTTGTAAATGTGATATGAATCGGCATTTGGAATCGCATCCCAAAGCAATGTTAATTTTGATTTTTCAATAAATGAAAATAATTTTAAGTAACTAGAATATTTTTCTTTTGAAAGGTTGCAAGTTGCAAAACCAAAATCATATAACCTTTTACCATTTACTTTTTTGAATGGTTTAACCTTTAACTCTTCTGTTCCATTCAATCCATAGAGAACAGCTTCATTTGTTTGAACTTCTTTAATTGATGTAAAAATTCCATCTTCTGATTTTGTGTAAAGCATATATCCATCAGCGCCAAGAACTTTATTCCAGTATAATTGAACTTTTCCTTGATCAATATTATAAATAATCTCAAAGAAATCAATATTTACTTCTAAGGAATTAGATTCCCATAACAATTGACCATCTAAATAAGCTCGAATAATAAAAGTATTTTTCCCAACGTCTAAAAAATCTGCCTTTATTTGAGAACCAAAAGTTATAGAAACTTGTTCGTATTGAGAACCATTTTTTTTCAACAAATGATAACAAACACCCTCTTCTTGCTGTAAAAAATTAATTACAAAGGAACTTTTTATAACTTCTGCAGAGATTTCAATATTATTTATTTCGTTTGACACTGTTCGACAATTTAATTTTATATTCATACAAAACACTTCCTGTAAACAATATTAGACATGAATACAAGGGATGTCAATATTTGAACAGAGAAATTAAGCAGGGATATATACTTTCTTCAATGGCAACAACATTTTCCCTTCAACAGAAAAATTATCATAATACCTTGTTATAGTATCAGCCAAAAGATTTATATCCATTAATGTTAAAGCAACATTAGACCTTTCTGCTTCATACAATGCTTCTTTGGTAAAACCGCCCGTACTAATATATAAACACTTGTCTTCTGGTTTTCTTCCCCCAATGAATTTCCTTATTTCGGGAGCACCCATTTGGCCAGTTCGATGTTTAACTTCAACAAAAATTCTTGGTTCTTCCAACCCTAAACCATCTGGAGAAGCAAAAACATCCACACCTCTATCTGCACCTTTCTTTGAGCGTCGTGCAACATAACCCATTGCATTCAAAATCTCTTTTGCTAATTCTTCCATTTCATCTGGATTTAAACTATTTATTGAATCTTTTAAACTTTCTTTTGCATTATCATACAAGGTTTCAGAAAACTCTTTATTCTCTTCAATTATTGCAGTTTCATCTTTTATTTTAGGTTCATCTTGATTTAAAAGATTCAAAATTTCCTCTTTCTGTTCTGTTGATAACCTAAAAATAGTTAAAGTTGACCCCAAAGAATTTTTAGTACTATTTGAAATAGAATCTCTTGAAATTGTTTTTTCAAACCAGTTAACAGCTCTTGTGTGAGGTTCCGATAACTTTGGATTATACACATAATCACCTGTAATAACCCCTAAGTGATATTGTCTTAGAGTTGAATCATAAGTTATAACATAATCATTTTGAGCCATTTTATTTACAAATTTGTCAAAAAATCCGACCCAAATTGGAATAGATTTTAAACTTGAAGGATATTCTTGAAGCAATGCCTTTCTAAAGTTATCTTTCTTTGCATCAGTAAAATCTACATCGGGACACCAACCAATTGAAATAATTTTCTTATCTAAAAAAGTAGGAATTAAATCTCCGCCGTTTGCCCGAACCATCCATAATTGAGCCATAATAAACCTCCAACTATTAATTATTGTAGATAATAACATAAAAGCACTAATAAATACAATAATATCATTTATCCTAACTTTTATTATATGATTGATAAAATTTTTAAAATTAAAATTTAAGGGGGACTTGATTTTTTATTTTTACGGAGCATAATATAGATGTTGAGTGTATTTGCTCGACATACAAATTAAATAATGCGGGATACTCTGCCGAGAAAAACAATTGAGTATTGTTTTTCGAGAGGAAAAGTCTGGAAGACTGCTCGAGGAGTTGAACGTAGAAGACAAGTGAATATCGCGGGATGGAGCAGTCTGGTAGCTCGTCGGGCTCATAACCCGAAGGTCGTTGGTTCAAATCCAGCTCCCGCAACCAATTGATATAAGTGAGTTTTGGAGGTTTTCTAAAACTCACTTTTTTAGTATAACAACACATTTAGCAACACAATAAAATAATTTGAATTAAAAAGTTATAACAAAATTTGTTAAATTGAATAAGTTATGTAACAATTTACAAACCCCACCCCATACAGCCCCTCTCATTATGTGATGAGGTTTCGTGGTTGCAGACACAAGTTTTCCCAATTTGAGATTTTTCTTGGCTTAAAAAGCACCGCCTAAATAATTTATAATGAGAGCATTCTTTGGCGAATGATGAAAAGTTTATTGGTTGTGAGGTATAAAGTTACCGAGAAAAGATTTTAAACTAAAAATCCATGTTATAATTAGGTCATGCAATTTATAGGCAAAGATATTTCAAAATTACAGAAAATATAAGTCTTGATAGGCTATCGTCATATAAATATGATGATAGAGATAGTTTGGATTTGATTTTAAGCCGTTATATATACAATGTACAGATTTCGGAAAGTTTTTATCCAATTATTGCGGCATTAGAAGGACAAAACTGGTTATTAGAAGAAATTAATCAACAAATTATACTTTCAGACAATGAGAGAAATATTTTATTAGAAGCATATAAAAAGGTAAAAAGAAAGCATAATTCACCTTCTATTGGTGCAATTATCGCAGAATTAACTTTTGGATTTTGGGTAAATCTTTGCAAAAAGTCATATAAAAATAGTTTGTGGGATAAACAAGATTTTTTTAGTAACGTATTTCCTGATTTCGATAACTATTTTAATAGCCCAACTTGGGATAAAACTAAAGTTATATTTCCGGAATTAAAAGAAATTTTGAGATTAAGAAATCGGATATTTCACCATGAAATTATAATTAATAATAAAATTGGAATAGAAAATTGCTATAATAAAACTCATAAAGTTCTATATTCTTTATCAAAGGATTATGCAGAAATATTTGAAAATTCTTTTAGATTTAAAGATATAATAAAGCAAAAGCCCTAGCAACTCCACTAAAGTGGTACATCGTCTAGGACTATACATTAATAATATAAACTATTTTTATTAAATTTTCAACCCCATTTTAAAATATCGTAACTTTACTTGAAAATCGTTGGATATATAATTTATTCCCAATTTGAGATTTTTCTCGGCTTAAAAATCCCCGCCTAAATAATTTAGAATGAGAGCATTCTCTGGTGAATGATGAAAAGTTTTAGTGGCGTGAGGTATAAAGTTACCGAGAATTTATTTTAATAAAAAAGTCTTGATATATTTGTGAGTTAGTGCAAGTTCGTCTTTGTTTAGTTTCTCAAGCATGTTATCTATATCAGCTTTTAAATCTTCTGTATCTTGTAAATAGTAAAATTCAAATAAATCTTTAGGCTCAACATTTAATGAAGTTGCTAATCTTTCAATTAAATCTGCAGACGGAAAGTTTTTACCGCTCTCAATACAGCTAATATGTTTGTCGTCAACATTCACGAGTTCCGCTAACTGTGCCTGTGTTAGATTTTTCTTTTTGCGATATTCTTTTATCTTTCGTCCAAACAGATTTTTTATATTCATATAAACCTCAC
>CAVAPR010000014.1:0-58189 GCA_963590665.1 Candidatus Methanomethylophilaceae archaeon
AAGAAATTTGAAATTGCAGTAATAATCAAAGCAAAAATTTGAGCAATATATGCATTAAAACTTAAGCTAAATATATATAAAAATAATACATTGACCAAATAACCAACACCCCAAGAAAAATAACATTTTATTATCTCATGCTTCCAATTTCCATTTGCTTGAAAAACACATTTCTTTTGAAGGACATAAGATATACTACTTGTTATTATCCATTGGCAAGCTAAACAAATTTGGGCATGTTTTGCTCCTGTAATATACAATAAAAAGGAATAGATGCAATAAGCATAAAATGTATTAAACACCCCTATTATAAGAAAGCGTATAAACTGAGGAAAAGAAAACCAGAGTATTTTTATTTTAGATTTTAAACTTGGATAACTTAAATTCTCTTTCACTTTAAATTTTCCTCTTGAAATATTCATCTCTTAGCTTTAACAAATAATCCATCGCTTCTTCAATTTCGCATCTGCATTTTTTATCTGGATTTACATAATAAGAATACATAATATATGCGATATAAAATACTTCTTCTAATGTTCTAGTATTTGTACGTCTTTCGCATTTTTGTCTATCATGAGTTAAACCCCATCCAGCATAGAATGGCATTCCAAAAACATGAACTTCTTTACCACACATTAAAGCTTCGAACCCTAATTGAGTAGTACAAACATAAACCTTATCCACATATTTAGTAAGTGAAATAGGGTTAATTGGCTCCGTTTGAGTATAAATATTATCATGCTGTTTAATTGCAGTATAATAGCCTCTAGAACCTGCAATTGTATCTGGATGAGTTTTCACAATAATATCAGAATCGGGATTTTCCCTTATCGCACACTCAAGCATTTGTTCAAAAGTTGTATTATCTGCTAAACCCTTTGCAATACTCATATCACCATAACTTTGATCTACAACTAGAACCTTCTTAACACCTTCACGACCAATATGAGGTTCAAAAATTGGCTGATGATTATACTTTGTAAGATGATTTTCAACAATTTTATCAATACAAGCTTTAGCTCTTTGTTTTTGTTCCCCTGTTATAACTAAACTAGAATCATTTAACATTAATTCTAAAGAACTTGCATGCCTAGCATCATAATATGGAACTTTTGAATCAATAGTAAAAGAAACCCCTTGCTTCTGACAATCAGGCGTCGTATCTCCAACCCAAGTATTTAAGCTCTTTATAAAACCATCTTCAAGAATATAAAGAGGTTTATTATAAAAATAAGCTAATTCTGCCAATTTAACATTTGATTCAAAAGGTTGAGAACCCCATAACATATAGTAATCTAAATTTACCGCACTTTCATCATTATAGGATAATAATTTTACCCTTGGCATTATATACTTAAGATTTTTCCATTTGTCAGAAGCACACATCCCTATACCACAAAAATAAAAGGGGTCTATTTTGACTGTCTGATGTCTTTGAAGATTTAACTGCAAATATATATCCAACATTCTTCTATTTTGAGTTTTAATAAAATTTTCAAACTGCAAATATAAAGAACTAGATAATTCTTTATTCAAAGAGTCAAACTTGTCCCTTATAGAAGATTCAACTTGTTCTTTTAAATCTTCAATTTTATTTTTATGTTTAATACTAAATTTTACACCTAAAATTTTAATAACCTTTTTTGAACCCCTATTTTTAATTGAAAAAATTGTTTGCCATATATTTTTATCATAGTCAATGGCATTTATTTTATAATATAACCCAGCCTTTAGCAAACCAAGATTATGACCTTTGTCATTAAAATCGTTATCCAAAGAGCATTGTTTTAATAATTTTGTAGCTTGCAATAAAACTTGTTTTTTCATTTTATGTGTTGCTGAATAATTATAAGCAAACCAAAAACAATTCATAAAAATTTCGGCAAATGTTTCAAGATGGTCATTCAAAATACCCCTTTTGGAACAGTAATTAAATATTATTTCAGATGCGTATAAATGATCTATTATTTTGGAAGATTTTTTATTGAAAGTATTCGCCATAATAGAATTTGGGCGTCTTAAATAATTATAAAATTTTTCATCTGTAAAAAACGCTGTTTTTGCCTCAAACATGTATTCCCAATAAAAAGAATAATCTTCATAATGTCTTCCGACTGGAAATCTTAAATTATATTTATCTATTATGGATTTTTTATAAAGCTTATTCCAAGTTGCAACATCCGTTGTTTCTCTTATCTGATCAGTCAAATCAACAAAACCAAGGTGTTTAATACGATAATATTCAGAATCTGCACTTGCTATATCTGGAGGAACTTCACCTCTTAAATGAGTTCCAAAACATATAATATCTGGATTTTGTCCAAACATCCTTTCAAGTTTTTCAAATGTGTCAATATCCAACCAGTCATCAGAATCGATAAATGAAATCCATTCAGAAGTTGCTATCTCTAATCCAGCATTTCTAGCAGAGCTAAGACCACCATTCTCCTTATTTACAATCTTTATTCTATTATCCTTTTGTGCAAAATTCTCAAGAATTTGTAATGAGGAATCTTTTGATCCATCATTAACACAAATAATCTCTAAATCTGGGAATGTTTGATTAAGAATACTATTTAAGCATTTACTTAAATATTGTTCTACATTATATATTGGTATAATTACTGAAATTTTTGCCATTATAAACCTCTTTTATTAAAATAAACAAACGGAACAAAAGATATTATTAATAAACGTTTTCTATCTCTTTTAGAAAACTTATTTTTATCAACTTCCCCTTTTACAAAATGAGCCATATATTCTTTAGACATTTGCATTAAAAATTTAAATCTTAAATTTTTAGCAAGATGGTTATAATTCCAACAATAACATGCATACTTAATTCGAGGAATTAAATATTTATAAATTTCATATTGATTTGTTTCATTGACAAATTTTTCTATTTCCCTATATTCATCACAAACACAATATACCTTATTTGTTGAATTTATAGAAGAATTTGCATTATCTATTCTATAATGCAAAAATGCATTTTCAATCATTTTAAAGCGCTTTGCACATGCATATACTTTAAATGTAAAAGATACATCTTGATAACTTGCTCCTGGAGTTTCCAGAAACCTTATATTATTAAGATTTAAAAATTCTCGATTATATAAATTTGCCCAAATCGAAGGTTGTTGAAAAAAAGGAGTCCCTTCATCCACTGGAGCATATATTTCATTATGTTTTACCCAAGTTTGATCTAGTTTATCATTTTTATCAAGCTTTGAATTGTATAAATAGAAATTGCTCCTAACAACATCTAATCCATTCACTTCAGCTTCGTTATATAATGTTTCAAACATATTTAATTCCACAAAATCATCGGACTCTACAATACCAATATATTTGCCTTTTGCAGTTTCCAATCCAATGTTCATAGATGCTCCATAGCCAGAGTTATGTTTAGAAATAACTTTTATTCGATTATCTACATTCTCATATTCTCTAAGAATACTTAAAGTAGAGTCAGTTGAACCATCATTAATACAGATTATTTCAATATCTTGCAATGTTTGATTTACGACACTATCTAAACATTGTTTCAAATATTTTTCAACATTATAACAAGGTATAATTACGCTAACTTTTGGATTACTCACTTATGCCCCCTTTAAAATTGTTTTACCAAACAAAACAACCCTTTTTTCATGCCTGTTCAAGCGAACACTTATTAATCTCTGTTTCGCCTTCTTGAATAAAACTTTACGCCTATAACCTAATGGGTTATTTCGAAATATATTGAATAATTCTTTATCTTGCTCTTTGGTTAACAAATTGGGATTAATTCGATCTAACATTTTTTGAACCAGGCTCGATGCCTCTCTAACTTGAGCCTTACTCAAACCTGCCTTATCCAATACAATACGAATATATGCCAATTCTCGAGAATACAAATTCGCTAAGATTTTTTCATCACAAATATTATTTTTCTCTAACCATTCATGAATTTCGTCACTACGTTTGAATGGCAAGGTGTAATCTTTCAAATCATCAGAAGCATCTTTATTCAATCTTCGCCAATAGTAATAAGCATTTGAAGTGTAATTTATACGTTCTGCCAAACACATTGTTTGAACTTGGAATGGATTATCTGTCCAACCAGAACCAGGAGCTTCAACAAATCTAATATTATGCTTATTCAAAAATTCTCTTTTGTATATACAACTCCAAATACTTGGGTGATAATATAAAAAATACGGATATTCTTTTATTGTAAAACTTTTATCTTCCGGAATAAAATATCGCCAATCTGGTTTGGAAATTTTTGTTTCTTGAGGACTTTGCAAATTATCATAAAAACAAGACTTCACAATATCAGAATCATATTTCTTTGCAATGTTATACAAATCCTCATACATTTTTGAATCAATGTAATCATCTGGTTCTACGATTGCAACATATTCACCTGTTGCTTTTTCTAACCCAACATTACAAGTTTGCCCATAACCACCATTTGGCTTATGAATAGCAATTATTCTATCATCCTTCTTCGCATATTCATCAATAATTTGAGGACAATTATCTTTTCCTCCATCATCAATAAGAATGATTTCAAGATCTTTCAAACTTTGATTTAATACACTATCCAAGCATTCTCTTAAATATTTTTCAACTCCATAAACTGGAATAATTACTGATATTTTCGGCATTCCCAACCCTCTTGAGCTTTCTTAGAACCAACTCATCATATTTTATAATAAGTTTAGTTACTCCCAAATTCTAGCATAAACAATTTTTGAATTTTTATTTTTAAAATACTTGCTTCTAATATTGTTACATTTTATTTAAACAAACTTATATCCTAAACATTAAATTCGCTTCGTGCAAATTAAAACAGCGCAAAGATTTTTGAATTATAAATTTAGTCTTTATACCTGTTAAGAAATAATAAAAATTTCTCTTGACTAAATCAAACGTTTGTTTTATATTTTAATTGCAAAGTCTGGAGATTAGTCATGGAAAAAGATGAAAATTCAAAACAAAAGATATTAAATACAGCGACAAAATTATTCGCACACAAAGGTTTTGATGCTGTTAGTGTTCGAGAAATCTGCAAAGATGCAAATGTTAATTTGTGCATGATTTCTTATTATTTTGGAGGAAAAAAGGAACTCTATAATGCAATTATTGATGATTTAATTGAAAAGCAAACTCAATATGCAAAAACATTTTTAGATTTATCAATTAAACCCAAAACATTACCTAAACGAGAACAAATTGATTTGTTGTTTGTAATTTTAGACAAATTTGTTGACTTTTTCTATTCAAATATTTCAAGTGATTTGATTTTACTTTTGTTAAAAGAACAGCAAAATCCAGAGTTTAATTTTAAATCTCCAACTTTCGAATATTTGCGAAAAGTTATTTCAGCGGTTTTTAATATGAAAGAAAATTCTAAAGAAGCAATTTATCAAACTTTATTTATAATTTCTCAATTAAATTCGCCAAAGATATTCCCAGCGTTTTCGCTTCGCCTACTTGGTCAAGATACATTTAATCAAGAAGATATTAAAATCATAAGAGATAATATAAAATTTTACATCAATTTAATATTAAAGGAGAAGAAAATTGTTTAAAAAACTCCTAGCCACATTCGGAACATTATTATTGGTTTCAAATTGCGTTTTTGCATTAGATAAAAATGAATTAAATCCAGAGTTCTTTTCGAGATTTAATGATGATTGCCTTGTATATTACATTAATCAAGCAATTGAAAACAATCACTCTGCAAAGCAAGCCACATACCGAGTTGAACAGTATAGACAACAGGTAAAATATTCTTTTAGTAAAGAATTACCATCTTTTAGTGTTAGTGCAAATTATTTAGGGGTAAAAGTTCCCCAGTTAGATAATTTCACCCTAAAGAAAAATGCTTTTATTCTTCCTTTTATGGCAAATTATGAAGCAGATTTCTTATTAAAAAATCATGATAAAACAAAGAGCCAAAAGAAAGTTTATGAAATAAGTCAACAGGAAGAAAAAGCAGTGTATTTGGCGTTATTGAGTGATGTTGCAACAGTTTATACTAACATATTGGAATACGATGAGCTTTTACAACTTGCGCAAGAACAAGTAGCGATTTCTCAAAAAATTCTATCATCTGACACTAAAAAATTTAATCGTGGAATTATAAATTCAACTCAATACAATAATTCAAAGAAAAACCTAGAAACTGCAAAAACAAATCTTGAAAATTTGCAAAAACAACAAGAAATTTTGTTGATGCAATTGGCAATTTTAACAGGTGTTTCATCAAATGAAGCTCAAATTTTGAAAAGAGGTGATATTGATAAATTTGAATATTCAAAAGAAATTCCTCAAAATATCGACTCTGACGTAATTTTTTCAAGACCAGATGTAATGTCGGCGGAAGCTCAACTCGAAAAAGCAAAAATCGATATTCGTGTAGCGAGAAAAGAATTTTTACCAACATTTAATATCACTGGATTGTGGGTATTTAATACAATAGCCCCTGGAACATTTTTCTCTTGGGAATCTTCTCTTGCTGCAATTTTAGCTGGTGCAACGCAAGATATTTTTACAGGAGGAAGAAAAGTTGCTAATTTAAAAATACAAAAAGCAAAATATGAAGAACTTTTTGAAAACTACAAGCAGACTGATTTAGAAGCAGTGAAAGAGGTAAATACCGCACTATGCTTTACAAAGCATGATACAGAAGTTGAGAAAAATTCTATTAAAAAATTGAATTATGAATACAAAAATTTGCAGTCTGCAAAAAGACAATTAAATCAAGGAACAATTTCTCAACTTGAATATTTGGCAGAGCTTTCAAAGGTTGTTAATCTACAATCAGAATACGTTAGTGCCAAAACTCAAAAGTTAGTTAATTATTTCACGCTATATAAAGCCGTTGGAGGAAAATTATAATGAAAAAGAAAATTATTGCAGTATTTTTACTACTTTTAATAATCGGAGCGAGCGCATTTTTCTTAACTCGTAAAAAAGAAAATCCAAACGAATTAACACTATACGGAAATATTGAAATCCGACAAGTTGATTTGAGCTTCCAAGTAGGAGGACAAATCGCAAAAATGTTAAAAGAAGAAGGCGATAGCGTTAAAAAAGGCGAACTTATTGCAACTTTAGATAATAGAGATTACAAATCTAATTTAGAAAAAGCAGATGCTGATGTTGCTAAAACTTTAGCACTAAAAAATGATGCAGAGGATAAATTCAAAAGAAACGCACCACTTGTAAGTGATGAAACAATTTCAAAACAGGATTATGAAACACTTTTGAACACCAAAAATAAATCTGCAGCAGATTATAAAGGCGCAATTGCCCAGAAAAATTTTGCAAAAAATCAACTTGATTATACAAAAATCTACGCTCCAGATGACGGAATTGTAATGGTTAGAGTGCAAGAACCTGGGGCAACTGTAGCGAAAGGGCAAACAGTTTATACAATTTCAAAGTCAAAACCTGTTTGGGTTAGAGCGTATGTGAACGAAACAGATTTAGGCAATATTAAATATGGAATGGAAGTAAAAGTTCTAACGGATTCAATCGACCCTAAAACTAGTAAAACTCGTGAATATAACGGCAAAATTGGTTATATTTCACCTGTTGCAGAGTTTACTCCTAAAACTGTTCAATCAACAGATTTAAGAACAAGTTTGGTTTATAGAATACGAGTTTATATCGACGATGTTGACGAATATTTAAGACAAGGTATGCCAACGACTATCAAAGTTGACTTAACTAACCCCTCACCCCAACCCTCTCCCACAAGGGGCGAGGGAGGTTTAACGAAATGAACACCGTTAAAATAAAAAACTTAATAAAAACCTTCGGCTCAACAACTGCGATTGATGACCTAACTTTGACAATCGAAAAGGGCAAAATTACAGGCTTAATCGGGGCTGATGGTGCGGGCAAAACAACGCTTATTCGTCTAATAATAGGGCTATTAATTCCTAATAGTGGAGAAATTCAAACTCTAGAATTAAACCCATTTACACAAAAACAAGAACTAACCCTAAAAATCGGATATATGCCACAAAAATTCGGCTTGTATGAAGATTTGACAGTTCTTGAAAACTTGAAATTATATGCAGATTTAAAAAGCCAACCTTATGATTTTGAGCAATTACTAGAATTCACAAGCCTAACACCCTTTCAAGACCGTTTAGCAGGAGCATTATCAGGCGGAATGAAGCAAAAATTGGGCTTAGCTTGTACTTTACTTGGTAATCCAGAATTTCTTATTCTTGATGAACCATCTGTTGGTGTTGACCCAATTTCGCGAAAAGACTTGATGAAAATGGTTAGAGATATGATTAGCCCCGAAACTACGGTTTTGTGGTCAACAGCATATCTTGATGAAGCTCATAGTTTTGATACAGCGGTTGTTCTTGATAAAGGCAAGGTTATTTATAACGGTAAGCCTCACGATTTAGCACCGACTCCGCAAGAATTTGAAGAAAAAGTTATCGACCTTATGGGTGGATACAAAAAAGAAAAATCAATGATTGCAGAAAACTATACTCCGCTTGATGTTGAAATGAATTGTACTGTTGTTGCTGACAATTTAGAAAAACGTTATGGGAATTTTTACGCCGTAAAAAACAATTCTTTTTGTATTAAAAAAGGGGAGATTTTTGGTCTTTTAGGTCCAAATGGAGCTGGGAAATCCACATCTTTTAAAATGATGTGTGGGCTTAGTAAACCAACAAGCGGAACGGCTAGAATTATGGGGATTGATATTCTTAAAAATCCAGAAAAGGCTCGTTCAAATCTTGGTTATATGGCACAAAAATTTTCGCTTTATGGAAGCCTTACAGTAAGACAAAATTTGGAATTTTTTGCTGCCGCTTATGGAATAAAATTTTTGGAACGAAAAAAGCGAGTTGAAGAAATTATTGATGTTTTTAATTTTAAAGAAGTTAAAAACCAAAAATCTCAAGATTTGCCACTTGGATTCAAACAACGACTATCTATGGCTTGTGCTCTAATCCATAATCCCCCAATTTTATTTTTGGATGAGCCAACATCTGGAGTTGATGTAGTTACTCGTCGTGATTTTTGGAATCATATTACATCGCTTGCCAAAAAAGGTGTAACAATTTTGGTTACAACACACTTTATGGATGAAGCTGAGTATTGTGACAGAATCAGTCTTTTTTATAAAGGGGAAACAATTGCAGTTGGGACACCTGACGAGCTGAAACAAAAAGCTCTTGATATTCACCCCTCACCCCACCCCTCTCCCACAAGGGGCGAGGGAGAACTGCCAACAATGGAAGAAACATTTATTACACTAATTAAGGAGTCTGAAAAATGAAGATTCTATTTGCCTTAATTAAAAAAGAATTTTTGCAAATTATTCGTGACCCGTCAAGCATAATTATCGCATTTATTTTACCGTTGATTTCAATTTTGATTTATATGTACGGAATCAATATGGACACATCAACTGTAACTATGGGTATAAAAAATGATGATGCAAATCCTAAAATTTCAACGTTGGTCAAATCTTTCGGACATAGCAAATATATTCATTCAGAAATTTTTGACAATGAAAAAGATTTAACAAATGCAATTATTAAATCAAAATTGAAAGGCGGAATTATTATTCCAAATGATTTTTCTACTCATCTTTCAAAAGGAGAAAATGCCGAAGTTTTGGTAATTACAGATGGAACAGAAGTAAACACCGCAAATTATGTCCAAAGTTATTCAATGGCAATTCTTAATCAATGGCTTGCCACAAGTCGCTTTGCGCCGAAAATTAAAAGGCAGATAATTTCACCAGAACTAAGAGTTTGGTACAACCAAGATTTGAACAGCCATTATTTTATCCTCCCAGGGTCTATCGCAATAACAATGACACTTATCGGGATTTTGTTGACAGCTCTTGTTGTCGCAAGAGAATGGGAACGAGGCACAATGGAAGCTATCTTGAGTACTCGTGTAAGAAAAATTGACATTGTTCTAGGCAAATATATTCCTTATTTTATTTTAGGAATGGCATCTTTAGCTTTCAATGTATTTTTGTGCACCACAGTTTTTCAAGTGCCATTTAGAGGAAATTACTTTGTTTTATTTGGGGTAAGTGGATTGTTTTTATTTACTCTTTTAGGAATTGGTCTTTTGATTTCTTCAAAATTAAAGAATCAATTTTTGGCAAGTCAAATATCTTTAGGAATTGGATTTTTACCAGCATTGCTATTGTCTGGTTTGATGTTCCCAATTAATTCAATGCCTAAATTTTTCCAAATTTTAACAATGATTTTACCACCAAGATATTTTATAACTTTTATCGAAAGTGAATTTATGGCTGGTACTGTTTGGAAAGTCGTAACAATAAACTCAATCTTTTTGGCTTGTCTTGGATTAGTTTTATTTGTGATTGTATATAAAAATACAGATATGAGGTTAGAAAACTAAATGTTAGATAGTTTACGCAGAATTTTTGCACTTATAAAAAAAGAATTTATTACAATTTGGATGGATAAAAAAAGCCGCGGAATGATTATTGCTCTGCCACTTGTTCAACTATTTATTTTTTCAAACGCTATCACAATGGAAGTTAAAAATATTGATGTTTCTTTGATTGATAGAGATAATTCTGTTCAATCCAGAGAGTTGATTTCAAGGTTTGAAAATTCGCCAAGGTTTAGAAAATTTTATTATGCAAAAGATGAAAGGGAACTGAAAACTCAAATTGATAATCAACAAACTCAAATAGGAATTTATATAAATAACGATTTTTCTAATTCCATCAAGGCTCAAAAGCCTGTTGATGTTTTGGTTGTTGTCGATGGTCGTCAAACAAATTCTGCAACTATTGCAGGGAATTATGCCTCACAAATTATAAACGGATATAATGAGGAAATTTCAAAAACAACAGGAGCTACAATTACACCTGTTGTAAGGAATTGGTATAACCCAAATCTTGAATATCGCTGGTATTTGTTAACGGTTATTGTAGCGATGCTGGCGCTTGTAATTACGCTATTGCTGACAGCTTTATCTATCGCAAGAGAGCGAGAAATGGGTACATTTGACCAGCTTGTCGTAAGCCCTTTGTCATCTTTTGAAATTTTGGCAGGAAAAACCATTCCACCTCTTGTAATTGCAATGGGATTAACTTGTTTTATGGTGTTGATGGTTGTTTTGTGCTTCAAAATCAAATTTATGGGTTCAATTTCAATATTTTTACTTGCTGTTTTTGTTTCACTTTTGTCTATTGTTGGAGTTGGGTTGTTTATCTCTTCAATTTGCAAAACTCAACAACAGGCAATATTAGGTGTAATTACTTTCCAAATGCCCGCAGTATTACTTTCAGGATTTATATCTCCAATTGAAGATATGCCTATTGCATTGCAATATTTGACATATTTGAACCCTGTAAGATTTTTCATGCTACTTTCACGCAATATTTTCTTAAAAGGAATGGGGTTAGCTGATGTTATGATAAACCTAATCCCGCTAATCTGTATAGCAATAATAACTCTATCCCTCGCCAGCTGGACATTTAAAAGAAAATTAGATTAACACCAAATTCTGTATCCACGCCTTTTATAGAAATTCCCACAAGCATATAATATCTATATTCATGATAGAATTTAGATATTAAAATAGGAGTTTTAGATGGCAAAGAAGAATAGTGCAAATATCGGTTTCGAAGAACAGTTATGGAAAGCTGCTTGTGTTCTTTGGGGGCATATTCCAGCTGCAGAATATCGAAAAGTTATTGTTGGTTTAATTTTTTTAAGATACATTTCAAGTGTTTTTGATAAAAAGTTTCAACAACTTATCGCAGAAGGAGATGGCTTTGAAAACGATAAAGACGAATATTTGGCAGAAAATATTTTCTTCGTGCCAGAAGAAGCTCGTTGGTCACGAATTTCAGAAAATGCTCACACTCCAGAAATCGGAAAAGTTATTGATGATGCGATGATTTCAATTGAGAGAGAAAACAAATCCTTAAAAGGAGTATTGCCTAAGAACTATGGTTCACCTGATTTGGATAAAAGAGTTTTGGGCGAAGTTGTTGATTTGTTTACAAATAATATCAAAATGGACGATACAGAAGAAAATAAAGATTTGTTAGGTCGAACTTATGAATATTGTATCGCACAATTTGCAGCTTATGAAGGTACAAAAGGCGGGGAATTTTACACCCCGCAAAGCATCGTAAAAACTTTGGTAGAAATTCTTAAACCATTTGAAAATTGTAGAGTTTATGACCCTTGTTGTGGTTCTGGTGGTATGTTTGTTCAATCTGTAAAGTTTTTACAAGCACACAGCGGAAATCGTGATAGAATTTCGGTTTATGGTCAAGAATCTAATGCGGATACTTGGAAGATGGCAAAAATGAATATGGCTATTCGTGGTATTGATGCAGATTTTGGACCTTCTCATGCCGATACCTTTTTCAATGACTTGCACCCGACTTTAAAAGCAGATTTTATTATGGCAAACCCACCATTTAATCTTTCAAATTGGGGACAAGATAAACTCCAAGATGATGCCCGTTGGAAGTATGGAGTTCCGCCTGCGGGAAATGCAAACTTTGCTTGGATACAACACATGATTTACCACCTTGCGCCAAATGGCAAAATTGGTTTGGTTCTAGCTAATGGCGCATTGTCCAGCCAAACAAGCGGAGAAGGTGAAATCCGTAAAAGAATTATTGAAGATGATTTGATTGAAGGAATTGTTGCGCTACCAACTCAATTATTTTATAGCGTAACAATTCCAGTAACTTTATGGTTTATCTCAAAAAATAAAAAACAAAAAGGTAAGACCTTGTTTATTGATGCTCGCAAAATGGGCTATATGGTAGATAGAAAACATAGAGATTTCACTAATGAAGATATTAAAAAACTAGCTGATACCTTTACCAAATTTCAAGAAGGAACGCTAGAAGATATAAAAGGATTTTGTTCTGTAACATCAACAGAAGATATTGCAAAACAAGATTATATCTTAACTCCAGGACGTTATGTCGGAATTGAAGAACAAGAAGACGACGGTGAACCTTTTGAAGATAAAATGAAAAGATTGACTTCTGAACTTTCTGAAATGTTTACAAAATCAAACGAACTGCAAGATGAAATCAAGAAAAACTTAGCAGCGATTGGATTTGAGGTAAAATAGGAAGAAAATGGAAACAAAATAATGGATAAAAATGAAATAATAATATACCAAACAGAGGATAATAATGTAGATATAAGTGTTAAGTTAGAAAATGATACTATTTGGCTAACGCAAGATGCTATTTGTGCATTGTTTGAATCAAGTAAAGCCAATATATCTGAGCATATTTCAAATATTTATAAAGAAGGAGAATTGGAAAAAGATTCAACTGTTCGGAAAATCCGAACAGTTCAAAAAGAAGGTAATAGGAATGTTACTAGAGAAAGAATTCATTATAATTTAGACCTAATTTTATCTGTTGGTTATAGAGTTAAGTCCAAAACAGCTACCAAATTTAGGATTTGGGCAACAAATATATTAAAAGAATATATTTTAAAAAATAATACGATAACAAAAAATCAAATTACAGAAGAAAAATTAAAAATGCTTCAAAATACAATTACATTGTGTTCAAGGAGTATTGAATATCAGGCTGAAAATTTACAGTCAGCTATTCTCTTAGCAAAACTACTTGATAATTTTGCACATGGACTTAACTTGCTAGATGATTTTGACCATAAGACTTTGGATACTAAAGGAAAGACACAAAAAGAGGCTGTAAGAGTTACGGAAGAGGAATTTTTACAGGTCATAGACAAGATGAAATCAGAATTTGCAAGTGATGTATTCGCCAATCCGAAAGATGGAAGTTTTGCAAGTTCGGTCAATCAGATTTACCAAACCTTTGATGGTCAGGAACTTTATCCGACATTGGAAGAAAAGGCGGCAATGTTATTATATTTGATAACAAAGAACCATTCATTTTCAGATGGGAATAAACGAATTGCGGCAAGTTGTTTCTTGTATTTTATGGATAAAAATGGAATTTTGTATAAAAATGGAACTCCGATTATAGATAATACGACCTTGTTTTCATTGACTTTGCTAATAGCGGAAAGCAATCCGAAAGAAATGGAAACAATAAAAGATGTTGTAGTTAGCGTGTTGAATGGGGATGAGTAGATGAATAACTTTATAGCTGTTGCCAAGAATTATATAGAATATTTAAAAAAATTTCCTAATAACGCAAATTATAGAGTAGCTATAATAGTTATAAATAAAGCTATAGATTTTTTACATAATAAAAAAATAACACAACCAACAAAAGAAGAAATAAAAATTACTATTGATGTAATTAAAGATATAAAAAAATCAAATGCTAGAACACTATTAGACGCAGAAAAAATTGAAGATGAAGCAAGATTTTATAAATTTTTAATTGATACATTCTATCCAAAAATGGAGGATGAAAGTGTTATTTAAATGGCAAAATTACAAATTTAGTGAATTAGTCTATATATTAGGCGGAGGGACACCTAAAACTACCATTTCTGAATATTGGAATGGGACTATTCCTTGGCTATCTGTTAAAGATTTTAATTCTGGAGAAAAATTTGTATATACAACCGAAAAAACAATAACACAACTAGGTTTAGAAAAAAGTTCAACTCGGTTACTCAAAAAAAATGATATTATCTTATCTGCAAGAGGTACAGTGGGAGAAATTGCAGTTATTCCATTTGCAATGGCATTCAACCAATCCTGTTATGGAATCAGAGCTAAAGAAGAAGTTATTAATTCTGATTTTTTATATTATTTGTTAAAGAACAGTATTGATCTTTTAAAGCATAATACTCATGGTTCTGTATTTGATACGATTACTCGAGAGACCTTTGATAATATCGAAATCAAACTTCCCCCACGAAAAACACAACAAAAAATAGCACAGATTTTGAATGCAATTGATGATAAAATCGAATTAAATAATCGTATAAATAAAAATTTAGAACAACAAGCCCAAGTAATTTTCAAATCTTGGTTTGTAGATTTTGAACCATTTGGAGGAACGATACCAAATGATTGGACTAAAAAAACTTTAGATGAATTTTGTTCAATATTTACAGGTCGAAAAAATGCAAATCAATTTGAAGAAGATGGAGAAAATAAGTTCTTTACATGTGGACCAAATCCCTTGAAAATAAATAGTTATATTTATGATGGACCTGCAATTATAATATCAGGAAATGGAGCATATACGGGAAGAACAAGATTTTACAATGGTAAATTTGACCTTTACCAAAGAACATATGCCTGCACAATGCTAGAAAACATTGATAGCGATTATATTTATTTGCTGTATATTATTATTAAAAATGTTCTTCAAGATAAGATAATGGGTGGAACTCACGGCTCTGCAATTCCATATATTGTGATGAATGACATTGCAAAATTTGAGTTGTTTTATAATAATGAAATATTTAATAATTTATCGCAAATTATGAAATCTATTGTAAATGAAATAATGCACAATGAATTAGAAAATGAACAATTAATTCAACTTCGAGATACACTTTTACCAAAACTTATGAGTGGCGAAATTGATGTTTCAAATGTCGATATTTCCACCGATAAATTATTGTTTAATAAAGAGGAATAGATAAATGAATAAAGGTGTTTGCAGATTCTGTGGAGAAGAAAAAGAGCTAATAAAGGCTCATATTATACCTCGGAATTTTTATATTAATTATAAGCAAGATAAATATCGCTCCGTTGATCTTAACACTGGGAAATGGGAGCAGAAACAATGTGGAGTATACGACAAAAATATTTTATGCTCAGATTGTGACAATGGAACGTTTAAGAAATTTGATGATGAAGGTTATAGAATATTGCTTCAAGAATATAAAAATCACATCATAAAAAAGTGTAATAATTCTATACTATATTGCTTTAAAGAAAATGATTTTAATTATCTATTATTAAGAAATTTTTTTATTTCAATTATATGGAGAGCATCTGTTTCAAGTATTGAAGATTTTAAATCTGTAGATTTAGGTAAATATGAAGAATACGCAAGGCAAATTCTTTTAGGGAACCTAGATGATGAAAAACTATTTAATGTGATTATTTTTAAATCCCCAAACAATAAAAAATTTAATAAAATTGTTAGCATTCAAAAGGGAAGATTTTATTCAGCAACAACATATACTATATTTATGGCATCATTTAATATTGTTGTTATTATTAATTCTTCTGGATTGCCGTTAACAGTAAAAAATAAATTCAATCAATTATTTTTATCGGAAAAAGAACTTTATATTTTAGAAACAGAAGAAATTTATGAAGACAAAATGCAATATTTTTATAAAATAATAAAAAAGGGTAAATCTAATATTGGAAAGGAGAGCAAATGCAAGGACTAACAGAAGCAAGTTATGAAAATTCAGTAATCGAATTATTCCAACACTTAGGTTATACGCATGTGTATGGTCCTAGTGTCGAAAATCGGGATTTTCATTCTCCTTTATATTTAGATATTTTAGAAGATTCTATTTGTCGTATCAATCCTAATGTTCCAAAACCTGCTATCCAAGAAGCTTTATTTAAAATCAAAAACTTTGATAACGGAGAATTGTTGCAACAAAATAAAATTTTTATGGATTACCTACAAAATGGGATTACTGTTAAATACTTAGAAAATGGAGAACAACACTCAACTATTGTCTATTTAATTGACTATAAAAATGTTGATAACAATTCCTTCATTGTTGCGAACCAATGGACTTTTATTGAAAATTCAGAAAAAAGACCTGATGTACTGTTGTTTATTAACGGTTTATCACTTGTTCTTTTTGAACTTAAATCTCCATCTCGTGAAGAAACCGATTCTTCTCAAGCATATAGACAAATTAGAAACTATATGAAAGAAATTCCTTCTATGTTTATCTACAACGCAATTTGTGTGATGTCAGATTTATTAATTTCAAAAGCTGGAACAATTACATCTGATGAAACTCGTTTTATGGAATGGAAAACAAAAGATGGCAACTACGAAAATAATCAATATGCACAATTTGATACGTTTATTGAAGGCATTTTTCAAAAAGAAAGACTATTAGACATCTTGAAAAACTTTATTTGTTTCAACAACGATGGACCAAATACTTTCAAAATTCTTGCTGGTTACCATCAATATTTTGCAGTTAAAAAAGCTATTGAATCAACAAAACACGCAACACAAACTGATGGTAAAGGGGGTGTATTCTGGCACACACAAGGTAGCGGGAAATCTTTGTCAATGGTATTTTATGCACACCTTTTACAAGAAGCATTAAACAGTCCAACCGTTGTGGTTATTACCGATAGAAATGATTTAGATAACCAGTTATATTCACAATTTTCAAAGTGTCAAGAATTTTTGCGCCAAACTCCAATTCAAGCACAATCAAGAGAAAATTTAAAAGAACTTCTTGACGGCAGAGAAGCTAACGGCATTATTTTTACCACAATGCAAAAGTTTGAAGAATCCGCAGAGCCTTTATCTACCAGACGAAACATTGTAGTTATGGCAGACGAAGCTCACAGAGGACAATACGGCTTAACAGAAAAAGTCGATTCTAAAACAGGCAAAATTAAAATAGGTACAGCTCGAGTTATTAGAGATAGTTTGCCAAACGCAACATATATCGGTTTTACGGGAACTCCAATTTCTTCAAAAGACAAAAACACAAGAGAAGTTTTTGGAGATTATATCGATATTTATGATATGACACAAGCAGTTGAAGATGGTGCGACTCGCCCTGTTTATTATGAAAGCAGAGTTGTAAAACTTCAACTTGATTCTGCGACACTTGCTCTTATAGACAAAGAATATGATTTGATGGCTCTAAATGCAGATGAAGAAGTTGTTGAACAAAGCAAACGAGAATTAAGCCAAATGGAAACTGTTTTGGGCGATGATAGCACAATTAATTCTTTGGTTGACGATATATTGAATCATTACGAAAACAACAGAGAAAATCTTTTGACTGGAAAAGCGATGATTGTTGCTTATTCTCGCCCTATTGCAATGAAAATTTATAATAGAATTTTACAACTAAGACCAAGTTGGAGTGAAAAGAACAAAGAAAAAATTGCAGTTGTAATGACCTCTGGAAACAATGACCCAGAAGAATGGCGTGATATTATCGGGAACAAAGCATATAAAACAGAACTTGCAAAAAGATTTAAAGATAACAATGATACTTTAAAAATTGCAATTGTTGTTGATATGTGGTTAACAGGTTTTGATGTTCCATCACTGGCAACAATGTATGTTTATAAGCCAATGAGTGGACATAATTTGATGCAAGCAATTGCTCGTGTCAACCGAGTATTTAAGGATAAAGAAGGTGGTTTGGTTGTTGATTATGTCGGAATTGCTACCGCACTAAAACGAGCAATGAATGATTACACCGCAAGAGATAGAAAGGCATACGGGAATCCTGATATTTCTCAGATTGCATATCCAAAATTTATTGAAAAATTAGAAGTTTGTTGTAATCTATTCCACGGTTTTGATTATTCTAAGTTTATAACAGGTAGTGATTTAGATAGATCTAAAACATTTAGTGGAGCAGTAAACTTTATCCTTGCTCCAAGTATGCAAGATAGAAAAGAAACTTTTCAAAAAGAAGCATTATTATTACATCAAGCCTTATCTTTGTGTTCTTCAATAGTCGATGAAAAAGACAGAATTCTGGCTGCATTTTTTGAATCTGTTAGGGTCTCACTAAACAGATTATTAAATACGGGTATTAATAAAAAAATATCCCTTCCAGAAATGAATGCACGAATCAATGAACTATTAAAACAAAGCATAAAAAGTGATGGTGTAATAAATTTATTTGCGGATATAAAAGAAGAGTTTTCATTATTTGATCCAAAATTTTTGGATGAAGTTTCAAAAATGAAAGAAAAAAATCTTGCAGTTGAAATATTAAAGAAATTACTCGCAGAACAAGTTTCTTGTTATAAAAGAACAAACGTTGTAAAAGCTGAAAAATTTAGCGAACTTATCCAATCAGCAATGAACAAATATATAAATGGGTTAATTACAAATGCAGAAGTAATTGAAGAACTTTTAAAAATTGCAAAACAAATTAAAGAAGGCTCACAGCCTATTGGAGATTTAAATAATGAGGAAATAGCTTTTTATGATGCTTTAACAAAACCTCAAGCCGTAAAAGATTTTTATAAAAATGAAGAATTAATAAATATGACAAAAGAATTAACAGATTCTTTAAGAAGAAATAAAACTATAGATTGGCAAAAGAAGGAATCTGCCAGAGCAAATATGCGACGAATTATTAAAAGGCTGCTAAAAAAATACAACTATCCCCCAGAAGAAGCTCAAGATGCGTTGCAAACAGTAATGACTCAATGCGAACTTTGGACAGATAATTTAATGGAAATATAAGAAGAAATTTTCTCTTTTGTCAGATTCACAATACAATAATTAGTAAAGTTTTCTGTTTTTTAAATAGGATAAAAAAGTTATATCCAATTCTTGGAAAACAGAATTCATTTCTGCAATTATAAAACCGCCCAGTACAGGCGGTTTTTGAAAATTCTATCTTCACTTATTCTCTAAGTTCCGACTAAAAAACGGAGAAGGTGGGATTCGAACCCACGGTACAGGTAACCCCATACAACACCTTAGCAGGGTGCCGCCTTAAGCCTACTCGGCCACTTCTCCAAGATAAATCGTATTTAGTTATCATCTCCGCTGTGCGGATTACAAAATCTATTGTACCATAAATATTTTTTTTCGTAAATACCCCTTCTTAATTCCCATTCATTCTTAAAAATTTCACATCCCAAAGTCACAGAGTTTTCTCCACTATCCTGCCTATTGACCATCAAAATTGATTGGAATAAGATGTTAATAATTACACGAGAAAGGTTTATTTTATTATGATTGAAATGAAAGTTATGGGGATTGCCCTTGATACAAGAACTGGTTCACCTATTGTTGTCCTTCACGACAAAGAAAACAGACGTGCTTTGCCTATCTGGATTGGTTCTGCGGAAGCTAGTTCTATTATTCGAAAAATAGAAAACTTATCTGTAACCCGCCCGATGACTCACGATTTGATAATCAGTATTATTGAAAAAACAGGTTACAAAATTTCTAAAGTTGAAATAAATGACGTTGAAAAAGATACCTATTATGCAACAATCTTTTTAGAAGATTCTGAAGGCAAAGAAATCGAAATCGACTCTCGCCCATCTGATGCTATCGCTGTTGCTATTAGAATTGATGCTCCTATTTATGTTACAGCAAACGTTCTTTCTAACGGCTCTGTTTCAACTGATAGTGCTAAAGATGCGGAAGAAGCAGAAGAATTTAAAAACTTCGTTCAAAGCATTAAGCCTTCTGATTTTGCAAAACTTATGAAAGACAAAGATCACCACGAAAGCGATCAATAATGAATCAACAACAACTCATAAATAAATGCAAAATTGATAAAGATGCTATAGATACTCGCCCATTCAAGGACGAGTATTCTTCTATTGTTGTTATGCGCCACAAATCGAACAACAAATGGTTTGGCTTGATTTTTATAATGAATAACGAGCTCTGCATAAACCTCAAATGTCCACCAGATTTAATCCCAATTCTTAAAGACCAATTTCAATCAATAAAACCCGCATGGCACATGAATAAAAAGCACTGGTGCACCGTAGAAGTCAACAATACTCCCCAAGAAACCCTAATAGAACTCATCAAAACTTCTTTTGATATTACCGCACCAAAGAAAAAACATTAAGTTTGTAAATATATTTTTAAAAATTGAAAATCTACTCTCGCAAAATACTTTATAAATTTGAGAGAGATTAATTATGTTTAACAAAATTGATGAAGTACAAAGACAATACACTTATGCAGTGCAACCAGTCAAGTTATTTGAAACCCAAAATTCAAACTTGGCACAAAAAAGCTCATTTGATTTTATAAATCAAATGCAAAAAAGTGGAAACAATCCATTCCATCCAGATGTTTCAAATTCAAACAAAGGAGGTAAACTCGATATTATGGGTTAAGCTACCCAAACATGACTTGGGGTAGAATAATCAGCCCAGAACGGAGTTCCATCTGTGTATTTAGTTGGAACAGTATCTACAGCCTTTGGAGCTCTTTCATAAGGAATAGAAGCGTAACCTGCCGTTTTATATGCTTTTGGAGCAGAAACAGCGGTTGCTTTAGCGGCTTGAACACCTTTTGCTTCGCCAAGTCTTAAGAATGATGAAATTAAATTTTTCCCTAAATTAACAGCCATAAATGCCTCAATTTTTCCCTTACATATTATATAAGTATATTTTGGAACAAAAATTGATTAATTTATAGCATATTGTTAAGGAATATTAACCTAAATTACAACAAAAAGAAATTATTGCTGTAATTTGGCTTGAATATCGGTCTATTGAAATTCAATTTTGGAGGTTCTCCATAATCGAAACTTTTTTCTTTTTTGTCCTTAAACCTTGTCAATCCAACCGCAGGGACTTCATCTTTGATAAAAAACTTTAACAATTCCAACATATACACTTCCTTCTTTTTTTGTGTATAATGTTTTTAATGGAAATTAAGAAAAAGTCAAAAAGGAGATAACACTATGGCAGAAAAAGTTACAAAGGAAATGAATATTTTAGAAATCGCACAAAAGCACCCAGAAAGCATTGAAGTATTCCACAGATACGGATTGGGATGTATTGGTTGTGCAGCAGCTAGATTTGAAAACTTAGAAGCTGGCGCAAAAGTTCACGGCTACGACCCAGATGCAATGGTTGCAGACATCAACGCTTTAATTGAAGCTGTTGAATAAGATTTTTAGAAACTAAATATATAATTTAAAAAGGCGGAAACAAAATTTTGTTTCCGCCTTTAAACTTATTTCAAATCATTCATTACTTTTTTAAAAATCCTGCCATTGTTGGAGCATTTGTTGGAATATTACTTGCTGAAACAGGTTTTACATCAATTTTTTGAGAAGCATTATTATTAACAGCTTCTGAATTAGCAGCAGCAAGAGCTTTTTCTTGAGCCTTACGTTTTTCTGTCATCTTTTCACAGAAACCAGTAAGCCACATAATCAAGCCAGGAACAAATACTAATGTTGACAAGAATCCAAATGTTGAGTTACAAGTTTTAGCACTCTTCAACAAACCGTTATTTGCATCGAATGATTTATACAATTTTTTAATTAAACCATCTTTATTTTCGTTAGCTATCTTCAAGGCTTCACGAATTTCAGCAGAAGTTGCCTCTGCGTAAGATTTACCCTTGATATTCTTAACGATTTCACTAACTGTAGAGTGAATATTTTTATCCATCTTGAAGGCTTTTTTAACATCGCCACCGCTCTTTTCAATGAAGTCCATAAAGCCGTTGATTCCGCCTTTATAATCTTCAATGTTAGTGTATTTAGACATCAATTGTTTGCTAGACAATACGCTGTGGTGAGTATCGTTAGGGTTCAAGTAATCAAGTGTTCTTTGGAATACATTTCTACCATTTTCAGTTTTGCTATTCAATGCAAGACCTGTAATTTTAGTAAATCCATCAGAGAACAATCTAGCAAGAGCTTTAGCACCAAATAACAAAGCAGTGAATGCTGTCATATCTCTAACTACGATTTCGCCGTAATCATATTTATCTGATGCATTATGAAGTCTTGGAGGAATGCAGAAACCATATAACAATACAGGCATTGCAGTTCCAGAAATAATTGGTCCATTAAGTTCAAAGATATTAGAAACAGATTTTGCAGGATTACTATTGATAACCTTGTTACCAACTTTTTCCATAAATCCAGACATTCCACCAGTGAATGCTACATCTTTTTTCTTTTCATCAGCTTTACCAGCGTTTTGGGCTTTTTGATTTTGAACTGGAGTATCTGCTTCATCTTCATCAGCAAAGGCAAGGTTTTTACCTTTTGAACCCATGTTATACAATTTTGGAATTTGAGTATAGAATGCAGCAACTGCACCAAACAAACCTAAGTTTGTAAATACTCTTGTACCCATTCTTCTATTTGTAAAATGTTTTACAGCATCTTCAATAGATGAAGTTGCATCTTTTGATAAAACTTTTTTAACGTTGTTTGCTGCATCACCAAAGTAATCACGCATAGCGTTAGCTAATTCAGCAATGTTACCACCTTTCAATTTACCTTTTGAAGAAGTGATTTTAACACCCATTTCGTTAACAGTACCGCCAACTCTATTCTTCACAAGACGCATATATTCGTCTTCTACAGTACCGCCAAGCTCTTTAATTTTTTGAGCACGAGCTTTTTTATTGAGAGATTTGTCTGATAAAATTTCTTCTAACTTAAGTTGTCTTTGAGTTAATTTTTCGGCTGCTTGTTCAATTTCGGCTTTTGTCATTTTTTCAGAGTCTTTAACTCTAGAATCACCATTTACGGTATTTTCAATAACTTCCGAGAATACATCTTTGTAGAAAGAAGTTTTGTCAGCCGTACCAGCTTTTATAGCATCTGCATTAGCAGTGGCAAACTTAGTGAAGTTCGACTGCAAACTGTCAAGATAATCAAGTTTTACATTGTTACCAGTTCCAGAATGTTTTTTGATAACTTTTAATAAGAAGTATGGGATAGCAAAAGCACTAGGTCCAGTAATAAGTTCACGCAAACCTTCTTTACGAGCATAAGCCCAGTTTAATTCACGTTTTGGTTTGCCATTTTCATCCATGATAACGTTGCCGTCTTCGTCACGTTTTTTCTTTCCGCCACGAAGCAAGCCCTTACCAACACGAGGAGCAATAAAACCAAGACCATCTTGAATAATAAATGAAGCAGCATATCCACCAGCTTCAATGAAATCCATTGTAGAAACAATCATGTTTCCACCAGTAAAAGCAACCTTATTATTATTGTTGTTATTATTGTTAACAGATTGTTTTACAGTTTTTATTTTTTGCGCATTATTATTTTTTGTATTTATACTTGGTATTATTGGTTGTACTGACATAATCCCTACTAATTTAAAATCTTCTACAAAATAAAAAAAACAACAAGCTTTCGTAAATTGCTATTTTTTTTGGGTAATGTTTCAAAAGTTTTACATTCTTAGACAAAAACTTTTAGAACAAGTGTACTTATTATACTTAATCTGTTAAAAAATTTCAAGTAATTTACTACAATTATAATAATTCTGTAACAAAAGTAAACATGATGAGTTTGACAGAGTTCTATATCCACGATAAACTACAGGAATGGAAGTTAACGTAATTGGTGCAGGTTTAGCGGGCTCAGAAGCCGCATTACAACTTGCTAAAAGAGGATTTAAAGTAAATTTATATGAGATGCGCCCAAATGTAGAAACAGGCGCTCACACAACAAAAGACTGTGCAGAGTTTGTATGTTCAAATAGCCTTGGGTCTTATGATATTACAAACGGAAGTGGACTATTAAAGCATGAGATGGAAATCTTAGGCGGCGAACTTATTGAAATAGCCAAAGATTGCCAAGTACCTGCTGGAAATGCCTTAGCTATTGATAGGCACAAATTTTCTCAAACAGTTACCAAAAGAATTGAACAAAATCCAAATATCAATTTAATCAGAGAAGAAGTTACACAAATACCAGACACCCCAACAATTATAGCTTCTGGACCGTTAACAAGTTCAAAATTTACAGACTCAATCAAAGAATTTACAAAGAGCGAATATTTGCACTTTTTCGATGCAATCGCACCTATCGTAGAAATTGATAGTATTAATTTTGATATTGCGTTCTGGGCAAGCAGATATGACAAAGGCGAAGCTTCATACATCAACTGTCCAATGAACAAAGAACAATATGAAAAATTTTATAATATATTGATTAACGCACCAAGAATTGAACAGCATGACTTTGAGAAGGGCGCAAAATTCTTTGAAAGTTGCCTACCTATTGAGGTTTTGGCTTCTCGTGGTGTTGATACTCTTCGTTTTGGACCAATGAAACCAATAGGTTTAATTGATAAAAGAACTGGAGAAAAAAATTACGCAGTTGTTCAATTGCGCCAAGATAACTCTGCAAAAACATTATTTAACCTAGTTGGCTTCCAAACAAACTTGAAATGGGGTTCACAAAAAGAATTGCTACAATCAATTCCTGGGCTTGAAAATGTAAGTATCGTAAGATATGGAGTTATGCACAGAAATACATTCATCAATTCTCCAAACTTGCTCAACCCAACCTTGCAAACAAGAGAAAGGAAAGATTTATTCTTTGCGGGTCAAATTACAGGAACAGAAGGTTATACAGAATCAATCGCATCTGGTCTTTTGGCAGGAATAAATATGGCAAAGCTTTTGAATAATGAAACTTTATTAGAATTACCGCTAGATACAATGCTTGGAGCTTTGACACATTATATTACGAACCCAGAACATAAGAATTTCCAACCAATAAATTCAAATTGGGGAATTGTACCGCCAGTAGAATTGCCTAAAAAAGAACGAAAAAATAAAAAACTCAAAGGCGAAATGATGGCAAATAGAGCAATGGAATCTTTGAAAAATTATTTAGCCTAAACCCAAAACCAGCTAACTTTTTAAGGATATTTTGTAACAAATATCCTCCATTGTAACGATTTTTCAGAAAACTTGTAAATTCAACAACGAAAAATACGTTATATATAATAGCAGTCAAGGACTGTATAGTTTTGCTATTCAAAAATTTGAAAGGCAAAGCTTATGTTTTGTTACGTACAAATATCCAACAATGGTAGATAATGGCAGAATACAACGTTCAACAAAAACAATTCATACAAGAATACCGAACGCAGCATAAGCTGACAAATCAGTCAGACGAACAGATTATGCTGTTCATTCAAAAGGATATGCAAACAAATGGCGTTGTATATCCTGGGTTTGAACATCTTGTATCAGCCCCAAATTCTTCTGCGTCAAATACCAATGCTCAAATGTTTGATACTTCAAATAAATCTGATGAAAACAAAGGTATAAGTGTTGAAAAAACTAGCACAACCCAAGCCTCAGATAATTCATCACAAGAAGGCAAAGAAGTTACAACAGACGAAAACGGAAACACCATCACAACACTCAAAGATGGGGATGAAATCATTGAGCAAACAATCACTTCAACGGATGAAAAAGGCAACAACATAGAAACTGTTGTTAACTACCAAGACGGAAAACCAATCAAAAAGACAAAGAAAAAGAACGGGAACATTGATACCGTAACAAATTACAAGTACCATGAAGCAAGCGAAGAAAACAAACTCGCATACGTAACACTAGAAACAGAAACCGCAGATAAAACAAAAGTAATTACAACTGCTCTTGAAACAGATAAATACGGAAATGTTGACCAAGAAGATTTTCTTGACAGAAAAACAATTTCAAGGGATGGAACGGAAACAAGTGTCTATATTCAAGACGGAAAACTTTTAGAACAAAAAGTTAAATTTGATGGTAAAAAAGTTACCACAATGTACAATGGTACAAGTTTAGCTGACTATGATTCTCATAAATTGCACCGCCTAGTACAAGAAACAGAAGAAAAAGGTGTTAAAAGATATGCACTATATGACGGAAAAGGGAACACCAAAACAACTGTTCAAAATGGTGAATCTCCAGCCTTAATCGCACAAAAATTCAAAGTCAAAGAAAACACATTACGTCGCTTAAACCCACAAAAAGGCAAGAAAGCTATCACTCAAGTTGGAGCAGATGTTCTTATCCCTGGGGAATATAATGCTGATTCTGCCCCTATGAGAGTAAGAAAATCAAAAGAAGAATCTTTAAATAAATATAACCAATTTGAAGCAAACAGACTTTCAAAAGAGATTAATTCTGGCGAAGTTCAAAATGTAAAACTAGCCAAAAGTTATAACAATGTATATGAATTTGCCAAAGAGAATCTACTAAAATCTGGAATTAAAAATCCCGATAACAACCAAATTAACGAAGAAGCAAATAAATTAATTCTACTTAATGGCAAAAATTTCTCATACAAAACAGGGAAAACAGTTAAAGTTGCAAAAAGCCTTACTGATTCTAAACCAGCACAAGAGCTTACAAAATACGGATTCCATGCATCTGCTGAAAATAGAATTTTCTTCAAAAAATTCAATAATCTAAATTCTCAACAAAAACAAAATGTTTTGAGTGCTATTCAATATTGCAAATCACAAAAGATAACTAATCCAAGCGATATTAAAGCCAAAGTTCTTGAAACATTGGGAATAAACTTGTTCGATAGCGACAAAACAGTTCCAATGGTTGCAGATAACAATTATGGCGTAATGGCTTATCAAAAAATGAACAACAAACCAATTTCAATAGAAACTTTTGTTAAAGACCACTTGAAATTGGATATAAAATCTGAACCAGGGAAAACTGTACTTGCTAGACTTTCAGGAGTTGAACAAGCGAAATTGAATAAAATTTCTGCAAAAGACTTCAGAGGTTTTAATAACAAAACTCTTGAAGGTGTTGCGAGCATGCTTGATACTGTAGGAATTCAAATTAGAAATCAAGCAGAAATTAATGTTAAAAATAATTCTCCAAGAGCACAAGCAGAAAAAGAAAAACGAGCATTGAGAACTGCGGCAGCTGAAAACATTGCACTTGCCTATGACAATGCAATCAATGTAATCAAACAGTACCAAGGCAATCAAGGTTATGTAAGCGTTGGCTATTTGAGGGAAAAATTTGGGCAATTGTTAGATAAAGTTAATCCAACAGATGTTGCGACTTGTTTTAGTGCAGTTATTAAACAGCTAGAAAAAGAAAAACAATTTGCCGTTTCCAGATTAAAAACAGCATCAGCAAATGAAAGCGAATTTAAACAAGCATTCAAAAATCTCACAGGTAAAGATTACAACGAAAACGATATGAAAAACTTTATCGCCCTAGCTTCAAAAGAAGGTGCAGATTGGACAAAAGCTTATGATAAAGCATTTGGTGATAAATTTGTAAAACGTGCGACTGAAAAAGTTAAGTTCCAATCAAATATCGATGAAGCTGGAGATATTGTATTGATGTTACTAGGAACAGAAGCCATAGGCAAAGGTGTAGTCTGGGCTGGAAGCAAA
This sequence comes from Candidatus Methanomethylophilaceae archaeon, assembly GCA_963590665.1. Taxonomy (GTDB): domain Bacteria; phylum Cyanobacteriota; class Vampirovibrionia; order Gastranaerophilales; family Gastranaerophilaceae; genus Zag111. The sequence continues at coordinate 28,069 of CAVAPR010000014.1, forward strand.
ATTGCAGCTAAACTCGCTCCTTATGTTCCAAAAGTATTATCAAAAATTGGCGCAGCAACAGTAATGAATGTTGGCGGAAACTCTGTAACAGTTAGCAGAGTAGCAGGTTCAATGGTAACATCTGCCGCTACATTTACAACTTGGGATGCTAGCAAGAATTATATCAACTTAAAAACAAAAGACATTCAATATTCTGGCGAAGATGCCGTTAAAGAATGGCAAGCATATAAAGAAGGCAATGTCGAATCAGGCAAATTTGGTGCGTTTGCAGGTCTATTGAACTCAACCGTTGTCGGGAAAGTCGTTTCAGGCACAATGAAACTCTTTGAAAAACCTGTCACAAAAGCAATGCAAGGAGTTGCCAAAACTCTTGAAAAAGGCGAAGCTGTAACTGGCGCAGATGTAATGAAAACATTCATAGCTAAACAAACCCCAGGAATGGTTGCCAAAACAGCTGGAGCAGTAGCAGAAGTTGCAGGGTTCACAATGTATGAAACAGCAAACGAAATTACAAAAGAACTTTTGAAAACCGATGCAAATGGTCAAAGACACTTGCCAAAAGATTTGACAGAAGAAGGATTAACAAATTATCTTTGGAAGCACTTGAAAGGTCAAGCGGCTAATTTAGGTGAAATCAAAGCGATTTCAAAATTAATCTTCATGCATAAAGGCGCAATTGTTGAGCGTGAACGCATGATGAACGAAAACCTTTCAAAATGCGAAATGCTAAGCAAAGTGAAAGTTCAAAAAGCTGAAGTTAATGGCAGAGAAATTTATGAAGTTACAATGCCAAACGGCAATAGAAAAGTTGCGCATTCCCCAGAAGAAATCGTTGCATATTGTAATAACCTTATGTTGATGGATATGGCTGCAAATAGCAAAACCACCGCAACAGAAACTAATCCGAAGGGTAAACTAACAGTTGAAGAAAATAACGTAAAGAAATTAATAGAAAAAGCACAAACTACAAACCCAACAGAAAATGTTAAAAACAAGGTAATATCAGAAGTTGCAAAAGATATAAAAGATGAAGGAATGCGACTAAATACCCCAGAATCTTTGGATGCTGAACTTGCAGAAGCTGAACAAAATCCAAATGTTCCAATTGATAACTTGGAAGCACTTAATCTTGTAATTAATGGCAAAATCGGAAACGTTTTGAAAGCTCAATATGACAATGCAAGCAATGTATTTAAAGATATTGCTAAAAAATACTCATCAGAACTTGACCAACTTGAAAAACAATATGGTAATGATAAAAAATTATTTGCAGAAAAATTTACAGCATTTCTAGCAGAAAAATTAGGTGTTAAAGGCATTGAACCTGAAATTGAATTCAGTGATACAGGTGATGCAGATGGAATTTTTAATTGGCCAACTGGGAAATTAGTTGTAAATAGTAAATTAAATAATTCAAAAGACATGCAATCCATGATTGCCCATGAATTTGTCCATGTTATGCAATTCAAAGATATGATTGCAAATAAAGGGGCGAAGGCTATATCAAATATTCTTATGCACACAAATAATGGTAAGTTTATAACTGAAAAGGCAATTGAGCTTGCAGAAAAGAATGATTTAGACTATAAAGCGCTATCAGTTGAAGATCAACAATATGTAAAAAAAGTTAGTGCAGAAATGCTTGCAGAAGAAATTATGGAACTAAACAAAGGCTTAGTTGACTTTGCTCAAAAAAATCCAACTTCAAAAGGTTCTTTGAATGAATATTTGTCAAGAATTTATCAGAATGAATATGAAAACCTAATAACTGATGTAAATTCTCCTGAATATTACGAGCAAGTAGTCGAAAATGAAGCATATTATCTAGGAAACGGACAATTAGGTCTTAATTTAAAAGGTAGTATCCATTTTGCGAATTCCAAGACAAAAGGACAAACAAAAACCAGTGACGTAGCTATTCCAAAAGGAATTGTGCAATCAGAAATCACTTCTGAAAACTTTGAGCAGCAAAAAGCGGATTTCATCAAAGAGTTTAATGAAAAAGTTGGGAAATTCCATAAGCTTCTTTATGGCAATAATGTTGAAAAAATCTCAACTCCAGAAGACTTGGCAGCCGTAAAAGAATTTTGGAAATGGACAAACACAGAAGAAGGGAAAAAACAATTTAGAGATAATTATGAAATAATCGATAAAATAAATGCAAATAATATTGCTGATTTCAAAGAACTAGCAGAAACAATCAATGGTCAAAAAGAGTTATCTGATGACATAAAACATTCCCTCCTTTATGATGCAATTACACATGACAGCCTTAAGGAAACAAAAGAATTTATCCAAGAAATTGAACCATCTGATTTAACTAAATTAAATGATTTAGAAGATTTTGATAGAATTATGCTATCGGGTTCTAGCGCAGAACAAAAAGCAAAACTTGATTTTTACAAAGAAATCAAAACGGGTAAATATGATAACATAATTAAAGATGATAATATCTTTAAACATGTTCTATCAGTTGGCTATAGTGTTGAAAAAACAAAAGCCCTTTACGATACGTTTGCGGGCGAAAATATATCTAAAGAATGGTTTGCGAAAATCCAAGAAGGACTTGAAGATAGCGACGTTAACGCAATTAAACAACTATATTCTCAAACAAAAGATTTGATGGAAAAAGATTCTGACATGAACTGGATTATGTTCAGAAACCTTAAACAAGAAGATATTCCAGCCAAAATAGAGATTTTAAACACCTTAAAATCTGCAAAAGCACCAAATGAAGAACTTTGTCAAATTTTGAATAAGACAAATAAAAATAATTTAGATGTCGCAAAAGACCTTGTACAAAAAGCGTATGCTAACAGTGATGAAAAAATCGAAAAGCATAACATCGTAGTAATTCTAAACAAATTAAATAGCGGTGCTTATAGTAAAGAATTTGTAGAGAAAAATGCTGATGCACTTCTTCATCTTGATTCAACTTGCATTAGAAAAACAACTGAAACCAACCTAGAACTTGCACGCAAAATTTCAGAAAACAAAGAAATTTCATCATACCAAGTTGATGCGATGTTGAATTTTGCAACAGACAAGGAAAGAACTCAAAAGCTAATCGATAACCTCAATAACGGATATACTAAACTTCCAGAAATCGAAGTTATGAATAAACTCAGAGAAGATTTTATTGAAATCATTAAAAAACATCTGCCTCCAGAAAGACTACAAGAATTAGAAAGCAAATACTCAAATAATAAAGAAATATTTGAAAACATGTTGCTTCAACAAGCATTCAAATTGAAAGATGTTGAATTAAGCCCAGCAGAAGAAAAAGTAGTAAATGATATTACCCGTATCTCCCCTCCTCTTTCCATAGGAACAACAGGTCTATATGGAGCAAAAGCAGGATTAGAAAGCTACTTTGATAGGAGAAATAGAAATATTCGTGACCTAAACAATTCTCTTGAAGATGCTCCATATAAAGATGAGGCAACAAAACAACAAACTTTGGCTAAATTCAAGGCATTATATCCTCTATTAAGTGCCGAAGAAATTTCAAACGTCAAAGATATATATTTTAAACTTCCTGTAAAAGAACGTCTAAATATTGACTATTCTCTAATCGCAAAAAGAGAAATTATTCCGCTATTACGAAAAACACAAAATTATGATTATAATGCGACAGAAAAAGCATTAGAATTTTTAAACTGTAGTGATGCTGAATTTAAACAGAAAAAACATAACCTTGAAACAAGAACACAAGAACTACACAACGAATGGGAACTCAGCAAATGGAAACGAATGCTCAACATGCCAGAAGCAGAGTTCAACAAACTAAAAACCCCATTTGAAGAAAGAACAGAAGCTCCTGTTGATATAAAAGCTTATGAAGCTCAAATGCGAGAAAAAATGTCTGATCGTATAACTTACGATCCAATTGAAGCTGCCGAACTTATTGAAAAAGCAGAAAAGAAACAATCCCTCATAAATGAAAGATGGGGCAATGACTACGAACCAGACAAAATCAACGCATTTGAAAAATTACCTATAAAAGCACCTGTAGCAGTTACACCTCTACCTACGGCAAGTGAACTTAGAAAGGAATTAAGAAAGACTGGACATGTAAAATTGTCTATACCTAATGAAGGCGGAGTAAAAGTAAAACCTTACGATGCCGTAATTCATCCAGAAGACAACTACAGATTGAATGTTACAGAAGATGCTGGAATGAAAATTCGTTACGGTACAAAATTGCAATGGAGTGGCTTCAAAATTGCTCGTGACCTTTTACAAAACTACTATGATGGGCACGGACACACTCTAGAAGGTGTTAATATTGAAGTAAATAAAACCGAAGATGGCAAATACAAAATAAAAATTTCAGGCGAAAGTAGCTGGGATTATTCACATCTTGACCAAATGGGTTCTTCTACAAAACATGACCCACTAGATGCTGGTGGATATGGAGAAGGAACAAGAGCCGTTGCCGTAAGTTTGTTATCTAAAGCCGATATTACAAACGTTAAATACGCTTCTGGCGATTGGGCAATGACTTATGGTCGTTCTTCTGACGATTTAAAATCTGCTTATATGACCCAAACTCTTTCTAAAAACAGCGAAAAAGTAAAAGGTTCTACCGTAGAATTTGAAACTACAAATGCTGAGATTGCAAATAGACTCCTAGAAGCAAAAGATTATTTCTATCATCCAAGCAACCCAGATTTCAAAAACCTTGATTTTGAAAACGAGTTCTTTGGCTTTAAACTAAAGGACAATGGTGAGGAGGGTAACCTATACTTAATCCAACGTTATGAAACAAATGATGAAGTAAATAACGGATTAGAAGGAGCAACTATTGTCTTCAAAACCCAACCGAACCACCCAACACTTGTTGAAAAAGATGGAGGTGAAGAGTTTAAACTAGATACAGGTGTTGATAGAGCCCAAATCCCATCTTATGACGTAAATAGAATCCTTTTAAGATATGTCAAAACAATGACAGATGAAGAATTAACCCAAGCAATTTCTTCAATGGAAAAATTCTGGGGTGAAGGTGGCACCGCAAAAGATAAACAGAATAAAATATATATTCCATTCGTCATTGAAGCTCGCCAAAGAGGACTCGGCATAGATTTTAAAGATGCACATTATGTATATTTGGATAATCCAACATCTTCATCAGTTGATATGGCAAAAAATATGGGCTATAGAATTGCAGATACAAAAATGAAAGATGTCGGCATGCAAAGTTTTTATGCTAAAGATGCATCTAAACTTCCACATCAACCAACCGAAGAGCAATCAAAAGAAATCCGATTGCTTGAAGAAGGTGTCCGTATCCTTCAAGAATGTACAGACCTCACAACTAAAGACTTGCTAAATAGTGAGGAAGTTAATAAGCCAACATATATGTTCTCTGAAGGTGATCATGGAGCAGGAGCTGAAGCAATCGTTGAAGGTGGAGAATATCAAGGTCACTGGATGCGTGATAGCCATTTACTAACCCAAAATTACGTTGGAAATTTGGCAACATTCTTGCACGAAATTTCACACAAAGTTGGTGGAGATGAATCGGAAGTATTTTCTACCCAACTAGCGAAATTACAATCTCACATCACAAATGCTATTATGCATAATCCTAATGCGCTCAAAAAAATCCAAACATTATCAAAAATGTTTGATGAAGTAAGATCGCAAGAATTTAACAAGGAAATTAAATCAACAGAAGTAATTCAAGATAAATCCTTCACTCCAGAACAATATAAACAACACATTGATAATTTATTATCAGTCGCTCCAGAATACAAAGAATATGTTGAACCAGAAGCTCCAAAAGAACCAGAACCAATGGAATACACTGGGGATGAAAATAGTATTGGAAAGCTAAAACTTTCTGGAGATTTGAAACCTGCAAAGAAATTAAAATTAAAAACATTTGAAGAAAATAAAAAATTAACTTCAAGATTTAATATTGCAGGTATAAAAAGATTTGCGAAATCTTTCATTCACAAAATTCTAAGACATAACCCTTCAAAAATTGAAGAAGATGGCGGAATAACATTAGGAGAAGATGATTTCGCAAGTTTCACAATTGATGCTGGCGTAGCACATTTTGATAAACCGATAGATAAAGTTCAAAACACCACAGCTAAAGAAGACAACCACTATAAATATGAAACATTTATACCATCAAAACACGAAAGCTATATAACTCTAAAATCTTCAGACTCAATGATGCAAGAACTAGACGAAAAAGGTTCTGTTGAATTGAGCATTCCAAATGCTGGCGGACTAAATCCAAAAATATCAGAAACTCCAAGAGTTGAACAAGACCCTGCATTTAATAAAACTGTTCCTGCCAAAATGACTATATCTTATGCAGAAAAAAGAGATTGGAGCAATGAAAAAATTGCACGTGACTTGATGCAGAATTTCTACGATGGAAATGGTCATACTCTAGAAGGTGTTGACCTAAAAGTTAAACAAAATGCTGACGGAACTTATACTATCAGAATTGATGGTAAAGGTATCTACAATTATGAACACCTAAAACGCCTTGGCGGCTCTGATAAAGATGATCCAAGAGATGCTGGCGGTTTTGGTGAAGGAAGCAGAATTATCGCAGGAAGCTTGCTTGCAAAAGGTTCTGACCGAGTTAGATTTGCTTGCAAAGATTGGCAAATGGATTTCACAAAAGCAGAGAATAATAGAACTAATGAAGAATGTGTCATGAGTACATTAACCAAGAGTGAAAAACCACTAGATGGTAACTATGTTGAATTTGACACAAATGATAAAGAACTTGTAGAAAAAATTATGGACTCAAAGAATTACTTCTACAGTCCAAACAACCCTGATTTCAGAAATTTAGATATTGAAAATGAGTTCTTTGGATTTAAGGTTACCCCAGACAAAAACGGGAATTTGTACTATATTCAAAGATTCCAAACTCCAGATAAAAAAATGGACAACGGTTTACAAAATATGACTCTTGTATTCAAACAAGCAGCTTTTGGTGAAAACTTCCAAAATAAAGCTGGCTATACTATAAATTTGAATACAACAAGAGATAGAATGGCTATAGAACCAGAACAAATGAAAGAACTAACAAGAGCATACGCAAAAACTCTACCAGATGCAGACATTGTAAAAGCTATCTCCGCTCTTGAACCAATTTTCACAAGTAACGATTGCAACTCTGACAAATTCAAAAGAGAAAACAACGCTAATAATTTATCATATCAATTTGCTAAAAGTATAGTCCATGAAGCTAAAAGCCGTGGAATAAAAATAGATTTTGGCGACAAGAAAATTGTTTATGTAAATGAAAGCTCACAATGGAGACCAAGTCTTACAGCAAAAGAAGAAGAATTTTTCAAAAAAGAAGGCTATATCTTTGCAAATATGGGAACAGAAATTGGTATCGAAGATGCCAAGAGCTTGTATGCAAAATTGCATAGACCGCATTCTATAAAACCAAACGAACAACAAACAAAACAATTACAAATTCTTGATGAAGCAGTTAAATTGATAACAGAAAATGATAAATTTGGACTTTTCCCTAAAGAAGGAACACAACTATACGCATTTGATGAAACTTCAAATATTGAAAGTAAAACTGGTTATTATGCAGCCGTAAATTCAAACAAATTGGATGGAGTATTCATCAATACTGGAAACTTACAGAGAGAATCCTTCCCAACAATGTTGACAAATGTTCTCTGTGAAATGCTTGAACATCAAACAGATAAAGCGCTAAGCTCATACAGTTATAATCAAACTGAATTAATTCGTTCACAATTAAATACACTAATCACTCAACCACAAATAGTTGAGAAATTAAATATCCTCGAACAAATGTACAAAGAGCAACAAATGAAATAAATAGAGTATTTATTTCGTTCCTTCCCCAAAGGGGCACAACCAATATTTTTCCCTCTCCTTGAGGATACAAAGCGAACCGTTGAGCTGAGGCGAAACGTGTGAGTCTGTATGCGTGCGCAGGCTGAGCTGAGGGCTAGGGTGAGGTGTGGAACAAAGCGCATAATTTAACTTTGTGAAATTGCATGCCGTAGGGCAGGTGATGCTCAACATATTAACAAATATGTCATTCTGAGCAAAGCGAAGAATCTCTTACTATGCAAACTTGTAAAATGTCGAACATCGTTCCCTCCCCGAGGGTGGAGGGCTAGGGAGAGGGGTTGATTGTTTTAATGTTCACTTTTTCTTTTTTATTTCGACGAAAAAAGAAAAAGCAGACCGAAAAACTTTACCCCTTTGCAATAATAATTATCGGTGCATAAGTCAATTTGTTTTGTGGATATTTTTTAGAATATTTGTCGTAAAATTCTTTTACTTTCGCTATTGTCCAAGTCTTTTCAGAAAGCGAATTTACACCAGTTTTTTTCATGTGAGCCAAAAGTTCTAGTGGGGTTTTGAATTTCAATTCCTCATAAAACTGTTCGCTATACAAAATTTCAAAACCTTGTTTTTTTAATATTTCTTCAATTTCCTCTTTCGTTTGGTATTGCAAACTTAGTCCTGTCAAATTTGTGATTTCTTTAAAATTCTCTGGTGAAAAAGTTGAAAATGCTAAAATTCCATCATTTTTTAAATTCGTTTTAATTGTTTGAATTGATTTATCTAATGACGGAAACCATTGAAACATTGCGTTTGAAATGATTAAATCCGCTTTTTTCGGAAGCTTGACTTTTAGTGCGTTTCCTCCGAAAAAATTTGCTTTTGGTACAAATTTTTTGACATATTGTTTTGACTTTTCAACTAAATCATTTGCGGTGTAGTTGTTAAATGAGATTTCTTTTGAAATTTGTTTTGTCAAAACCCCTGTCCCAGAACCAAGTTCAAGAATATTTTCAAATGATTTTGAAATTTTTGCGAGTTCAAACACCATTTTTGATGCCATCAAAATTTGAACGGTGGCATTTTTGTCATAGTCTTGCATACTTTTTTCGAATTGTTTTTTTATGTGTTTGTTGTCTATTTGCATTCTAAAATTTCATCCCAGCTTGAGTAGTGGTAGAATGGGAAATGCCCATACGGAACAATCAAAACCTTTTCCCCATTTTGATTATGGCTTGCAATTTGATTTTTCGGCGGAATAATTTTGTCAAACTCGCTCACAATCGCAGTGTTATAAAAGTTATTAGTGGTAATTCCTTTGTGCGCTTTGATTTCAGAGTACAAATTTTGTAATTCTGATTCCCTATTTTCAATGGTTCGCTTTACTGGAGTTTTTTCATATCGTTGAAATTCTTCTTCCGTTTGGAAAACATTTTTATAAAATTTCCCTTCAAGCCCATTTTTTGCGTGTTTTAGGGTTAGTTCAAACATTTTGATTGGTATTCCAAATTCGTTATCTACTGGCGAAATTGTTCCATTTATTGCCATTTTATATTCAAAATCTGAAAACAAATCTCTTAACAAGTTAGCCACAAACACTCCCATAGACCAAGTTATTAAGTATTTGTGTTTGTATGTTTTTAAATTTTTCAAATCTTCTGGAATTTCAAAATCGTTGTAATCATAAATAAAAAGCACATCATAATCATTGCATTGTAAGAATTTGAAAGGTGTTTCATCAAAACTCCAACCTGCAAAAAATACAATTAATTTTTCATTATTTTGATTGTTTAGCCAACAAGACTTCATCAATTTTCTCCTTTAAAATTTGTAATTCGCTTTCTTCAATTTCGGATGTTAAAGACAATCTTAGCCTTGAAGTTCCAACTGGTACGGTCGGAGGGCGTATTGGAAGAGTGAAATATCCATTGTGAAATAATACTTCGCACAAATCAACAGTATCCTTGTTTTCGCCAATCACAACAGGAATTATATGGCTTTCACTACCAAAATTTTTAGCAATTGCGAGCATTCGCTCTCTTTTTACTTTTGTTGTTGGAAATTTATTTTCAATAATCCACTTTGAAAAAGCAATATTTATTGGTGGTAGTGCTGTTGAAAAAATGAATGGTCTGGATTTATTTATCAAAAAATCTATCAATGTTTTTGCTCCAGTGACAAAAGCACCCATTGAGCCTACAGCTTTGCCAAAAGTTCCAACTATTAAATCAACGTCATTTATGATGCCTAATTTTTCTGCCACACCTAGACCTTTTTCTCCGAAAACTCCAAAAGCGTGAGCTTCATCAATTATCATAATACAGTTGTATTTTTTCTTTAATTCGACAATTCTTTTTAGGTCTTCAATGTCACCATCCATTGAAAAAACACTCTCCGAAATGATGAAAGCATTGTTGAAGTTTTTTCTCTCTCTTTCGAGTAAATTTTCTAGTGCAATCATATCGTTGTGTGGAAAGCGGAAAAACTTTCCATCTGCGAGTTTCATCCCATCAATAATACTTGCGTGATTTAGTTTGTCCGAAAAAATTACATCCCCTTTTCTATTCAATGCGCTAGAAATTCCTACGTTTGCGTGGTAGCCACTGTTGTAGAGTAAAGTCGCTTCTTTTTTGTACAAAGAGGACAATAATTCTTCCAATTCCTTATAAACAGGCAAAGTTCCTGTCAAAAGCCTAGCAGAAGCACTTCCAAAAGAATATTTATCTCCTGCAAAGTCTAGAAATTCTTGTGTAATTGCTTTGTTATCAGCAAAATTCAGGTAGTTGTTTGAGGATAAATTAAGGAGTTTTTTCCCTTTGAAATAGATGTATTTTTCATCTTTGCCCTCAAAATCTTTCAAATCCCTGAAGTGCGAATGTTCTCTCAATTCGTCTAAAACTGTTTTGTAATCGTCATACATAACCTAAATTTAAGACAAAAGGAACGTATTTTCAAGCATTACGCAAGAAACTTGCTTGGCAAATCGGCAAACAACTTTACCATCGAAAAGTTTTTTACGCTTTTAAGAGTTTTTATTCTCTCGGGTGTGAGTCTTAACCGACATTCTTAATATACCATACGATTTTGATTTTTGTAAATATCCGTACTTTTACGTACGTAAAAATACGACTAGCCACTTGGGTTAGTTTTATACTTGACAAGAGGTGGAAATGATTGTGGTTACAGGGGATTTATTTTGTCGGCGTAGTAACTAACATAACGACATTTTTTTTATAAGTTGCTTGGTACAATCTCTCTCCAAGGGAGAGAGAGAAATTGTTTTTGAGCTTATAGCGAAAAGGTACAATTTCGAGAGAGGGTTTTTCTATTATTCATTTAACCCCTCTCCTAAATCCTCTCCCTAGGAGAGGACATAATTTTAAAGAGATTCTTCGGGTAACTTTGTAGTGCTCTTTTTATTAAATTAACAGTTTATCCTTCAGAATGACACACATGAAGACCTTGGTGCCATAGGGACTTAATGCCTTTCGTAACGAACTTATAGACTTATCAACTTATTGACTTATCAACTTATTGTCTTATCGACTATTTAATCCTAATTCTTTATCCAGCGGAAGCTTTTTACGTAATTGCTGCCGTTAATATCACCAAAAATCTCAGCCTTGAATACTCTCAAGACATTTGCTTTATCAAAATTAGGAATTTTATTTATCTTACTTGTTGATGATGGGTTAACTTCATTGATATTTATTCCAGGTATTGTATTGAACAATCTATTCAATGAAGAATTACCAATCTTGCCAAGCAATGTTGAGAAGTTTTTAGACAAGCTTCCATACACTTCCATATCTGCTACAAATGTTGACAAGTTGTAATTTCCTGTCATATACATATTCAAATCTTTACCGCTTGAATATACGTTTATATCACTTGCAATACCATTTTCAACCTTAATATCACCACTAATTTTATCAAAATTGCCAGTTTTTAATGGGGTGATTAAATCAATAATTCCATTAATTGAAAGCCCCGTAATTCCGCCAGTGATTAAGTTTCCTGCTTTCAAAAGGTATTCCAAAGAACCTAGTTTTGGCATTCTACCATCTCGGACTTCAAAATTTCCACCGCCAGACAACGTATTAACACAATCCACACTAGACAAACCATTACAAGACAAGTGCATATCACCTGTGACATGTCCATACATTTGCCCAGGAAGGTCAAAGAAGTTTTCACTAATAATCTGCGCATCAGCGTTATTGATAGACATTTCTGCATTACCGCTTGATGTTTTCAAATCGTAAGTTATTTTTCCATTTACATCACCGTTTGCAATATTGAAATGGTAATCATTTATCCTTGCAACATTATCTTCTCCAAGTGACATATTTGAAGAGAAGTTTGTTGCGGTTGCTTTTTTGATTAAAATTTTATCCGCATTTAATTGAGCATTTTTGATAATCAACTGGTCAACTGGAAGTGGAACTTGATTAGCAGAAGATGATGCTGTTAAGTGTTTATTTCTTGTGCTATCAGCTTCAAAATCACTCAAGGCTTGAGTTACAACATTCAAATTAAGTTCATCCATCTGAACATTTACGTCTTCAATTACAAAAGGAGGAGTTGGATTGTTAACAATCTTCGCTTTCATAATTACATCATTTGTCAAAATCACACCTTTAGCCAAAACATTGATAAAATCATTTTTGAAGTCGATATTAATATCTCGAATTGTTGCATCCAAAAGTGGAATATCAATACTAGAAATATTTAGGTCACCAAGAACTTTTGGAGCTAAAGATGTACCATTAATTGTTACATCGGTTGTAAATACACCCTGTTTAATCGTTGGCTTTTTCAACAATACGTTGAAAATTTTCGCATTTGTTGGGTTGAAAGTTTTCACTTTAAAATTCTTAAATCCAAGAACATTGTCTTTCAAAAGCGAAATATCACCAGATGCCACAAGTTGATTTTGAACAGATTTTTTCTGGTTTTGTGACATAATTGTTTGGTTGTATTTTAGAGAATCAATATGAACTGAATTTGGGCTTAGCACTGTATCAGACACAACAGATACTGGATTTGTTGTTAATTCTCCAGTACTTACTGCGCCATTTGGAGCACCTGCTAAAGTTGCACCCATGTAGTAAATTGAAGAATTTTCTCCAATATTTAGATTTGAATGAGCGGAAACCCTATCAATTGGTCCTCTCAATTTTGAATTGAAATTCACATCGCCCTTGATTTTTACAGGATATACAGATTTGTTATTGATAAATCTATCAAAGAACGCTTGAGTTGGTTTTGCACTAACTAAAAGATTAAGTTTTGGTAGTCCTAAAACATCAGACACACTACCATCGACAAATACAGGCATTGAGCTTACTCTAGAATTTACACGTTTTAAGTATAGTGTATCCCCTCTCATATTGGCTTCGCCATTGAGTATTCTTACAACTGCGCCAAGTGGTTTATAAACAAAACTTGTATCTTTTAGATTTGTGCTAGACCAGATTTTGCCGTTGTTTATTGTTCCATTTATATCGACAATACCCTTCAAATCGGTAATATTATCAAGTTGAGCTGCATATTGTTTTGGTAATTTTACCTGTTTTTTAATTTCATTTACAGAACTTATATCAAAGTTTTTGAAGTTGAATACAGCGTTCGCAATTGTCATTGAATTATAAATATCAGACATTGTAAGAGTCAAATTGAATGGATTGTTATTGAATAGTCCTTTCAAGTTAGAAGTTTTTAGCACGCCATTTCTAATAGTGAAAGTTCCACCATTCAAGCGAATTGGAGCATTTGTATTCATATTAGGAATAAATTTCCCATCAACTTTTACTTTATCATAATCTAGCTGTCCACCATCCGCAATTCCCTTATATGACCCGACAAAAGATGCGTTTAGCATGCCAATTTCTTTTTTGAATGGCATTTCTGTTGTTGGATACAACAAGTCATTACAATCTTTGATTGCAAATTTTTGAGATTTTGCGACTAAATCAATTTGATTTTTTTCACCAGTTCCTTTTACATAAATTTTTGAATTTCTAACAAAACCATTTACGTCATAATCTGAATCGTATTTGTCAAAATTGACAATCCCATTCACATTGGTAAACGGTAAAAATGTATCTTGCATAACAGTTGTAGCATTATGCAGAGTTACTGTCCCTTTAGAGAATAAATCTTCATTAAATACAACTTCGTCAGCATTTTTAACTTTGCCGTAAATATGCAAAAATACATCAGCAACCCCTGTTGGATGAGTGAATGGCGCAATTGCTTTTTGAACGTCAACCAAAATTGGAGAAGTATTGATTGTCTTTACAAGGTTTTGGATATTTTGCCCCTTAGCTGTCACATAAACATTCAAATCCCCAAGGACAACGCAATTCCCTTTGATTTCTACAGGTTTTCCATTGATGAATGCCTTATAAGAACGGAAGCTAACTTTTGTATCATCAAATAAAACTTCACCAGAACCGTTATTCAATACCAAGTTGTGAACATCATTGAATGAAGCTGTTGCATTTTTGAATGTAATTTTGCCCCAAATATGCGGATCAACTTTTTTACCAGCAGAGCGCATATTGATATTTCCAACACCAGCAATTTTCATCATTGGAACTGGACCAAGTTGGAATTTTAAAATTTCATGCAGAGGATTCAAAACTTCTTCTGCTGGTTCTAAAACAACCGCATCAGTACTATTGATATTAAGTTCTGAATATTTTGAACCGTCGATTTTAACTTTGCCCTTTACTGTAACGCTTTGCCCTACAGAAGTTGGAACAAAAACATCTAAATCCATCAACTGTTCATTAAATTTTAAATCAATACTTGCGTTGTCTGGAGCACCTCTGAGAGGTTTAATCAAATACGCATTGCGAAGTTTCACATCCCCTTTAAGGTGAGGTCTATTAGCTTTGCCTTTGAATGATACTTGACCTTCGCCATCGCCAAAGAAAACATACTTTTTCAACTTGTACAAATTGAAATCTGGTAATAATTTTTCTGACCCAGGGAGGATTGCAACAACATCTTCTAATCGAGTATTTTCAACTCTAGCTGTTACATTCAAATTAGGGAATTTTTCACCAATATTATAAATCTTTCCATCAACAAATGCGTGGATTTTATCTGATTGCAAACTTGTATTTTCAAAATGAATACCGTTTTCAATCGTTCTAAAATTCAATTTTGCTGTCAATTCTTTTGGATAAATTATTGATGAAGCTTTGTCTTTTCCCTCAATCGCTAAATTGTTTGTACGCAAAGTTGATTCAATTTTTTTATGTCCAAATTTGTCTGGAGTAGTTGAAGCAGAATAATTTACAATTCCGCTCATCTTTTTAATTCTGCCAGAACTCAAGATATTTACATAATCAGAAATTGAGGACAAATCAAAATTATCCACTCGCCCCATAATCATCAATTGGTCTTCAGTAAAATGATTGAGTGGAAAATCAACAGAAACATCTGTCATATAGTCCGTTGATTTTTTCCCAACAGTGAAACTTCCTTCTGTAGCGAATTTGACGTGCTTATTCTGAACATATTTGCCATGTTCAAAATACCTTCCTTGAAGTTTGACTTGTTGATTATTGAGTTTGTCGTTCAACGAAATATCATACGCACCCAAATTCCAATCAATCTTATCAAGTGTGAATTTGTTATCTTTTTTGAATTTGAAATTTAGGGGATATTGCCCTAACAAGAATTTTGAATCTTTAGTTAAGACAAAATTTACATCTTCTTTTGTTGCAGAAACATTTGCAATTTCAATCTTCTTAAACAAAAGAGGGAATAGTTTAATCTTCAATTTTGGATTGTCTATAGAAAGAGCTTTTGTTCCGTCAGAATTTAGAACGGAAATGTTATCACTCTTAATCCAAACAGACGGGAAACTACCCATAGAAAGATTTGGAGTTCCTATATCAACAATGAACCCAGAATTTTCAAAAATCTTTTGTTCTATAAAACTTTTGTGAGATTTGATATTAACAATCGCAGGAATTCCCCACGTATAAAATCCGCAGGTCACTGCCAAAATTCCCGTTAAAGTTAATACTTTCCATTTTCTCTTCATATTACAAGTATTATAGTATAATATGCCGTTTTAGTGCAATATAAAAACTCCTCCAAATCTAGTATTTTTCACACAAAAGTTCAAAATATGCTCTTGGGTGATGACAAGCTGGACAAGTATGCGGTGCTTCAACGCCAACGTAGATATATCCGCATTTTCGGCATTTCCATTCTTGTTTTTTATCTTTTTTGAAGAGTGTTCCTTCTTGCAATTTTTCTAACAACTCCCTATAACGTTTTGCGTGGTGTTGTTCAGAAACTCTTACATGCCGAAAAGTATCTGAAATATCTTCAAACCCCTCTTCTTTTGCAACCAATTCCCCGTTATAATAAAGAACGCTAAATTCTTCTTCCTCCCCAGAAATTGCACTTTTTAAATTTTCTTCTGTTGTGCCGAGTTCAAATGGGTAAAAAGCGTCAACATGTGCATTTGGATTATTGCCGATATGTTTATAGAAAAGTTTTGCGTGTTCTAATTCGTTTTCGGCAGTTTCAAGAAAAATCTGCGCAATTTGTTCATAGCCTTCTTCTTTAGCAACTTTTGAAAAATAAGTATATCGATTTCTGGCTTGAGCTTCCCCTGCAAAAGAATTTATCAAAATTTGTTCTGTTTTTGAACCTTTTAGCTTGTTAGTCATAATTAAAAACTCCTATTTTGTCCAAAAACAAAATAAATAAATTGATAAATTCCTACAATAGACAATATGACTAACCAAATAGAAGAACGAAAAACTTTAATAGTCAATACTTTTCGGGGATTATTACGAAAAATAAAACGCAAATAATAAAACTATTATGATAGTTAGGAAAATTATGACAGATTTATTTGAATACACTAAAAAAGTTGCAGAAAAAATCGCTTACTATAATGCGATGGCTGATTTTACAGACGAAAGCCACTGGTACAATCCGTTTTATAACAAACCAGAAGTAACAGTAATTTGGGTTGAAGACATAAATTCTGACACTAATTACTAATAAATTCTTTCGCCAGTTTTAGCATCGAATTTATACAAATCAGAGCTATGCATAGATAGTTCTAATGTTTTACCAATTTGAACATCTGAATCGAGCCTTGCGGAACATTTTTTATCACCAATATTGAAATATGCAATTTTTTCGCTACCCAACATTTCAGATATTTCAACATTTACGGTTAATTTTATGTCGCCATCTGGTCTTGTAACTTTTTCTGGTCTAATTCCGTACAAAATATTTTCATCAAGCCCTAAATCTTTTCCATTGATAAAATTCATCTGAGGAGAACCAACAAACCCTGCAACGAAAGTATTTTTCGGGTTGTTATAAATTTCATCTGGAGTATCAACTTGTTGAATATCACCGTTATTCAAAACAACAATTCTATCCCCCATAGTCAATGCTTCTGTTTGGTCGTGAGTTACATAAATAAACGTTGTTTGAAGTTTTTCGTGAAGTTTTTTGATTTCTGAACGCATTTGAACACGCAATTTAGCATCCAAGTTAGATAAAGGTTCATCCATCAAGAAAACTTTTGGATTTCTTACTATTGCACGCCCTAACGCAACTCTCTGTCTTTGCCCACCAGACAATTGTTTTGGTTTTCGGTCTAAATATTCGCCTAGATTTAGAATTTCAGCAGCTTCTTGAACTTTTTTCTCAATAGTTGCTTTATCAACTTTTCTCATCTTTAAACCAAATGCAATGTTTTCTCTAACTGTCATGTGTGGATAAAGAGCATAACTTTGGAAAACAAAGGCAATATCTCTATCTTTTGGGGGAACATTATTTACTTTTTTGTCGCCAATAAAAATTTCGCCATCTGTAATATCTTCTAATCCTGCAATCATACGCAAAAGAGTCGATTTTCCACAACCAGATGAACCAACCAAGACAACAAATTCTTTGTCTTTAATTTCAAGGTTTACGTTGTTGATTACAGTTTTAGTGTTGTCATAAGTTTTTCTAACATTTTTTAGAATTACGTTACTCATCTTAATCCTTTTCAGTTGGGATAATTATATCATATCGAGTGCCCTTATTAGCTTCTGATTGAATATTTATAAACCCATTTGCTCTCTTTGTCAAAATGCTTGCACTACCCAAATTTAAAGAGCGTACAAAATTTTTCTTCCCTTTTTCTAGTTGTGCATAAGGATCGCACAAAAATTTCATTTCTTCCTCCGCAAAACCTGCACCAGTATCCTTCAATGTTATTTGAACATGTGTTTTTGAAATATTTTCAGCATTCAAACCAAAAGAAGATGCTGTAACTTCATCTGGGCGAGAAATATTTACCAAAATAAAACCAGATTCAGTCATAGAAACAGAGGTATCTAAAATGTTGCGAACAATTTTAGATACGGCTTTCAAATCTGAATAAACTGTTCTTTTTTCTAATCCTTCTGCATCAATATCAAATGCAATTTTCTTATTTTGAATTTCTTTTTCAAAATCTGCTGCAATACTTTTAATTGTTTGAACAATGTCAAAATTTTGATACTCAGATTCATACAAAGAAGATTCAGATTCTGTAAATTCTAATAACTTATCCATAAAATGGTAAAGGTCGTTTGAATTTGAATTGATAATCTTGATATACTTTGCTTGTTTTTCAGTTAAATCTCCACCAATACCATCAAGCAAACCTTGTGAAAATCCTGTGATAGATGAAATTGGAGATTTTATATCTCCTTCAAGTTTAACAAGCATTGCATTTTTTTCGCCATTGAAACGTGCAATTTTTTCTTCTGTAACAATTTCATCTGTAAGCTTTGTCAAATCACGAACAGTCAAGCAATAGCCGTGACCTTGTTTTGTTGCATTCAATTCAATATGAAATTCCCTTGCTGGAATTGTTGCAACAGCAGCAACGGGTTTTTGTTTTTGGAAAGACAACTTGACCATATCCATTCCATCTTTGATATAATCATTCAATTTTGGAGGATTTAATTCGTCTATAATAATTCCAAAACATTCTTTCGCTTTTGAATTAACTCTTTCAATAATTCCATCATAATTAACAAAAATAACAGAATCTGGTAATTCGTTAATTGTTTTAAAAGCTGTTAAAGACCACCATAACTCTTTTGCCAATTTTTCTAAGTTCATAATTTGCATTACATCCTTTTATAGTATATAATACATCATAACATGAAAAATTTTTGAAAATTACATGTAAATTTTTGTAATTTTTTGTTTCTTAAAGTAGCAAAAAAATTTATTTAGGGGTTTTCTAAACAAAAACCATAAAACATGACGATAGAAAAAGAAAAATTTTCTGAAAGTAAGGTGATACTATGAGAGAAATCGACAACAAACTAAACAGCGTGAATTTCAAAGGTATTCAAAAGCCAGCTGTAGAAGAAGTTACAACACCCGAAGTTGCACCAGCTTCTAATGCTGAAACTAAGGAAATCAAAGATTTGGCAAACATGCCTGCTGCTGCTCTTGGCAAATCCCAAATAGCATCAGATTCTATTGAAAGTGATATGAAATTCTTGGAAAAAAATCCAAAATTAGCTCAAGAAATCAACAAAGCTATCGACAAATACGCTGAAACTCACGGCGAAGAAGATACTTTGAAAATGATTGAAAAAATGCACCAAGAATTTGTTGCAAAAAAATAAGGCTAAATATTTTTAGTCATTTGCGCTGGTTAAGAAATTAACCAGCCCTTGTAGTCCAAGTTTATAACTATCAATTTTGAACCCCGTTATCTGCCCCACGCAAACATCTGCAAACATTGATTTGTGGCGAAATTCTTCACGCTTATAAATATTTGAAATATGAACTTCAACTGTTGGGATTTTCACAGATGTCAAAGCATCTCGAATTGCGATACTTGTGTGTGTGTATGCCCCTGCATTCAAAACAATTCCGTCGTAATTTCCAAGAGAATATTGTATTTTTTCGACAATTTCACCTTCAAAATTGCTTTGAAAAATTTCTAAATTTATTCCCAATTCAAAAGAGTATTCATGCAACTCCATTTCTAAATCCTTGTAAGATTTAGAACCATACGCTTCAGGTTCTCTAACCCCTAGCATATTGATATTTGGACCATTAATTATTAGTATATTCAAATTCTTTTCCATAGGCTTACTATAACACAAAACCTTTCATTTGTAAATTTTTGTTAAATTTTTGACTCATGTAATAACCAAATTTTCATGCTTGGAATATCATGCATGTACAAACTATCCCAAAATCTCCTCCCAAGATTATTGTTCAAGTCGCAATAAGTTGTGACTTTTTTTTTGCTCTATTTGCACTCGTCATGGGTTGACATTTTTGAAGACACTTCTGCAAGGATTCTCGCAACATCAGCACCACCAATAGATGCTTCCAAAATCAATGGCGCATATATCAATGCTGTTTCACGGTAAGACATTGTATCAACATCAATGATGTTAAATTCCACAAAGTCCTCTCCAACATACATTAGTTTTCCATATTCACCACCTGTTGCCCATCTTAGGAACAAGTATTGATTTTCATATTCTTTAAGCTTCTCTAGTAATTTCATTAAATACACCTAATACCCTTACAAATACAATAATAATAATTTTTAACTATATGTCAAAAATCTTAAACGATAAAACTTTTCAATGAACCGTCTTGGTGATATAAGCCACCACCACAAACAGTTTCAACAACCTTTAATACAACTTCCCGTGGGGCATCAACTTGGTTAAGTGCAAATTCTTGACCAGTATGTTTAATCTTGAAAACGCATTTTCTGCTTGAATCTGCGGGAACATATAATGATGCAATTTCATTTTCCAGAAGTTTGACGATTTCTTCATCTCTATCTTTTGCATCTTTGATAATTTCGTTATAATTTCCTCTGATTGCCATTATACGATTAGAAAAAATATGTCGCCCGTCATCTCTAAATAGCGCTTGAGGTTTGTAATTACAACGAGTAGTAAAACTTATACTATGCCAAAGGATATTAATCATTGCGACAGATTTTAGCGCATCTGTATCGACATAAATATTTTGAGTAGTAACACCACGAGATGAGAATGATTGTTTCAAATTGTTAGAAACCAACTCCAAACAATCAACCATACGAGCAAAAATCTCGTTGGTATTAACAGTTGCGTGCTGATAATCCAAAAATTGCTTGTACATGTGAGAAGAAACAAGCTCTACACGTTCTTGAATAACAATATCCTTTTTGGTTGCTGTTTCTGAATTGTCAAAACTTTCAAAATTATTTAGCAATTTCTGTATCCTTTTTATACCATATTTTTAGAATAAACATGCACTCTTGTAAAGATTATATATTTTTTCTTAAAAAAAAGAAATACTTATTCGGTCTTATTTACAAATATTATTATTTGAACAATTTGTAAAATTTGGCAGGGCAAATAGACCTTGATTGACACGCATTCAGCTTATTGGAAGTTATTTGTAATTGTGTAAATATATTCCAATGTTTTTGCAAAATAATTCAAATCAGAATTACCATTCAAAACTAAGTCCGCTTCTGAACGGAATGGTTTTACATATTTTTCGCCAGCATCTGTAATATAGTGCCAATGTTTTAGAGCATTATCTTCGCTTTGATTTCTTTCTTCTGTTGCACGGCTCATAAAACGGCTTTTTCTCAATTCGTTGTCTGTTTCAACATAGATTTTTATATCAAATGCATCTTTAACTTGTTCATACATTGTTGCGATACCTTCAACAACAATAATTTTTTGAGAGCAAACATCAATAGCTTTTGGCATTGAAACACCTGTACCATTCGGAAGGTACATCGGAGCTTTTATATCTATACCATTAGCTAAATCTTCTAAATCAGATTTCAAAATATCAAGCTGAAAACTTGTTGGGGCATCTACGTCGTAACCATTATCACGTAAGTTATCAAAAGAACCATATTTATTAATAAGAGCAGAAATGTCGTTGAAATAATTATCTGTACTCAAAACTGTTACAGGCATGTGGAATCTTTCGATTACATTTTTGATTTCTCGGCAGATTGTTGATTTGCCAGAAGCGGATTCCCCTGTAATACCAATCAACAAATGTTTTGTTGGTTTGTTTATCAATCTTCTACAAAATCTGTTGATAAAGTCCGCATTGATTAAATTAATAATTGGGACTTCTTGTTTTTTATCATACAAATATATTTGTCTAAATTTAGTTTGCAGGTAAAACGCTAATAATTCTCGCCCAGATTTAGAATTAAAGTCAGGCTTTAAAATCTTATCTGTAGATTTCAATTCTTTTTCTATTAATAGTTGCATATTCATTTCCATAATTTTGGGATATGCATGACATAATACATGAGAAAAACTTTTTTTGCTAGTGTTTGAAAAAAAATTATAACAGAAAGTTCACAATCGTTAATCAATATTTTTTAATAGGTCGTTTATGTCGATTTGCAAAAACCTTGAAATGTCGTAAACAAGAAAGATTGAGGGTGTTTGCACTCCCCGTTCAATTAAACTGATTGTGCTTTCGCTAACATCAATTTTTTCAGCAAGTTCAGATTGCGTAACGCCTTTTCTGTAGCGCTCCGCTTTGATATTTCTTGCTAAAATTTTGTTTCTCTCGTCTTTCATATTAGTAATAATTATACTTATTGACATTTAATATATAAGAGAGTAATCTAATACTAACTAATAGTTTACTCATAGTTAGTATTATAAAAATGGTAGATAGGAGCATTATGAAAAAGGGCTTGCGAAATAGAAAAACAAATATTGCATTAAAAAGGATTATTCAACTCTTCCATCAGTGGAAAGGTGAAAAGTCTTTGGCATTCACACTTGCAGAAGTATTAATAACTCTTGGGATTATTGGGGTTGTGGCTGCAATTACAATTCCTAGTCTAATGACCTCCTACAAAGCTAGAAGGTTAAGAAGTCAATTTTTAAAATCATATTCTGTTGTACAACAGGCAATTCGCTTGATGGAAGCAGATGGTGAAGAATCTTTTGACGCACTGGATTATGACCGTTCAACAGGTGAGGCTTTTTATAAGATATTTTTGAAATATGTAACAGGTGCTACAGATTGTGGAGCTTTTACAAAAAATAATATAAATTGTTATAACACTCAAACTCAAGAAAATAGATATAAAAATCTAACGGGAACATCAAAAATCTCTAATGGTTATTTCGACGATGGTCAGATTATTTTAGCGGATGGAACATTATTAATATTTGAACAACCTCAAGGAGTAGATAGGTTGTGGATATTTATGGACATAAATGGAGTAAATGAAAAGCCAAACAGATTAGGTTATGATTTATTCACCTTACAAATGACAGATAAAGGGTTAAAGGCAATGGGAGATGCTGACACAACTTACGTAGGAGATGCGTACTGTTCAACTACTGGAACTGGGGGTTGGAATGGGATGTCATGTACAAATAAAGCCAAAACTGACCCAGATTATTTTAAACGCATAACAAAATCTATTAAGTAACATTAAATTTGTATCTAAATATTGTGTTATATAAAAATTTTTCTTGTTGTATAATATAGGGGTAAAGAAATTCAATTATAAGGAGAGGGTAATATGGAAACACTAACCGCTACAGAAGGTTTAATTACCAAGGTTATCGGACCAGTAGTTGACGTAGAATTTCCTAGCGGAGATTTACCAAATATATATACAGCATTGAACATGTTCCAAGATGATGGAACTAAAGTTGTTGCTGAAGTTCAACAAATGCTTGGTTCTAACAAGGTAAGAACAGTTGCAATGTCTTCAACTGACGGTTTGAGAAGAGGTATGAAGGTTATCAACACAAATGAACCTATCAAAATTCCTGTAGGTAACGCAATTTTAGGTAGAATACTTAACGTTGTTGGTGATGCAGTAGATAATGCTGGACCAATTCAAACAGATACTTATTTACCTATTCACAGAGAATCACCAAAATTAGTTGACCAAAATACAGATATTGAAATTCTTGAAACTGGTATCAAGGCAATTGACCTTTTGCAACCATATCAAAAAGGTGGTAAAATCGGTTTGTTCGGTGGTGCTGGTGTTGGTAAAACAGTTCTTATTCAAGAGTTAATTCACAATATCGCAATGGCACACAACGGCGTTTCTGTTTTCGGTGGTGTTGGTGAAAGAACACGTGAAGGAAACGACCTTTGGAATGAATTTAAAGAAAGTGGAGTTTTAGATAAAGTTGGTCTGATTTATGGTCAGATGAATGAGCCACCAGGAGCTAGAATGAGAGTTGGTTTGTCTGCTCTTACTGCTGCTGAATATTTTAGAGATTACTCAAAACAAGATGTATTGTTATTCATCGATAACATTTTCAGATTTACTCAAGCAGGTTCAGAAGTATCAGCCTTGTTAGGTCGTATGCCATCTGCCGTTGGTTATCAGCCAACACTTGCTACTGAAATGGGTGAATTGCAAGAAAGAATTACATCTACTAAAGATGGTTCTATCACATCTGTTCAAGCAATCTACGTACCAGCGGATGACTTGACTGACCCAGCTCCAGCAACAACATTCTCTCACCTTGACGCTTCAACAGTATTGTCAAGAAATATCGCATCATTAGGTATTTATCCTGCTGTTGACCCATTGGAATCAAGTTCAAGAGCATTAGATCCAAACATTGTAGGTGAAGAACATTACGAAACAACTAGAAAAGTACTTGAAATCCTTCAAAAATATAAAGATTTGCAAGATATTATCGCAATCTTAGGTATGGATGAATTGTCAGAAGAAGATAAAGAAACTGTAAACAGAGCAAGAAAAATTCAAAAATTCTTATCTCAACCATTCTTCGTAGCTGAACAGTTCTCAGGTATTCCTGGTAAGTATGTAAAAGTTTCAGATACAATCAAAGGCTTCAAAGAAATTATTGAAGGTAAACACGATGATTTACCTGAACAAGCTTTCTACATGGTTGGTACTATTGAAGAAGCAGTTGAAAAAGCAAAGACTATCGCTGAGGAATAATTTATGAAATTAAAAATTATTACACAAGAACGAGTTGTTTTTGATGAAGAAGTCGATGAAATCTATTCTGTAGGAACAGATGGCGAGTTCGGTATCTTGAAAGGGCATATCCCAATGATGACAGCCCTTGCTATCGGCGTTACTAGAGCAAAACAAGGTAATGACTTCAAAACTTTCACGACAATGGGTGGAATTTTACAATTCAAAGATGAAGAATGTTTGATTCTAACTACATTGGCTGAAGCTGGAGAAGAAATTAACGAAGCAAGAGCAAGAGATGCACTCGAAAGAGCAAGAAGAAGACTTCGTGAAGCAAATGCAAGACTTGATGCTAAAAGAGCAGAAGCAGCCATTGCAAGAGCAGAAGCGAGATTAAAAGCTAAATTATCTCAGTAATCAAAACATCAAGGAGATGAAATGAAAACAAGAGAAATTTTGTGTACAGTAATAGCAGGTGTGGTAGTAATTGGGTTGTTATTATTTACGCCAATGAGTTCAATGGATTGTTCTGGAAATACATGTTCAATTAACCAAAAGTTAGGAATTTTCGGAATAAAAAAATCTCAAAAAAGTTTTGAAAGAAGTGATATTTTGAAATATCACCTTCAAGATTTTCGCCACACAAACATAGCTCGCTATATTCACAGTAGTCATACAGACTATGTTCCAGTTCTTGAAATGAAAGATGGTTCGACAATAATTCTTCCATTTAGTTTTTGTAGAGAGCCATACAAAGCAGAAGAATTGGTTAAACAAGTCAAAAGCGACAAAGATTTCAAAAAGAAAACATTGTTTAGTCTATAAAAATTTAAAAAGACCTCTGAAAATATCAGGGGTCTTTTTATTGGTTAAGTTGGGGAATTTATAAGGAGAGAGGGGTTAGTTTAAAAATTATTTTTATTAAGCTACAGCACTCATTTGTTGTTGTGCGCTTTGAGCTAAGATTTGAGATTGTTTTGCTTGACTTGCTGCGGCATCAGCTGCATTTGCTCTATTTGATTCAATACAACTATCAACTAAGTAACCAATACCAAAACCTGCAATACCTAATAATGGACAAGTCTTGAATAATTGTTTCCAATCTTTTGAACCACTAATTAAAAGGTTTGCAATAGGAGCTAAGAAACCTAAAACTGCACCTGATTTTTTAGCGAATGAAGCTTTTTTATAAGGATTTCCGCTCTTTGTGAAATCGACATCTTCACTTTGAGTATCAGCTAAACAGCCATTCAATTCACTGCCTGTAAATTGTGGATTTTGAGCGGAAGCTGTTTGTTGTTGAGGATTTGCAACGTCATATTGAGGAGTTGTTTGTTGTTGAGCCACACCATATTGTGATTGGACTTGTTGAGGAACTGCGGCTTGAACTTGATTTTGTTGAGGAGCTTGTTGATTTGGTACTACTTGCTGTTGAGTTGGGGTAGTTTGTTGACCTTGTACTGGTTGTGCTTGTTGAGCTTGAGCAGTAATTGAAGATGTTTTCAAAAAATCTGGCATAAACATATCATTATCGTATGATGTACCAGTAGCTAATGGATTAGCATAATTGAAAACAGAATTGTTATAATTTGTTGCTCCAATTGTATTTGTTGCTAATAATGGATTATTATAACTTGGCATTGAAGCCATAGAACCAACTTGTGAAACCATAATTGTAACCTTCCCTAATAAATAATTTACCTTTAACCTAACCATATATATAAAGTATTTTTTGGAGAGAAAATTGCTTATATTTTTAAATTATTAACAAACTTTAACATATATGATTAATTTTACTGATAGCCAATTTTATGAGATACTAAGAGTATGGAAAAGTCATTTTGGAGCATATTTAAAACATTTTTCAAAGTTGGAACACTTCTTCTTGGAGGTGGCTATGTAATCTTACCGCTTTTGACAAGTGAACTTGTTGAAAAGAAACACTGGATTACATCAGATGAATTGTGCGAATTTTATGCTCTCGGGGCAAGCCTCCCAGGGATTATCGCAGCAAACACTGCAATCTTCACAGGTCGTAAACTCTTAGGCAGAAAAGGAGCAATCGCTGCAACAATCGGAATAGTTTTGCCATCATTTTTGGCAATAGTTTTACTTGCTTCAATTTTGAGTGAAATTGTCAACAAACCTAGTGTTCAACATATATTTTGGGGCGTTGGAATTGGTGTAATTACGTTATTATTCCTTGCAGTAAAAGAAATGTGGACAAAATGTGTTGTTGATAAATTTTCAGTATGTGTTTATATTGTGTGCTTGATTTTAGCTTTCACAAGAGTAATCCCATTATCTTTAATCGTAATCCTAGCGTTAGTTTCGGGAATTATTTATCAACGAATTGAAGATAAAAGAAACGCTAAAAAACAGGAAGGAGAAGAACAATGCTAAAACTCCTTTCTCAATTATTCCTTCAATTTTTCCATGTTGGGGTGTTCTCTTTTGGTGGAGGATACGCAACATTACCGTTTTTGTATGATATAGCAGACAAATTCCACTGGTATAGTGCAAAACAATTGACTGATATGCTTGCAATTTCATCTATCACCCCAGGACCTGTCGGGGTAAATGTTGCGACATTTGCTGGTTTCACAACTTCTGGAATTTTAGGTTCATTAGTCGCTACAACAGCGATAATTTTGCCATCTTATATTATCGTAACTATAGTTTTCAAAGTTATAGACAAATTCCGCACAAATAGAAATGTCAAAGGTGCAATTCGTGGACTTAAACCCGCTGGATGCGCCCTACTTTCAGCGGTTGGAATAAAATTATTATTCACATCAAACTTACACCTTTTAGGAACACTAATTTTGCTTGGCTTTTTGATTTTGAGTGTAAAGAAAAAACAAGACCCGCTATTCTATCTTGGAATCTCTGCAATATTAGGATTTTTAATTGGTCATTTCAACTGGATTGGAGTTTAAGTTCCAAAGTTTGACTGCAAGATTAAGCCCAAGGATTTATTAAGAATTTAATTGCACGACCTTGAATATGTTCATTCATAGCATATTCAACTTTTTCAAGCGGAAGTGTATCTGTTATAAGTTTTTCGACTTCCATCTCACCTGATGCGATATAATCTAACGCCATTCTGAAATATTTTGGAGTATGATGGAAAACACTCATCAATTTTATATCGCCATAGTGCATTCTAGTCGTATCAAATGTAACTTTTGAACCTGATTTGCAACCGCCAAAGAAATGTACAGTTCCCCCAGGTCTTACGCATTCAAAAATTTGTTCCCAAATTTCTGGAAGTCCAACACACTCAACTGCTACATCCAATCCTTTGTGTTCATCAGAAAATTCTTTGAAAATCTTGACAGGGTTAGGATATTTTTTCAAATCAATAATTTCATCTGCATGGGCAAATTCTTCTGCCGCACTTAACTTCATAGGGTTACGACCTGCAACAATTACTCTTGCGCCCATTAGTTTTGCCACTCTCGCAAACATCAATCCTATTGGTCCAATTCCGATAATACCAACGGTATCACCTTTCTTAATTCCAGTTCTTTCTGCTCCATGGACAACATTCGCTAATGGTTCACAAAAAGCAGCTCTTGCAAAAGATAAATTGTCTGGCAAATGCAACATGTTCTTCTTAACAATTCTTGCTGGAACAGTAATATATTGAGCGTAAGCACCATTTAGTAAATTCAAATTTTCACACAAATTGTACTCTTCTTTTTTACAATAAAAACATTTTCCACATGGTGCAGAATTTGCTGCAACTACTCTATCTCCAACTTTAAAGCCTTCAACATTGCGCCCAACACGTTCAACAATTCCAGAAAATTCGTGACCAAAGCCAGATGGAATTTCTTTAATCAAAACTGGATGACCACGTCTGAATGTTTTGACATCTGTTCCACAAGTTAAAGCAGCCATAATTTTTACAACAACTTCGCCCTCTTCTGGAGGTTTAACCATAACTTCTTCAAATCTTATATCTTTTGGACCGTAATATTGTATTGCTTTCATTTATTTTCCTTACATTTTTTATTGAAGTTTTTTCATTGTTTAAAATGAGATTTATGAAACTTTTATATAAGCTTTTAAAATTTTATTCTCAAGAGTGTCATTGATTGCCTTTTGAACTTTGTCTAGAGGATATTCTGTTGATAATCCGCTAACTTTAACCTCTTTATTTTTTAGGAGTTCAAATGAATCATGCAAATCCGCAGGAGATGGTGAATAACTACCAAGAACAGTTAATTCTCTATAATAAATTTCGTTATTTGCATAACCCATATTCTGTGGAGTGCTTGAAAATACCAAGATTTTCCCACCATCACGAACATATTTTAATGCAGTTGGGATAGCCTTATCAGAACCAGAAGTCATAAATACCCCATCAGCTTTGATACTTTCGCACATATCCATAACATTAAAAGCTTCAATTCCAAGACTTTTCAAAAGTTCAACTCTAGCGGAAATCAAATCACAACCAACAACCTTCATTCCAAAAGCCTTGAGTGCTTGAGCCATCAAAATTCCGATAGAACCCAAACCAATAACTAAAGCTGTAGAATGTTCTCTCAAATTTGCACGTTTAACAGCTCGAATACAACATCCCAAAGGTTCATAGAATGCTGCTTCTGCATTAGTTAAATTTTGAGGTTTTAAATAGGCAACATTTTTCAAATGTTCTTCTGAAACAAAAACAAGTTCGCTAAATCCTCCTGGGCGAATATTTGTTTCTTTGAAATGGCGGCACATAGAAACATTACCATTCTTGCAATATTCGCATTTCCCACAAGGAATATGGTGAGAAGTGATAATTGTATCCCCAACCTTGAAATCAGTATCAGAATCAATTTCAACAATAGAAGCAACAATCTCGTGCCCTAAAACAGTTCCCTGTTTTGCCCTATGTTGTGTAAGTTTTACAATATCAGAACCGCAAAGCCCACAGCCAAGAACCTTGACCAAAGCGCCTTTGCGACTGTCTAATTTTTCATCTTCTCTGTTTTTTATAACAAGAATATCATTTTCAATTTCTGCAACTTTCATATCGCCTCACTCTTTCACCTTGATTTTAGCACAAATTGAAGGAATAAGGAAATGTGTTTGTTATAAGGAGATAAGGAAGAAGGGGAATAAGTTCGTTACGGTTAACGTCATACTGAGGGATAAACTGTTAATTTATTAAAAATAACACTCCAAATTTACCCCAAAACCTATGCGTTTTGTTAGAGATACTTCGCTTCGCTCAGTATGACAATTACGTTTAGTTATATTTATAGGGGTTCGGGGGCAAAGCCCCTGATGACTCGAGCCATTTAATCATTCGTGTTTTTCTTTTTCGGTTCT
>CAVAPR010000015.1:0-57694 GCA_963590665.1 Candidatus Methanomethylophilaceae archaeon
GACTCAACTACGTTTCGTCGGTTCAGCTAGTGTCCCTAGGAGAGGAATGATGTTCGACATCTTTCAATTACGTCATACTGAGCGGAGCGAAGTATCTCAAGCTGGGGCGATTGGATTAACCCCTCACCCTTACTCCCTCTCCCCAAGGAGAGGGAAATATAGGCGCATTTGTCATGCTGAACTTGTTTCAGCATCTCTAGCTGGTGCGTTCTGATAGAGATTCCGAAACGAGTTCGGAATGACAGTACAAGTTTTGTCATACTGAGCGAAGCGAAGTATCTCAAGCTGAGCATATATTTAGATAATTATAAAAGGTCGGCTTGGTAAAGCCGACCTTTATGTCTTTTGTTTGAGATTTATTTTGATTTTTTAAAAGTTAATATCTGTATGTCTTGTATGATTCGCAAAATGGCATCTCATTTCGAACTTAAAAAATTCTCGAGCTCTTTGCGCCTTAAGCAGTTCATCTTCTTTTTGACTAATTTTTTTAGACAATTCTTCATTTCGTTCGTGATACCCATTAAATTCTTTAAATTTTTGAAGATTGTATTCTGCAATATTAAGTTCATGTTCTTTTTGTCTAATTTTGTATCTATATTCTTCATCTTTTTTACAATATTTTAGTATATCCTTTAGTTTATCTACAAGAGTTTGATTGTCTTCTTTTTTTATCCAAAAAATATCATCAAAAATCTGTCTCCTCCCCATGCCAACATATCCTACAAAAGTTAGGTGGGCATTATCCTCTGTTTGATATAAATCAATGTTTAAATTGCCTTTTTCCCCTTTTGTTTGTTCTGAAAACATCTTTTCTACTTCACTTAGCTTATTTTTTAAGCTTTCTGGGACATTTGGATGTCCCCACCTTTTGCTCATAGAGAAATCTACACTCGCTCCAAATGAAACAGGGGTGCTATTATTGATTTGCATATATGTTTAATCCTTTCAGTCTAGAGTGGTTTATATAATCTGTTTGTTCATATAAAACTTGTAAAAAAATTTTTTGCTAGTTGTTATTTTTTGTGTGTGGAGGTTTTAACAAGGGGTGAGGGAGGTAAATGTTGACCCCTCTCCTAAGCTCAGCCATACGGCACGCAGTTTCACTAGTTTTAATTTTGCGTTTAGTTTCCCACCTCACCCTAGCCCTCTCCTCAAGGAGAGGGAAAATGCTGTCGGTTCAGCTAGTGTCCCTCGGAGAGGGAAACAATAAATATATAAAGAACTTATAGACTTATCCACTTATAGACCTATAGACTTTTGTTATTTCAATTTGACATCGACAAATGTTGACAGGATTTCTCGGTATTTGGTTAAATATTTGATGAATTGCAGAAGTTCTTCCCGTGTATATTCTCTTAAAATCTTATTCTTTACCCTAGAAAATTGGGCATTCCCTTTTACAAAAATTTCTTCACCTTTTGGGGTGATTTCATTCCTTTTAATTATTATGTTATCTCTGGTGTCGGCAATTCTTTTTATCAATCCTCTCTCTTCCATATCATTGAGGATTTTGCCTACGTGTGCTTTGCCCTTGAAAAGGATTTTTGCAAGTTCGGATTGTGAAATGTCTGGGTTTAGGTGCAATGCGTACAAAATCGTAAATTCATCAGGTGTGCCGCAATCATCAATAAATTGTGACTGAAATTCTCTTCGGAATGATTTATTATAGTTCGCTGTATAGTCAATTTGAAATGCTAAGTTGTCATCCAAATCTGGTATCATTTTTGCGTTTTGTCCCATACCCGTATCCTTTTCTACCTGTACCATCTTGATTATACTATGGCTGGTGTAAAAATTCAATATTTTGTTGACAAATTTTCTTAGATTTTTTACTATTAGAGTAGAATATTCTACCCTAAAATTGGAGATAAAGTATGAAAATTAAAATGACAAGAAAAAAGCTGGCTATACTTATTTTATTGGTAATTATTGTACCAATTATTTATAACAAAACATCTGGTTTGATTAGTGGTATGGTTATGCAACAAATGATGAAACTTCCAAAAGAAGTTGTTGTTGATACACCGCACAATGAAGAGGTTTATATCTCTGCTGAATCTACTGGGCGTGTCGAAGCAAAATACTCTGTAGATGTAATTGCTCGTGTTTCTGGATTTTTATTAAAGAAATATTTTAAAGAGGGTGATTTTGTTCACAAAGGACAATTGATTTTCCAAATTGACCCTCGTGAGTATCAAATCGAAGTAAACAATTCTAGTGCTGCTGTTAGTCAATATTCAGCACTTTTGAAAAACGCTCAACAGGAATTAAACAGAGCAAATGCCTTGATTAAAGAGGATTTAATCAGCCATTCTGACGTTGACCAAAGTTTAGCTACAAGAAATTCAAATAAAGCATTGTTAGAAGCTGCAAGACAAAAGCTTGAACTTGCTAGAGTAAATTTGAGCTACACTTCTATCAAATCTCCAATCGATGGTAGAATTGGTAAAATTAAGATTACAGAAGGAAACTATGTTAACGCTACTTCTGGTTCTTTAGTTAATATTTCTAGTACAAACCCTGTTTATGTATCATTCAGCTTGAGAAGTGACGATTTTGTGAAACTTCTAAAAGCAAGTAATAGATTGAAAGATGTAAAAGTTAGAGTTCAATTTGACAATGGTCAATGGTATGACCAAATTGGTAAAATTGACTTTGTAGATAACCAAATTGACCAAAATTCTGGCTCAATTCCAATGAGAGCAACTTTTGAAAACCCTAAAAACTGGTTAGTTCCAGGAGATTATATGAAAGTTCAACTTATTGCTCCTCAAAAAACAGCTTATATGATTGTTCCTCAATCTTGTACAAAGGGTGATGCGATGAGCGGATATTACGTTTGGGCTGTTGAAAATGGAAAAGCTGTAAGAAAAGATATTAAAGTTTCTGACGATGTTGTAAATAAAAACTGGATTGTAAATGAAGGTTTGACATTGAATGACGAAATCGTTGTTGCTGGTATCCAAAACGTTACAGCAGAAGGTCAAAAGGTTAAGATTTTATCAGCAGAAGAATATGCTAAGCGTGAGAGTAAAGGTAAATAAGAATGAAACAGATATTTGATAAAGAAAAATTGTATTTCTTCATAAGAAAACCAAGATTTGCATTGGTAATTTCTATATGTATTGTGATTGTTGGTTTAATCTCACTCTTGGGCTTGAAGCAAGAAAGTTATCCAGATGTTACACCTCCACAAATTATGGTAAGTGCTAACTATCAAGGTGCGAGTGCGGAAGTTATTGAATCTTCTGTTGCTACGGTTTTAGAAAATAAGTTAAACGGTGTTGAAAACTTGTCTTATATGACTTCTTCTTCTTATGATGGAAGTTATTCTTTGACAATGTATTTCAAGGTTGGTTCTGATAAAAACATCAACTTGATGAACGTTAACAACCGTATTCAACAAGTATTGACCCAGTTGCCAGAAGATGTTCAGAGAACTGGTGTAACCGCTATCAGTAGGTCATCTGGTTCTGGTGCGTTGATTTTGAACTTGTATCCAGAGTCTGGAAATTGGACTCCGTTAGACTTATCAAACTACGGTTCAATTTATGTTAAAGACGAATTGAAACGTGTAGATGGTGTTGCGGATGTAAACGTATATGGTGCTGGTGATTATTCAATGAGAATATGGTTAGACCCTCAAAAAATGGCTGGTCTAAATGTTTCAACAAGTGAAGTAAAGGCTGCAATAAATGCTCAAAACACTCAAGTTACTGCTGGTGCGTTGGGACAATTACCGACAGATGACCCGCAAGCATTGCAATTAACCTTGAAAACAAAAGGTCGTTTGGCTGATGTAAAAGAATTTGAAAATATAATTATCCGTTCAAATATGGATGGTTCAAATGTTAGAGTTAAAGATATTGCAAGAGTCGAATTAGGGGCTCAATCTTATACAAACTTAGGTTTGGTAAATGGTAAACCTTCTGCAATTGTTATGGTTTCCCAATTGCCAGATGCTAACGTTATTAACATGTCAAAGGCGGTTCACGCTAAAGTTGATGAATTAAACTCAAGAATGTCCAATGGTATCAAAATTATGACAATTAAGGATGATGCCGAGTATATTCAAGAATCAATGAAAGAAGTTGAATTTACTATTCTATTAACAGGTATAATCGTTGTATTGATTATTTATTTGTTCTTAGGGGATGGGATGGCAACTCTTGTTCCTTGTGCAACAATCCCTGTTTCTTTGATTGGTACATTCTTTGCGTTAGATGCCTTAGGTATGTCAATCAACTTGTTATCTTTATTCGCCTTAGTACTGGCGGTAGGGGTTGTAGTTGATGATGCGATTGTTGTAATTGAAAACGTAAAACGTCACATTGACGAAGGCAAGTCCGCAATTATGGCAACGCAAATTACGATGCAAGAAGTTGGTGCATCATTAGTTGCGATGGCAATGGTATTGATGGCAGTATTTGTTCCGATTGGATTTATGGGCGGTATGACTGGTGTTATGTATAAACAGTTTGCTGTTTGTATTGCCGTTTCTATTGCTCTTTCCGCAATTTGTGCATTGACTTTATCTCCTGCAATGTGTTCACACTTCTTGGGTAGAGAAAAAGAAGAAGAATCTTCTAAAAAATTAGTTTCTCCTCTAAGAAGACGTTTGAAACATATTCAGATTAGAATTGGCAGAAGAACTTCAAAAATTGTTAAAGTGTTCAACGAATATTTTGACAAGCTTGAAGATTTTTATATGGAATACGTTAAAAAATTCGTATATGATAAAAAGTTACTTGTTACAACATATTTGATTATTGTTGGATTAACTTTGTTCTCATTCAAAATTATTTCAACAGGTTTCATCCCTGATGAGGACCAAGGTATATTGCTTGCTTCAATTACTCTTCCAGATGGTGCTTCTCTATCTAGAACAGAAGAAGTTTCAAAAAAATTCCTTGACCAAGTTAAGGTGTTGGATGGTGTTGATGCTAGTAAATTAACAGTATTCGGTGGTAATGGTGCAGTTAACTCTGCAACTGCTATCATCTCGTTAGATAGTTATGAAGATAGAAAAGTTGGACCTATTGAATGGGTAAAACGTAAATCTCAAGGTCGTGAAACTAATCTTTCTCACACTGCGATTTTGCAACGTATAAGACAGATTGCTGGAAATACAAAAGAAGCTTCAATTATGGCTTTCTCTCCTCCAGCTATTATGGGTATGAGTATGATGGGTGGTTTCGAGTTCCAAATGCTTTCTCAAGGCGATTATACTGCGCAAGAATTGGAATCTTGGGCTAACAAACTTGTTGCTGCTGCAAACTCTGACCCATCATTATCAAGTGTTAACACTTCATTCCAAGCAAACGTTCCTCAATATATTGTAGATATTGATTACGCAAAGGCTTTAGCTCAAGATGTTGATTTGCAAGAATTGTATTCAACTTTATCTTCAATGCTTGGTACTTATTATGTTAACGACTTTAACAAATACGGCAGAGTATTTAAAGTTCAATTACAGGCTGACAGTAGATTTAGAAATACTTCAACTGACTTGGCTGGTATTTATGTTAAAAATAAAAATGGTGTTCAAGTGCCTGTATTGTCAATTGTTACATTAAAACAAACAGTAGGTACTGCATCAATTTCTAGATACAATATGTATGAATCAGTTCAAATTCAAGGTCAACAAGCAGACGGAAAGAGTTCTGGTGATGCGATGGCTGCTATGGAAGCTGTTGCAAAACGAGTTCTTCCATCAGATATGACTTTTGACTGGTCTGGTACTTCTGCTCAAGAAAGAGCTGCTTCTGGTCAAACAATCATAATTGTTGCGATGGCTTTGGTATTCGTTTACTTGTTCTTGGTTGCGTTGTACGAAAGTTATACAATCCCGATTGCCGTACTTTTGGTTTCTCCAGTTGCTGCGTTGGGTGCGTTATTGTTCCAGATGATGATTAACCAATCTTTTGATATTTATTCTCAAGTAGGTATGATTACATTGATTGGTTTGGCAGCTAAGCAATCTATCTTGATTGTTGAGTTTGCTAAAGAAGAACACGAAAAACACGGTTTACCGATTAGAGAAGCTGCTGTAAAAGCTGCAAAATTGAGATTCCGTGCGATTATGATGACAGAATTAGCATTCATTATTGGTGTATTGCCGATGATATTTGCTTCTGGTGCTGGTGCAAATTCAAGAATTTCTGTTGGTTCAACAGTATTCGGTGGTATGGTTGCTGCTGCAACTTTGGGTGCTGCATTAACTCCCGCATTTTATGTTCTTGTTCAGGAATTTGTTGATAAGTTCCCGAAAAGAGAAATTACCGAAAAGGATTTGGAGATATAAGATGAAAAAGATTGTTAATATACTTATAATAGCTTCGGTTGTGGCTTTGTCAGGAAATTCCGTTTTGGCAAAAAAACAACAGGTCAATGAAAATTTGATAGCGGCTAAGAAAGAAAAAGAAATTCAAATTGTTGAACCTGATAATGTAAAGGTTAATAAAAAAACTGAAATCAAAAAGCTTAAATCAAACGCAAAATCTAGAGCTAAATCTTCTCACGAAGCAGAAGGAATGTATGAAACTAAGTTCCCTGTAATCAACAGTCAGATTGAATATGCGGATATGAATGGCGAAGTTACTCTATCTGATTGTATCAAATTAGCAATAACTCATCACCCTGCAATTATGTCAGCAATTAGCAATGCAGAGATTTATAAATCACGTGTTGGTCAAGCTTGGTCAAATTTCTTCCCAACGATTAGTGCAGGTGTTAGTTATTCTAGAAACGATATGTTTATGACTATGGGTGGAAGTTTCGCAAAAATGATGGTTCAAAAATACGATATGTATTATGTTCCAAATATTTCTGCAAATATGCTATTGTTTGACTTTGGTAAGACTAAAGCTGCTGCAGATTCTGCAAAAAGAACTTACGAATCTTCTAGATTTGATGCTGAAACAAGTATTGAAAACGTAATCTATAACGTTAAAGTTGCTTATTACAACATGATTTTTGCAAAACTTCAAAAGTCTGTGTATGAAAATACTGTTCAAGATTATGAACTTCAATTGAAGCAAGCAAGAGCTTATTTTGATATTGGTAAAAAAGCTAAAATTGATGTAACTTATGCTGAATATAACCTTGGAAAAGCTAAGTTGAACTTGATTAAGGCAAAGAATACTCTAGAACTTGCATCTGTTCAGTTGGCTAATGCTGTTGGTATTCCAGAGCTTGCGGATGTTGTTTTGAAAGATGGTTTGAATACAAAAGAATATTCTGTAAATTTTGAAGATTTAATCAAAACAGCAGAAGAATCTCGACCATCTCTTTTAGCTGCAAAGAAAAGAATGGATGCTGCAGAATTAAATGTTCGTAGTGCCAAAAGAGCTTTCACACCTGATATTGGGGCTTTTGGTCAATATCAATATGGTGGTAGAAAAGTTAACTCTGACTATGGTTATTCTGTAGGTTTGCAACTTCAATATAACTCTTTGAATTTGATGTTATTGAAAAAACAAGTTGACGAAGCAAATGCTACTTATAAAAAGTATGTAGCAGATTATGAACAAGAACGTCAGAATGTTTATTTGGATGTGAAGAGTGCATATATCAACTTGATGAACTCTCACGATAGTATTGCGGTGTCAAAATTGGCTTTGCAACAGGCAAAAGAACAACAATACCAAGCGTTCCGTAGATACCAAGTTGGTTTGGGTGATGCAATTGAGTTCAAAGATTCTGAAAACACATATTTGAATGCTCAGTTAGATTATTATTCAACTTTGTTGCAATACAATGTGAATGCAGCAGAACTTGAACGTGTAATCGGCGCTCCTATTAAAGAATCAGATAAAGATTTGTAGAGATTTGTTCAACAGAAGTCTATAGGTCTATAAGTTGATAAGTCAATAAGTCTGTTTTTAGGAACTAAGGGAATAAGGCAATAGGGGAATAAGTTCGTTACAATTACAACTTTTCCCCTCTTCTTGAGGAGAGGGTTAGGGTGAGGAGGTAATCTGAGCAAATAGCTAAACCTATCTCCCTCGAGATTGTTAACTATTCATTGCATTTAGAATAACATCTTTGTAAAAGAAAAGGTCAAGAGTAATCTTAAGCATTTCTAAAGAGTTAGAATATCGTTTTGTTTTTCTGTTAAATCTTGCTAAATTATCTCTTATTGAACTATTGGAACTTTCTATTAAGTGTGTTTCACTTTTTGTCATTAAATGTGGTTCTTGAATATTTATTCTTTTAAATGCTACATTGTAACAACTATTGGCATCTGAATATATATGTAATATTCTTCCTGTCATTGTTTTTACTTTTAAATATATCTCTATTGCCCTCTTTATTCCTTCTCCGATGGTATATGCAATAACACGCTTTTGTCTCCGAGAATAAGCAGTCCATACGACTGCTCTATTTTTCTTTTTTTTACATAAGTATATATTTCATCTAATTCAATAATATCTGCTTTTTCAGATACTAATGGATTAAAGTCATTTAATAATTCTTGTAATAGTTTATGCGCATTTCTTATCCAACGTAGTACAGCTGGTGCACTTACACCAAAGAATAATGCTATTTTTCTTATCCCTACATTATTAAGATACATTAGTAGTGCTTTATACTTATCTTGTTTAGAAACTCTTTTTGGATTTTGAGCAAAAGTCTTTTTACAATCCATACATTGCATTCTTTGAGTTCCTCTACTTTTACCATTCATTCTTACTCTATTGCTTTTGCAATACGGACATTCTCGCATAATTTTCCCCTCCCTTATCCTACTGATTTATTATACCAGATTTACCCCTTTATTGCAATGAATAGTTAACAATCTCATCTCCCTCGCCCCTTGAGGGAGAGGGATGGGGTGAGGGGTTTAATCTAAACGCACAAGCTTGAGATTCTTCGCTTCGCTCTGAATGACGTATTAGTTAAGATATTCTATCAAGTATGTCATTGGAGGAATAAACCAAAGAAAATTGAATAAAACATTACAAATTTACCCGAAGAATCTCTATCAGAACGCACCTGTAAACGAGTTTAGCCCGTTACTCATTATATCCTATCCGTTGTTAAAATTGACAAGGCAAGTTTTAATGCTTCATCTGCAAAACGTTTTTTCATTTCAATTCTCGGAATGTCTGGGGACAATTTAACTTCTTTAATTGTCACAATGCCTTTGTAGCGTACAGAAATATAAACCAATCCAACAGGCTTTTCTTTTGTTCCCCCAGTTGGACCTGCAATTCCTGTTGTGCAAAGTGCAATATCGCAATTTGTCGCTTCAAATAATCCGTTTGCCATTGCTTCTGCGCATTCTTCGCTCACAGCGCCAAAATTATTCAAAATATCCCAGCTTACTCCAAGAATTTTGTGTTTTGCTTCATTCGCATAGGTTACGAAATTCAATTTTACATACTCTGAACTTCCAGAAACATCTGTCAATCTTGAGCTTAAAAGCCCGCCAGTGCAAGACTCTGCGGTTGCAATTGTCAATTTATTTTCTATTAAATATTTTCCTAATTGTTCTTCTAATGTAGCCATAAAACCTCCTATACAGGGTTCACACAAGCTGTAATTGCATCAATCAAACGCTTTACTGGAACAGTTTGAATTTTTTCGTGCTTAATATTGCGGTTTGCATAAGGAATAATTGCTTTTTTGAATCCTGATGCCGCTGCTTCATTCAATCGTTTTTCTAAATTTGAAACGGGGTGAATTTCTCCAGACAAGCCAATTTCACCAATAATGACTGTTTGCGAATCAACTACAACATCTCTTGCGCAAGTTGCAATTGCAATCGCAATTCCTAAATCTGCACTCGGTTCATCAACATCAATACCGCCCATAACGTTGATATAAACATCCTGTTTAGAAAGATTTAGTCCAACACGTTTTTCCAGAACTGCCAAAATCTGTAGAACTCTGCTTGTGTCAACACCGTTTGCAACCCTTCGTGGTGTTGGGTATGGAGTTGTACCAACAAGAGCTTGAATTTCCACAAGCAAAGGTCTTGTGCCTTCATTTGTAACAATAATTGCACTCCCTGGAATAGCTTCTTGAGAACGTTCATTCAAAAACAGCTCATTAGGATTTTTTACTTCCACAAGCCCCTTTGTTTGCATCTCAAAAATCCCAACTTCTGATGTATTCCCGAACCTGTTTTTCATAGAACGCAACATTCTATAAGACTTGTACTTGTCGCCCTCAAAATAGATAACTGTATCAACCATGTGTTCTAAAATCTTTGGACCAGCAATGTTTCCATCTTTTGTAACGTGACCAATTATAATAATTGTAATATTTTGAGTTTTTGCAATTTGCATCAAAATATTGCAGCATTCTCTGATTTGCGAAACACTACCCGCAGAACTTGTGATAGTTTGGGAGTAAATCGCTTGAATACTATCAATAACAACGGTATCTGGCTTAATTTCTTCAATTTGTTGGCGAATGTTTTCCAAATTGGTTTGAGGATAAACATACAATTTATCAGAATTAACGCCCAAACGATTGGCACGAAGTTTCAGTTGGCTGGCGGATTCTTCTGCGGAAACATAGAGAATCTTTTCCCCATTTTTTGCAAGTTCTCCACTTGTTTGGAGGAGGATTGTAGATTTTCCAATCCCAGGGTCTCCCGCAATCAACACAAGAGAACCTTGAACGAGTCCTCCGCCAAGAATCCTGTCAAATTCTGAAATATTTGTGCTAACACGAACCTCTTCTCCGATATGAATATCATTTATTAGAGAAGGTTTTGTATCATTGACAATGCCTTGAGGGGAGGTGTTTTGAGGTTTTAATGAAGATTGAATTTCTTCTGTGAAACTTCCCCAACTTCCGCATTCTGGACATTTCCCTAAATAACCAGCCGTTTCATAACCGCATTCTTGACAAACCCATTTTGATTTAACTTTAGCCATAACGTAATTATATTCCCTTTACCACCAAGGGTCAAGGAGAAGTTTTTGAAAATAGTGTTTATTAAAATTAATTTTCTTTATGTAATTGTATTTCTTTTTCAAATGATAAATTATTGATGGTTGGTTCAAATGCAATATTGATGGACTGTACATTTGTATTTATATTATTCATCGTATTTTGAAAAAAATTGATGTTCTCGTTTATTAAACTAAAATGAGGTGTACAATTTTTGCAAATTCGTAAATTTGCATTATTATCTGTTAAATTATATATTCTGTAAATATTATAACAATTATTTGGTTTGGATAATGCAAATTTTATTTCTTTGTCGCTATACATAACTTTTTGATCAAAGTTAAATTTTGTTGTTTTTACATCCAAATATACAATATTGTCTAACGCATTTTGATACCAGAAATCATAAGGACAACCACTTTCTGAAGATGAGTTCATCCATTTGTAATTTTTTATTTGTTTTTCAAATTGCAACTTATCAAAGTATTCCGCAACAAATTCCTCTCCCTTTTTACCAATAGCTGCAAATAAAGATTGAGCTTTTTGAATATCAAATTTTCGTATTTTCTTTTCAGAAATCAATTTACCTGGAATTTGAGCCTCAATTTCTAACTCCTTAACTATAGATTTAGAGGATATATTTAGTAAGTTTTCTACGTATTTTGCAATCATTTTGTATTGTGGGGCTTCTGATGTGATTCGATATGAATTTTTTGAAAAATTTAATCCGTAATTTTTCAAATTATCATATGCCGTAGAATTTTCATGAAATAACATAAAAACTAATTGTTCACTTTTTAACCCAAACCATATTAAATACCAATTATTATAGGGTTCAATATTTCGTTCTACAATATCTCGAATTACTGTGACCATTGATACAACATTCAGCCCACCTTTTCTAATTTTAGGACATTCAATGGTTCCATCTTTTCTGGTTATTCGATCAAAATATACATCTAATATTTGACAATTGTTTTCATAAATTAGGATACCAGATTCCTCTATTGTGGAATCTGTAAGGAATGTTAAAATCCCATCTAACAACCCTATATGTGTTTGATGGCTTCCACATAATCCTAAATCTGCGTCTGTTAATTTTTTATATCCGATTATTTTTTCATCATGTAATTCAAAAAATTTATTCACTACTATTTTACCCCTAATATATTGCATTCGATTAACAAATAATATAATATTGCATATACTGTATTAACACTTACTGCATTTCCTGCTTGTTTATATAATTGGTGATTACTTATACCACATTCTTGAGCCTTTTGGCAAAAGGATTTTGGAAATCCTTGAAAACGTAGAGCTTCTTGAGGGGTAATTTTTCTTATTTTTTTCTTAAGTAATTGTTCTAATGTAAACTGCTTTTCTTTAAATTTAAGAGGGGCTTTACTATGAATAAAATCATCACTAAAATAATTGTCTTGACAGGCTCTATGCATTTTTACCATAGTAGCAGTTAATGGTCTTGCAATTAT
Organism: Candidatus Methanomethylophilaceae archaeon; assembly: GCA_963590665.1. Lineage (GTDB taxonomy): Bacteria > Cyanobacteriota > Vampirovibrionia > Gastranaerophilales > Gastranaerophilaceae > Zag111. The sequence continues at coordinate 12,399 of CAVAPR010000015.1, forward strand.
TGGATTTATTTCTGATTTACTTGAAAATTTTTTAGTTCCATTAGATAAAATAGTTGGCTTTAGTATTTCAGATATATAATATTTATCTTCAACCTTTTTTTCTAATACATCTAATACATTATTTTGCAATTGTAATGATGTCTTTGTTTTAATTTTATCGAAACTTTCTTTTACAAGTTTTTGTGAAAAATTAAATTCTTTAGGTAATTCTCCTCTATGAGCAAAAATGAAAACCCTATTTCTTGTTTGAGCCAGACCAAAATTATTTGTATTAAATACATCATAATATACATTGTATCCAGAATCTTTAATTAATTTAATAATAGTTTTAAAAGTTTCTCCATTGTTATGAGATATTAAATTTCTTACATTTTCCAGTAAAATTACTTTAGGATGTTTTACTTTTAAAATGTCTATTATTTTAAAAAATACATTTCCTCTTAAATCGTTAAAACCTTTTTGAAGTCCCATCATGCTAAATGCTTGGCAAGGGAATCCCCCAGTAAGCAAAGAAAAATCTTGAAGTTTTTGTATGTTTTCGTTGTTTTCTGTGAAACTTACAATATCACCTATTTCAAGTTCTTTATCCGTATTGTAATTTGCTTTATAACTTTTGGTCGCATAACTATCAATTTCAGAATAGCCAATACAATTCATGTTAATTCCAAAATCTTTGCCAAGAAGTTCTATGGCTTGACGAAAGCCCCCAATTCCTGCAAATAATTCTAAGTGTTTTATTTCTTTAAGTTTTTCAGTATGCACTTCCCTATTACCTCTGCTAATTTTACAGGTACCGCATTCCCAATTTGCATATACCAACTATTTTGTGGTCCCTTAAATATATAATCATCTGGAAAAGTCTGAACTCTAGCGGCCTCTCTTGGAGATAAACCTCTAGCCTGTGTAGGATGAATATACATATTACAATCAAATTTCATATGAGAAGTAATTGTTTTACATATATCATTTTGTGATAATTTAAAATATTTGTCTTTAAAAATATCATTTCTCCGACTATATGGCATAATATCCTTAATAGATTCGTGTAAAGAATTACATCCTTGCGGTAGTAATCCAAAAATTTTTATATCTCTTTCATTGTTATATCGACTTTTATGATTATATAATTTTGTGATTTTTCTACCATTATTTATGAATTTATAAAAAGGCGTTTCTTTATAGCAATATTCTCTTTCAAAATATCCACATTTGTTATCTTCAAAAGTTGTATTATTTTTTAATTTATTAGGTTCTAAGGCTGGTAAATCTAATATTGCATCTCCTAAGGTGACAAAATTATTTTTTTTATATTTATTTATATCTTCAAAAATTTGTTTTGTATCAATACCAATTCTGTTCCCTATAATTATTAACCGTTCTCTATTTTGCGGAATTCCAAAATCCCTTGCATTTAAAATTCTATATTCAATATCATATTGATTTTCAAGTTTATTTGAAAAGTCTTCTAAAATTTCATCAATTTTTTTTGCCATTCCTTTTACATTTTCCATAATAAAAAATTTTGGAATAACAAAAGATAAAAATTCTAAATAACTTTTGTATAATTTATTTCTAGGGTCATTGATTAGACGTTGTCTATTTGCCATTGAGAAGCCTTGACATGGTGGTCCTCCACAAACTAAAGATATATCTTTAAACTGCTCTTTATAAGTATCAATATTTTCTAATAGGGTATTAATATCTCCTATATAAATTTGCTCTTTTGATAAATGACGGTTATATATATAGGTTTCTGCACATGTAGAATTTATTTCATTTGCGAAAACGACCTTAAAGCCAGCTTGTTCAAGCCCAAGACTTAATCCTCCAGCTCCAGCAAATAAATCGATAAAACTAAAACTTTGACTTTTATTTTCCATACTAAACCTATAAAATATAATGTATCATAAATAGATAAAAATGTTAAATAGGTTACAAATGAATTTCTATCCTAATAACATACTAAAAAAGGAATCCTTACGGATTCCTTTTAAATGGAGGAGAAGGTGGGATTCGAACCCACGGAACGCTCGCACGTTCGACGGTTTTCAAGACCGCTCCGATCAACCGCTCTGGCACTTCTCCAAGCAATTGCTTTCAGATGTATTATTATTGTACCAACTCAATCTTAATTGTCAAGGATTATTTTATAAATTAATCGAAGGATGTTTAAATCTCCTAAAAGTGGTAGTATTTTTATATGTCCAATGAAGAAAATATCGCAATAAGAAAAACTTCCACCCTCAAACTAATTGTGCTTAGCATCATAACTTTTGGGATATGGTGGTATGTTTGGCTTTGGAAACTTATTACTGATATAAATAATCTTTATCCGCAAAAAGGTAAGCGCATCCATCGCTACAATTGGTTTGCAATGCTTATAGGATTGGATATAATTTCCGCAATTCTTGACCTTAAAGGCATTCAAAAAGAATTTATTATTAATATTGCAGATGTTTTGTGGTTGCTTTTGAATTTAATCTTAACTCTGCAACTCCTAAAAAATATTGAACGCTATGTCAAAGAAAAATTTGATATTGAAATTCGTCATAACGTTTTGGGATGGATATTTTTCGGAAGTTTTTATGTGAATTACAAGATTAATCGATTAAACAAAAGTATTCAAGATAGGATAAATAAAAAAATTACCCAAATGAAACTTTTCAATACTTCAGAAAGTATTTTTGACAAAATTAAAAGATTTTTCAAAAAATAAACTATTTTTTGTGGGTTTTGAATGCAAAATATTTAAACAATACATACGTTACAACAGAAACAAGGAATATTGAAATAAATTGCGAAATATAGACATTTTTTATCGCAAATCTAACCAACAATTCCAAAATTATAACGTTTATAAAATAACTTACAGCCCAAGTAGAACAGCATTTTAGGTACTCGTGTAAATAATTCCCTTTTGTGCAAAAGACAAAAAATTTCTGATTAAAATAAGAAAAGACTGATGAAATTGTCCACTGCAAAATAACACACAATTGATAATGTCCTTGTCCCAATAGATAAACTGCAAGTGCAAAAATTATATAAGAAATTCCAGCATTCACTGCCCCGATAAAAAGAAATCTGATTTTGTCGGGGATTTTGCACCATTTTGAATATAATGTTTTCATAACTTCCATAAGAAAATTCTAACACTCAAAGATTTTTTCTCAAGAGGCATGATGGCTGTTCATGGTCAAATATATTCAGATGGAGATTGTTCATCATGACAAAAAACAAACGTCGTTTTGGGGGATATAAGTTTAACTTAGGAACAACAAAATAGTAGGGTGGGCTCACTAGCCCACCTTAAAAGCTTCTTATTCTGATTCTAAGTTATTTATATTTTATTAGTACCTGTTTCCTCTGATAGATGCAACATCGTTATAATATACAAATAAACGGTGGGCTAGTGAGCCCACCCTACGACTCTATGCATTCGGTTCAACCCCTCACCCTACCCCTCAGCCATACGGCACGCAGTTTCACACAACTCAACTTCGTTTCGTTGGTTCAGCTAGTGTCCCCATGGGCGAGGGAAAATTTTTATAGAGATCTGCTTCGCTCAGTATGACAAATGCGTAAAATATTTTTCAAATCTAGTCATTGCGAGCGAAGGCGAAGCAATCCAGCTGATTATTTAATACATAACGTAATATAATCTCTGGAACAACAAGGGCGCAGCAATTTTGCTGCGCCCTTGTTAAATTAAATATTTTATTTTAGTTATTTCAACATTTCATTGATAGCTTTTGCTGCTTTTTTACCAGCACCCATTGCGTTAATGGCATTTGATGCACCAACTGGAGCAACGTCACCACCAGCAAATACGCAAGGGATATTTGTTGAACGAGTATCAGCATCAACAGAGATATAGCCTTTTGCATCTGTGATAATTTCCATTCCTTCAGCTTCTGCAGAACGTTGAATAATTGGGTTTGGACCAGTACCAAGTGCAACAATTACAGTATCAACATCTTCTACAACAAATTTTCCTGTTCCAACTGGTTTTCTTCTTCCTGTTGCATCTGGTTCGCCAAGTTCGCATAATTCAAACTTCATGCCAGCAACATAACCATCTTTTTCCAAGATTTCAACTGGAGCATGCAAGAATTTGAATTGAACACCTTCTTCTTTTGCGTGACGGATTTCTTCCAATCTAGCAGGTAATTCTTTTTCTGTTCTACGGTATAAAATAGATACCTCTTCAAACCCGACACGAACCGCTGTCCGAGCGGCATCCATCGCTACGTTACCTCCACCGATAACTGCAACTTTTTTACCAACTCTTAATGGTGTAATGCTTTCTGGGTCACGGCCAGCGCCCATCAAGTTAACTCTTGTTAAAAATTCATTTGCAGAGAATACACCGTTCAAATTTTCACCTTTGATGTGCATCATTTTAGGAAGCCCAGCACCAGAACAAATAAAGATTGCATCAAATCCGTCTTCTTTCAATTGTTTCAATGTGATTGATTTACCAACAACAACGTCTGTATGGAATACAACCCCCATAGCTTTTAAGTTAGTAATTTCTCTATCTAAAATTGTTCTTGGAAGTCTGAATGGAGGAATACCATAACGCAAAACTCCGCCCAACTTGTGCAAAGCTTCAAATACAACAACTTCGTGACCAGCTTTTCTCAAATCTGCAGCAGCAGTGATACCAGCACAACCAGAACCAACTACAGCAACTTTTTTGCCAGAAGGTTTAATTTCTGTTTGTTCAGCCTTTGTATTGTCGCCAACATAACGTTCCAATGCACCAATTGCAACAGCTTGACCTTTGATACCTAAAACGCAATTACCTTCACATTGTCTTTCTTGAGGGCAAACACGACCACAAACTGATGGAAGCATACTTGTTTGGCGAATAATTTTACCAGCTTCTTCCAAATTATCTTCTTTTAACGCTTTTATAAATTCAGGAATTTGAATATTTACAGGGCAACCTTGTACGCATCTTGGATTTTTGCAATGCAAACATCTAGAAGCCTCTAGTTTCACTTGTTCCTTAGTTAAATTGCTTTCTACAGGGTCAAAGTTTGAACGTCTTTGAATTTTATCCTGTTCTTGAACTCTTTGTCTTTCCACAACCATAATTTTATCCCTTCTTCTAAAAATTATATTTTATAGATTAACAATATTCTAATTAAAAAATGGAGTTAGTGCAAGTTGTTAATCAAGCGTAAAATATCACGCACAAGACTTTCAAATATTTTTAAAATGTGATAAGATAAAGGAAATTTTATTGGAAGAGTTTAAGTTAAAGATGGGTTTTGAATTAATTATTTTCATTTTGTGTGTAATCTTGGTAGGACTAGCTACATGGATTTTTACGTCTAGATTTTATGAAAAACAAGTGCTTTCATTGAAAACTGAGAACCTTGAACTAAAAGCAAAAATTGGACTAAATGAAAATATAATAAACTCTGTTAAAACAGAATTTTCAAAGATTGCTCAAGAGTCATTAAAAAATCAACAAGAACAGCTACTTTCAGCACATTCAACTGATTTGAAAAACAAAATGGAACTTTTTAAGGCAGAAGAGATTTCACCTCTAAATAAAATCTTGCAAGACTTTAAAAATAGCATTGATAAATACCAAGAATCACATAAAGAGGACTCTTTGGAAATTAAAAATGCGATTGCTACCGCTGAAAAATATGCAAAAGCATTAACGACCAACCAAAATTCAAAAGGAGAATTTGGAGAAAAATTATTAGAGCAAACACTTAATTTTGCAAACTTGAAAGAAAATATTCACTATACAAAACAATTCTCTCAAGGTGCCACAAAGCCAGATTTTATAATATATTTGCCAGAAGAAAAACATTTAATTATTGATTCAAAAGTTATCTTGAAAAATTACCTAGAATACCGAGAAACCGAAAATGAAAACGATAAAAAAGCATTTATAAGTGATTTGACAACTTGTATAAATCAACTGGGGAATAAGCATTACGAACAGATTGAAAGTACAAATCAAGCAGGATTTATCTTAATGTATATTCCAATTGAACCTTGCGTAAATCTAATTTATACAGACCCAGATTTCAGAAAGATTTTAGAACTTGCGAATGCGCACAATATTATTATTGTTGGCACTTCATCAATTATTGTTACCCTCCGACTTGTTGCAAACCTTTGGACTACAAAAACAAGTTATGATAACATCCAAAACATTATTGAAACAGGTGAAAAGTTGTATAATAACATTGCAACTCACGCACAAAACCTGTTGAATATACAATCTGCGATAGAAAAAGCCTCACAAAGTATTCAAACAGAAATAAATCGTTTCACGACAAAAAATAATGGCAGTATTTTTAAAGAGGCGGAAAAATTACACGAATTTGGAATAGAAACTAAAAACACCAAATCGGGGAAAAAGCTGATAGAAAACAAAATTCCAGAAGAATTTTTGACAACAGAAGAATAACCATTTAGGACAAAAGGAGAACAAAATGTCTGACGTATATTTTAAAGAGAACAACAAATTTTTAGGACTTAGCGGAATAATTAACAGGCGAAATTTCATCGTTAATTTTCTGATTATCCAAACTATTGATGCTCTGATTTTTACAACTCCGTTGTTATATTTGTTATTCACAAACCCAGATTTGATGCTTGATTTTTCTTCTAGTGCAATGAGGTCAAATGTTTTCCCTATTTGGTATTCAATTTGGTTGGGAATTGTTGGGCTTATTGAATCAATTTTGTTCTTCCCTAGTATTATAAGAAGAGTTAGAGATATTGTTGGAGAAGTTGATGAAAACAAAGTTTGTTTAGTTGCTTCTGCTCTTGCGGTTATTGTTCTTGTTGGGGCTGCTCCAACAAACAATTTAGCACCACTTTTCAAATTAATTTCTTATTTTACAATCTTTATCCTAATGATGACAAAAGGCAAAATCTCTTCTAAAAAGCCAAAAAGTAAAATTGCAAAATTTAACTGGGGCGCTTGTTTTGGAACTTGGATGTGGGGACTTTATAACAAAACTCCAATCACTGCATTGATGTTGCCACTACTTTTGACAACTGGATGGTTCCCATTCATGATTATCTGTGGAATTAGAGGGAATGAATGGGCTTATGAAAACAACAAAAAATACCCAGAAATTGAAGATTTTCATAAATCACAATCAAATCAATCTGCACTTTGGGCTGTTGTTACTCCAATAATTCTAGTAGTTGGATTTATTGGACTATCAATTGCATCTGGGGTTGTCGTATATAACTTAACTAAGGATAACCCAAAATTAGTAGATATGTTAAATCAAAAAGTCGTTGAATATCAAGAAGTGGCTGTTCAAACAAATTTTGAGAAAATTGAATTGACAAATTCTGAATATAAATTTTACCTTGACCCGCAAATTTGGGTAAAACTCCCAGACAATTCTAAAAAATCAATGTTCCAACTTGGGCTAACTCACGTTGCGAAAGAAAAAAATATCGATGTAGAAAATAAAACTGCACGTGAGGAATTTAAAGGGATTGAAATATATAATAAAATCAAAATTTATAGCTCATTTAATAATGAACTTTTGGGCGAATACACTGTTACTCCAGCGGAAATGAAAAAAGCTTATCAAAAGACAATCAAAGGCGAAAAAGGTGCATTGAAAGAATACATTAACACAATGAATAGTGGTTACAAATTCAATGACCACCCAACCTTGCCTTAAGGTTAAAATTTATAAGGGCAAAAGGAATAGGGGAATAAGTTCGTTACGTTACAAATACGTCATTCTGAGGGGTAAACTGTTGAATATGTAAAATAACATTGCAAATTTACCCGAAGAATCCCAATCCGTACGGTTCAACCCCTCATCCTAATCTTCCCCCCAAGGGGAAGGAATAATTGGATTCTTCGCTTCGCTCAGAATGACTGAATTAATTACATAAAGACCTTAGTGCCATATATCTTAAAGCCTTCTGTAACCAACTTATAGACTTATAGACTTATCCACTTATAGACTTTTTTACACAAACAATTCATACAAAATTACAGAAACGGAAGTGGCTAAGTTCAATGACTCTACCGTTTTCGCCATTTCTATTTTTACAGAATTTGTCGAAAAATCTATCAAATCTTTTGACAGTCCATTTGCTTCAGATCCAAACATCACAACTGCTGGAAGCGTTGGAGTGAAAGATTTTAACATATTTGTTGAGCGAGGAAGTGTTGCAATTTTTTCAAACCCTTCAAAAATTTCTTTCAACTCGTCAATATTGGCAATGTGAATTATTGGCAATTTCCAAAGATTTCCAACCGAAGCCCTTACACATTTAGGGTTATAAATATCAACACTCTCGCCATAGAGAACAATTGCATCAGCTCCAAATGCCACAGATGAACGAATAATTGTCCCTAAATTCCCAAGGTCTTTAATATCTTCTAATAATACAACTTTTTTTGTATTTTTTAAGATATTTTTATCGTATTTTTTTTGCAAACCAACCGCAACAGCAGATGGGGCAGATTCAGTTGTAGAAAGCTTTTTCAAGACTGGTTCACTTGTTTCAATCACAATATTTTGGGCAAAATTATAATCATTTATTTTGTTTTTTTCAACAAAAATATTCTCTAATTCTATCCCGCAATCAAAAGCTTCTTTTATTGCCTTAAATCCTTCAAGTAAAAATTTTCCACTCTGATTTCGGTATTTTTTTTGTTGCAATTTTACAATTTCTTTTACCAAATTGTTATTTACGCTTGTGATTTCCACTACTTCACCTCAAACTCTTTCAGCCATTCTTTTTCTTGTTCAGTCATCATACCATAATCAATCAGTTTATTTTCATAATTCATGTGAACAAAAGAATGAATTTGACCATCTTTGTAGTAACAAGAATTTTCCAATCTTACACCGAAATAGCCTTCTTTATATAGTCCAGGTTCAATTGAAAAGCACATTCCCTCTTCCAAATTTACCTTTGCTATTTCATTCGTACTCAAATTTGGAGGATATTCATGAACATTTATACCAATTCCGTGACCCAATCCGTGGTTGAAAACAAAGCCATCTAAATCTTGAGAATTAAAAAATTCGTGAGTTGATTTATCAATTACAAACCCCTTTAATGGTCGTTCTAAGTGTGTTTTGGTATAATTGAAGGCTCTTAAAAATGCTTTCAAAACAGTAGTATAAATTTTCTTTTGAAGGTTAGAAGGAGTTCCTTTTACAAAAACTCTTGTAATATCAGTTGCTAAACCCCCTTCAAAATACGCCCCGCAATCAATCAAGACAAGACTTCCTTCTTTTAAAATTTCCTCTTTTGAACATTTTGAATAATGCGCAAGTGCGGAATTTTTGTCTTTTGCGACAATCGATTTGAAGCTCAAACCTAATGCCCCTTGCTTTTTAAATTCTTCTTCTAATTTATTAGAAATATCAAATTCTGAAAGATTATCATTGTTTTCTATATAATCACGAATTGCACTAACCGCTTTATCTGTACGATTGAATGCATCTTTTAGATGTTCCAGTTCTGCGTCTGTTTTTTTCGCTTTCATAAGTTTTACAGGATTGTTCTTCATTGGAACAGCATTTTCTCCAAGCAATTTATAATCATAACCATTGATTGAAGATTTATCAACAAAAACTTTTTTATTAACAGTTTTCAAAAATTCATCTAAAGTGTGCATCTTATCTTGAGTAAACAAAATCGCATTATCTTTAAAAATTAGGGCTTTTGCTTTGATTTTTGCAGAATAATTTTGAGAAAAATTTCTCATATTAAATAGGTACGAAACCTCGTCTAAATCTGTTAAATAAACCGCTGAATCTGGGGACAAATGATGCGAAATTCTTCCGATTTTTTTAGCCGTTGATTTACCTGTATATTTTTCATCCAAGATAACATCTTGCGAATTATCAATCGGAATTTCAGAATCCAATGGATCAATATCCAACAATTTGACCTTACGAGATTTAGAAATTGTTTCAATTTTATTTTGGGAGTTCTTTTTCGAAAACATTCCAAGGACTTCATCTTGAGGGATTTTCTTTAATAGTTCGGTCAAATATTTTTGTCCAGTTTGAAGTTTCACAACAGTAATTTTGTCATGATTCACCTCTAAATCAGCTTGAATATGGTATCTTCCATCGACAAAAAGATAAATTGTATCAGGTGTAACCAAAGCTTCTCCAGTTGAACCAGAAAAATTAGTCAACTTATAGCGAGAATTTTCTTCTAAAGTGTTATACTCAACCAAAAATTCATTTGTTGCATTCACTAACAAATAGTTAAGGGAATTTTTAGCCATGAAATCTTTTATAATAGTAATGTTATCCAAAATTTTGCTCCAATTTATGTTAATTTAAAAAGCGCCGATTTTGAAAATCGGCGCTACAAAGTTTTAGTGTTTACCTGTAACTTCAATTAAGTGCCAACCGAATTGAGTTTCTACAGGTTGAGAAAGTTCGCCAACTTCCAAAGAAAAAGCTGCATCTTCAAAAGGTTTAACCATCATACCTTTACCAAAGAAACCTAAATCTCCACCATTTTGACCTGATGGACAAAGAGATTTTTCTTGAGCTACTTCAGCAAATGATTTGCCATTTTTAATTTCATCATATAAATCTTGAGCTTCTTTTTCTGTTTTAACAAGAATGTGACTTGCTCTAACTTCTGTTGTCATAATGAGTACTCCTATATTTTCTACAGGAGCGATTATAAAATAAAAAGGTTTGTCTTGCAATACTACAAGCTCAAACCGGAAGTTATAAAACATGAAAAATTTTCTTATTAAAGGTGTAAGTCCGAAGGTTTTAAACCAAACCGCAAAAAGAAAAAATCTTGTCGCAACCCCGAAAAAGTGCTTGGACACTCCGAACTTACATATATATAATAACCTGTCATGCCAGTATTTTTCACCATTCTAAAGAATAAATTTTTATGGTATCAAATGAGAATTTTATACTACTACTTTAGAATTAGATAAGAAAATTAGAAAATAATCTTGATTTTAAAAAAGTTTTATAGTAAAATGAACGAGTGACAAGTGAATATTTATGCGGAAGTAGCTCAGTTGGTAGAGCGTCTGCCTTCCAAGCAGGCTGTCGCGAGTTCGAGTCTCGTCTTCCGCTTATTAAAAAAGAGTCGTTTAGCGACTCTTTTTTAATTTGTTTGAAGATATTGACGAGAACTCGTATTTAGCGAGTTCGACTCTCGTTGCTATGCCCCTTTGCGAAATGAAATTGAGCATTAGGGGGCATAGTACCTACTTGGCTTCCGCTCCATAGAGAGTCTATTTATAGGCTCTCTATTTATTTTTCGCAGAAGACATCCTCGAACTCGGAATTGTTGCTCATGTTGTTCGCAACAATTTGAGTTCTACCCACAAGGGGTACGCAACAGCGTAAAAGCTCGTGTTGCTCGCTTACGCTGTTGCTGAAGTCTCGTTGCTATGACTCTATGCGAAACGAAGTTGAGCATTAGAAGCATAGTACCTACTTGGCTTCCGCTAATTAAAAAAGAGTCGTTTAGCGACTCTTTTTTAATAAACGGAAGATGTTAATATTAGAGGAGTTATAGTGTCCCGTTATAGTTATATACTCCTATAGTGTAGTGCTAGTTTTAGGGATAAACAATTTTTCCATATTTACTCCTTCGTGTTTCAAAAGAGCGACTTTATTCTTTATTCCGCCTGCGTAACCTGTCAAACTTCCATTTGCTCCAACAACTCTATGACAAGGAATAATGATAGAAATCGGATTATGACCAACTGCTCCTCCAACAGCTTGAGCAGACATTCTATCTTTCCCTTGTTCCTTTGCAATAATTTTGGCTATATCCCCATAAGTCCAAACTTCACCATAGGGGATTTCACAAAGAATTTTCCAAACTCTTTGCCTAAAATTATTCCCAATTGGAGCAAGTGGGAGTTCTGAAATTTTTGGTTTTTCACCAGCAAAATATCGGTCTAACCAATTTTTTGCAGTCTTAAATATCTCGAGATTATTATTTTCAACAATGTCCTCTCCAACCGTGTCGCAAAAATATTTTTGACCTTCCAACCAAAGCCCAACAAGATTTTCTTGCTTGTCACACGCAAGCGTAATGTTGCCAATTGGAGATTTATATGTCGAAGAATAATACATTAGCAAGTTTCCTTTTTCATAAATAATATAGGGTAATGGTTCCCCTGTTCGTCAATTTCTGACCTATCATATACTAAAAAGTTATTCTTTTCATAAAACTTTCGAGCTTCTGGATTTTGTTCATTTACTCGCAATTCTGTTATTGAATAATTTTTAATCCCATATTGAAGTAACCTTGTCCCTATGCCTTTTCCTTGTTCTTTTGCATCTACAAATAGAATTTCAAGTTTACTTTTTTCAATTCACATAAATGCAAGAGGCATATCTTCATCTGAAACTGCAATAATTAAAACTTCCACATTCTTTAGAGCTTCTGGTACATAATGTTTGATATTTTTAATTTCGTTTTTAGATAAAAATAAATGTGTAGCACGAACAGAACATTCCCAAATCTCAAGAAGTTTTGTAATTAATTCTTGAGTCCGACTATTTTTATCAATGTTTAGGATTTTCATATAAATAGATTATATTACAATTAAAATACATTATTCTTAATGTAAATATTTATTCTCAAAATAATTGCATAAAATAACAAAGATTGTTATAATTGAGTTATACTATGTTATTAAAATAAAGGTAAATTTATGAACATATCTCTTACACCTACATTAGAAAAATTTGTCCAAGATAAAGTTGCGTCTGGTTTATACAATTCTGTTAGCGAAGTTATTCGAGAAGCATTAAGATTATTAGCAGCAAAAGAAGGTATTTCTCAATCGAGAATTTCCCAATTAAACCAAGATATTGAAGTTGGATTATCAGACCTTGAGCAGGGAAACTATAGAGATGGTCATTCTGTAATGAAAGAAATGATTAAAAAATATGAATAATTATTCTCTAATAATTGAAGATTCGGCACAAAAAGATATGTTGTTAATTGCAGATTTTATTGCAAAAGATAATAGAAAAGCTGCACTACAACTTGTAAAAAAATTTTATGTCAAATTTAGTCTTTTGTGTTCAAATCCGAATATTGGAACAATCAGAAAAGATTTTACATATAAAAATGTTAGATTTTACGTAATCAAAAAAAGATATTTAGTTGTTTATACTATTGTTGATAATTCATTACATATCTTGAGAGTTCTATCGTCTTATCAAGATATTTGTTCTAATTTATAGCTTTTTCCTCTCTCAATTTTGTAATAAATCTTTCCAAGCGAGAAAGAGCAAGTTTTAGGTTGTCTAGGGAGTAGGCATAAGATATTCTCAAATATCCTTCTCCGCATTCCCCGAAAGCTGTTCCTGGAACAAGTGCAACTTTTTCTTCCTTTAAAAATCTTGTGGCAAATTCTTCGCTTGTCAACCCAAATTCTTTTATACAAGGGAATACGTAGAATGCTCCAAATGGTTCAAAACATTGTAATCCCATTTTTTTGAAAGCATCCATCAAAAATCTTCTGCGCTGATTGTAAGCTTGGCGCATAATTTTTACATCTTCATCTCCGTTTTTGATGGCTTCAATTGCTGCGTATTGGCTAGATGTTGGGGCACACATTATCGCAAATTGGTGAATTTTTGTCATTTGTTTAATGATTTCTTTAGGGGCACATGCATAACCCAATCTCCAACCAGTCATTGCATAAGCTTTTGAAAAGCCGTTGATATAAATTGTTCTTTCCTTCATGCCTGCAATTGCGGCAATTGAAACGTGTTTTTCTTTGTAGGTTAAGGCTGAATAAATTTCATCTGTCATAACCAAAATATCGTGTTCAATTACAACCTTTGCAATTTCTTCCAAATCTTTTTGCTCCATAATAGAACCCGTTGGATTATTTGGAAATGGAAGGATTAAAACTTTTGTTTTATCAGTAATTGCTTCTTCTAATTCTTGAGCAGTTAAGCGAAATTCATTTTCTTCTTTTAGGTTTATGATTACTGGTTTTGCACCAGCTAAAACTGCACAAGGCTCATAAGATACGTATGATGGTTGAGGAATAATAACTTCATCTCCAGCATCAATTACGGCACGAAGTCCAATATCTATAGCTTCTGAACCGCCAACAGTTACAAGAATTTCGTTATCGGGATTGTAATCTAAATTGTAAGCACGATTTAAGAATTTTGAAATTTCAACCCTCAAATCTTTTAACCCAGCATTAGAAGTGTAAAAGGTTTTACCTCGTTCTAGAGCATAAATGCCTTCATCTCTAATATGCCAAGGAGTATCAAAATCAGGTTCTCCAACTCCTAATGAAATTGCATCTTTCATTTCGCTAACAAGGTCAAAGAATTTTCTAATTCCAGAAGGTTTAATCCCTACAACTGTTTTTGAAAGAAAATTCCTCATGGAGTAATTACCTCACGTTCGTCTTTTTCTTCTTTATTCAAAACTGTTCCGTGATCTTTGTATTTTTTTAAGATAAAGTGAGTTGCTGTACTCAAAACAGAATCTAGTGTTGAAAGTTTGTCTGATACGAAATTTGCAATTTCTTTCAATGTTTTTTCTTCCAAAATTACCATCAAATCATATCCGCCAGAAATTAGATACACTGCCTTTACTTCTGGGTAATTATAAATTCTTTCTGCGATATTATCAAAGCCACGACCACGCTGAGGAGTAACCTTAACCTCAATCAATGCCATAACTTTTTCAATAGAAGTTTTTTCCCAATTGATTAGGGTATGATAACCGCAAATGATACCTTCATTTTCTAATTTTGAAATCTCTTCTAAAACTTTTTCTTCTGTAGTGCCTAATAGGATAGCAAGCTCGTTAAAATCAATTCTGCTGTTTTTCTCCAAAATGGATAACAACTCATCTCTCATAATAAAAAAATCTCCTATATTTCCTTTTGATTATATCAAAAAAACAGGAGATTTCTTATTTTGTAAATTTAGAAACAAAGTTTTCTAACCAAGAATTTTTTAATCCCATAGATTCTTCAAGATTTTTCTTTGGTAATTTTGAAGCCATCTCGAAAGAATCAACCATAGACTCTGAGTCAAACAAACTTTTTGCTTCTTTATGTTCTTGTTTTTTGCGACCCCTCATCATATAACCAGTGTTGCCACCACTTCCGCCATCGTTGTTCATATTAGCGGCTGCTTTAATAACTGGTTGAGCACGTCCAATATTTACATCGAAACTCATTTTTTCGTTCCTTTTTGTTTGTTTCCCTTACTTATATAAAAACCAAAAAGCATGAAGTTTTGTTACAATTTTGAGAAAATTTTACAGAACTTAATAATTTTATTAAAGGTAAAAAGTACACTACATAAAGATTTAAGGCTATTTATTACTTAATGTTACAATTATAGCAAAACATTAAACTTTCAATCTAATTAATCCGATAAATTATACAAAAGAGTACTCTGAGGTTTTGACATGTCATTAGCAATTTCAACATTAGAATATCTGCAAACACGGTTAAATATACCAGATTCCAAACTGCAAACTTATGCAGATAAATCTGTTGAAGAGATTTTGCAAGCAGAAGCAGCAGAAGGGAATCAAGCTGCGATTCAACTGGCTGCCGATATGTTTTCTGACCCAGCTCAATTAATTGAATTATTTCAGCTTGCAGATCCTGAAAATAAGTTAATTATTATGCAATCTATGAACTCTGAACAGTTGGAAAAACTTTTACCAATGCTAGAAACAGATGACTTGGTACAAGGGTTGCAATTCTTTACTCAAGACAACTTGATGGACTTGTTGAAAGAAATTCCTATGGAAGAGTTAGTGAAAACCGTTATGCAATTGTTTTCAGAAAGAGAAATTATTGAAAACATGCCAGAAAAAGAGTTGGACAAACTTTTAACAAACCACGATATGGACAAAGAGCTTGTATTGAAGAATTTGCAATCACTTCCAGAGATTTATTTGCAACAAATTATTGAAAGTGTAACAGGGGAAGAAGCCCAAGGCAACGCACAAGAAATGGTTACACAAATAAGTCAAATGGGTGACCAAAACTATAAACAAGCAATAATGAATCTTCAACCAGAACAAAAAAGACGTTTGACTTTGGCTATTACAAGTGCAGAGCCAAAGTATTATGAAAAATTTAGCGCTGATGCTTATACCCACATGATTAATCGAGAAAGAGAAAAAGATGAAACAATTCAAGCAATGGGTGTAATCAAACCAGAATACTTACAAAAAATGATAGCAACTTTGCCGCAAGATTTGATGTCCGTTGTGATAACACAAATTGATACAGAAAAATTTGCGGATTCATTGATAAATAAATTCCCAGAAATTTTAGCAAAATTCATCGCTGGGTAATGGATGATAATATTGATTTCAAGTGTCGGCTTAGTAAAGCCGACCTACGTTTTATTCTTCACCCTCGCCCCTTGAGGGAGAGGGGTGGGGTGAGGGGTTAATCTGAACAAGTTTTGATTGAGATACTTTGCTTCGCTCAGTATGACGTATTTGTATTGAGTAAAAGCTGACCTGCATTATATAAACGAAATAAGTGTAGAAATTATCTTTTCCACACGGTGTCGGAAATTTGCCAGCCGTTATTTATTAGGTATGACAAGCACCAATAGCCGTTTCCTTTCAAACAATTTTGTTCAACTTCTTCTCGTGTTCTATCAGAACCTGCTGGGACTAAGCCTTTATCTGCTGTATATGCCATAACATAAATATCTTTTCCAATTTTGTTTGGTTTTCTATCACCATTTGCATCAAAATAAAAAACTAGTCCAAAACTATCCGTATTGATTCCAAAAAGAGAGTTCATTCTATAAACGCTCATTCCATCAAGATTAAAATATGCACCTTTTGCAATCACGAAGGTTACAATATAACTCCCTAGTCCCGCATCATAATCCCACGGAGATGGATTTCCTTGCAAATCTTTTACAGTTCCCTTTTTATGCCAACAGCCAGCCGTGTTATAACAAACTTTTTCGACTTTCAAATATGGTAAAATGTAATTTTTAAACCAGTTATTTGTTGGCTCTTGTCCTTCATCTGTCGCTATTGTCATATCAAAATCAACATCATCAGCTTGAACGGCACGCATAGTTTGTGCAATAGTGGAATAAGAAGCCTTAATCTGTGTTTCAAGTTGGCGTTTCCCAACTTTTGAAATCAATGTCGGAATTGTCATTGCTGCAACAACTCCTATAATCCCGAGTGTAATCAAGACTTCTGCCAGTGTAAATGCTTTTAAATGTTTTGTTATCTTTTTCATTTTTTTAGCTCCTAAATAAGAATATGTGTAAAATTATGTCATCAATGACATATATTTATGACATGAATTATACCTATTATATAAATAACTGTCAAATATGACATTATAATAAAATAAATAATCTCTTAAAATATGTTTAAGGGAGAATGTTATGGATTCTGAAAATTTGCTTGGTGCTAAGATTAGACATTTGAGAAAATCTAAAAATATTTCGCAAGAAAAACTGTCAGAGATGGCAGGTATTAGTCCCCGCCAAATGATTAGGATTGAACTTGGGCGTTCTAAACCAACCCTTGATAATTTAGAAAAAATTGCAATAGCACTTGGAGTTTCTATTCAATCATTGTTTGAAAATGATTATTATGAAACTATTGATGTTTTGAAAAAGAAATTACACGAAAAAATTGAAGCTCTTGATGAAAAGAATACTAGGTTTTTGTATATTGTTGCTTCTCGGTTGGATTAAGAATTGAGATTGGTTTCCTTTGTACCACTATAAATGTCTGCAAGCTGTTAAATTAGCTGGATTGCTTCGCCTTCGCTCGCAATGACAGCCTAGATATATTATAACCTTTGGAATTAGAAATTTCCCCTCTCGTTATACATCATTCTGAGGGTTTGAATTATTGGGTGGGGCTTTGCTAAAACTTTCTAAATTTCTTGCGATAAAAGCCAAATAATGATAAAGTATTATCAATGGGAGAAGAGATTGTGCAAGACGATATTTTTGATGATGCTAAATCAAATTTTTTGAAAATAGATACTCCGATTGGGAAGCTGAAATTCTTTGTTAATTCGGTGATTATTTTTGTTTCTCAAATTATTATCATCTTGGGAATATATTGTATTGGGTCAAATTTTCACGTTAGCCCTTCTTTATTTTGGGTTACGTTTGCGGTATTTATATTCTTTTTCTATTTGTTTTTAGTAAATTATGCCAAAAGATTGTGGGATATTTTTGCTAATAAAAGGCTTGCTATAATTGTTGCAATTTTACTTATTATGCTTAATTTTATTGTGTATTATTCTTCCATAGTGGCTTTTGTTTTGAATTTTATAGCATTTTTAACCTTGATTTTTATGTCAGGAAAGTTGATAAAAAATCTGAATAGTTTTGGTGAGTTATGAATAGTATTTTAAAAAATAGTTTAATTATATTTTTTAGTTTAATGATGACATCAATCCCAGTATTAGCGCTGGATTTAGATATGTCTGTTGATGAAGAAATCAAGAAAAAATATGATACTTCAAAGCTACAGTATGATGTTTTGCCAGCTCTTCCAAAGGTTGATTCAACAAAAACCACAACTCCTCAAACTCCTCAAAAACCAGCAACGAGTTCTACAACTACAGTCGCTGTGCCAAAAGTAACTCCGACTTATACTGTTGAAACTCCAAACGTAACAAAAGCGGATTTGAAAAATGCTATCAAAATTCCTGCGGGTACAAAATTTCAAGTTCATTCAGACCAAAAGATTTCTGATTGGCTAAGAGCTGGAAATACTTTGGGATTCACAACTTATGCCCCTGTTTATAAATCATATATTTCAATTCCGACAGGTACAAAAATTTATGGCAAAATTGAAGAAGTTCATCGCCCTCAAAAGACTGGGAACGGTGGTTTGGTTGTAATTAGAATTACAAGTATAATTTATAACGGGAAAAGTATTCCAGTAAATGGAAAGATAACAAAAGCAGATTCAAAACATATTTACCTAAACAATATTAAAGGGCAGCATCAGTACTGGAAAAATGTTGGAAAACAAATTGACAAAGGCGAAGCTTTTTACAAAAAGACACGTCAAACTTCAACCAAACTTGCTAATAATCCGCTTGGTGTAATAATTTCTCCTATCCCAACAATTGTTGGTTTTGTTGGTTATACAGGGGCAACAATTCTATCTCCATTAACAGCACTAACCTCTACAGGTGGTAGTTTGACCATTCCTGTGGGCAGTTCATTTGAGGTAAAATTAATTGAAAATGCTTATATCAATTAAGGCTAATGTTTAGTAATTATTTGCTTTTTCTGTAACGTAAACTTCTGCTAGTTTACCAGATTTGTTGTTTTTGAAACGAATTTCTTTACGCATGGGTTCTTTAGGTTTGAACTCATCTTTTTGATAGCCATACAAAAATTTCATGAACTCTTTACTGTACATACTAAACACCTGCCTAATTTAAAACTTCACACATATATAATAAAACACAAATAATAAAAAGATTGCTAATTGTGTAGAAATTGTTACAAAGCTAGTAGTTTTAATATTACCCTGTCGAATAAGTAATTTTGCTAATGTTTTCAATTATCCGAAAAGTACATAATCTGGTATATGTTTGTTTTTTAAATAAAACTTTTGTTTATTTTAAACAAAACTCACACTAAACAAGGAGGTAAAAATGTCAATTAAAAAACTAACTGTGGCAGCTGCGATTGCCGTTGGAATAGCTACGTGTTCCTTGACTCCAGCAATGGCAGCTTGTCCGTGCAATACGAAAGCACCTGATGAGGCTCTTCCTGTTGTAACGGGTCCAGCATGTCCTGTTGCAACTCCGCAGCCACAAACTTGTACAAAATGTAAGAAAAATTTATCTGATTGTGAATGCAAGAAAAAACAACCTTGCCCAATCAAAAAGCAAGATCCATGTCCAGAGAAAAAGAAACCTGATTGCGGTTGTCCAGATGAAATAAGCTGTGACAAACCAGCAGTACCTTCAACTGCTCTTTGTCCTCAAACAGGTAAGCCTGATAGTGCAGAAATGAAACAGGTTTATGGTTATCCACAAGCTATTTACGGTACAAACAATTATGTAGGCGAACCTGCAAACTCAATTTTTTCAACTGAAAAAGCAATGAAAGGTTGCCCTGCAAGTAGAATGTCATCAAATATAAATGGTTCAACTGTTGCAACTGATGGTCAAATCACTGGAGCAGCATCTCAAATGCCATGCTTGAATGAATGTCCTAACAAATACAACGGCATAACTATTGATAGAAATGACCGTAAAATGGATGGAAATTCTTGTCCAATTGATATTCAAACAAAAAATTCAATAAATGCGGTTAAGAAAACTTTAATCCCTTATGAAATTCCTCAACAAATTCAAAATATTACAGGTGGAGCAGCTTCACTTGGCGGATGTCAATTCCCAGATGTTCCAAATAGTCACTGGGCTGCTTGTGATATTGATAAGTTAGCGATAAATGATGTTGTTGTCGGTTATCCAGATGGATTTTTCAAACCAAATAGAAATATCTCTCGTGCAGAATTTGCAACAATGTTGGTTAAAGGTTTCAATTTAGATTGTGATTTATCAAGAAATACAATGTTCTCAGATGTATCAAAATCAAATTGGGCAAACCCTGCAATTGCAAAGGCTGTGGATGAAGATTTGATGAAAGGTTATCCAAACAAAACATTCCGCCCTCAAGCTCCTGTAACCCGTGTTGAAGCTTTGACATCAATTGCTAAAGGTATGACTTGTGATATTGACAAGTGCAAAGCAGATGAAATTTTGAGTAAATACTCAGATGGAAATAAAGTTCCAGAATGGGCAAGGATTCCTGTAGCTAAATCTTTGGATAGTGGTGCATTAAAAGATTCGCCAACTCCAAATATGATTATGCCTAACAAGGATGCTTCTCGTGCAGATATTGCTTCTATGATGCAAACAGTTCGTGTAGCTTTGGGTTACGATACAAATCCAAAAACTGCAAACACAATCTGTCCAGCTTGTCCTGTAGATAAAAATGCCCTAATTGAACACGAAGAAATCGTTAAAATTCCGACATTAAAATTATCTATGATAGATCAAGTTACAGCAAAATCTTCTCACGTTGGTCAATATTTTAGAGCTAATACTCTAGAAGATGTGACAATCAATGGTGTAACTTATCCTTGTGGTTCAACTGTTACAGGTCAAGTTGTTGAAGTTATCAGACCTTCTGGTTGCGAAAAAGGCGCATTGAAATTAGCCTTCACCGAAATCAAAAATGGCGATTGCAAAACAAAATTGCCTAAACAAATTCTACAAGCACAAGTTAACAAGTCTAAAAATGTTAATCCTGTAGCTAGAGTTGTTGAATTGCCATTCACTTGGGCTGGTTCATTGATTGGTGTCGTTGGTAGAACCGCAGGTGGTATCTTAACAACAGTTGGTAACGCTGCTGAAAACGTTTCTAACGACGCTGGTTATATGCTAGGTCATGCTTTCCAAGGTCAATTCGGTGCTTCTGCTCGAAGCTTGGGTGATGGTTTATACCAAACTGTCAAAGCTCCTGTTGACGTAACAAGAACTGCATTGTCTGGTACAATGGGCTTATTCCAAACTACTGGTGATGAATTTGCTTACCTTGTTGACCCTCGTGGATACAAAATATCTGCGGTTAATCCAAGAGAACACATTACTATCGCTTTCGGATGTAATGAATAGTGCAAAATAGTTGATATTTGTCACCAAAAAGAGAGGTGCTCGGAAATTTTTCCGAGCACCTTTATTTAATGAACAAATCCAAATTAAAAGTTGGCGGAGGTTGAATTTCAACCTCCGCCCCTTTTATATTATCTAGTTTATTATTTATTCTCCAAAGATTGATAAGTATGTGTCAAAGATTGGGTCGTCTTTTGTTATGTTTTCAATTCTTTTTAAGAAGTTTTGTTTGTTGGCTTGTTTTTCTTTTTCAATTACATCTATTTTCTGTTGATTGAAACTTGCAAGTGTATCAAATCTTTTTGCCATTTCTTCTGAGCCTTTTTCTCTCAATGTTTCGGCTCTGAATTTATTTACCCTTTTCTTTTCTGCGATTTCTTCTATTTTTTCTTCCAAGTTTGTATTTCTGTTGTCAAAACGAATTTCTTCTTTTAATGCTTTCAATACCTTAGTTAATTTTTGAGAAATTTCTTTGTCTGAAAATTTGTCTAACCAGCTATTAAATCCTTCGCTAAGTGCGAAAATTATGCCGTCACTTTTGCTTGTTTGTAAAATGTCTATTTTATCTTCTTTATCAAATTTTAGTGCCAATACGTCGTTTGGCATATCTTTTGTTGATTCTTTAAAAAGTTTTTGGATATTTGCAATACGTTTAGCATCTTTGGTTGCTGTTCTTACGAAGAAGTTCCCTTGAAAAGATGGTGTTGCGTTGAAATTATTAATAGAATTGTTCATTGTGTACCTCCACTCATAGAACGCTCATAAAGATATATTTTGCTAATATGAAATCTGATTGTAAACAAATGTAACAGAATATCTTAATGTTGAAATTGGACAAAATCAAAATACTTTATATATACAAGAGAGATTAAAATAAGAAGAGGTGACCGAATATGGCTATTTCAAATTTGCAAGAAAAATTGTTATTCTATACTCAACAAAAAAGTTTAATCAGTTCAAAATTATCAAATATTCAAATGCAGCAATTGTCTGCAACAAAAGATTCTGCGGCTAAACAGCAAGCTTATAACCAACAGTTACAAGAATTATACTATGATGAAGATTATGGTTATGGTACAGATGAGTATTCTCAAATGTTACTTGAGCTTCAAAATGAACACGAATTTGAGTTATCAAGTTTGAACTCTTGGGAATCTGAGTTGGATTTGCAAAAAGAAAATTTGGAAACTCAATTGAATGAAATTAACGGTTATGAATCAGCTTGGCAAAAGTTATTACTATCAAATATTAAGAACGAATTTGCATATGGAGGGACAAGCGGTAAATAGAAACTAAAAACTAAATAGCTAGAAGAGATAAAAAGAGCGGATTTATTCAAATCCGCTCTTTTTATCTTTAAAATTATTTTTCTATAATTAAGCTTTTGCGCCTGATTTAGAAATAATTTCTTCTTCAATGTTCTTAGGAACTTGTTCGTAGTTGTGGAATTCCATAGAGAATGTACCACGACCTTGAGTGTTTGATCTCAAGTCTGTAGCATAACCGAACATGTTAGCCAATGGAACAAGTGCTCTAACGATAACGTTTCCAGTGTTTCCTTGAGGTTCTTGACCTTCAACACGACCACGTCTTCTAGAGATGTCACCGATGATTGTACCTGTGAATTCATCTGGAATTTCGATTTCAACTTTCATCATTGGTTCTAAGATACAAGGTTGAGCTTTGCGGCAACCTTCTTTGATAGCCATAGAACCCGCGATTTTGAATGCCATTTCTGATGAATCGACTTCGTGGTATGATCCATCGTAAAGTTCAACTTTAACGTCAATCATTGGATAACCAGCTAAGATACCGCCTTCAAGAGCTTCTTCCATACCTTTTCTTGCTGGTTCGATGTATTCTCTAGGAATTGCACCACCAACGATTTTGTTTTCGAATACGAATCCTGCATTTTCTTCTGCTGGAGAAATTTTAACTTTAACGTGACCATATTGACCTTTACCACCTGATTGACGGATGAATTTAGAATCTTGATCAGCGTTTCCTCTGATTGTTTCACGGTAAGCAACTTGTGGTTTACCGATGTTAGCTTCAACTTTAAATTCTCTCATCATACGGTCAACGATGATGTCTAAGTGAAGTTCACCCATACCAGATATGATTGTTTGACCAGTTTCTTCATCAGATTTAACTCTGAATGATGGATCTTCTTCAGCAAGTTTTTGAAGTGCGATACCCATTTTGTCTTGGTCAGCTTTTGTTTTTGGTTCAATCGCAACTGAAATTACAGGTTCTGGGAATGTCATTCTTTCCAAGATAATTGGAGCTTTTTCATCACACAATGTATCACCTGTTGTTGTATCTTTCAAACCAACTGCTGCACAGATGTCACCAGCGTAAACTTCTGATTCTTCAAGTCTTTGGTCTGCGTACATTCTAACCAATCTAGCGATACGTTCTTTTTTACCGTTTGTAGCGTTTAGAACATAAGAACCAGATGTGATTTTACCAGAGTAAACTCTTAAGAATGTTAAACGACCAACGAATGGGTCTGTCATAACTTTGAATGCCAAAGCTGAGAATGGTTCGTCATCTGAAGAGTGTCTTTCAGTTTTTGTTCCATCTTCTAATTCCCCTTCGATAGCTTTTACATCTACTGGTGATGGCATATAATCAACGATTGCGTTCAATAACAATTGAACACCTTTGTTTTTGAATGCTGTACCGCAAGTTACAGGAACGATTTTGTTGTTGCAAACTGCTTTTCTTAATACAGCTTTCAAATCTTCAATAGTAATTGAATCTGGATCTTCGAAGTATTTTTCCATCAAAGCATCATCTTCAGATGCGATAGCTTCAACCATAGCATCGTGATATTCTTTTGCTTTGTCTAGCATATCAGCTGGAATATCTTCTTCTTTAATATCTGTACCTAAATCGTTAGTATAGATTTCAGCTTTCATTGTCATAAGGTCAATTAAGCCTGTGAATTTATCTTCAGAACCGATTGGTAATTGGATAGGAACAGCGTTAGCACCTAATCTAGTTTTGATTTGGTCAACAACTCTGTAGAAATCAGCACCAGTTCTATCCATTTTGTTTACGAATACCATACGAGGAACTTCGTATCTGTTAGCTTGTCTCCAAACTGTTTCAGATTGAGATTGAACACCACCAACTGCACAGAATACAGCAACAACACCGTCTAATACACGTAAAGAACGTTCAACTTCGATTGTGAAGTCAACGTGTCCTGGGGTATCAATGATGTTGATTTGGTGACCTTTCCAAGTAGCTGTTACGGCAGCTGATTGGATTGTGATACCACGTTCTTTTTCTTGTTCCATAAAGTCTGTTACAGCAGCACCATCGTGAGTTTCACCGATTTTGTGAGTTTTACCTGTGTAAAACAAGATACGTTCTGTTGTAGTTGTTTTACCAGCATCGATGTGGGCTGCAATACCAATGTTTCTAATTTTTTCCAATGGAGTTAATCTTGCCATTTTTTCTTTTCCCTTTTTATTATATGTACATCGCTATTTTATATTTAGCCTCACTATGATTATCCCATAAAAATATTAGATTTCAATTAAAATAGAAGTTTTATTAACTTTTTTAAGTCTATAAGTGGATAAGTCTATAAGTCAATAAGTGGATAAGTTGGTTTCGAGGGAATGGGGAATAGGGGAATAAGGAAATAAGTTCGTTATGTTAATTAGTTTTCCCTCTCCGAGGGAAGAGGGATTAAGGGAGAGGGGTTGATTGAATAAAAGATGAACCCTCTCTCAAAATTGCAACTTTTCGCATTCTGCTCAAAGGCAATTTTTCTCAACCTAAAGGTACGCAGTCTCACAAGGTTCAGCTTCGCTTCACCTGTTCGGCTAGTGTCTCCCTAGGAGAGAGTTTTGTAGGTCGGCTTTCCTATGCTGACATTTTTAATTGTTCACTTTTTCTTTTTTATTTCGACGAAAAAAGAAAAAGTAGAACCGAAAAAGAAAAACACGAATGATAAAATGGCTCGAGTTATCAGGGGCTTTGCCCCCGAACCCCCTAAACAAATTTGTCACCCTGAACTTGTTTCAGGGTCTCTAGCTGGTGCGTTTGGATAGAGATTCCGAAACGAGTTCGGAATGACGGAACTGATTAGGTCATTCTGAGCGAAGCGAAGAATCTAGCTTATTTTTCTAAATGTCGCCTTTACTATGCTGACATTTTTAATTGTTCACTTTTCCTTTTTTTTATCAACCCCTCACCCTACCCCTCTCCCCATGGGCGAGGGAGATATTTTAAAGAGAGCTTTGAAAATAAAACCAGAAGTAATTATAAAAAGTACTTCTGGTTTTTGTTTTATATGTCTGAGCTTAATTATACTCCATATTTAGATCGTAAATCTTCGGCTTTGTCTTCGCAAGATTTGCCCATATCTTCTAGTGCCTTTATTTGTCCTTTTTCATTATCAAGTTCTTTTACAATTCGAGCCGCGGATTGTAGGATAGTTGGAACTGCTTGAATTTTATTGTACGCTCTAATTGCCGCTTTATTGGTTGCATATTGAATATAACTATGTTCGTGCTTTTGACCCAATATATAATCAGGAGTCCCTGGACCTTTATATTTATAAAAATTATACCATAGTTTCCCTGGAGTATTATCAAGATTTCCTCCCCGCTTCTGAGGTTCCCATAAACCAAAAGGTCCACAGTATCTATCTCCAGAAGGAGTAACAATTATTGGTCGTAAATTTTCTGATAATTCTAGATGATAATCTGTTGTATTCTTTAATTCTTTTCCCACTTTTTCAATAACTTTTAAATCATCCATGTCAGCTTTTTTTAGTGCCGTTATTGCTTCTGAGCCGATTCTTAATGCCATTCCAAAATTGGGTGATGTATAATTGGTGTTAATTTGCATAATTTATTTATCCTTTCGTATTTATTTATTGCGGAGTGTTCCGCCCATTTGTTGTCTATCAAGCAATTTTACAGTTTCTATAGCCTGTCCTAGTGGGGTTTTTGCTGCTTTTACTCTTTTATATGCTTCAACTGCCGCATCTTTTGTATCAAACGGAAATCTCAAACAGAATCTTTGACCTTTTCGTCTAAAACTTGCCAATGGCGAACCATCCCAAATAGTTGTAATATTTAGTTCATTTGAACTTGGTTTAACTGGATGGAATAGTTTTATGTATGAATCTGCTCCATTTACAAATATTTTTGGTTCAAAATTTTCAGACAATTCAAGTGTACTGCTCGTAATATTCGCTAACTCTTTTTGAGCTTGGTGAACAAAGTTTAAATCTTCTGGCGAAAGAGTGTGTAACCTGTTCTGTATTTGCGGGCTTATTCTAAAAGAACCAAAATTGGGTGAGGTATAATTGTTTGAAATTTGCACTTACTAATTCCTTCTATATAGATATTTGTAAGTGTATAAAACTCCTAAATATTAATTTTGCGGGTTCTCAGATTAAATATGAAGAATTATTAAATCCCGACAGATAACCCTGCACATATATTTATTGATTGTCCAGTAATTCCTTTTGCATCTTCTGAAATTAAATATTTTACAAGTCCTGCGATTTCTTGAGGGCTTACAAATCTTTTTTGAGGAATGCTTTCAAGAATTTCATCTTCTGTAAATTCGCTTTTTTCTATAGAGAATTTACCTAATTCAGTATCAACCCATCCTGGGTTAATTGTATTAACTGTAATCCCAAATTCAGCAAGTTCCAATCCTGTAGCTTTAGAAAGCCCAATTAGTCCAGCTTTTGTTGCAGAATACATACTTGCATAGGCTTCTCCCATAACACCAGAGATTGAACCTATATTTATAATTCTTCCAAAATTATTTTCTTTCATGTGTGGTACAACTCGGTGCATTAAATAAATAGGAGCTTTTAAGTTTACCGCAAGCATATTGTTTAATTTGTACATTTCTGTTTCATCAATTCCACAATATGTATAATCCCCTGCGTTATTTACCAATATATCAATACCTTTTTCTGAAACAAAATCTCCGAGTTTAACTAAATCACTTTCATCAGAAAGGTCGCAAACATAATACATTCCTTCGCCAAATTCTTTTAGGCTCATTTCATTTCTTGCTGTTACATAAACATTTCCGTAGTCTTGAAGATTTTGGGCAATAACTTTTCCTATTCCTCTAGATGCCCCAGTTACAAGTATGTTCATTTTATTTGCTCCTTTTTTAGTGAAAATATTTTTATTGCGTTAAAAAATCCCCGATTTTTCGGGGATTAAACTTTTAGTGATTGAATAAATTTTTTATTTAACGAGTCCAAAACCTAGAATACATGAGCATAAAATAAAGATTGTGCAAATAATTCCAGTAAGTTTATTCAAACCTTTTTCAGCACTTTTTTGAGATGCGAAAACATGTGAAGCTCCGCCGATTCCTCCGATGCCATCACCCTTTGGAGAGTGAAGCAATACAAGAATTGTTAAAAGTACTGCCGCAATAGTTTCTATTGTCCATAATATATTAGCCATTATTTAGTTTTCTCCTTTTTGATAAAATGTGCTCTTTTTGAGTTTAATTCAATATTCTCAAAAGTATATAGTCTTGCTGGGCGTTTTGAAGATGATTTTGTATATTCTTCTAACTCAATCAACCCGTTTGTTGCAAGAGCTTTCTTTCTAAAATTACGCTTATCTAATTTTCTTTCCATAATAAGTTCATAAGCCTTTTGCATTTCAGTAAGAGTAAATTTTTCTGGTAATAACTGATATGCAACAGGACATAATTCAAGTCTTTCTCTAGTTCTTTTTAGAGAATATTGGATAATTTCTTTGTGGTCAAAAGCAAGTGGTGGAAGGTCGCTAACTTTATGCCATCCAAGTTCTGGAGTTGAAACGATTTGAATGTCCTCAGATCTAACTAAAGCGAAATATGCACAAGTAATAACACGGGCGTTAGGGTGTCTAAGAGGATCGCCAAATGTATATAACTGTTCAAGGTAAATGTTATCTACATCAGTTTTTTCTTTCAATACTCTTAATGCGGCTTCGTCAAGGTTTTCAGATAACCTTACGTAACCTCCTGGGATAGCCCATCTGCCTTTAAATGGTTCAGTAGTTCTTTTTACTAGCAATACGTGGATTGCGTTGTTTTTAATCGTCAAAATAACTACATCGACTGTGATTTCATGTGTTTTAGTTTCGTTAAACATTCTTATAATAACCCTTCGCCTACTATAAATATATAATAAACATACCCGATACAATTAATCAATTTGTAAAAATATTTAATATTTGTTAACAATCTTTGAAGAAATATGCAATTTGTATATATAAAAATACTTTATATATGTACAGGGGATATAAGAGATATTATGACAAACGTTTATATGGCAGCATTACATAGTCGAATTGACCACATGGGACCTCCTCCTTCATTAGGTGGTAACCCATTCGGTGGTTCTTGCTGTGCTCCAGCTCCACAATCATTCTGTGGTTTCTCTTCTCCTAGAATTGGAATGGCTTTAGCTGGCTCTTTCTGCAATACTCCAATGATGGGCTTTGGTGGTTTTGGTTATTCTTCATCAATGCCATCACTTTTTGCTATCGCTACAGCTACTGCAATGGCTTCTTCTGCTCTTGCAGCAAAATCTAATGTTGGAACTTTTGGTTCTTTAACTATGCCTCAAGTTGCTCCAACATTCCAATTCCAACCTGCAAATTATACATTACCAACATTCTCTTTCCCTACATATTCATCATTCTCTTATCCTACATTTAATTTCTCATTACCAACAGATTACAAATTCAACTTCTCTGGTTATACTTCAAATCCATTCGGAACAACTGAAACTTATAATTCTAGCTCTTCTTCAAAAATTAAAACAGGATTATTGAAAGGAAACTTGAAAGGTAAAGAAGCTGTAATTACTCAATTATGTGAAAAATATAATGTAGATGTTGCATTAGTTTTATCTATCATTGGTCAAGAATCTGGATTTGGAACAAGCAACTTAGCAAAACATAACAACTTTATGGGTTATAGAGCTGCTGGTGATGCAGGTAAAAGCCCTAAAGGTTTTGGATACTTCTCAACTCCAGAAAAAGGATTAGAAGCAGCAATTAAAAACATCTCAAAATACCCAGAAAAATATGCTTCAAAAGGAATTAAAAAAGCTGATATGAATAATATTGATGCTATCGCTCAAGTTTATTGCGAAGGTAACTCTTACTCTTCTGCAATCAAAAATATTTATAACAAAACAGTAAAAAGCTATTTGGCATAAGGGTTAATATTTAATTACAAAAAGTACATATATTCTTGAAGTCTAGAATTGTTTCGTGTACTTTATCCATGTAACCAAATTTATAAGAAAGGGAAAAATGGATAAGGGATATATTGAAAACGGTTTTATCGTTGATTTAACCGCTGCAAAAAAGACTTCTGAAATTATTTATGAACTTTCAAGAGTTTTGGATATGCCAGAATCAAAAGGAAAACATATCTGCTTGAAATTGGGTTCAGCTAACCTTTCAGAAGCTGAATTAACAAGTGTAAAAGCCCTTGTAGAATTGATGGAATCACAACTTGCATTCATTAGTACAAGTTCTACTGTAACGCTAGAATCTGCAACTGCATTGGGTATTAAAATATCAGAATTTACAAATGAAATCGAAGCTCCTGCTTTTGAATCAAAAGAACCAACTCCAGAAGTTTCAAACGCATTGGATAACATTTTTGGCGAAGATGCTGAAACAAAAGATGAAAATAAAACTTCAGAAAAAGAAGTTTCACAAGAAGAAAATGAAGTTCCTCAAGAAGAAAAATCTAGTGATGATGAAATTTCTCCAATTGTTCGTCACGATGAAACAATTGCTGAAAAAGTTGAAGCTCAAGAAGTTAAAGAAGAATCTGATGAAGAGATTGCGGCATTGAAAAATGCTCCAGAAACTCTTCCTACTCTATATTTGAGAAAAACAATTCGTTCAGGTCAAAGTATTTCTTCTGATGGAAACATTGTTATTATCGGAGATGTAAACCCTGGTTCTGAAATTATTGCCAAGGGTGATATTACTGTTTGGGGTATTTTAGGCGGAATTGCTCACGCTGGTTCTGATGGTAATAATTATGCAAAAATCCGAGCATTAAAACTTAACCCTGTTCAAATTAGAATTGGGGAAATCTTTGCTAGACGACCTGATACAATCAATTTGCCATATATTCAAAAATCTTGTGAATATATTCCAGAAGAAGCATTTACATATAATGGCAGTATTGTAATAAGAAAAATACATGAAGAAAATTAAGGAGATATAAATGACTGGTAGAGTAATAGTAATTACATCCGGAAAAGGCGGAGTAGGTAAAACAACTACTAACGCTAACATCGGTACTGCTCTTGCAAAAGCTGGTAATAAAGTCGTAATGATTGATACTGACTTAGGTCTTAGAAATTTAGACTTGTTACTTGGTTTGGAGAACAGAATTGTTTATACAATTGTTGATGTTGTTGAAAAACGTTGCAAATTAAAACAAGCATTAGTTAAAGATAAGAAAAATCCTAATCTTTGTTTATTAGCAGCTGCTCAAACTCGTGACAAGACGGCTGTTACAGAAGAACAATTGAAAGAAATTTGTGAACAATTGCAAAAAGATTTTGATTTTATCTTGGTTGACTGTCCAGCTGGTATTGAACAAGGTTTCCAAAACGCTGTAGCTGGTGCTTCTGAAGCAATTGTTGTTACAACTCCAGAAATGTCTGCTGTCCGTGATGCAGATAGAATTATTGGATTGTTAGAAGCAAAAGAAGAAATTAAATCTTACAAATTGCTTATCAATCGTGTTAGACCAAATCTTATCAAATCAAATGATATGATGAGTGTTGAAGATGTTGCAGAAATTCTTTCTGCTGACTTGATAGGTATTATTCCAGAAGATACAGGAATTATCACTTCAACAAATAAAGGTGAACCTATTGTAAATGATGAAAATTCATTGGCAGGTAAGGCTTACAGAAATGTTGCACACAGAATTATGGGCGAAGAAGTTCCATTCCTTAACCTTGAAGAAGAAACAAGTTTTATGACTAAGGTTAAGAAATTCTTCTCACACCTTGTAGGTAAGGAGAAGTAAGATGAGTGAAAATTTATTAAAAGAAATTTGCAACAAGGTTTTGAGTTTATTCAAACAAACCGAAAAAGAAGAAGAAAACGCTAAAGATGTTGCTTGTAATAGATTGCGTGTTGTTCTTATGCAAGATAGAACAAACCTTACACCTGAACTACTACAACGTATGAGAAAAGAACTTATTGAACTTCTTTCAAAATATGTTGAGATGGATAAAGATGCTCTTGAATTGAATTTTGACCAAGAAGGTGACCAAATGGCATTGATGCTTTCAATCCCTGTTATTAGAGCAAAAGACGAAAAAGAAATTGAAGAAGCTCTAAAAGCAGAAGATGAAGCTAAAGAATCTGATGAAGATTTGGAATCTGAGGCAGATGATGATTCAGAAGAAGAAAAATCAGATGAAGAAGCTTCTGAAGGCGAAGAAGAAAACACTTCTGAAAATGAAGAAGGCAATTCTGGCGAGGTAGAAATTACAGAAGAAGTTTCAGAAGAAGTAGAAATTCAAGAATCAGAACAAAATCAAGAATAGTTTTAGTTTAAAATATTTTCAACCCACCGTTACAGGCATGATGTGACGGTGGGTTTTACTATAAGGTCAAGTCTATAAGTCTATAAGTTCGTTACTGTTACGTCATTCTGAGGGGTTTACAATTGGAATAACAAAATTAATTACAAATTTACCCGAAGAATCTCAATCCAAGCGCCCTAGCTTGAGATACTTCGCTCTGCTCAGTATGACGGAATTGAATAACACTGAGCATAACTCCTCCCCTAGGGGGAGGTAGGGATAGGGGTTGATTGAATAAAAGATGAACCCTCTCTCAAAATTGCAACTTTTCGCATTCTGCTCAAAGGCAATTTTTCTCTCTCCCTAGGAGAGAGTTAGTAGGGTGGGCTCACCAGCCCACCGAATGACATGTGTACAATTCTGATATTTCCACTGTTCACTTTTTTTATTTCGATGCAGAAAGAATTAAAACCCTCACCCCTACCCCTCTCCCCATGGGCGAGGGACAATTTTTATAGAGATACTTCGCTTCGCTTAGTATGACGGATTTGCTAATATGTAGAACATCATTCCTCTCCAAGGGTGGGTGGGGTTACAAAAAATATCTCTACAATTTCAACAAAGTGTTCAAATCTACATTCAGTGCTTTGGCAATGGATATAACCGTACAGAATTTTGGATTTCCAACCCCTCGTTCAATCATGTTAATTGTATCTAACGAAACATCTGCCATTTCAGCAAGCTTGAGTTGGGAAATATTTAACCTTGCTCTTTCTATTCTCATATTTTTTGCAAGTTCTTTAAAATAATTGGTCATATCCATAGATACATTTTAGTATATTGCTTTTTCTTATTATATATATTATATTAGGTATTATACTGATTATATTCGGTATATTACCTAACCAAAAAGGAGAATTTATGTTTAAAAAGAATGGATTTACTTTGGCTGAAGTATTGATAACATTAGGAATTATAGGTGTTGTAGCAGCAATGACAATTCCAACTCTGCTGGCTAAATATCAAGAAAAACAAACAGTTACAAAATTGAAACAGACATATTCAATCTTGTCGCAAGCTATTCGCAGTGTGCAGGAAGATGTTGGAACTCCTGATGATTGGGAGCTTTCTGGGCAATATTATAACAAGGATGATTCTGCTTTAATTGCGCAAAATCTTTTACCAGCGTTGAAAATTGTTCAAAATTGTGGCACTACTGGGGATTCTTGTATTTGGACTAAACAATACAATTATTTGAATGGAAAAGGCGCAGGAGCATATGGTGGTGGAAATATGTACAAAGTTGTACTGATGAATGGTACATCATTGAGTTTTGGAACTTGGACAGATAATGAAAGAATTGATTTTTTTATTGATATTAATGGAACTAAACGCCCGAATACAATAGGGAAAGACTTATTTTGCATTTCTTGGTTCAGAGATAAGGGGTTATATCCTTTAGGTGCACCAGAAACTGGTGGCTATACGTGCAATAAAAATAGTGATGGCTGGGGTTGCACATATCATGTTTTGCATTATGAAAATATGAGTTACTTGAAGTAAAAGTCCAATTTAATGGATTACTATTCAACTTCGACAGGAACTTCTTCTGGTACAACATTTGCTGGAAGTTCTGCCTTAGCTAAGTCAGCTCTAACTTTTGCATCGTGTTTGTATTTGTAATACAGTGTCATATCTGTCGCAACCAGTATAAAGTTCATCAGATACAGATAAATTACTCTATCTGGGGCATACAAAATGTGGTGTAGCATTCCCATTACATAACCGATTTCTACCAACCACAAAAATAAAATACTTTTTCCTCCAACTTCTTTTGACTTAAATGTTTTCACGACTTGGAATGGCCAGCTAGCTCCAAAACAAACCATCATTCCAGCTTCTAATAAACTCATTATATTATCTCCATTATTTTTTACTTACTTCATTGTGGGGTTTTAATGAAAAATCCTCGCCCATATTATAAAATCAAACATATTAAAAAAGCAAAAGATTTTTGTCTTTTGCTTTTTATTGTTTAAATATTACCTGTTGAACTGTTTTTGTCGTCTTCAAGTTGTTTAATATCAATGTTTGCACTATCTTCATCTGAATAATTGTTTATTGCAGGAACATCTATTTCAACATTTACATCCGCATCAACCATTTCAATATCGTTTTTGTCAAATTCCTTGGTTTTTCCATCTTCCATTTTGACTGCAACTTTTCCGCTCATAAACTGAAGATAGCAAACTTTTCCAAGTCCTTCTGTTGTCATTACAGATGAGCCAATTGGAGGCATTCCTTTCGCTGCATCAATGTAGTTTGAATATTCGTAAGTCAAACAACATAAAAGCCTTCCGCAAGTTCCAGAAATTTTCCCTGGGGCAATTGGCATTCCTTGGTCTTTTGCAAGTTTAACATTGATTGTTGCAAATTTCCTAAGGAAGCTTGAGCAACAGAATGGTTGTCCGCAAAGCCCAACACCTTCTAAAATTGAGGTTTCATCTCTTACTCCAATGTGGCGCAAATCAATTCTTACTCTTGTGAATACTTGAGTTAGGTCTTTCAACAACGCTCTAAAGTCAACTCTTTCTGGAGCGGTGTAGTAGAATGTGATTTTTCTTCTGTCAAATGTAATCCTACATTGGACAAGATTCATTGAGAGTTTGTGCTGTTTGACAAGCGCTTGGCACTTGAAATAAGCCGTAACTTCTTCCTTTTTTATATCTTCTAATGTTTGCAAATCTTTTTGAGTCATTGTTCTGATAACAGGAAGAGGCTCTGGTTTATTTTTTGAATGTTCCCAAATTTTTTCAACTTGAGAATTAACAATAAAAGCTTTTAGTGCTTCTTCGCCTTTTTCGGTACGGACAATTACCATTTGCCCATCTTCCAGCTTCATTGAGTCTGGAACATTTAGTGGATAAAATGTATTTTTTAGGTATCTAACGGCAAATTTCATTATACGTATCTTTCTTCTTCTTTCAGTTTTCTATTCATTAATTTTGATAGCAATTGTTCTGGAGTAATATCTGTATAAACAGCTTCATAGATTGCATTTGATACAGGTACTTCAATATTTAGTTTTTTTGCTAATTCGCAAATTGCTTTAGAAGTTTTTACCCCCTCTGCAACAGAGCCAAGTTCTGCTAAAATGTCATTGATTTTTTTACCTTTCGCAAGCATTGAACCAACGGTATAATTTCTTGACATTGGAGAAGAACAAGTTGCAATCAAATCGCCCATACCAGAAAGTCCGTATAGAGTTGAAGGATTTGCCCCAAGTTGAATACTTACTCTTACGATTTCTGCCATTCCACGAGTTAAAAGTGTTCCAGAACAGTTGTCACCTAGATTCATTGTATGTGCAAAGCCAGAAGCAATTGCAATTACGTTTTTCAAACTTCCACCAAGTTCAACTCCAATTACATCTGTGTTTGTATATAATCTGAATCTATTTGGTACATTACAAGCTTTTTGTACGAATTGCGCTGTTTCAATATCTTCACAGGCTACACAAGCTGCAGTTGGTTTTCCTTGTAGAACTTCTTTGGCAAGTGTTGGACCAGAAAGGATAACTAGTTTCTGATTAGGTAAAACATCTTTGATAACTTCAGACATTCTCATAAGAGATGGAACTTCAATACCTTTAGATGCATTAACAAGTACTTGTTCTGATTTTATACCTGCATTTTTTAGATGTTCACAAACATCACGAGTTCCAGAAGTTGCAATAACTGATAAAATAATATCTGCATCTTCGATTGCACTCGCTAAATCTGATGTAATTTCAACTTTTTTATCTAATTGAACTTCAAGCGGTTTTGTTGTGTGTTTGTTTTCTTTCAAATCTTGAGATAGGTCTTGTTCTCTACCCCAAACGGTAATATGTTCAAAGTTGTCTGTCAAAAGCCACGCTAAAGTAAGCCCCCAACATCCTGCTCCAAGTACTGTTAATTTCATCTCTTTCTTATCCTCCTACACAGCTTGAGTATTGATAATTTTTCTCAAAACCCCACCGTGTTTTTTCAATTCTAATCTTGCTTCATCCGCTTCAACTTTCAATTGATTCATTACAATTGCAGTTTTGATTTCCCAGTTGCATTTTAATAATGAAGCTAAAGCTTCGCTATTTGTAACACCTGCAATTTGAGAAACTATACGGATAGCTCTATCTTTAAGTTTTTCATTTACTGCTTTCAAGTCTATCATAAAGTTTTCGTAAGTTTTACCAATTTTAATCATAGAACCTGTTGAAAGCATATTCAAAATCATTTTTTGTGCAGTTCCAGCTTTCAATCTACTTGAACCAGCGATAACTTCTGGTCCAACTTCTGCACAGATTACGTGTCCAGCTTCTTCTGCAATTTTTCCTTTTGAGTTGCAAGTAATAGCAATAGTTGCAGCGCCAATTTCATCTGCTTTTTCAAGTACACCAAGAAGATATTTTGGATTTCCACTTGCAGAAATTACAACACAAACGTCTTTATCAGTAAGGATATTTGCATCTTTTTTCCCTTCATCAAAATTATCTTCAGCCCCTTCTGCTGCTTGCAAAATAGCTTTTGGACCTCCAGCAATAATTCCTTGAACCATTGATGGGTCAACGCTGAAAGTTGGAGGGCATTCAGAAGCATCTAAAATTCCAAGTCTGCCAGATGTCCCAGCCCCAAAGTAGAATAATCTTCCGCCTTTGAGGAACGCTTTTGCGATAATATCAATTGCTGTAGCAATATTGGGAGCTTCATCAGCCACAACTTTTGCAACAATTTGATCTTCTTCGTTCATTTTTCTAACCATGTCGATAGTTGATAATAAATCAATATCCTTGGTGTTTTCGTTTCTGTACTCGGTAATTGCTTCTGTCATACTCAACTCCTTTTCAAAATTCAGAATAATCCGATTTTGAACCTACACTAATTTAACCAAATTTGCCATTTCAATTGCTGTTTTAGCGGCATCAGCGCCTTTATTGCCAGCTTTTGTGCCAGCTCTTTCAATTGCTTGTTCAATATTATCAGTTGTAAGGACTCCAAAGATTACTGGAACACCAGTTTGAAGACTTACGTGAGCAACTCCTTTTGAAACTTCTGCTGAAACATAATCAAAGTGAGGAGTAGAACCTTTGATTACTGCTCCTAATGTGATAATTGCATTATATTTTTTTGATTGAGCACATTTCATTGCAATAACAGGAATTTCAAATGCTCCAGGGACTTTAACAATTTCAATATTTTCTTCGTCAACACCATGTCTTCTCAATTCATCAATTGCGCCTGACAAAAGTTTTGAACCAATAAAGTCATTAAATCTAGAAATAATTATGCAAAATTTTTCATCTTTCGATGTTGTTAATTGACCTTCGTATGTTTTCATTATACCTACTCCTTAAAAATGTCTGAAATATGTATATATGATACTATATTTCGACTTATTTTACAAGGATACCGCCGAAAATTTTATAAAAAATATAAAATGAAACAAGGATTAGCAAAATTCCACTAAATTTCATAATATTTTCTGAGAGTTGATAAAATTTTTCACTGGTTTTGATTTTAGATGTGATAAATCCAGCTAAAATTAAAATTAAACCTTGACCAATTGAAAATAAGAATAACATTATGACAGCCGAACTGATTTTTGCAGAAATTGAAGCAAAAGCCATAATACTTGCTAAAATTGGAGTTGAACAAGGTGTTCCAATAAGTGCAAAAACAGCACCTAAAATTAGTGGGTATAAAAAGTCATTGTTAAATTCGTTTTTAGGGATTTCTTTAATTACAGGAGGAAGGTCAAAATCAAGAACTCCTATAATCTTTAGCCCCATAATCAAAATAACAGAGGCAACAATCAATGCAAAATAAGGGTTTCCAATAAACATTTTTCCTGTTAAAGCACAAATTGCACCAATAACAGCAAAAACTATACCCGAACCTATTACAAATACAATCATTTGCAATAGTGTTTTTAGTGGTTTTTCGTCTGAATATCCGCCAATATAACCAATGATTAGAGGAAGCATTGATAAAGAGCACGGAGAAATTGAAGAAATTAAACCACCTAAAAATGCCGCTGCAAACAGTATATAAATACTACTTTGGGTAGAAAATAATTGAGTTAAGTTTTCCATTATTTTAATCCTCTAATATATGTTTCCATTTCTTCTTTAGGAATAGAAGATTCAATTCTTTTGTATTGTGTTCCATCAGAATTTAACATAATGATTGTTGGAACAAGTTGGACATTATATTTTTTTATCATTTCGTTTTTCATATCATCTCGACTATCTACGATGATTTCAGTATAAGTGATTTGGTCTTCATATTTAGGTAAAATTTCTTTGAAAACTTTCTCAACTTCTTTACATTCAAGGCACATAGTTGATGAAAATTTAATAATTTGTGGTTTGCCTTTAGCTTCTGCAACTGTTGATGAATCCTTGTGGAATGTTAAACCGAAAAACGCAAGGACAGGTATGATTAAAATTGCTAGAACAGTAATAATTGTTTTTTTATTCATTTTTAAGTTCTCCCTTTTTTATTTATACCACATTATTTTAAATATCATAGTGTTTTTACAATCAACACTTGGGGGATAAGGTTATTAAAAGTTGATAGGTCAATAAGTGGATAAGTCTATAAGTTTGTTACACAAGGCATTAAGACGCTATGGCACTAAGGCACTAAGTTCTTTATGTAATTAATTCGTCGTACTGAGCGAAGTGAAGAATGACGAAACCCGTACAGTCATTCCGAATTTATTTCGGAATCTCTATCTGAACGCACTAGCTAGAGATGCTGAAACGGTCTTGGATTATTGGCGGGTCGGCTGGCTCAACGCAACCCTCCCCATGACGAGCTTCGCTCTTGCCAAAATCCGCAGTTCAGGGTGACATTTGTGATTAGTTATTTCCCTCTCCTAGGGACACTAGCTGAACCGACGAAACGAAGTGAGTCGAGTGAAACTGCGTGCCGTATGGCTGAGGGAAAGGGATATGGTTTGATTTAATAAAGAAATGTTTTTTATTTATTAATTCAACATTAAATTATTGTTCACTTTTTCTTTTTTATTTCGATGCAAAAAGAAAAAGTAGAACCGAAAAAGAAAAACACGAATGATAAAATGGCTCGAGTCATCAGGGGCAAAGCCCCCGAACCCCCAAATAAGTTCAGCATAACAAATGTGTAATAATGATAGAACATCGTTCCTCTCCTAGGGAGAGGTTAGGAGAGGGATTGATTGAATAAAAGACGAACCCTCTCTTGAAATTGTTACTTTTCGCATTTTGCTCAAAGACAATTTCTCTCTC
The DNA here is from genome assembly GCA_963590665.1 of Candidatus Methanomethylophilaceae archaeon. GTDB lineage: Bacteria > Cyanobacteriota > Vampirovibrionia > Gastranaerophilales > Gastranaerophilaceae > Zag111. Next base: position 51,966 of record CAVAPR010000015.1, read on the forward strand.
TACCCTCGGAGAGAGCATTATAAATTTAGTCATTCTGAGGGAAGCGAAGAATCCAGCTGATTTTTATTATATTCGACCCCTCTCCCAGCCTCCCCCTTGGGGAGGAGTGATGTTTGCCTATGTTTATTTTCACAAGACTCTGCTTTTGGAAAACAATTCACTGGATAGTTTTCCAAAAGATTAAAATTTAAAAATTATTAAAACTCTTGCAATGGGGTGGAAAATAATTTATAATGAACACCGAGTTAATAATTTAAATAAGGAGTAGGATATGAATAAAACATTAAGAAATGTAACGGGGGGGGGGGTAGCCGACTTTTCAAGCACTCACTAGCTTTCACCCTTGCGGAAGTGTTAATAACTTTAGGCATTATTGGGGTTGTTGCAGCTATGACTATTCCTACTTTGTTATCAAATATTCAGCGTAAAAGATTACAGACTCAATTTAAAAAGACTTTTGCAGAAGTTAATGTTGCTGCAAGGGCATTTTTTGCTGAAGAAGATATGTCTGTTCACGATTTTGATGGTGATGCTTATGGTTCTAATACCGTTGGTGGCGGTGCGAGGAGTGACTTAGTTCTACAACGTTTTATGTCTTATTTTAAAGGTCAAACTCGTACTACAGAATATGTTTGGCGTATTTATGATGCAAACCGTAAAATTACTCAAAAGAATTTGAATGGAAAAACTACAACCTCTTATCCTTGTGATGAGTCAAGTGTGATTTTGGATATAACTGGTAGAATTTGGGCTATGGATGACACATCTACTTATTCTGGAACTTCTTATGGTCCTAAAATTTGTGTTGATATTAATGGTGTGGATTCTCCTAATAGGCTCGGTTATGACAGATTTGTTTTTGTTTTTACAGAGGATAATTCTGTTGTTCCATACACTGGTACAACTTGGAATAATTTGAATGCAAACCAAACGGATGAAAATGTAATTAAGAAATATTGTGATTTCAATGATAGTTCTATTCCTGCTTTTTCTTGTGCTTATTTCGCACTCAAAGACAAAAGTCCGAATGGTGGAAGTTATTGGAAGAACTTTCTTAAATAATTTTCCTTTTTTTATATGATGAAAAATGAACCTTATTATTGTTTAATCGTTATATTGAATGTATGAGGATATAACGTGCAATCATTTGGAAAAATTATTACATCTATATTTTTAACACTGGCTTTATTTACCCCAGAGGCTTATGCGTTGAATGACGTGAAAGTTGAACAAGGTTCTGTTCTTGGGCTTAATGATTGTGTTTCAATTGCCCTAAATAACAATCCTGCAATTAAAAATGCCAGATATAATTATGGGTTATCAAAAACTAATGTTGGTTCTGCTCGTTCAGAATTTTTTCCAACGATAGGTGTTGGAACTGGTTACAATATTCAAGATGTGAGCGGAAGAAGAATTTCTCAAAACACAAACGCTTATTCTGTCGAAGCAACCATTAACCAATTGTTGTGGAATTTTGGTAAAACTAATGCAAATATTAAAATGCAAAAGTTCTACTTAATTGCGGATGAATACAATTTCTACAACACTGTTCGAGAAACAACTTTTGATGTGAAGCAAAAATATTATCAAGTTTTGGCTGCTCGTGCAACGGTTTTAATTAACAAAGCTTATGTACAAATAAATGAACGCAACTACCAAAGAACAAAAGCTTATTTTGATGAAGGTATCAAATCCAAAATTGATTTGGTTAATGCAGAAGTAACTCTAAGTGATTCTAAAATTCAACTTGTGCAAGCTGAAAATTCTTATAAAAATTCTTTAGTAAACTTAAATAATGCAATGTATCTAGTTAATGCTCCTGCTTATTCAATTTCTGGGACAGAAGTTTTTAATACCAATGTTGCGGATAACGTTGCTCCTGTTGATTTGACAAAAATTACCAAGCCTTCTGATAAAGAAATAAGCAAGCTTCCTGTAAACGTGAAAGATGCAAAGCTCACAAGTTCTGTTGAAACTCTTGAACTTTTGACGGATTACAAGGTTGAGGAATTTCCTTATTCTTTTGAAGAGTGTATGAAAATGGCGTATAAAAACCGTGCAGATTTGAAAGCTTATAATTCAACACTAGATGCGGTGAAAGAAAATCTTATTTATGTAAAAAGGAATTATTATCCATCAATTTCAGCTAATGCTGGTTACGGATTTAGAGATACAAATTCAACAAATTCATTTAATGTTGGAGTAAATCTTTCAAGTTCTGTAAATATGATGAATCAAAAATACAAGGTTGATGCTGCAAAGTATCAAGTTGATATTGCTGAAAATTCGTTGAATCAATTGAATCAAGATATTTATTTCCAAGTTCAAAATGCTTATATTGATATGATTGAGCTAGAAAAACAAATCCCGCTTTTAGCAGTAAAAGTTCGTCAAACTTTAGAAAACTATGAACTTGCAGAAGGTAGATATTACGTTGGATTGGGTGATTATATCCAACTTCAAGATGCAAAAGTTAATTATAATAATGCGCAGTGTTCGTATATTGAAACAATTTATAAATATAATGTGGCAAGAGCTAATTTGGAGAGCGTAATTGCTTTACCTCAGCCTGTTACGGTAACTTTAGAAGGAAAATAGAATGCAACAAATTAAAGTCAAGGAAATTCTAAAAAAATATGCAAAGAAAAGGATAATTATCCCAATTGTACTAGCGCTTGTTGTTGGTTCGATTGGTTATAACAATTTCAAGTCTAGCCAAGTTCATTATCAAACTCAAAAGCTTGACAAATGTACGATTACAGAAGTTGTAGAAGCTTCTGGTACAATCAATCCTGTGAATACTGTTAGTGTTGGTTCTACTGTATCAGGTTTGATGAAGGCAATTTATGTTGATTATAATACCGAGGTGAAGAAAGGACAGTTGCTTGCGCAGATTGACCCTGCTAATTTCCAAGCATCTGTTGATCAAAATAGAGCTCAAATCAACAATGCAGAAGCTAATTTAGCCAAACTGAATGCAGAAATGGTTATGGCACAAAAGACTTATAACAGATATAAAAATCTTTATGCAAAAAACTTTGTTGCAAGAAGTGAACTAGACCAAGCGGAAAGTGATTATCTTGCTAAAAAAGCTTCAATCGGGGCTCAACAAGCTTCAATTGCACAAGCAAGAGCCAATTACAAAACAGCAATGACAAACTTGGGTTATACAAAAATTATTGCACCAGTTGATGGAACAATAATTTCTCGTGATATTGACGTTGGTCAACCAGTTGCTGCAAGTTTCCAAGCTCCAGAATTATTTACGATTGCACAAGATTTGAAAAAAATGCAAATTGAAGTAAATGTTTCTGAAGCTGATATTGGTAAAGTTAAAGAAGGTCAAGATGTTGAATACACTCTTGACGGCTACCCAGATAGCACTTTTTATGGAAAAGTTACCCAAGTTAGATTAGATTCAACAACAACTTCTAACGTTGTTACTTATACTGTAATTGTTAGTGTAAGTAATGATGATTTGAAACTTAAACCAGGAATGACTGCAAATGTTTCAATAATTACTAACAAGCGCTCAGATGTAATGTGTGCCCCAAGTATTGCGTTAAAATATTCTCCAGATTCAACTGGTCAAAAATATAAAAATCAAGGTATTTGGATTCTTGATAATAAGAAACCTGTGAGAGTTGATATTCAAGAAGGCGCAAGTGATGATTCTAACGTGGAAATAATTTCTAATAGAGTTAAACTTGGTGATGAAGTAATTATTGGTTCTACTGGCGGAAAGAAAAAATCTGGTGGAGCTTCTTCTGATGGTAATGGCAAAAAACGTGGCGGCCCTCCAGGAATGTTTTAGAGCTACAGCGTAAGGAAAATTTATGCAAATAGAAACCGAAAAACAAAAATTTATAGATAAAATTGCCAAAAAACTTTCTGCTTCTGAAGATGAAAGAAAAAAAAGAATATTAAAATTAGTAGTCAAACAAATAGTTGCACTTGTAATTTTCTATTTTTCATTCAACGGAATCGTGTTCTTTGGAGAAAATCATCTTTGGATGGTTACTTTGAGTGCCTTTATTGCTCTTTTAAGTTTTGTCGCTTTTATTTATAACTTTTCTGATGATAATAAAGACTTAAAAAAATTCTTGAAACGAAAAGTAAAATCTCAAATCTTAAAAAGTTTTAATTTAGAAACATTAAACGGTAAAGTATTTACAGATGATATGTTAAGAAAAAGTAATTTATTTTCTTTATATTCATATCAAGAAACGGATGATGTAATAAAAGGTTGCTATAACAATGTTGATTATACAATTGCGGAAACAAAACTTGTCGCTCGGTCTAGAAATAATGAATTTGACGTATTTAAAGGTGTAATTATTTCTTTCAAATCAAATAAAAAAATTTTGGCAGAAACTTTGATAACTTCAAAGGATGATAAGAATATAAGAAATTATCCGCCTAATTTAAAAGATGCATTAATCGTATTTTTGTTATGGATTCCTTTTTCAGTATTCTTATTAAGTATATATTTTTTGGGGATATATTTGAGGAAAAGTGATAGTGTAAATACTATAGATCTTACATTTGTTCAAAGTCTTTTATTGTATTATATTACTCCATTAATGATGATTTTTGCCGTTGGAATACCATTTGTTTATCTAATGAAAAAGATAATTTCGGATGTGTTTTATAAAATGAAAAAAATGCAGGATGTAAAACTAGAAGATACAACTTTTGATGAACGATTTAATGTTTATACTCAAGATCAAATTGAAGCAAGGTATATTTTAACTCCTGTTTTTATGGAGCGTTTAAAATCTTTAGAAACATCTTTTGGAACAAAGAATATAAAGTGCTCATTCTTTGATGATAATATAATGTTTGCAATTTCGACAAATAAGGATTTATTTGAACTTGGAAGTTTATATAAGTCCATAAAATCAAAAAAATCTATTGAAGAATTTTATAACCAAATAAAATCAATTCAAGATATGGTTAAACATTTCAAACTCAACGAAAAGACAGGGTTATAATTATGACTATAAATAAGCATAATGAAATTTGTAAAAAGGAACGAAAAAGTGGAAAATAATTATAAAATTCAAAAGATGAATGCGGCAATAAAATCATTAGAGGATAATGATAAAAAGCGTGTTGAAACAATACAGAAAATAAATACTGAACTTGAAGGCTTTGAATCAGAAAGAAAAAGTTATTTAGTAACAATGTTGTTGCTGGAGCCTGTTTATCTTTTATTGTGCTTGGGTTTTGGCTATTTAGTATTTTATCTTTATCAACATAATAAAACTGATATTTTACCTGCTTTGGGCGGTTTTCTTTGTGGAGCTATTTCCTTTTTCTCCCTAGGTTTCTTTTTACTCTCTCCATCAAGTTATGATAAAGCTTTTAAAAATAAATTAAAAGAGTCTGAATGTATAAAATCTATCTACAAACTTTTAAACATCCAAAAGATTGATGTAAATAAAGACGATTCTTGGCAAAAGCTTTTAGTGAGCAGTAAATTATTTGCAAAATTTAACGAAACTGTTTTTGATGACGGTTTTAAAGGTTCTATTGACGGTGTTAACTATATCATGAGCGAGTGTGAGTTGATAAACCATACAAATAAAGGTAAAAAAAATGAGAGTACAACAACGGTTTTTAAAGGTCTTGTTGTAAGTTTCGATTTCAATAAACCAATTAACGCAGATACTATAATTAAATCTAAAAAAGATGAGAATATTAACAATACCTTCTTAACATCAAAT
>CAVAPR010000016.1:0-19547 GCA_963590665.1 Candidatus Methanomethylophilaceae archaeon
TGATAAAATAATTTTTTTCAAAACTCTCTTCCTATTTATTAATGGGGGTAATAATTAAAAAGTGAATAGTCTATTTTTAGTCTATCCACTTTTTAAAACTTATTTTCTAAATACAATTAGATTTCAATTAGTGTGCCCATTTTATCTTTAGCAACATCAACTAAACATTTGAATCCACCTGCTTTTACGATATAAACAGAACCGTAATCTTGTCTTACTTGAAGAGGTTTATCTACAACATAGTTGAATTTTTTCAAAATGAAAATATCATCTTTAATTCTACCAACTAAAGCAGAAACTCCATCCATATTTACAAGATAAAATCCTTTTTCTGAATCAATATTGTAACCAGATTTAACGATTAACCCATTCATATAATGAGTATGTTCTGATTTATTTGTGTTAGATTTTGCCATTGGATTTGAACCTCTTGAGATTGGGTTTGTAATTCCTGAACGGCTCATAACATTTGTTTCTGGTCTTACTTTTGATAAGCTTTCTGCTACTGCTGTTGTTTGTTTTGTATCTTCTGAATCAAGAATTGATAAATACTCGTCTAGTGAAGATAACAAGTAATTTTCATTTTGTTTGTCCATTTTCATTTCCCCATTATTATTAGTTAAATATTTTCTACCTGAATCTATTACATCTGAAACTTCTAATTGTGAACTTGCAGATTTTCTTTTGTTAACGCTAAGTGGTGAATTTTTGAGTTTAACAAATCTACCTTCTTTAAAAGATTTATTTCTAGATTGTTTATCATCTTCATCTAGCAAAGTTCTATGAGTTTGTTTAAGATTAACAGATTTTGCAAATGATTTTAATTTAATATCAGAAAATTTGTTTATAATTGTATTGTCTTCTGAATGAACACCTGTAATAACATCTTCTGGAGGTTCAATACTTGGTGTTTGAGAAAGAGAATGCTCCATTTGAGAAATTTGAGCTTGTAATTTTTCTCTAACATCATTTGTTTTGCTAGATTGAATATTAGGTATGCTATTCATCTGGTGTCTAGAATTTAATGTTGGTACTGATTTCGATGGCATATTCATCTCAGGTGTAATAATAGCTTTTTTAGTTGCAGACATGTCTGTTACGTAAGACATATCTTGTGATGGCTTAACTGGGTGATTTTGTTTATCTTTTTCAGAATATTTTTTGTATTTTTCTTGCCAGTTAAGATTTTCATCATCAATAATATCTTGATATTCTTTGCGTTTTCTTTTCATCTGATTGGTAGCTGAAACAGTAAAGAATGATTTTAGTCTATCTGTATTTTTTTGTGAAGCATGAGAAACTGCATCAAATACAAGAAACATTGCAACGGCAAATATTCCAAATCCGCCAGCCAAAATCATCCACAATGGGATATGATGACCTTGATTTGTGTTTGCGTCAACATTTTGTGCTGTTGTTTCTGTTTGTGTATTGATAGCTGGAGTTTCTTGAATTTTGTTGTCATTTTGAGGAACAATATTTTCAACTTCATTTGATTTATTTACAGAAGTATTTTGCCCAATTTCATGATTAATTCTTGGTTCTAAGTCGATTTGACGTTTCCCATTTGCATCGAATTTCATTTTTGGAACGTAATTATCAACTGGGTGAACAGCAGTATTAACAACTTTTTCTTGATGTGGAATTTGAACAGGTTTTGTTACTGTTTGAGCTTTTGGAGTAACTTTAGGTTGTTCTGTTTTTGGTTTTGGCTGTTCAATTTTTACTTTTGGAGGGGTAATTGGTGTTAAACTGATTTTAGGTAAAGTAATTGCCTTAGTTTCAGTTTTTGGTGTAGTTTTAGTTGTATTTGGTTTTACATTATTATTTGCTGGTTTTGTTTGAGCAATTGGATGTGGCACAACTTTTTGTGCAGGTTGTTTATTCACTGCTGGTTGTGGAGTTGCTGTTTTTTTAGGTTGTTGTGCAGTTTGCGCCGTAGGTTTGATATTCTGGGCGATTAAAGCCTTATAATCTTTTTGAGCTTGAGTTAATGGAGCGGTTTTCTTAACGTATGTTCTAATATTGACTGGTTTTGTTGTTCCGAAAGTAACTTTCATATAACCACCAATACCATCATCAACATGTTTAACATCAATATCAGAAATTAAATCTTTAACTCCACCTATCCCAGGGGTAACAGAACTAGAACCTGATACATTTGGTAACAAGACTACATATCTGTTATTAGATTTTCTACTAACAATTGAGTTTGTTGAATCTCCTGTTGTGTAAAAAGTTACATCTACTGTATCAGCCGCAGATGATTTTTTTACGTCCATTTGAAGTAAATTGTTCGCAGTATTTGCTTCTGCAACAGATGAAATCCCTGTCATTAAAGAAGCTACAATAGCTACAGTTATAATATTTTTCTTAGAAATCATATTTTCCACTAATCTAACAACTACACTACTATATATATAATACCCGATAGTAAAAAAAATTGCTAGTTTATTAAAAAAAAATGAAATTTATGTTACAATGCGTTTATGAAAAGTGGATTTGTTGCAATAATAGGGCGCCCAAATGTTGGAAAATCAACTCTTTTAAACCAAATTCTTGGTCAAAAAATTGTTATCACAACTGATAAGGCTCAAACTACAAGAAAAAGAATTAAGGGTATTTTTACCAACGAAGAAGGGCAAATCGTTTTTGTTGATACTCCTGGTGTTCATAAACCGTTGAACAAGCTGGGAGAATTTTTGTTAGATGAAGCAAAAATTGCAGTACCTGATGCCGATTTAATTTTATTTTTAGTTGATGGTTCAGATGCTGCTGGTAAAGGTGATAAATGGATTGCTCAACATTTACTACAAACGAAAATTCCAATTATTATTGTGATGAATAAGGTTGATAAAATAAAAAAGCCAGAAAAAGTTGAAGAAAATCTTCTTTCTTATAAAACTTTGTTTGAAGAAAATCTTCCAGTTGTTAGAATTTCTGCAAAAACAGGAAGAAATATTGATACTTTGATGAAAAATATTTTCAAAAAACTTCCAGAAGGTGAAGCATTGTATCCAGAAGATGTTGTTACAGAAGAAACAATGCGTGATGTAACAGAAGAAGTTATTAGAGAAAAGATTTTATTAAATACAACTGACGAAATACCTCATTCTGTTGCGGTAAAAGTTACTAATTATCAAGAGCAAGAAGAAATAGATAGAATTTATGCAACTATTTATTGCGAACAAAAAAGTCAAAAAGGAATTTTGATTGGTAAAGGTGGAAGTTTACTCAAAAAAATTGGGACAGAAGCTCGTTTAGAATTAGAAAAAATTGTAGAGAAAAAAGTTTATCTTCAGCTAGAAGTTAAAGTTGAAAAAGATTGGCGTAAAAAACAAAATATTTTGAAAAGTTTTGGCTATCAACAAGAAGATTAGTAATGAGTTTTTTAGAACTTAATTGTGTTACTCTTCTAAATGTGTAAGGGGTACTTGACAAATATTGTATAATTAATATATGAGCCTAAAAAAGACAATTATATTAATTATATTATGTATATTAGCTGGAACTTCTTCTGCTTTTGGGATTGAAGATCCACAGTTTTCACGAAGTGTTGATATAAAAGACGGTTCAGCACTATCTATGATAGATTGTCTTGCTGTGGCTTTTAAAAATAGCCCTAAAATTAAACAGAAAAAATATCAATTAGATATTGCTCAAAGTAATGTTGGAATTGCTAAATCTCAATATTTCCCAGTTATAAGTCTTGGGGCTGGGTTTTATAATGAAAATAATTCGGATAATAGTTATTATAATTCTCACTATCGAGAATTGCCAACAGTCGCTTTGTCTGTAAATAAATTAGTTTGGAATTTTGGAAAAACTACAGCTTATATCAAGATGGAAGAATTTTACAAAATTGGTGCAGAGTATGAATTTATGGATAGTCTTTGCAACACTATTTTTGATGTAAAACTTCGATATTATGAGCTTTTAAGAGCTAAAGCATTATTAAAAGTTGCCCAAGAAAATGTAAATTTGAATGAAAAATTTTTAAATCTTGCAAAGAATAAAGATAAATCTGATTTGAAAACGGCAGAATTAAATTTAAGCTCTGCTAAAATTAATTTAATTGAAAGTCAAAATAATTATAAAAATTCTATTCTTGATATGAACAATACAATGTATGTTGAAACCAAGGCTAAATATACACTTAAAGACACCCCAACATTTTCTAGCAAAATGAATTTTGATAGCGAAAATTTGAAATTGAATGATTTTTCTTCTGTAAAATTTCCATTCAATCCCGATAATGCGGTAGAACTTGCTTATCAAAACAGTCCAGATTTGAATGTTTTAATCTCTACAAAACATGCAATGGAACAATCTCTTTTATATATAAAAAGAACTTATTTGCCAGACTTAAATGTTGGTGCAAAATATGGTTTTAACAACTCAAATTATGCAACAAATAATGGTTTACAAGTTGGGGTAAATTTGACTTCTTCTGTTAATTTGATGGAGTTAAAGCATAGTATAAAAGGTGCTAATGCTCAATTGAATTTAGCGGACAATGAAATCGATTTGTTTAAGAAAAATTTATATTTTGAGGTAAAAAAATCTTTGAATAATTGTGAAAAAGCTCAAAATCAAATCGCAATTACTAAAATGAAAGTTCTTCAAGCGGATGAAAATTTAAAAGTTGTTGAAAATAAATATAAAACAGGAGAACTTAATTATGTAGCATTGCAAGATGCAAGAAAAGATTATATTAATTCATTAGAAACTTATGTATCTAATATTTATGATTATAATATTGCGCTAATTAAATTAGAAATGGCAATGCACTATCATTTGGTTGATATTCACCATAAATCAGAGCACGCTGTTCATTACCACTCAACAGAACTTATTGAACATATTAACGAAGTTCTAGATTGTGACGAAGCCGAAGAAAAATAATTATTATATAAAGAGTTTCAAATTTGTAAATTTACTATAAGTATTGAAGCATAAGGGTTTGAGGTTATTTGCCTCAAATCCTTTATTTATGCAATGTTCAAAAGTTCTCAAAATTTTACTTGACGGGTAAAATCCTTACGTAGTCAAACTTACAAGCTTTTTAAAAATTAAAAATTTGGGGCTTGTAAAAAATTATTAAGAAAAGTGAAAAATTTTCCCATAAAACATGCTAAATTAGCTTGACTATGAATATTGATGTAATAAGATGAGAGAACATGCAAAAGTAAGTTGGGCGAAGTGTGCCTAAATCTCGGAAGTTTGATTATAAGCGGATTTCACCAACAATAACAAAATATTAAAATTGCAGACATTTACCATTTTCGGTAGAGGGTTTACAGCCTTAAGTTAGAAAAAGTTTTTATAGTACGTACACCATTTTAAAATGAGGTGAATTGATGTCTAAGACAAAATATGCAAAAAGAGTAACGCCAATGGGTATTCCTCATACTCGTTTGGACGATTTACCAGACCTTATTGAAGTGCAAAAAAAATCGTTTGAATGGTTTTTAAAAGAAGGTTTGAAAGAAGAATTACTTTCATTCTCTCCAATTAAAGACTATACAGGCAGATTAGAATTACACTTCTTACCAAACTATACTTTCGACAATGCGAAGTACACAGTTGAAGAAGCAAGAATTCATGACGCAACTTATGCAAAACAATTGCGTGTAATGATTAGACTTGTTAACCGTGATAGCGGTGAAATTAAAGAACAAGAAGTTTACATCGGTGATATCCCTACAATGACTGACAAAGGTACATTCATTGTAAACGGTGCAGAACGTGTTATCGTATCACAAATCGTTCGTTCTCCTGGTGTTTACTTCAAGTGTGACCCATCTCCAACAGGAAAACGTTTATATAACGCAACTATGATTCCTAACAGAGGTGCATGGTTGAAAATTGAAACAGATTCTAACGATGTTATCCACGTTAAAATCGATAAAAATAGAAAAATCTTGGCTACAACATTGTTGAAAGCTATGGGTATTACAGTTCCAGAAATGGAATCAAAATTCACTCACTTTGAATTTTTGAAGAAAACTTTGGAAAAAGACCCAACTGAAACAACTGATGAAGCTTTAGTTGAATTATACAAAAAATTAAGACCTGGTGATCCTGCTTCTCCACAAGGTGGTCGCCAAATCTTGGAATCAAGATTCTTTGATGAAAAGAAATACGATATTGGTCGTGTTGGTCGTTACAAATTAAACAAAAAATTAAACTTAAATATTCCTAAGAATCAAAGAACATTAACAGTTGAAGATATTGTTTCTACAATCGAATATTTAATCAACTTAACTTATGATGAAGGCCAGTTGGATGATATTGACCACTTAGGAAACAGAAGAATCCGTTCAGTTGGTGAACTTCTTCAAAACCAATTCAGAGTAGGTTTATCAAGAATTGAAAGAATTGTTAAAGAAAGAATGACACTTCAGGATTCTGAAACATTAACACCATTGAACTTGTTGAATACAAAACCTTTGGTTGCTTCATTGAAAGAATTTTTCGGTTCTTCTCAATTGTCACAGTTCATGGACCAAACTAACCCACTTGCTGAATTAACTCACAAAAGACGTATTTCAGCATTAGGACCTGGTGGTTTACAAAGAGAAAGAGCTGGTTTCGCAGTTCGTGATATTCACCCTTCTCACTATGGACGTATTTGTCCGATTGAAACTCCAGAAGGTCCAAACGCTGGTTTGATTGGTTCATTAGCTACACACGCTAAAGTTAACGATTATGGATTTGTTGAATCTCCATTCTTCGTTGTTAAAGATGGTGTTGTAACAGATGAAGTTGTTTATATGACAGCAGATGCCGATGAAAACTATCGTTGCGCTCCAGCTGACGTTAAATTAACAAAAGACAGAAAATTCGTTGAAAAAGTTGTACCTGCAAGATATAGATCTGAATTTATTATGTGCGATGCTTCAAAAATCGACTTTGTTGGTGTTTGCCCAATTCAGATTATTTCAGTTGCAACATCAATGATTCCGTTTATTGAACACGATGATGCTAACCGTGCATTGATGGGTTCTAACATGCAACGTCAAGCAGTACCGCTATTGATTACTGAAAGACCAAGAGTTGGTACAGGTCTTGAATCTCGTGTTGCTAAGGACTCTGGTATGGTTATCGTTGCAGATGTTGACGGTACTGTTGAAAGAGTTGTTGGTGAAGAAATCGTTATTCGTGATACTCACGGAAAACCACATATTTATACTCTTATGAAATATGTAAGATCTAACCAAGATACTTGTATCAACCAAAAACCAATCGTTCACGAAGGCGACAAGGTTAAAGCTGGTGATGTAATTGCCGATGGTGCTTCAACTTGTGGTGGTGAACTTTCATTAGGTAAAAACATTTTGGTTGCTTATATGCCTTGGGAAGGTTATAACTTCGAAGATGCTATCTTGCTTTCAGAAAGATGTGTTCACGATGACATCTTCACTTCATTACACATTGAAAAATTAGAAATCGAAGCTCGACAAACTAAATTAGGACCAGAAGAAATCACTCGTGAAATTCCTAATGTTTCAGAAGATGCTCTAAGACATTTGGATGAACGTGGTATTGTTCGTATTGGTGCTAGAGTTTATGCTGATGATATTCTAGTTGGTAAAGTTACACCAAAAGGTGAATCTGAACATCCACCAGAAGAAAAATTGTTGAGAGCAATCTTCGCTGAAAAAGCTAGAGATGTTAAAGACAATTCTCTTCGTGTTCCTCACGGAGAAGGTGGTAGAGTTCTCGACGTTAAAGTATTCGATAGAGAAAAAGGTGATGAATTACCACCAGGAGCTAATACAGTAATCAGAGTTTACATTGCTCAAAAACGTAAAGTTTCTGTAGGTGATAAACTTTCTGGTCGTCACGGAAACAAAGGTATTGTTTCAAGAATTTTACCTAAAGAAGATATGCCATTCTTGCCAGATGGTACTCCAGTAGATATTGTATTGAATCCACTTGGTGTTCCTTCTCGTATGAACGTTGGTCAAACTTATGAATTATTGCTAGGTTTGGCTGCATACTTAACTCGTGACTATTATGAAGCACCTTCATTCGATGAAATGTACGGTGAAAATCAATCAGAAATCGCTACTAAAGCTGAACTTCTTAGAGGTATCAAAGAATCTGGTTGCGATTGGGTTGGAGAAGACGGTAAAGTATTGCTAATCGATGGTAGAACAGGTGAACCATTTGATAGACCTGTTGCAGTTGGTTGGACTTACTTCTTGAAACTTGTCCACTTGGTTGATGATAAAATCCACGCAAGAAGCACAGGTCCTTACTCACTTGTAACTCAACAACCATTGGGTGGTAAAGCTCAATTCGGTGGTCAAAGATTCGGTGAAATGGAAGTTTGGGCATTGGAAGCTTACGGTGCTGCTTATACTCTACAAGAAATGTTAACAATCAAATCAGATGATGTTAACGGACGTAACAGAGCATACGAAGCAATCGTTAAAGGTGATAATATCCCAAGACCTGGTATTCCTGAATCATTCAAGGTACTTGTAAGAGAATTACAAAGTATCGGTTTGGATATTACCGTAGCTAAGAAAGACGGTCAGGAAGTAGATTTGATGACTGATATGGACGACTTAAGAAAAGCTGCTCCAAAACGTACGTTATCAGATGTTGATTCAGAGTTGTTGAATATCAACTTCTTTGAAACACCAACTACTTTCGGAGATTTATAATATAAGTGAAGCGTGAAAAGTGAATAGTGAACAGCCCAATCGGGCGTTTCACCTTTCACAATTCACTTCTCACAAAAATAAAAAAGGAGAACATTATAAATGTCAACAAGCATTGATTATTTTGATTATATACGAATAAGTATAGCGTCTCCGGAAAGAATACTTCAATGGTCACACGGCGAAGTAACCAAACCGGAAACAATTAACTACCGTACGCTAAAACCTGAAAGAGATGGCTTATTCTGCGAAAGAATTTTTGGGCCAACAAAAGACTGGGAATGTTATTGCGGTAAGTACAAAAGAGTAAGACATAAAGGTATCATCTGTGAACGCTGTGGTGTTGAAGTTACTGATTCAAAAGTAAGACGTCACAGAATGGGACACATTAAGCTTGCAGCTCCTGTTTCTCATATTTGGTTCTTAAAAGGTATTCCTTCATACTTAGGCTTACTTTTAGATATGACTTTGAAAGATCTTGAACAAGTTATCTATTTCAACAGCTATGTTGTAATTGATGGCGGAGATAGTGATTTCAGAAAATTACAATTATTATCAGAAGAAGAATATGAAGATTACATGGCTGAAAACGAAGAATCAACATTGAAAGTTGGTATTGGTGCAGAAGCTATTAAAGAACTTCTTTCTGAAATTGATACTAAAAAATTGGCTGAAGAAATCAGAGGCGAACTTGCTGGTAATGTAACTTCAGTTCAAAAGAAATCTAAATTAATTAAGAGATTGAGATTGTTGGATAACTTGATTTCATCAGAAACAAGCCCAACTTGGATGATTATGGATGTACTTCCTGTAACACCTCCAGACTTAAGACCAATGGTTCAATTGGATGGTGGCAGATTTGCTACATCTGACTTAAACGATTTATACAGACGTGTTATTAACAGAAACAACCGTTTACAAAGATTGTTAGAAATGGGGGCTCCTGAAATTATCGTTAGAAATGAAAAGAGAATGCTTCAAGAAGCAGTTGATGCTCTTATTGATAATGGTAGAAGAGGAAGAACAGTTGTTGGTCCTAATAACAGAGCGTTGAAATCATTATCTAACATCATTGAAGGTAAACAAGGTCGTTTCCGTCAAAACTTGTTAGGTAAACGTGTTGACTATTCAGGTCGTTCAGTTATCGTTGTTGGTCCATCACTTTCATTGAACCAATGCGGTTTGCCAAAAGAAATGGCAATTGAATTGTTCAAACCATTTGTTGTTAACAAATTGATTGAACGTGGATATGTTCAAAACATTAAATCTGCTAAGAAGAAAATCGAACGTTCAGAAGCAATCGTTTGGGATATTCTAGAAGAGGTAATTGATGGACACCCTGTAATGTTGAACCGTGCTCCAACCCTTCACAGACTTGGTATTCAAGCATTTGAACCAAAATTGGTAGAAGGTCGTGCTATTCAACTTCACCCATTGGCTTGTACAGCATTCAACGCTGACTTCGATGGTGACCAGATGGCTGTTCACGTTCCTTTATCAATTGAAGCTCAAGCAGAAGCTAGAATGTTGATGTTGGCTACTAACAACTTGTTAGCACCTGCTAACGGAAAACCAATTGTAACACCTTCTCAGGATATGGTATTGGGTATGTATTACTTGACTACCTTGAAAGATCCATCTCAAGAAGTTAAAGGTTACTTCTATAACTTCCAAGATGCTATTTCAGCTTTAGAAGTTGGTGTAATCAAGCTTCACGATAAAATCGTTGTAAGAGATGAAAAAGGTGAAAAATTAGAAACTACAGTTGGTAGAATTATCTTTAACGAAGAAGTTAGAAAAGCACTTGTGTAAAAGATACTAAGCCTTAAAAAATAGTAGGGCATAAAAAGTAAAAAGGAAATTAGAATGGAAAACACATATACACATAAAAAAACACCTGATTTCATTAACAAACAAATGGACAAAGGTTCATTGAAGAAATTGTTAGGTCAGATGTATTTGGAATACGGTGGTGCTAAAGCTGCATCGTTGGCAGATGCTTTAAAGCGTTTGGGTTACAAATATGCAACTGTTTCTGGTACTACAATTTCAATTGCTGACTTGTCAGTTCCATCAATCAAAAAAGATTTGTTGAAATCAGCAGAAGATGAAATTGAAAAATCAACAAAAAGATACCTAAAAGGTGAAATTACAGAAGTTGAAAGATATACAAAGGTTATCGATACTTGGTCAGAAACAACAGCTAAATTAACAGAACAAGTTGTTGAAAACTTTGACAGATTGAACCCAGTATATATGATGGCATTCTCTGGAGCCCGTGGTAACTTGTCACAGGTTTCACAGTTGGTTGGTATGAGAGGTTTGATGGCTGACGCACAAGGTCAAATCATTGACTTACCTATTAAATCAAACTTTAAAGAAGGTCTATCAGTTACTGAATACATCATTTCATCATACGGTGCTCGTAAAGGTCTTGTAGATACAGCGTTGAAAACAGCCGATTCTGGTTACTTAACAAGACGTCTAGTTGACGTTGCTCAAGACGTAATTATTAGAGCTGATGATTGTCATACTGATAAATATATCAACATGAAACCTATTACTGATGGTGATGTTGTTATTGTTCCTTTAATCGATAGATTATTGGGTAGAACAGTTGCTCAAGATATTGTTGACGCTGATGGAAAAGTTATAGTTCCAAATGGTAAAACAATGGACAGAGATGACATCAAAAAAATCTCAGGTTTAGATTTACATGAATTAAGAGTTCGTTCAGGTTTAACTTGCGGTTTGGAATACGGTGTATGCCAAAAATGTTATGGTTGGGCAATGACAACTCAAAAACTTGTTGATATTGGTGAAGCAATCGGTATTATCGCTGCTCAGTCAATCGGTGAACCTGGTACACAGTTAACAATGAGAACATTCCACACTGGTGGTGCTGTTGGTGTAAAAGAAGCTAAAAAAGAAATCATTGCTCGTGAAGCTGGTACAGTTGTTTCAAAAATTAAAGCTAGAGAACTTAGAACTCGTCACGGTGATATTGTTCAAGTATCAATGTACGAAGCTGATATTGAAGTTAAAGGCGAAAAAAGAACAACTAAATATCACATCCCAGCTGGTGCAACATTGTTCATTACTGATGGACAAGAAATTGCTAAAGGCTTCAAAATGGCTGAACACGCTCCATCTTCTCAAGGTGATAGCAGCCGTTTGACAGAAAAAGCAACAAAAGATATTACAACTGATATTAGTGGTGAAATCGTATTTGAAGATTTCAAAGCTGATGAAAAGAAAGATAGACAAGGCAACATTCTTAGAACTACAAACAAACAAGGTATTGTTTGGGTTTTAGGTGGTGATGTTTATACATTACCTGGTGGTTCAAAAGTTCTTGTTAAGGATGGTCAAAAGATTTCTAAAGGTGAAAAATTGGCTGAAACTTTAACAATTTGCGAACATGGTGGTGAAGTTAGAGTTGGTGATGATTTAGTTGTTGAAGAAGCTAAATTTGATGGTAAGAAGATTAAGAAGATTGTTCAAGGTAAAGAATTGACAATTGTAATCGCATCTTTACAACCAGAAAATGCTTCATTTGAACAAACTAAAAAAGAACAACTTTGGACAGTTGATTCAACTGGTGAAAAATATATCGTTAAAGCTCCTGTTGATACAACAGTTGAAAACGGTATGATTATTGCCGAACTTATTGATGATGATTGTTCAGTTTCATCTTCTGGTGAAATTAGATACGTTGACGTTGAAGTTGATGATAATCAAATTATTACAAAACCTGGTAAGGTTGTATTTATTCCAGAAGAAGTTCACCAAATTAACAAAGATAGTTCTTTAAAAATGGTAGAAAATGGTACAGCAGTTACAGCTGGTACTGAAATTGTTAAAGATGTTTACTGCCATATCGACGGTGTTGTTGAATTTAAAGAATATAATGATGTAATCCACGAAATTACAGTTAGACCTGGTGAAGTTCACACATTGTCAAATATTTCAGAATTGAAAGTAGATGAAGGTGAAGTTGTTAAGAAAGGTACATTGATTGCAGAAGGTGTAAAAGCAAAAGAAACTTCAATTGTTACAATTATGGATTCTGCTGCTGACGATCTTCCAATTGATGATTTAGATGAAGATGGTGATGCATCATTAACAATTGATGAAGATTCAATCGCAAACCAACCTGTACAAATCTTAGTTAGACCAGTTCAAGTATTAGAAGTTAACCAAAAGGATGTATCAATTGCATTCAATACAACTGATGAATTAATTGACATTGTTCCTGTAACTCAACTTCAATACAAAGATGGTGCAAGAGTAAGAAATGTTGACGGTGCTACAATCACAAGAACAAGCTTAGTTCTTCAAATGCAAGGTTACTTATCACACCTTAAAGGTATGGTAGAACTTGATTCTAACGGAAGTTTGAGAATCGTTGTATTAGAAAACTTGATTGTTCGTCGTGAAATGGAAGGTGCTGCAAACGCTGCTCTTCAAACTGAATTACTTGTAAAAGATGGTGAAACAATTGACCCTAGAACTCCAGTTGCTAAAACTCAAGTTCTTGCAATGAATGATGCTGTTGCTTCATTAAAAGGTGATAGCGAAGATGTTAGAAGACTTTTATTAATCTCTGACTCTTGTGAAACAACTGTTCCTGTTAAAGGTAAAGCTGTTATCAAGAAAGGTGATTTTGTTAAAGCTGATAAAGTTTTGGCTGAAAGTGGTGAAACATCTCCTGTTTCTGGTCTTGTTACAGCTGTTAATAAAGGTGAAATTTCAATCAGAAATGGTCGCCCTTACTTAATCAGCCCAGGTACAATGCTTCAAATCGACTCTGGTTCATTAGTACTAAGAGGTGACTTGATTGCAACATTGGTATTTGAAAGAGAAAAAACAGGCGACATTGTTCAAGGTTTGCCGAAGGTTGAAGAACTTTTGGAAGGTAGAAAACCAAAAGATTGTGCAATCTTAGCAGAAAATGATGGTACTGCAAAAATTGAAATTGATGATGAAGGATTCCCAAGATTGTTCTTAGTTGACAATGAAGGTTCTTCAACAGAAATCAAATATGCAATTGATGCAAACGTAATCGTTTCAAACGGTCAAAAGATTTCAAAAGGTCAACCTTTAACATCTGGTCCATTAAACCCACATGATGTTATGAGATTGTCTGGACCTGAAGCAGCTCAACAATACTTGGTAGATGAAGTACAACGTGTATATCGTTCTCAAGGTGTTGAAATTGCTGATAAACACATTGAAATCATTGTTCGTCAAATGACTAAGAAAGTTAAGATTATTGACGCTGGTGATACAAAATTATTACCAGGTGAGTTGATTGAAATGCAAACATTCGAAAAAGAAAATAAAGCAGCGGAAGAAGCTGGTAATACTCCTGCAACTTGTGAATACATGTTGTTAGGTATTACAAAAGCATCTTTGAATACTGAATCATTCATTTCAGCTGCTTCATTCCAAGAAACAACAAGAATCTTGACAGAAGCTGCAGTAGAAGGTAAGAAAGACTTGTTAAGAGGTTTGAAAGAAAACGTTATTATTGGTCGTCTAATCCCTGCTGGTACTGGTTTCCATCATTTGATTAACGCAAATGAAGAACGTGATAGAGAAGAAAGAAAACGTGCTGTTGCTCAACGTAATCAAGCAAGAAAACCATCTGCAATTTTGGAAGAAATTGAAGGTATGTTTGGTGCTCCTGATTTCAACGTTGATGATGATCAACACTAATTTCTTTTAATTTATAAGTTAAAACAACTCCTTTAGATTTCTAAAGGAGTTGTTTTTTCATTCAATTCGTCATACTTAATTAAGCGAAGAATTTCTTGCATTGTGAAAAGGAACAGGGAATAAGTTTATTACAATTTTATTTGTTGGTCGGCGTAGCAACGCCGACAATAAAAATCAGCTGGATTGCTTCGCATTCGCTCGCAATGACTGAATTTGAAAAAGGCTTTTCGCATTTGTCATTCTGAGGGCTTTAGCCCGAAAGATCCAGCTTTTTTATTTCGTATTCTCTAAAAATAATAATAACGTAGGTTGTGGTTTCAACCCCAACATTTAATAATGTTCACTTTTTCTTTTTTATTTCGATGAAAAAAGAAAAAGTAGAACCGAAAAAGAAAAACACGAATGATTAAATGGCTCGTGTCATCAGGGGCAACGCCCCCGAACCCCCTATTCAATTTATGTCATTCCGAACGCACTAGTTAGAGATCTTGAACTCAGTTCAAGATGACCGTAGTGTTAAGTTTTTTCCATTTCTCTTAATTGTAACAAAATGTAAATATAAATTTCAAATAGGCGCAAACCCAGATATAATGCCCTATATGATATGATATGATATGATGTGGTGGGGCGGGGCAATTCTTTTATAAAAATATCCTTTTTATAGGTACAGTGAATAAGAACATGTGCTTATGAGTATAGAAACACGAAAGGAGATTTTTTATGAGATTAGATGCGATGAGTGCTTTGAATGAAATTCAAAGTGTTAAAAATACAACGTCTTCTCGCAGAAGCCAGAGCGTTGGTGCTTTAGGTGGATATTATCCGAAAACTGATAATAATAAAAAATTAAATCAAGCTTTAGAACAAAGTCCAATTGGTTTAAATTTACCAAATGAAAAAAGTTTAGCAAAAATGGGTTTCAAAAAAGTTGATTTAGGAAATCGGACTTATGGTCAAGCATACCAAGATAAAGATGGTAATACAATTTATATTGGTAAATGGGGTGCGGATGCTGAATCTGGTATGAGAGATGCTACACGTGTTCGTTATGAATCAAAAGACGGTACAATTGAGCACAATGTGTATTTTACTCCAGATGGTGATCCATTTAAAGGTAAAATGACAAAAAATCCTGCTCCTGAAATCTGTGGAGGTTCTACTGAAACTTTCAATTATGAATATGATGAAAGTGGTAATCCCCAATTAACAAAATATACGGAAGAAAATTTATCTTTGCCTCCTCAATATCGAAAATAAATAAATTATAAAAAAGGTTCATGTTGTTTGCATGAACCTTTTTTAATCTAAAATCTAAAATCTCTTTCTCCGTGTTTGATTTTTTCGAGATTTTTCTCTACTGCGCATTCGAGCTTTTTATTCTCAAACGTTTGTAATTCTTTTTTGATAAGTTCTTCTCCCACTTTTTGAGTTTCTGGTGAAGCGTAATCTTCTAAGTATTCTTCAAGGGTCATAATTGCGTTTGGATGGCAGAAATTGTGAATTTTTTGATCCTTACAGATTTCCATAAATCTATCTCCAACACGCCCTTCTCTATAACAAGCGGTACAGAAACTTGGAACATAACCCATTTTCATAAGCCATCTTACAATCTCGTCTAAGCTTCTTCTATCTTCTACATCAAATTGTGCGGTTTCTTCTTCGGATTCTTGTTCAGGGTGGGCATAACCGCCTACACTTGTTTTTGAAGCTCCACTGATTTGTGAAACCCCAAGATTAAGAACTCTTTCTCTACATTTTTGAGATTCTCTTGTAGAAATAATCATTCCTGTATAAGGAACGGCAATTCTTATGCAAGCAACAATTTTTGCAAAAATATTATCATCAATTCCATTATCAAATGTTGATGGGTCGATGTCATCAGCTTTTCTAATTCTTGGAACGGAGATTGTATGTGGTCCTACACCATAAACAGCTTCAAGGTGTTCTGCGTGCATTAAAAGTGCAGAAAATTCGTATCTATAAGATTCTAATCCGAATAATACTCCTAGTCCGACATCATCAATTCCGCCTTGCATAGCTCTATCCATTGCTTCTGTGTGGTATGCGTAATTGTGTTTTGGACCAGTTGGGTGAAGTTCTTCATAAGATTTTTTGTTATATGTTTCTTGGAAGAGAATGTATGTTCCAATTCCAGCTTCTTTCAATTTTCTATAGTTTTCAACTGTTGTAGCTGCAATATTTACATTTGCACGTCTGATTGCTCCGTTTTTGTGGTGCACAGAATAAATTGTTTTAAGAGATTCTAAAACATATTCAATTGGATTATTAACGGGGTCTTCACCTGTTTCTATTGCAAGTCGTTTATGTCCCATATCTTGTAGTGCAATTACTTCTTCCTTAATTTCCTCTTGAGTCATTTTTTTACGAGGAATATGTTTATTTTTTGCGTGATATGGACAATAAACGCATCCATTTACGCAATAGTTTGATAAATATAATGGAGCAAAAAGTACAATTCTATTTCCATAGTAATCTTGTTTAATTTTTTTTGCTAATTCAAAGATTTCGTGATTTTTTTCTTCATCATTACAATCTAGCAACACGGCGGCTTCTCTGTGAGTTAGACCTTTTCCAAGTTTTGCTTTTTCTATAATTTTATCGATAAGTTCAATATTATTTTTGTTGTTTTGGGCATATTCAAGTGTTGCTAAAACTTCATTATTTGCTATAAATTCTTCTGCTTTTGTAGATTTCGGATTGTACATAATTTCTCTCCCTTATAACCATAATAAAACTTTAAGGGGAAAAGTAAAGCAAGGAGAACTTATCAACTTTTGCATACAAACAATTTTCTAACAAAAATATCCTTTATACAGATGTTTTTATAATTGGGACATATATTATAATAAAAAAATGGATGACAACAATAAAATAGAAATTAAACATTCTGCATTTATAATTTTACCAATTATAGCTCTTATTATTTCTGTTATAGGTGAACTTCTTTGTTTTCTTGAAGGATTTCCTGCAAGTGGTGGAAGTTGGATGCCTATTTTTTTGTTAATTACTATTTTTGCTATTCCAGTAATTGCAATTATTTTTTTAGTTGTAGGGTTAATTTTTTCTTTAATAATTGATAAAATTTGCAAGCCCAAGTTTTTTATAAATAAATTTTTGTTAGCTATTTTAATAATAGTGGTATCTAGTCCATTTTGGACTCCATTTACTCTTTCCCCAGTATTATTTATTCTCGGAGGGCAAATAAATACTTATATGGAAAATCAGAAATATCACCGTTCAACAGAAGTTGCTCCACAAGAGCCTATCCGTCCCAAAAGAGAATATCACTGTGAATCAAAAGTTACACAAGATGGAATTGTGAAATTTTGTGTAGGAGACCCAGAAAATCAATAGTGAAATAATAAAATATTTATTATAAATCCACAGGGAAAATATTTAAGTTCTCTGTGGATTTATATTCTATTGAATAAAGCTTGCATTGTGCAAAGCCCTACAAATTTTATTTATTTAATTGTTTTTTCACCCAATCTTCAATAACTTTTAGTGGAGAACGAGTGATTGCTAAAGCCCAAGCAGGAAGGTCTTTAGTGACAATTGTTCCCGCCCCAACATTTGTTCCTTCTTCTACTGTAACAGGAGAAACAAGTACTGAGTTTGAACCGATTTTTACATTGTCTTTTAAAATTGTTTTTGTTTTTTCTTTTGTGAGTGGATTGTAGTTTGCTGTAATTGTTCCAGCACCGATATTTACGTGTTCTCCAAGTTCGGAATCGCCAATATATGATAAGTGTCCAACATTTGTATTAGAAGAGATTTTTGATTTTTTTACTTCTACAAAGTTTCCAACTTTTACGTTGTCACAAACTTCAACTTCTCCTCTTAGGTGCGCACAAGGTCCGATTTTGCAACTTTTACCAATTTTATTTTTTCCTTCAATATATGTAAATGGGTAAATAATTGTATCTTGTCCAATTTCGGTATCTTCACTAATCCATGTAGAATCTGGGTCAACGATTGTAACACCGTTTTCCATATATTTTTCAAGATTCCTTTTGTTCATCATTTTAGAAGCTTGAGCAAGATTTAATCTTGAATTGATGCCATAAATTTCGTCACTATTTTCTAGAATATATGCGTTAACATTCAATTTTTGAGCTTTACCCCAAGCAATAATATCTGTAAGATAATATTCTCCTTGCGCATTATTGCTTTTAAGTTGAGAAAATGCTGATTTGATTTTCCCCCAGTTTAAACAATAAATTCCCGCATTAACTTCTTTAACTGCTTTTTGTTCTCTTGTTGCGTCTTTTTCTTCAACAATACATTTTAGGGAATTGTCTGCTTCTCTAATTATTCTTCCATAGTTTGTTGGATTTTCAAAAATTGTACTCATTACAGTTATGTCTGAATTATTTGTTTGGTGGAAGTTTACAAATTCTTTCAATGTATCCTCTTTTACAAGTGGGGTATCTCCGCAAAGGATTATAACCAATCCATCAAAGTTTTCTAGTTCGGGGCATACCATTGAAACGGCATGACCTGTTCCAAGTTGTGGAGATTGTAAAACTGTTTTTGCATTGCTATAGTTTGTTTTCACAAATTTCTCTACTTCTTCAGCATGGTGTCCAACAATTACAAACTCTTCTGATACAAAGTTTTTAACATTATCAAGTACATATCCCAAAAGAGTTTTACCTAAAATTTGATGTAAAACTTTTGGTGTTGTTTCAGATTTCATTCTTGTACCCTTCCCAGCTGCAAGAATTACTGCTTTTATATCTGTCATTTTCTTTTCTCCCTTTTTATTCCTATATTTTAATATCCTTCAAATAAACTACTTATGCAACAATGTCGCATTTTATGTTTTTCGGATTTGCAAATTCTTTTGTTAAATTAATATTATCTTGTTTAATAGTTAATTTTTTTATTTGATAATTTGTTGTGAAAATATTATCAGAAACACAAGTTAGCATATAATCTTTTTCTAAAATTTCAGAGTGTAGTGATTTGATATTATTATTACCAAGTTTAATTTCTGCTTCTAATCCTGTCCAAAATCTGTAAAATTCTTTTGCTGTTGGGTTTGTGGTTTTAATTCCATATCTATTCATTATTAGTTTAAAGTTTTTCTTTTCTTCCATATATTCAATATCTGTACCAATGTTACTG